>NZ_KV917368.1:4447069-5125669 GCF_002019605.1 Alkalihalobacterium alkalinitrilicum | reverse complement strand
GTTCAACGCGCCTTCGCAACGGTTAATCGGCCATTAGAGAATGTAAAACTCTTTCATACAGATCGCGGATCTGAGTTTAAAAACGTAGCTATTGATGAATTATTAAGTGAAAATGAGATTGAACGTTCATTGAGCGATAAAGGAAACCCTTATGATAATGCAGTGGCAGAAGCGACATTTAAGATTCTAAAAACAGAACTAATTCATGGGGAGCAGTTCCATTCCCTTAACCACCTAGAACTTGAACTGTTTGATTATATCAATTGGTACAATAACATCCGTTCGCACAGTGCCCTGGGGTATCAAAGTCCAGCAAGTTATCGAAACTTAGCCCCTAAAAAATTGTTTGATTTAGTGTTGACATACCAAAATACCTAGCAATAAAAAGAAAGTCCTATTTCTCACTCCGAAGAGTGGGCCATTTTATTTTATACATAAAACTTAGCCTGAATTATTCATACTTCGAAGTTAAATCACGATTGAACTCAAAAAACCAATAAATTACTTCATTATAAAGTGAAATCATAGTAACTTGGCTACTTCAGTTGTGATTTTAAAAGTTTTGCTTGAAAATATCTGTTTTTAGGCAGACTACTCCCTTGGTCTGGTGTGTAGTTTCTAAAAATTGGTTATTTGATCATTTTTAATTGAATTTCAATTTTTGAACTCGCTGAAGTACTTTCCAAAAGAATTCCTGATACACGAAACTTGAGGCTAGTTTAAAGTAAAGGGAACGTCCTGACTTTACTAATTTACTGGCAACTTTAATAATTCGTGTACGTATGGTATCGATTTGCATGGTCTTTTGTTCTTCTGGAAAACATAGCGTACGCAACCAGTTCGTTAAGTTATAAGCCAACAAACTTAACATCATTTTTACTTCATTTACTTGGTAAGAGTGGCTATTCATTTTATCAAAGCCGAACCCATTCTTGGCTTCCTTGATATAGTTCTCCATCGTTCCTCTTTTTTGATAACTAAGAACGATCGCTTTAGGAGAAAAGGAATCAACTAAATTTGTCACAAAGAAGGAATGAGTAAACAGTAATTCACCAGCTGGACGTACTGACTTGACAATTACTTTTCTAGGCTTCGACCAAGATTTTGCTTGATAGATGGTTTCTTCGTAATAAATTTCCGCCTTTGAAACATCGGAAATGACAGACGAAGGATGGAGTTCATCCGCAATTCGTTGTAAATTCGCATTTGATTTCAGCCGAATCACGTAATAGACGCTTTCTTTTTCGCACAATTCATACAAAGCTGGGACCGCAAACCCACTATCACCACGAAGAAAAGGTGTTGTCTCTGGGAACTTTTCGTTGTAATGATCAATGAGTGGTTGAATAAAATCGACGACACCATTTGAAGTATACACGTTTCCAGGTCGTAGCTTTGCTTTAAGGAAATCACCTGTTACTCCGTCAAAGGCAACTAATGGATGAAAACCAACGGTACCATAATGAGTATTGAAAGCCGCAGCTTCTTGGTCTCCGTAGGTATCGGAATGCGTAGAATCTAAATCAATAATAAGTACCTTTGACTCTCTAAATTGATGCACTTTGTCAATAAGCTCTTGGTTGGCTCGATTCAATTCTTCAATAGATTGGCTATCAAACCGTCTAAAGAAACGAGATAAGCTCGGCTGAGAAGCTAACGCATCTGTACCAATAATTTGAGTAAATACAGGGTCTTTCGTCAATTGATCAGCTGCATCATCGTCGGTATAACCAGCAATGATTTGATAAATCTTTTGACGAATTAAGTTTTCATTCGAATGAATATAGTAACGTCTATTGTCTTTCAGGTTTAAATGTTCAGCCAATGTTTTAGAGAAACCAATCTTTTCATCAAATTCCCTAAAGAGGAACTCACCAGTATCAGACGAGAGTTCTCCTCCGTCATTAGATAATTTAATTTTACGATTGAAATCAAGTGTTAATTGCGGTAAAGTAGCCATTATAAGAATCCTTTCTGATGGTTATTGGTTCGCACTTTTAACTTATCAGAAATGGGTTCTTTTTTCATTTATTTGATGCGTTAACGAGTAACAAAAAAGCTTATTAAATGGACATTAGTAGGCAAATATTATTTTTTTATGAATAAATCAGGCTTAGTTTGTTTCATATTATTAATTGTGGGTTTAATCTGGCCTCGTTAAACCTCTTAGGATAACGACTCCTTTTTGTTATTCATTCAAGGAGGCCACTAGAGTTCCTCCTTACAAGTCCCCATTCAGAATTGGGGCTTTTTTTGTTAAATCATTAGGACCAGTATTCTGCAAGTGGCCATTATATCCATTCACAAAAAAAAGAGTCGACAACATTAATCGACTCTTTTTAAATACTTTTATTTCTTCTTATTCCTTCCACCTACCCCCACTGATCCAGTATTAGCTGCCTTTGCTCCAGAAGTTGCAGAATTGGTTTTTGTCTGCCCCATTGCTCCTGTTTGACCTGATGGATTGTTATTATTGTTAGTCAATATAAAGTAACCTCCTTTACAATTAAAAATTTTGTGTTCAGCACACATTATTAAGTTGTGTTCTTTTCACTAACATTATTAGCTGTTTTAAACTGCCCAAAAATAATTAGACAAAATCCCATTATTTCTAATCCGAATAAAGTAATAAGGTAAATTTTATTATTAGGAGGAAAATTAATTGGATCATATTAACTCACCGCAACATCTTGCATGGCACGAAACTTTAGATATGCATGAATTAGTTGCCTTTCAATCTATAGGATTATTGAAGTTAAAAAAAGCATTTCCTGAAATTACTGATCCTGCTTTAAAACAACTCTATACCCAAGCTATAAAGGGTATAAGTGATAATATTCGTGAACTTTTACAGTTCTACCCATTAGCACCAAGACAAGAGCAAGATGATGAAAATAACCGAAACCATAACATCCCATTCTATGCTGGGGATTTGTTAGCTCTTTTTAAAACAGGTGTAAGAAACTATGCCATTGCAATTACTGAAACAGCGACTCCAGCTCTTCGAAATGTTTTAAAGGAACACTTAAATCGTGGTATAGATATGCACGCTAAAGTTTTTAATTATATGTATGAAAGAAGTTATTATCCTTCCTATAACTTGGATCAGTTGCTACAAAATGACGTAGAGCTTGCAAATAAAGCATTAAATAAAACATTTTAACCAGGAGCTCCTCCTGGTTTTTTATGAACTCAATTGTGTATTTTTTAAAGTATTAACTTTTAGATCCTAGGGTAGCTTAACCAATAGGAGGTGATACATATGGCAAACGATAATAACCGTAGTCGTAATAACAATAACAATAACAATAACAATAGCAACCAAGAGTTAAATATCGACAATGCAAATACTGAATTTGCAAATGAAAACGATGCACAAAATTTAAACAATCGAAATAACCAAAATAATAACAACAATAACGACTGTTAAATGAACAAAATGTGGATAAATTTCATAAAATTAAATTAAGGATTGGATCATTTTTATTTTCTCCTTTCAACCCACTACTAATACTACTATAAAGAAATGAAAACAAATAACAAAAAGAGTCCCACAAGGTACCGACCCCCGAAAGTTAGAGTAGAAAATCTAACTCTCGGGGGTGTTTTTATGGCCAAATATAGTGAAGCATTTAAAATAAAGCTTGTTACCGAGTATTTAAATGGAAATCTTGGATATAAGTCACTAGCGAAAAAATACAATATGCCCTCTCAAACACCAATACAAGATTGGGTAAGAGCCTATAAAATAAAAGGGATAGAGGGATTAAAGCGAAGAAAAATGAAAGGTGCCTACTCTGTTCAATTTAAAATGGATACGATACAATTTATGGTAGAGACAGGTGCTTCTTTTCAGGAAACTGCTGAACAATTTCGATTGAATAATCCTTCATTAATTCACCGTTGGATGAAAACATTTAATGAACAAGGGATAGAAGGCCTAAAACCAAGATTAAAGGGGCGATCTTCTATGTCTAAAAACACCAATAAACCAATGAAAAAAGAAGAGAAGAAGTTAACACGCGAAGAAGAACTGGAACGCGAGAATGAATTATTGCGACTAGAAAATGCTTACCTAAAAAAGTTGAAAGCTTTTCGAGAGAATCAGAATGCCTTCCACGAAAAGCACAAGCAAAGGTGGCATTCGAACTCAAAGAAGATGGATTCCGATTAAAAGATATTCTCCTTATCGTGGGAATTCCAGAAGCAACCTACCACTATCATGTCGGGAACTTTGACAGAGAAGATTCGGACTCAGAATTTAAAAAAATCATTACGGAACTATTTAAAAAGTTTCATGAACGTTATGGTTATAAACGGATCACGAAAGAATTAAAGAAGTTAGGACATTCTATAAACCATAAAAAAGTGTATCGTATAATGCGTGAATTGGGGTTAAAGTGTGTGAAATTTATGAGGAAATCTCGTAAATACAATTCTTATAAGGGGAAGGTTGGAAGAATAGCGAAAAACAGATTATCCCGCCGCTTTAGCACACCTATCCCTCTACAAAAATTAGTAACCGACATTACAGAATTCAAATGTCTAGACGAAGAGAAGTTATATTTAAATCCGATTCTTGACCTTTATAACGGGGAAATTATTGCTTTTGAAATCAAGAAACGTCCCACGTTAGACCTTGTCATGGAGCCTTTAAAAGAAACAATAGAGATAATAAATAATCATGCAACTTATCGCACCACCATCCATTCCGATCAAGGCTGGCATTACCAGCACAGTCAATGGGTGAGGACATTAAAAGAAAATAAAGTATTCCAAAGCATGTCACGTAAAGCAACCTGCGCAGACAATGCTTCGATGGAGAATTTCTTTGGTATTTTAAAGCAAGAAATGTATTATGGGGAAGAATTAGTAAACTATGAAGAATTAAAAAGACGGATTGAAGAATATATCTACTGGTACAACCATGTACGATCAAAAGGAAAATTGGCTGGTTTAAGTCCAGTAGAATACCGAACTCAACCCAGCCAATCAGCTGCATAATAAAAACTCTAACTTTTAGGGGTAACCACCAAAAGCACTTTAACCCTTTTTATGAAAGGTAGATTCTATGCTGCTATTAAATGATACTTTTTCTCGAATTCAATTGGTGTGTGATAATCAAGTGTAGAATGAATTCGTTTTGAATTATAGAAAAACTCAACGTATTCTAAGATGGATTTTCTTGCTTTGGATCTAGTTCTGAACTTTGTTTGATAGACTAACTCTCTCTTAAGAATTCCATGAAAAGATTCGATGCAAGCATTATCGTAACAGTTACCTTTACGACTCATACTGCCGACCATTTTGTACTTGTTTAATAGTTTTTGATATTCACTTGAAGCATACTGAGCACCACGATCTGAATGATGAATCAGTCCTGGTTTGGGTCTTTGGCGTTTATAAGCCATTTTTAAAGCATTGATAACTAACTCTTTCGTCATTGTTTTATCCATTGCCCAACCAACAATCTTACGAGAATATAGATCCATAACGCTCGCCAAATACAACCAGCCCTCGTTGGTTGAAATATAAGTGATATCAGTTACCCAGAATCGGTTAGGCTGATCTACTTGGAACTTACGATTAAGTATATTTTCACTGACTGGATGTTTGTGTTTTGAGTTGGTTGTCGCTTTATATTTTTTAACCGTGCAGGATTTCCAGTTATTTGCGGTCATAATTCTGGATACCGTTCGTTCACTGACTTTCACACCACGCTTCTTTAGCGTTTTAGTAATTTTGACACTGCCATACCTTTGTTTGAATTCAATGTGCGTACGTAAAATCAATTTCTTTAGTTTTTCATGCTTGTTCTGACAGTCACTTTTAGGGCGACTTAACCATTTAAAATAGCCACTCTTAGAAACTCCCAAAACTGTGCACATCTTCTCCACTCGGAACTGGGAGCGTTTCTTATGAATAAATTCATACTTTACCGAGGGCTTTTCGCGAAGTAGTGCATCGCCTTTTTTAAGATTTCATTCTCTTCTTTTAGATCACGCAGTTGCTTTTGTAAGTCTTTTACCTCAGCATCTGGTGTGGCGAAGGTTTGTGCAGCTTTTATTTCTGGTTGGTGGCTATATTTTTTCACCCAGTTATACAAAGTGTTTTCATTAAGATCCATTTCTCTAGCTACTTGAGCAACAGACTTATGGTTTTCTAACACATACTTTACTGTGTCTTTCTTGAATTCTTCATCATAACGTTTACCTTTTGGCATTCGGATGCACCTCACAAATTGTTAGTTAATTTTATTATAACAATCTGTGTCCACTTTTTAGTCTAGCATCACTTTTTTGCTTTATTGGCATTGTCTGTTATTAATTGGTATGAAGCAAATCCTGCAAGACCTAGAGAACCCGTAACCAAAATTGAACCTACAATTGTAAATATATTCATCCTTTTCTCCCCCTAATTAACTCTTGTACTACTATATGATTTTAGGGAGTTGTCCAATAACAAGTAATAGAAAAATATAGGCTTCTTATTTAGTTTCAATTCTAATATCATCTGTTTGTATAATTAATAGTTTTTGTTCAACAGTCGAGATGTAATATTTATTATTAACATTTGAAACTATATTACCTTTAATATCTATCATTTCACCATTCCAGATATATGTTATTTGTTGGTATTTATGCTCAATAACGGTTGACTGAAAATAGTCTCCACCTCTGATTAATAGATGGGGCACTGCTATAAAAACATTGAAAAATACGACTATAAAAAAAAGACACGACAATAAAGGCTTGGTAAGGTAAAGTGGTTTATCATTTTTTTCAAATGTATTCCTTTGTTTTTTGTTATTAATTTTAGGAATTAAGTATTCTATTAATAAAACGATAATTGTACATGTAACTATGCTAAAAAATACTGTCAATATTACGTTTGGTATTAATGCCATTATTAATACTGGAATTAATGGAATTAAACATGAAGAATAAGCAAAAACCTTTAAAGCCTTTAAAAAATTTGTCTTTATCTTTAAGATAAAGACAGTCAAGGGCAAACCAAAATAATTCAATAATAAAAAAATTTCATTCGTTGTTATTATATTGAAGAAATCGTTATTAGTCATTCTTGATAAGACGGTTAGATTTATATAAAGGACAAATATATATATAAGAAAACTAATTACCAAATATGGATGCATAGTAAATATGTACAAGTAAAAGAACACAAATACTAGTATCAACGGTAATAAAAAAAACTTCAACATTCCTATATATAATGACCAATTAGGGTCACCGTGAAAGAATAATACAAGTGCTAAATTCGCCAAAAATACTGATACAGACATAAAAAGTATAGAGATAAGAGATAATTTTTCCTTCCAAAGCGTATATAATGCAAGGGCTACGATAGCAATTATAAACAAGTAAAAGTAACCTATGATAATAACAATGGGTTGATCTAAAGGAACATAATTTATAGCCATTGTTAATATTGAATAATCTTCTGCTCCTCCAAAGTAATACCCCCATAGAAAAAGATACCCAGCTACATACGATACAATAGAGGATGAAAATAACGTAATAATCGAAATTAACTTGTTTTGTAAAATGAAGTTAATTGGTAAAAAGGATTTTAATTTTACTAGTACCCCTTTCACTGTACCCAAAATCCCATTGTCCATCATGATCCACCTTTAAAAGTAGTATTATTATGCTTTTTTCTAACAATTAAAAAGACTCTTTAAAAAGTGCTTAAAGAGCCTGTAATTTATGCAACATATATAACATTAGTTAAAAAATTTTGATCAAACTCGGTAAAGTCTTGTATAAAATCTTTATCAAGAGTAACAAAGTAATCATAAGAATTTTTTTTGGCCATTGTTAAATGGATCGCATCATAGCTTTCAAGTTTATGTAATCTAATATATTGAGATGCAGTTTCTATTGTACTGTAATCTGTAGAAAGAATTTCCACTTCTATACTAAAGTGTTCCTGCATGTTATAAATAAATTCTTCAAACATTTGTAGCGAGTACCCATAAAAAATTTCTAAAAGTTCCTTCCTCTTTTCATGGCGCTTCCCTACTTTAAGAATATCTCTAGCGGTAACTTTATGTTCTTCACCTTCATTATTATTTTTTTGTTTAATAGATTCTTTAATTTCATATAAATTTTTAGCTGCCTCTACTGATAGAATATCCCTCTGATCTTCTTCACTTAGTTTAGATAGGCCATATAATTCAATGTCATCTGTGTGATCAGTATAGATAGCTAACGACCTTTCTACCTTATTAATAAGAAGAACGCCTACAACTTCCGCAAAAATATGGGAGCTAATTCCCATTTTTATTTGGTTATTGCTCCAATTATCTATAAAATTCGCAACTTTGTCTGTACGTTCATCATCTTCATCTAAATAAGCCAAAATAAAACAAGCATCTACGTAAACAGATGCTTGCATGATATTAGTAACACACTGTTCACTTAATAATAAATTTCCAGGTAAAATAGGCATCTTTATCTCCCTTGCTTATAAATATCTACTAATTTTTGACCAGTGGCTGAACGTGTCCCGATCATTTTACGCAAGTCTCGCGCATTTTGAGGTTTTCGTGTAACTAATTTCTTATCTTCTGTAGGTTTTAAAAATTTAGATGGAGTTACCATATTACTCAAATTAATCACTCCCAAATTGTTTATAATATCACTATTATATGATTTTTCTGAATTTTTGTCCATTATTTACCACCCCTTACCACATTTATTGATCAGTTTCCCCCAAAATATACCCTAGAAACCTATGTATTTATACTATGATCAAACTGAACTAAAGATGAATAGTGAAAATGAAAGAAAATAAATTCATCCCCTAGAATCCACAAACAAGACTATAATTTTTTTAACCTATCACATATAAATATTAACGTAAAAAAATGCTCATTCCTCAACAGAATAAGCATTTCTTTCAAATTATCATCCTGTAGTAACTTCCCTTTCATCTACCACAACCTCATAAGCTTTCCCAACCTGAGCTATCTCGACATTCCCTAAAAATGCCTGTTTCGCCTCAGTTAAGATGTCTTCTAAGTTCCCATGGTGTGGCAGGTGGGTTAAGATCAATTGGCCTACCCCTGCTTTATGAGCGAGTTCTCCAGCTTGGCGTCCACTCATATGTCCTTTTACTTTACCGATGTGTCTTTCGTATAAGTTGGCTTCGCTTACTAATATCGTTGCGCCTTTTGCAAATGACACCAGGTCTTCACACCACTCGGTATCTGCGGTAAAAACAATGGAGACACCATCGTGTTCAAACTTCATCGCTAAGCAGTGAGCGGGATGGATTGTAGGACTGAATGTTACTTTCCATGGCCCTAATATTAACGTTTTCGTTTCTTCAATTGGGATGCCCCTCGTATAGTTCATAAATGATAATTTAGAAAAAGCCTCTTCATCTTTAGCGTGGCCAAAAATCGGCAATTCACTTTTTCGGTTCCCTAGTTGTGATTGCACTAACATGGCATACTGTAAGCAGCCGATATCCGCAATATGGTCAAAATGATAGTGACTGACCATAACTGCATCTAACTGTTCTAACGGTAGGTAGTTTTGTAGAGAAGAAAGAACTCCGCTGCCGCAATCGATTAAACATGAAAAATCATCTAACTTCAATAAAAATGACGAGGTTCCTGAATTAGCCTTTGGATAACCACCCCATACTCCTAATGGAATCAGTTTTATCATATTTATACCTCTTTTCTTTCCTTCTAGTTATAGCACGGAAGATAATAACTCTTTCGTATAGCTATGTTTCGGTTGATTAAATAACTCCTCACTTAGTTGCTCTTCCACGATTTCACCGTTTTTTAAAACAACCACACGATCGGCTATCGCACGAACAACTCCTAAGTCATGTGAAATAAACAAGTAGGATAATCCATACTTTTTCTGAAGCGATTGAAGTAATTGAATAATCGTCGCTTGTACCGAAACATCTAATGCTGATACGGCTTCATCACAAATAATTAGTGGTGGTTTCAACGAAATGGCCCGTGCAATGGCAAGACGTTGACACTGCCCACCACTTAAATTCTTAGCTTTGGAGTGTAATAGTGAAGAAGGTAAACCGACATCCTCTAGCAACTGTAAAATCATTTCTTGTTCCTCTTTTTTTGTCTTTGTTAGCTTGTGTATACTAATCGGCTCTCTCAATATGTCATAGACGGTCATCCTCGGGTTCACTGAACTATGAGGATTTTGAAAAACAAACTGGACCGATTTTCGGAAATACGTTCTCTCCTCCTTCTTTAGCTCGTTGATACATTTCCCGTTAAAATAAACGGTTGAATGAGGAATGGAACGCAAACCTCCAATGCATTCACCTAACGTGGTTTTGCCGCTGCCGCTCTCTCCTACTAATGCAACCGTTTCATTTGTATTAATTTCTAAATTAATATTCTTTAATATCGTTACCTGGGACTTTTTTTGGAATAATCTTTTCCTAGGCAACGGGTAACTCTTCTCTAATCCGCTGATCTGAATGAGAGGTTTCCGTTCGTATTCGCGGTCTTCGTTTGAGACTGTGTAAATCATGCAAATCTCTCCGTTTCTTTTTGCATTTCACGATGAATTAAAGGAGCATGGCAAGCACACCTTCTCTTTCCTAACTCCTCATGGATGTACATAGAGGGTTGTAATAAATGACATGCTTCAACTGCATAATGACACCTTTCCCTATAAATACACCCCGTTCCTCTTTCTTCAAACGTCGGGACCTTTCCTGGAATGCCTTGAACCGATTTCTTTTCCTTCACACTTGGTACAGCATGTAGTAAAGCTTCAGTATAAGGATGTAACGGTGATGATAAAACAGCTTGACTCGGTCCTTTTTCAAGCGGGAGGCCACCATATAAAACAAAAAGAGAATCGGATATGTATTCTATGACATGGATATCATGACTGATAAACAAGATCGCAATTCCTAACTCATCTCTTAGCTTCATTAATAAATCTAAAATTTGTTTACAAATGGTAGCATCCAGAGCCGTCGTTGGCTCATCTGCAATAATCACTTTTGGATGATTGATAATCGCAATTCCTATCACTACTCGTTGTTTCATTCCACCACTTAACTCATGAGGGTAACTATCAAATACTTTCGCTGTGTCCCTAATGCCGACTTGATCTAAAACTTCGATTACCCGTTCTTTCCCTTTTTTCTTTGAAACCTTGTGATGAACCAAGTAAGTATCGAGCATTTGAGGACCTATTTTCATGACAGGGTTTAAATTCTCAGTCGTATTTTGCATGATCACTGAAATTTCTTTTCCGTACCAACGTCTCCATTCTTTTTTAGTCAGATTTAATAAAGATTTTCCCTCAAACATTATATCCCCTTTTGAGACAAATGCTTGGGATGGAAGGATATCTAGTATTGCTTTTGCGGTCATCGATTTTCCAGATCCTGACTCGCCGATCATTCCTAAGATTTCTCCACGTTTCAATTCGAAGTTAACGGACTGAACAATTGGAACGGACTGCTTATTACGTTTAAGTTCAACCGTTACATCTTTAAGCTCCAACATTAACTAGCATCCCCTTCCATTTCACGTAATCCATCTCCCATTAAGTTAAAGCCCATTACAGCGATTAGTATCGCCACGCCTGAAATAACAGGATACCACGGGGCCATGGAGAGGAAACTTTGAGACTCACTCAACATATTCCCCCAACTTGGGTGAGGTGGTTGTACGCCTAAACCTAGAAATGACAAAGCTGCTTCAGCTAAAATAGCTCCACCCATACTCGTCGTCACTTGAATAACGATCCTTGGTAACGCTGATGGGATCATATGAATGAATAAAATTCGCTTTCTACTCGCACCATACGTTCTCGCAGCTTTTACATGACCATATTCATTAGCTTCTAAAATAAACCCATACATCAGTCTGGCAAAGAGTGGAATATTAAACAAAGCTATCGCGATCAGGGCATTGATGGCTCCTACACCTAAGGCCACGACAATGGTTAAAGCAAGTAATAAATTAGGAAAAGAAAACATGCCATCCATCGTTCTCATGATGAGTGTACTGACGATACCTTTTGTACTTCCGGCAATAGCCCCTAACAAACACCCGATGATCATGCCGATCGATACAGCCCCAACACTTACAGCTAAGGCAATACCTGAAGCATGAAGGATTCTGCTAAAAATATCTCGCCCAAACTGGTCCGTACCGAGCCAATGTGTAGTCGACGGATGATCAAAGCGATTGGAAATATTCATTGCATTAGGATCAGGTACAAACGGTAACTGTGACAGAACCGCCATACATACGAGTAAAAAAAATAAACTTAAACCGAATACAAATGACCGCACCTTATTGTCCCTCCTTTACAGCATGTAACTTAATTCGAGGGTCCATATACGAATAAAGTAAGTCGACGACTAAATTTACGATAATAACAATCATAGACATCACCACAACTACCCCTTGAATAAGCATTAAATCCCGCTGTTGAACAGCAATTAATAAAAGTCTTCCCAGCCCTGGGATCGCAAAGATATTTTCAATGATGATGACTCCTGACACCAAACTCATCACTTGCATACCCATTAAGGTTAATGGCCAGATCATTCCTTTTTTTAAGGCATATTTAAAATAGATTTGAAAAGGAGATAAACCTTTTGTTCTAGCAAACGTAATATAATCTTCTTTCAAGACCGATAGTAGTGACCCACGTATCATACGAATTAAAACAGCTGCTTCTACTATAGCTAGCGATATAGACGGTAATAGGACGGACTTCAAATGTGGTCCAATGCCTTCTGAAATAGGTAAATATCCACTTGGTGGAAAAATAGGAAAATAGACTGCAAATACTAATACTAACAGGATCGCAAACCAGAAGGCCGGTACCGCCAAACCTATTTGAACACTTCCTTGTATGAGGCGATCGACTATACTATTCTTTTTTACTGCCGCTAACACACCTAAAGGAAACGCAAAAATGAGTGTTAGGATAAAAGCATAGAAAGCAAGCGATAAACTAATCCAAAGTCTTTCAAGAAGTAACTCTTGAACGGGTTGGCCATATAACATAGAGGTACCAAAGTCACCTTGGAATATATTGATTAACCACTCACCATATTGTAAATACCATAGTCGATCGAGACCTAGGTGGGCCCGGAGCTTCTCAGCTGTATCGTGAGAAGCCTCCGTTCCTAACATGACATGCACAGCATCCCCAGGTAACCACATAAGAACCATAAACGTGATGAGTGAAACGATAAAGATTAATATGAAGGAAGAGCTTAATCGTCTAAGAATGTAAAAACCCATGGAAAACCTTCCTTTTTCTTCTATTTTTCAATGTAGAGATTTTTCAATTCAATAATGTCAATTGGAAACACTTCTAGTCCTTTGATTTCAGACTTAACTGCCATTAAAGTGTATGGAGCTTGAATATATACAGCGGGTACTTCTGTTGCTAATGTTTCTTGAATGAAGTCATAATGACTCTTTCTTTCTTGCTCATCCTGAACGGTCTTTGCTGTTTTGATTGCTGTATCTACTTCTTCATTCACATAGTTAAAGTAGTTTTCTCCTGACTCAATTTGGTATCTAGCTAACATCGCATCTGGGTCTAGTCTTCCAGTATGAGCGATAATCGTCATATCGTATTCTCTGTTCGTATATACGTTTTCTAACCAACTTCCCCACTCTACCATTTCAATTTTTGCATCAATTCCAATTTGTTTTAATTGATCGGCAATGATTTGACCAGCATCAACATGAATTCGAAACGTTTCAGGAAGAGCTAAGGATACAGAAAATCCGTCAGAGTATCCTGCTTCTTCTAGTAACTTTTTCGCTTCTTCTACATTGTTAGGTAAAACATTCTTCAAGTCGATGAAGTAAGGGCTTGTTGGTGCCATATGGCTTCCGATCTCTTCTCCAAATCCCCAGTTTGCGCCAGTAATGACTTCCTCTTTATTAATCGCTAAAGAGATCGCTTGTCTCACACGAATATCGTTTAATGGCTCACGTTCATTGTTCATGGCTAAGATTTGAACATTATTTTGCGGAGACATAAATACTTCTAAGTTTGCATTTCTCTCAATTTGGTCTACATTTTCTCCACCAATTCCACCGATATCAATTTGTCCCGCTTCTAGATTTGCTAATAGAGTTGAACTTTCAGGGATGATTTCCATTGTTACCTTTTGAATCTGTGGTTTTTTCTCACCATGGTAGCCATCAAATCTAGTTAACACAACCGATTGTTGCGGATTCCATTTCTCAAGCTGATATGGTCCAGAGCCGATCGGTGTGCTCTTTAATTCATCACCAGCACCTTCTGGTACAACTGCTGTCCAAGGCATAGCCAATGAGGAAATAAATGTAGCATCTTGATTCTTCAATGTAAATTTAACCGTTTGATCATCTTCTTTGCTCACTTCTTCAATATTGGCATAATCATTTGCCCTTGGGCTTTCTTCACTTAAAAGTCGCTCAAAAGAATAAACGACATCGCTAGCCGAAAGGGACTCACCATTATGAAACATAACCCCTTCTTTGATGGTAAAAGTCCACTCTAATCCATCTTCGCTAAAGTTCCAGCTCGTTGATAATCTTGGAATAAGTTCCCCATCAGGAGTTACTCCGATTAACGTATCAAAAATATTGTTGGACACTTGGAAAGTAGAGGCTGATACGGTACGATGCGGGTCCAGTCCGTCTACATCATTAGCGATCGCATAAACTAAATGATGATCCTCCTCATTGATTGCTTCTTCTGTTGTCGGTTCTGTATCTGTGTTTTCACTTGTCTGTTCTGTCTCAACCGATGACTCATTGGCGTTACAAGCAAATAAAACCAAACTCAGTAAAGTAACCAGACATGCTAGGAAAAAGGAATTTTTACGGTTCATATATAAAGCCTCCTCAAGTTTTATGAATTAAATGACACACAATTTTCTAAAGAGCTCTTCTTGCTTTTTCAAATTACGTTTTACTTGTTCTGGAGCTTGACGGCCGATTTCTTGAATTAATAATTGACTGATTAATAATGGCGTTACATAAGAGTCAAAGAAACCACTCGATTGGGTATTCGCCAATAGTGCAACATCTGCTATTGGATAGAACGGTGAAATTGGTGTATCGGTAAAAACAATACTTGTTGCGCCGTTTTCTTTGGCTTGCTCAACAGCTTGCCTTGTTACTTTGCAATATCGCGGAAATCCAATGGCAATAATGAGATCCTCTTCAGATATGTAAGCTAATTTCTCACTAAGCTCCCCACCAGCAGGAAGAAGTTGCGTATCACCTATTATAAGGTTAAGTAGATAGCTCAAGGAGGTGGAAACGGATAAACCTGCACGCCAACCTACAACATAACGGTTTTTAGAGTAGAGAATCTTAGTAGCTGCCTCTCGGATCGCTTCTTCTAATTCACCCGTAAAAGATCCTCTTAAGTTTACACATTCTAATTGAACAGCCTGTTGGATCCACGATAAATCATTGGTGGCCTCATTAGAGTATTCAAAGCGTAAAACGGTCCGATCCGCAATAAAGCTTTCTTGCAGATGACTCTTCATATCTTGAAATCCTTTGTAGCCCAACACATGCACCAAACGATGGACGGTCGCTTCACTGACCAATGCCTCCTCACCCACTTTTTTTGCAGTCGATAATGCCGTTTGTTGAAGATTTCTCCTCATCCATTCAGCTGCTTTCTTTTGCGATGGACTTAGCTTTTTATAATGTCGATCAATTCGTTCTTCTAATGTCTTATCTGATCGTTCATCTTGAATAGCAAATGTCATGAAGTGTTTCACCTTCTTGCAGTAAGCTAAGGAGCGAATCTGTCTTTTCAATTACTGGTATAGAACCTAGTTCCTCAATTCCCAGACGACCAAAGCGATTAATTAAGATTGATTGTGCACCTATCTTTTTCGAACCGACTACATCATCGTAGTAATTATCACCGACATATAGCAGCTCCTCTGGTTTACAATTCATCTTTTCTATTAATCTTGTAAAGATGCGCGGGTCCGGTTTTTCAATCCCTTGTTCCGAAGAAACGATGATTTCTTCAAAATAACGCTCTAAGCTTAATTGACTAAGAACATCCCTACAGCTTTCATCCCAATTTGACAGCAATGCTAGTCGATATCCTTTGTTTTGTAATTCTTCTAGTATAGGTTGGCTCCACGGAAAAGGTGACCAACCTTTGCGCTGGCTCTTGAAAAACTCATACTGTCTCTCAATATCGAATCTGCATTGAAGGTGATAATTTACCACACCCAAATACCACGGAAAATACGTTTCAGCCCGTTTTCCAAGCGCTCCTGGATACTGCCGCATAAATGTTTTATCAGCTAAATGAAAGGCGATTTCTACTTCTCTTCGTCTTAACTCGGTTTTATTTTCTTTTGCAAATGCTAAATACGTATCTTCACGATGGTTAAAAGCTAGCGTATAGCCGAGATCAAAACCAATCACTTTTACTTCATCTAACATTTAAACCCTCCCTTTGCGTGTGATGACTTCTTTCAAAATCAATCAATTTGTAGTCTTAACTACAACACCTAGTGTATAAATAAATTGTAAAACTAGTATTAAGCTAGTTTTAAAAAATGCTAATTATTAGTAAATGTCAAATTAATAAATAGACTCCATCGTTGGTAAATTAACAGATAGTCAAGGTGACGCACTAAGGTAAGGTGATAGAAGAATTAATAGGAAAGATTGAAATGATGGACATTGGAGTGAAACTAGTGGTTTCTTATAACGTGATACTGGTTCCAAAGGTTAAAAAGGCTTAGAGAAAATTAATCTCTAAGCCTTTTCTATAATACTTTTACCTCAATTAACTGCAAAACGAACAAAATCGCTTCCTTCCACACTGGTTCGCTTCATATAAAGCCTTATCTGCTAATTGAACAAATGGTTCATTTCCATATTTCGGTTTGGGACTACTGTTGTTGTTCCTAAACTGACGGTGACAATGTCGCTGATCTCGGATTGCTTATGCGGGATTCTCAATGCCTCGACCGTATTTCGAATGTTTTCAGCGACTAAACTTGCACCTCTTTCATCCGTGTTCGGTAGTATGACTACAAACTCTTCTCCCCCATACCGACACACCACATCCCCGGAACGCAAAGTTGTCTTTTGAATAGCAGCAGCAACTTTCCTTAAACACTCGTCCCCACCAGGATGACCAGAGTGATCGTTATATGCTTTGAAATAATCAATATCTAGCATAATAAGGGTAAGTGGTGCACCGTTTCTTAATGATCGGTGCCATTCGTCATGTAGTTTTTCATCAAAGTAACGCCGATTGCCAACATTCGTTAAGCTATCTTTTGTAGACAGCTGTTGCAATACTTTGTTTGCGTCCCTTAATTGTTGTTCCACTTTTTTGCGTTCCGAGATATTCCGTGACACCACAATCAATTGATCCACTTCATTTTGTTGATCCTGTAAAACTCTTATTGAGGACTCAAACCATATATACTCCCCATCCTTTCTCCTCATTCGATATGTTGAAACGACAAAACCAGTCGTCAAAAGAATGTCATGATTGTTTTTGATGTACTCAACATCATCAGGATGAATAAAGTGATAAATGTCTTGCCCATGCATTTCATCTTCTTCATATTGTAAAATTTCTTTTGCGGATTTGGAAACATAAAGATACTTCCCACTAGGGTCATGGACGGTAATCATATCACTTGAATATTCTAGGATTAACCGATACCGCTCTTCACTGTTTCTTAAATTCATTATGTATTTTTGAATTAAGCCAGTCATACTATTGAAATTACTTCCAAGTTCTCTTAGTTCTGAGGATTGGCTTTTAAACGTACTGGTTTCTAGTTGAAAATCAAAATGACCTTTACCTACCATCCGCGTTCCTTCTAACACTTTACGAATGGGATGCTCTATATGATTTGAAATCCAAATCATGATGAAAAAGCCGATCAGTAATACTAAGACAATGACCGTGGATAATGCTGAAGCCATACTAAAAATAGGCATTAATATATCCCCATTTGTTATTTCTCCAATGATGAGCCATTGTTGATTATTCACCCAGCGATAATCACCTAATACCCTCTCACCTGAAGGATCCGTATACTTCTGGGTAACTGGAAACCCCGCCAATCAACTTTTATATTGTCTCCTATCTCTAACTCACTAAAATCTATTTCGTCACCTGTCGCTTTCACTATTTGTACATTCTTCAAACCTAAAATTGCTCGTTTATAGCTTGGATTTAATAGCTTATTGCTTTCAATCAAAACTCCTATTTCCGCTTCCTTTTGTACAATTGTAAATGTTTCATCCTTATTTAACTCTATAAATATAAATAGGAGTCCTATTACGATTAGTAAAACAAGAATAGAACGGAATAAATACTTTTTCATTAACTCACCCCACTATAAACATTCTGTTATAACAACAATTATAGAAGGAATTGTTGAACGGATCTCCTGTTTCACTAATCCTTCCATTCTTAGAACAATGGAAGGATGCCTTGTTTAATAAGCACCGCTACCCTTTTGATAAACAACCCATTGATTCCATGTGTTAATCTTTTTTTCCTATATCTTCATGGAATATTAATCATATCAATTTGGCAATATATATTAGAATTAATTTGGAAGGTGGATGGTAGGTAATATGTATTTTTATAAAGAAGACTTAATTAATATGATTGTGCCTGATAAACCAGATCCTCATGCTGCAAAAGTTCTCCAAGAAGCGCTTGGGGGTCAATTTGGTGAAATGAGAACTCTGATGCAATTCTCATTCCAAAGTGCCAATTTCAGGGGTAAAGCGAAACAATATCGTGACCTAATAAGAGGGATATTTCTTGAAGAACTTAGTCACGTGGAGCTCGTTCAAACGACAATTAACCAACTTTTAAACGAATCCGGCGGAGATATGCCAGGAAATCAGGCATCTGATGCTGCTCCATTAGATGATGTCATACAATCTGGCGCAAACCCTCACCATTATATTATGGGTGCTAAATCTTCCCTACCAGTTGATGCAGGCGGCAATCCATGGAATGGTTCATGGGTATATGACCACGGAAACCTTGTAGCAAATCTACTTAATAATGTTGTACTAGAATCCACTGGTGTTCTTCAGAAGTCAAGAATTTACGAGATGAGCAACAATAAAACGTTAAGGGAAACAATCGCTTTCTTGATTGTACGGGATAATGCCCATCAAAATGCATTCGCCAAAGCATTAGAAACAATGGGTGTTGATTGGGGAAAACTTTTTCCGATTCCAAATTATGATTTAAACAAATACCCAGAATGCCGTAAATATGTGGATATGGGCTTCCATAATGCACAATTCAATTTCCGCCTAGATGATACGAGAATCGGTGAAATCTTTCAGGGTACTACTCCAAGCAGAAATGGCGGAGAGTTATCAGTCATTAATCCACCACAAGGCTATCCGGTTCCTGAAATGCCTGATATGCCAAATGAGCATGCCCCAGGTCTTTTTGATCTCAATAATTAAATTGTTAATAACATAACATTTTTATTTTATTACTACGCCCTTAGCTTTAGGGCGTTTTTCATTTTTTAAATTATTGTTGCTTATTGTACTAAAGCCACCCGTTAGCCATCCATGCAGCGCAAAATCGGCGCTGCACACAGAGAATGAAAATGGTTAAAAACCGTCAATACTGTTTCTACGGCTGGAAGAGGAAGGTCGATAAACTATGGCGCTAGAAGAACCCTTCCGTTAGTCTGACTCCTTCGACCACGGTGCACCACTGACTGTTGCTCCCTTGCGGAAGCACTCATGGTAGATTAATCCTATTCTGGTTGTTGCGACAGCCTCCATATTAAGTCGTAGAAAGGAAGATTACAATGGATGTAATCATTGAACGAGCATGCGGGATGGATGTTCATAAAGATTCTATTACTGCATGTATTATCACCCCAAAAGGAAAGGAGATTCAATCATTTTCAACGAAAACAGTGTTTTTGTTGAAACTACTAGACTGGATTAAGGAACATGGGTGTACACACGTTGCCATGGAGAGTACAAGTGCATATTGGAAGCCAATCGTGAATTTACTTGAGAGTGAAGACATTGTGTTTTTAGTGGTCAATGCCCAACACATCAAAGCGGTTCCTGGACGTAAATCTGATGTAAATGATGCCGAATGGATTGCAAAACTGCTTCGCCATGGATTGTTAAAAGCAAGTTTTATCCCTGATCGAAACCAACGAGAATTACGGGAGCTCGTTCGTTATCGTCGGAGCATCATTGAGGAACGTGCAAGACAACATAATCGGATCCAAAAAGTGCTAGAAGGAGCTAATATTAAACTAGGTTCTGTTATATCAGATATCATGGGGGTTTCATCTAAAAATATGCTTCGTGCCATAGCCGAAGGTGAAGACGATCCTGAAAAACTAGCAAACTTGGCTCAACGTACATTAAAACGAAAAAAGGATGATCTTGAACTCGCTCTTCGAGGTTATATAAGTCCAAATCAACGGCTAATGTTAAAAACGATTATAAAGCATATTGATTTTTTAAGTGAGGAAATTGAGAAGCTTGATCAAGAAGTAGCTAAAAGAGTCAGCTCCTATCAAGAGGATATAGATAGGCTAGATTCTATTCCTGGAATCGCTACTCGAATGGCCGAACAAATCTTATCTGAGGTTGGAACTGATGTAAAGCAGCAGTTTCCAAGTGCGGCTCACATGTGTTCGTGGGCAGGTCTTGTACCTGGACAGAACGAGAGTGCTGGTAAAAGGAAGTCTTCTAAAACCAGAAAAGGGAACAAGTATCTGAGATCGGCATTAACAGAAGCAGCTCATTCAGTGAGAGGATCCAAAAACTACCTTGGCGCACTGTATAGGCGTACAGCATCGCGCAAAGGCAGGAAACGAGCAGGAATTGTCGTCGCTCACGCCATGTTACGTATCTCTTATTATCTCTTAATCCGTAAAAAGATGTATGTAGATCTAGGCGAAGATTACTTTGATAAGCAAAGAGAGCAATCCATTGTTCGACATTCGCTGCGCAGACTTGAGAGTTTAGGTTACACCGTATCATTGTCAGAATCAGAAGCCTCTTGATCCAGTCCATTACTTCAAATAGTACCAACGAAACAGGCGCTCTCCCCTTTTTTTTTAAAATGAATGAGTGCGTCTTCTTTAGTATTGCCGTTTTTCCTAAGTTACAGAAGTTTATTTTCATGGTAGTTTAGTAAGTTAAACAAAAGAATGCTAATCTTATTTTGAGTTAAGCCCTTTAGTTTTCTATTCTGATAAAGCATTTTTCATAAATATCTATTGTTTCAATTTGTAGATTATTTAAATCAATTTTCAAATCATCCTCACGCTCTTCCTCTTCTTCACCTAACCAACAAATATAGATTTCACAATAATCACCTTTCGGAAGCAACTCTTTTAGTAGGTGACATAAATAGAGAAAAGTCTTTTTGGATTTCTCGTAGTTATGTGGAGAATGAATCTTTTGATATTCATTCATTTGCCAAATAGGATGACCTTTTTCAGAAACTTCATAAATATAGGGCGTAGTAAAATGCTTCTGCTTAACTACATTACGAATTTCTTCATCTGAGAAAACATAATCAATTTCAACTTCATCCTCTGTATAATATTCATTAAGTTTTACGGGAAAATTTAAACCAATATAGGTTGCCATACTCATTTTCATAAACTCCTTGTTATAGGGTGAACTTTCATTTTATCCCTCACTGTTTTATTATATCTTATTCAATTGACGAGGGCTTATATAGTAACCGATCTAAAACATTGATATAGTGCACATTTTATCATTGTTTCCATGTAACACAATAAAAAGAGGCTGCCTAAATGACAGCCCATGCTCTTGCACTATTAAACCCTATAGTTTAATGAAAGTGACTTAAACTTTTTTCTAAAGTAACAGTTCCCATGTCTCTCCAACTAAATCTTGCCCAAAACTATTATGTTTTTCTTCATTTACAAGTTTAAATCCCTTTTTCTGATAAATATGCCGAGCTTCCTTTAGGACACTATTCGTCCATAGGACGAGTTTCTTATATCCAACCCGTCTAGAAAAGTTAATACAATCTTCAACTAATTGTGAACCTAGTCCTAACCCTCTAGCTTTTGGGTCTACTATTAGTAAACGAAGTTTAGCCGTATCTTCACTTCCTTCTACAACAAAAATAGAACCCACAATTTCTCCGTTCATTTCGGCAATCCAGCAACGCTCTCGCTTTGGGTTATAGTTATTTAAAAATCAGCTACAATTTGAGATACAAGTGCTTCAAAACTCTGGTCCCATCCATATTCCTTTGAATATAAGATACCATGTTGTTGAACAACCCACCCCATATCACCGGGTTCATGTTGACGAAGAAAATATGGTCCTGAATATTTAAGACTCTCCTTCTTATTGAGCAATCCTTCAACTGTTGTCATAGCGTTAATTAATTGTTGTTGTTCACTTTCCGACAATTCTCCAAGGAGTTCAGCTATTTCATTGTATGAACGTTCATTGAGTTGAGAAAAAGCTTTTTCTCCTTCTGGAGTAAGTTTTAGGATACGCTGTCTAGCATCTGTAGCGGAACGCTCTTTTTGTACAAGACCTTTCTCTTCAAATCGGGCTAATAAACGACTTAAATACCCTGCATCCAGTCCCAGCTCATGAATTAAATTTGATGCTGTAAGGTTATCGTTGTTAGCAATTTCAAATAGTACCCTTGACTCTGTTAGTGAATAAGGGCTATGTAATAAACCCTCACGCAAAGCCCCAATTTGTCTTGTCATAAAACGATTAAAATGACGAACAGCATTTATTCTTTCTTCAGACGGAATATTTGACAAAATAATCACTCCTTAAATATAGTTGACTTTGTCAAATATTATAATTAAATTAATTGTTAAAGTCAATTAATTAAAATGCCATTTGAAAGCATTCGTGTACAGGATTTTATCGGTAGCTTGTTCATCAAATAGCTGTTGGATCAATTCAATATCTGCATACTCAAAAGGTCTTTTTGCTCTTGTAGATGGTAAATCTGTTCCAAACATAAGAGCATCTGGATTAACTTCATAAACCGATTTTAAGGCAATCTTAACATCCAAATCTACACGACCAAACCCAGTAGCTTTTACATGTACCCCTTTATCCACTAGCTTTAATAAATGTGGTAATCCTTCTTCAGATAACCCTAAATGGTCGATTGATATGGCTGGTAATTTTTCAATAGTGATGTAATTTCCGGCAACTCTTTTGCATCAATATAAAGCTCGCTATGCCACCCTACTAGTTCGTGAACTCTTCTAGCAAAATAATCCAGCTTCGATAAATCTTCTGAACCGCCTCTTTTAATATTGAAGCGTAATGCTTTTACCCCGTATTCATTTAAACTTAGTATTTCCTCGTCCGTCACTGTAAAAGGCAATTGCGTTACACCACAAAATGTTGAACCCATTTGATTCAATGCCTTTAATAGATATTGTTGGTCAAATTCTTGGAATGACCCAGATACAATTGCTCCACCTAATACATTTAAATCAGCAGTTTCATTTTGATAATCTTCTACAACATAACTGGGAGGCAAATATCCTTGTTTCTCGATAATTGGAAAGTCAAAATCAATAATATGAAAATGCGCATCAAAAATTCTCCTTATACTTCCCCATTTCTTTTCTTAAACGACCACCTGCTAAAGCAGGTGGATTTGGACATAAAATGTCGACGACTAAAGTCGTTAATTATGACTCAAGTCATCTTAAAGTCCCAATGCTTAAGCAATCTTAATTTTGACTTAACTCATTCCTCAATCGTAAATATATCGTTCTTTTCTTCATTAAACTGATTGGCAATATAATTTCTAATTGTTTCTTCATCCACTGTTCCTACAGTTGCACAAAAATAGCCTCTTGCCCATAAGTGTTGACCCCAATATTTCTTTTTTAATTCTGGAAATTGATCTTGAAGTAACCTTGATGACCTTCCTTTTAGATATTGCATGATTTGACTTGGGGCAAGACTTGGTGGACAGGATAACAATAAGTGGATGTGATCTTTTCCAACACTTCCCTGCAATATTGTGATTCCTCTCGCTTCGCATCCTTGCCTAATTAACTCCCGTGTTCTTATGGCAATAGGACCATGTAATACCTTATACCTGTATTTTGTTACCCAGATAACATGATATTTGATATCAAAAACTGCATGACTATTCTTTTTGTAGCCGTCCATACTTTTCACCTCATCCTCAAGTATGGACATCGAGGTATAAGGCTAAAAGCGGATACCGTCTAAAGGCGGTGGAGTTAGACCACGAATTTGGAAATTAAACATATCAAATACGGCACATAAAGAAAATTTTGGGATAATAATGCAAATTCATAAGTATATCTTATTGAACTAAACTGCTCCAATAGTTGAACAAGGAGTGCAATTCCTTATTCAAGGAAAGCCCCCTTTACTTGAATAAGAAAAAGGGTACCTACTTAATTGAAAATGGCACCCGTTCAAGATGTAAGATGATGATACTAAGGGATTGCTAATTTGATATGCTCTTCTTTCCATCAGAAATAACCTCCGCTTAAATTAAAAAGATTTATAATAAAGAACGGTAGAATGTAGTTCTCCATTTGCCGATTTAGCATAATAAGGGATTTTACCAGCATGAATATAACCAATTGAAGAATAAAGAAGGTTAGAAGGGTCTCCTTCTCTTGTATCGAGAACTAATAATGACCTGCCCTCCTGCTTGGCTCGTTCTTCAGCTTTCTTCATAAGTGAACGACCAATACCATTACGTCGATAATTAGGGTGTGTCATTAGTTTTGCAATTTCAGCTCTATGACCACCATTCTGCTTAGTGCATAGCTGTAACTGTACGCTTCCAACTATCTGATTGTTTATTTTAGCGACAAATAGAAGCACTTCAGGATTTAATACATTCATCCAATATTTATTAGCATCCGAAATTTGCAGTGGTGGTAAAAAACCAATCGATGCGTCATCTTTTACTAGCTGTATCAGAAGTTCGGAAAGTTCATCAACGTGTTTATCAATAATTTCCACTTGTTCAATCTGCACATTATTAACCAACAGAATCACCTCAATAAATATATTATCTTCCTTAATTTAATAGAACCTATGTATTCGATATGTGAACTAATTCGACAAAATACCTAATAATACCTGTTCTTATTAAACAATCCTGCCCGTTAGCTTAAGTACATTCTTTCACAAAGTCGGCTAAAAATGAAGATCTTTGCTGCGTAGTAATGGTCTACTACACATTAAAGACATAAGACTTTCTTATTTTCTGATCTTGATTTTAAAATTAATTTCCTTTTAATTAATATCTCAACTTTCTCAGACTGAAATAGGCAGGTACGCCTTGATATAGCTAGGCAAGCCCGCAATCCAATGTTGTAATTGACTTTTAATTAATTTTTGTATCTTTTTATTGCTCCTTTTCAAGGTATCTTCAAGAAGCTCGATTAATTGCTGTAGAGCGACAGCCCAATCGAGATCACTAATTTCATCACAAAGTTCATAGAAGATTCCACCTAACGTTCGTTCATCTGTACTACATCTATTTTGCCAGGACAACACGATATATCTTGCAAAGACTATCGTTGTATGACTGATTAGGGAATCGTACGAACACCTTGAAACTCCTTTTGGAGTTTTAATATGGATTTTGTTGTTTTGAAAAAGACTTCAATATCCCACCGTATACCATAAATACGGATGATTTCTTTATCACTTAGCGTACAGTCGGTACTCAAAATGGCTAGCCACTCACTCTTTTTATTGCGATTTCGAACAAAGACTACTTTGACTGGTACACCATTCGCTTGGGTAGTATGGATGGAACGAAGGAGCCCTTTCTTTCCTTTGACTGGTGTAGCTATACGATAGAGTTCATTTAGGCTAACACGCTCATCTTTTACGAGGTAACGCTGCTTCAAATTCTTAACCATACCTATCACGTCTAGTCCTTGTTCTTTGATATTCTTAATGAGCGGTTGATGGGTAAACCAACTATCCATCAACACATAAGAGGCATCGATCCCAGCCTGCATGGCGCGTTTAATCATATCAGGCATCTGTTCTGGTGCTGCTTGAAGGGCTTCAAGACGCCGCTTATACCCAGAGCTACGCTTGTCTATCTTGTCAGATATTCCGTTGATCTGGCTCTTTTTAGAACTTAATAAAGAAAAGTCAACTGGGATGAATGTGGCCCCATCTGACCAACCAAGAGTAAGCATTCGAAATCCTTTAAAGAAGCGCACTTTCTGAGAAGAGTGATCGTGACAACGCGCTAAGAGTTCTACTGATTTACTCCGATTGCGATCATAAGAAGAATCATCAAAAATAAGCACTTTTGGACGATTATGGTTCGTTAGCTTAGTTACCTTCCCAATTGTGTAAGCACTGAGATTAAGCAAAAACCTTCTCCATGCAAATGTAGACTGATTCAAGAAACGATAGACCGTATCTTTGGCAGGGAAATCGGTAGATTTTTTACTATCAAGGGTTCTAAACCAGTTCTTGTTTTCAAAGATCAAACAAAAATCAATTTAAATAGGTAGGCACAAGAAAAGCCAAAAGACTTTGTAATACCAGCTTTTCTTAAATGTTTTAGTACCTTTAATTCTTTAAATGTGGATGTTAATTCATTTGGTAGTTGCTTATTTTGGTCATTATTCGCTATCATATAGGAGACACCTCTTCTGTATGGTTATGTGATTCTAGACAAATCAACTATACCAAACGTTGAGGTGTTTTTTTATGCATTTTTTTCCTGTCAATGACCATACTTCAACGGTTACTAGCCTTACAGCTAGTTAAACGAATCACATTTTTCTAGGTGCGAAAGTTGAGTTAATATAAACTAGTATGCAAATTTAATGTGGTCAAAATGTGGTCAAAGCTATTTGAAGAAAAAAATTGTGGTCGAGTAGTAGATCCGCAAAAACAACAAAACCCCTTGCTACGCAAGGGGTTGAACAATCATATGTATGGTGACCCGTGACGGGATCGAACCGCCGACCTCCACCCTGTCAAGGTGACATTGTAGGGTAGTATAGATCAGAATAAACATGTTAAAACCTTGATATATCAACATTTTAACCGTCTAGAAATATTTTCATTTCTAGCGGTTTTTATTTTTTCGTCGGCGAAATGTCGGCAGAAATGTCGGCAAAAATACTCTATTTTACTAATAAAATTAAAACTCCAAAGATTATTAGAATAGTTATCCCAAACATGTCTGCTTTTTCTCGTTCAGTCCTTTTTAGATGATATTTCTTTCCTTCTGTTGGTACCCACTTTACAACGAGGTTAGAGTGAGAATTTAATTCCTCCTGCATTTTTGAAGACTCGCTTTTCGGAATAAATCTCCCTTTCTCGTCTCTCAATCTCTCTATTGTCATTTTCATTGACGTCCCTCTCCTCTCCCCTGTTTATTGGGCATTGTTCCATCCACAATCCATGGTCCGTAACCTCCCAAAGTGGAGTAGGGGGTGAGGACGTCATGTATTTTTTTAGTTGAGAATTGAATAAAGGACTGAAAGGAGCTGCGAACAATGCTAAACGAATGATCTGATTTCGATCTAAAGTGGTGGAACGGAAAACTTCATCAACATATTCCTTGTAAATGTCATTGTAACGGACAGTAGGTCTATACATTAGACGTCACCGCAAATTTACCTTTAATGATACCTTCTAAGATCTTCTTTCCTTCTGACGTCAGATAGACGTCTTTTCTTTGAAGTAGTTGCATAGCGATTTCTTTTGTCATGTGATAGCCTCCTTTTATTGACGCCTCATTGACGTCTTTAATAAAAGGTATGAGCTATTACTTGTCCTATATGTCCATATTTTTATAAAAAATTTGCATTTTTATCATTTCTCATATATATATTAATTTAAGAACGAACGTTCCGTGCGAAAGAGGTTATTATTATGGCTGAACTAGGGCGGTGTGAAAATTGCTTAAGGGAAGGTAGAGCAAAGAACTTGAAGGTTAGAATGGATAAAAAGTTGTGTCCAGATTGTTATGAAGTGAAACGACGATACCATATTATGTTGTACTATTTTGAAGGATTAAAAAAGGTACTGCAAGTGATGGATATGAAAGAAGGTCAAATTTTAAAAGTCTATGATGAGGATTTCCAAGAAGGTAATCTGAACGAAGAGATGTTGTTTGACTTGAATATAGATTATGACGAGAAAGTTAATAATCGTGAGCCTTACGTATGGAAACAACCGAAGAAGAGATAAGGTGGGTATATACTTCTATACCAAGTTCATTAATCACAAATTCCGAAAAAGAATATTCATCATGGTTTATTACACGATTTTCTAAGTGATTAATTAACATTTGCAAATAATACTCAAGTAAGATCCATTTTTCTTTTAGAATCGGAATGTCTATAATAGTGTATTTCACACCAGACATATGGTAAATTTCAATACTTTGCGTATTCAAATAATATCCCTCCTTTTTGTTCTATATTTAGAATAACCATTTTATTTGTAAGAACAATTAGGGAAAAGTTAAAATTTTGTAAATTTAAATACCAAAAAATTATAAATCTTTCCAATAATTTGAATAAGTGGTACTATAATAGCGTAAATTCTAAAAAACTATGTAAAAAGGAGGGGATTAAATGTCTACAAACCTAACTGTTCAAGAAGAAAACACAAACGAGACTTACACAGTGGAATTACGTTCTTATTTTGATGGTGGCTTACTGCAATTTATAGGATGGGTTATTTTAGGCACACTTGTTACAGTTTTCACTTTAGGGATTTGTTATCCGTGGGCGGTATGCATGATTTATGGTTGGAAAATTGATCATACGGTAGTTGAGGGAAGAAGATTGAAGTTTAACGGTACAGCAATTGGTCTTTTCGGAAATTGGATCAAGTGGTGGTTCTTAACGATTATTACTCTAGGAATTTATAGTTTCTGGTTATTTATCGCTTTAGAGAAATGGAAAGCAAAACATACTACATTCGTTAATTAAGGAATTAAGCCCCCTACAATGTGTAGAGGGCCATTTTTTATTTATACTATCGTATACCACCAATTGCGCTCTTTCAACCAATCTTCAAACTCTTTCCGCATGGAAGGGTTTAATCCACCTGTAGTGATACGTGGATTACGGTTGTTCTCAAATTGAAGTTGTGCCCACCAACGTTTAGTCATTAAAAACTCTGATATTTCCTTAATCTTATCTGCACTGTCTAGCCCACCAGTTTGGATACGGACCGCTGGTTGATTTTGTGCTTGCGATGCCGAAACAGGTACAACGATTTTCTTTTTCAAACCAAATATTTTTACAACTCCATTCACATGCCCCTGAGCAATCTTATATAGGAAGTTCTCATCCTTCAAAAGAGCTGCATCCTGTGGATTGGAAATAAACCCACTTTCCGTTAGAATGGCTGGCATTTTCGTGTGAGCAATGACATAAAAGGCAGCGGTTTTCTTTCCTCGATTAGTGAACTGTGAAGTTATTTTTCTAATTTCATCATGCATGACATTTCGGTTGGCAATGGACTTAGCAGAAGCTACACGTGCTACAAAGTCTTCATACCCATTCGCAGATGGTGTGGCAGCATTGACATGTAAAGATGTGAAATAATCAGCTCCCCAATCGTTAGCCATCTTGACACGATCTTGTAAGCTAACGAATGTGTCACGGTCACGAGTTAGCCGATGTTCGATACCCTCATATTCTTTAATAAGCTCGCGGTTCATTAGTGCAATTTTCATAACAATGTCTTTTTCTTTCAAGCCATTCCCGACCGCTCCTGGATCATGGCCACCGTGTCCAGGATCATCCATCCACTTAATCATCATTCATCACCTTCTTTACATTCATCACAAACTGGTTCCCCGTGATCACCTTCTGCAAATAATTCTTGTTTCCACTCCATTTGCTTACCACAGTAGACGCATTCGGTGAATTGCTTTTCCATCATCCATTCTCCTTCACATCTATTTCTTTTAATCTCGCTTTCTTATCGATAGCTTTTTTAGTAATGTCATTGTCTTTCCATCCAGTCCAAACAGATACGACAGCTGCAAGAACAATTGCGATAAACTCTTCTCCAATGTAAGGTAACGAATAACCCCACTTTGATAAAAGGGCATTTAACCATGCTAGAAGGAAAACAATTATTCGAACCCATACTTCTTTACTAATACCCATACATTAATTCCCCTCTTTCTCTATATTATCGATGCGCTTATGAGCTTGTTTTGAGCTCTCTTCAACCCGAGTAACACGTTCACCGAGCGCTACCATTTGCTTCTCATTCGCTTTTAAGTCAATTCGAATATCATCAACGCCCTTTCGAATGTAACCTAATTCAGCTTTTACCTCAGCGCTCTCTTCACTTTTAGACTTAATCGCTTTTGTTTTGTTCAGCGAATAAGCTAAATAACTAATAAGTAGCGATAATACAGCAATTAATACACCGATTTCAATTGTCATTAAAGTTTCTCACTCCTATCAAAGGCAAAATAAAAAAGCCCATTGCTGGACTTTGATTACGGTTAGATTTAGGAAAATTCCTTGTCAATAATAGACTGCAATTGCTCTACTGCTTCTTCACTAAGTTGGATAGTTTGGCTTACAATTCCTTTTGCTTTTCGATCCTTCGAACCATAGGTGTTAATTTGTATATATTTTTTACCACCCATTTCAAGAACATTGTAGGCAGCATCCACTTCATCATGAACTTTTGAATTCCTGGTGATTTTGTCCATTTTATTAACCAAGGCCATTTTAATTCATCCTCTCTCTAATTACATATTTTATAAAAGTATATAACAAAACCCTGCAACTGTGTTTTAGCAAATTCCACGGCTAACAACTGTGTTTAACCATAATGAATTAAATGGCGGCTGCAGTTTGAATAATACTCAATTATTTTTTGAGACAAAAAAGCCCTACTCAGACTCTTCTTCCAATAGTCTGTTAACTAATTGTTCTCTAACAATATTAGTCAATGCAGTTAGAGATTCATTCCCACTGTATTCTTCTGCAGTTAGTGGGATATAACCATTTAAATGGACGGTCCGTTGTTCGTCAATTCCATTAAAATGAATATCAACAGATGTCATCTTTCCGTCAGAATACCTCATATTTACCGATGTAATTTGTACGTTCATTATTTTTCATCTCCTTTAAATTCAAATGGACAAATTAACACAAAATAAAAAAGCCCTTATTCCTTAGGACTTGCTTTATCTTCATATTTTAAGTTTTCAAACGTCTCACACCAACGATCATAAGCAAACGCATCAGCACCGTTGAATTCTTTTTCTGTATTCTCTAAGATACGCTTAACATGAGTTAACATTTCTCTTTTGGATTCCGTTTCATCGATGATAAATTCTTCGTCCATAAGATCAGCGTACTCTTTATTAAACGTTTCTAAATCATCTAATTCATAACTACCTTCAGTTAGTATAGCTTTACCTTCATCATCCTTCTTAGCATACTTTTCTAGTAATTCAATCCTAAACTCTTCAACTTCCTTAAGTCGTTCATTAAGAATTTTAATAAACCTCGTTCGCATTCTGGAAGCTTTACCACCTAATTTCTCATCTACTAAAAAGTTTGCTAGACTTCTAAGATCATTATTTTTTAGTTTCATTCTGCTTCCTCCCCAGTTTTAACATCTTGTAACAATTGACTTCTACAACTTTGGCAAATGTTTCGATCTTCTCCTTGAAAAAATATCTTACTCATCGAACCATTGGTATCACAAAAGTAACAAAATTGGTCGATGCTTCGGATGGTTACTCCACCGTCATTAGCGAAGATCTCCACTTTATCTCCTCTAATTTGAGCAATGTCTATAAAGTCTTTTGGAATGACTACTGCACCATTCCCGTTGATTTCAATAACCTTTCCTAAAAATTGACTAGTTGGCTTATCTTCCATTTTTACAACTCCTTTATCCTGCAATTTCACGAACCCAACCACTTGCTTTACGGAAATACCACCCGACACCAGCAAAGCCATTACCGTACCATATGTCACCGTTTCGAGTACCTGAAATAGTACCACTAGAGAAACCAAGTTGGTTAACAATGGCCCTCGTACCTTTGACTGTTAGATCACCCTCGATGTCCATTGCACCTGTTCGGTACATTCTAGCGGCAATGGTTCCACCGACTCTATAAATCATCCCGTAATCGTTATTTTGGTCAGCGTTCCAGTATATTTCCGTAGTATCGGATCTTCCTAGTACTTCATATATTGTCGTCGGTCTTGACCCTCTTCTTACCCGTACAAAATCATCAGTGGTTTGTAATACAGCTTGCTTTGTGTAAAGTTCAAATGTGTCATTAGCTGCAAGGAGGTTCATTCTACCGTTAGCCGCAATGTCTAATTTCCCGTTTAAAGCATTTATGAATACGTCATTATCTATGGCTTGAAAGTAACTGTCCTCGTTAAACATTAACCTCTTTGTACCGAGTTGCGCGCTGTTACCTATATAAATATTGTCGCCTACGTAAAGGTCGGTAGTGACATTGATATTGGTATTGGATGATATGCTACCACCAATAATCTCTACACCTTGAATAGTACCTGCTGTAACCGTTCCTAAGTTAGCTGAAATAGCATCTAATGACGTTACACTGATTTGTACCGCTGTTATTGTGTCCGTCTCGATTTGTCCACCGTTAATAGTAGTTTTACCTAACATTTTCCAACGGGACGTATCGGCATTAGCTGTATTCCATTTGGCTGTTGACGTTGAGTTAATTTGATTTTCGGCTACTGTACCACTTAATTTAGACGTGTTAAACGTACCATTTGAGTTAATATTGCTTGCTCTATCCCAAGTGCTTTTATTTCCATCTATAGTATCATTAGCGGTCTTGGGGTTATATCCACTAGAAAACGTGACATTACCGTCAATGTGAATTTTATTAGCTGCAATTCTTGCTGTTTCACTTGTTAGGTTAATGGCACCTATTACCCCATCTTTTTCTACTCTTAAAGCTATTTCATCTGCGTGTTGAGTGATTGTACTTTCCGCTGTTGAGACTCTAGTTGCTAAATTACTTCCATCACTAGATGAATATGCACCTACTTCACTTGCTGTTGTTGGTGTAGCTTTTACCCACGCAGAACCAGTTGACCGATATAAGATATTAGGCGTTACTGAGGTATTTAACCATAATCTTCCGTTTAAGTGCGCTGGTGCTGAATTTTGTTTAAATACTGTGTTTTCTTTACCAGCCATACCACTTTCATAGGTTGTAGTAGTTACTCGCTGAGTAATTGCAGTAGCGTTTTGAGTTATATTACTTTCAGCAGTATTTACACGTCCTGTTAACGTGTTTAAATCCGTTTGACTTGCCTTACTAGTTATTGACTCAGCATTTTGAGTTATACTTGTCTCAGCACTAGTTACGCGTGTAGTAAGGTTAGTTAAGTCGTTTTGATTTGCCTTACCATTTAGTAAGGTATTAGCCTCACCCTTAGTATAAACATCCACTCTATTAGCCTTAGAGGTAATATCTGTAGCATTTTGTGTTATAGAGGTTTCAGCACTAGATAACCGCCCTGTTAAACTGTTAATCTCACTGTCAATGTCCTCAGGTGCTGGTGTCCAGTCTGTTGCTTTGTTACCTTTTTCAAGTTTGAAACCTATTTCTTTTAATGTTAGGTAATCGTCCCCTAAATCAGACGTTTCCGCATTCCTCATATTTACTCTTATATTTACCTCTTCAGTAACCTCTACCCTAAAAGGATTGGTAAAGTTATAAGTTCCCGCACCGTCTAACACATTTATGTTTGTTGAAGGGGACAACCTAACTCCCAAATCAGTTTGGTGTGAAATAATATATATCCCTTGTTTTAACGTTAAAACATCAAAATTTCTGTACGCGTTGTTTGAAGAAAGTCCATTTCCAAGGTTAAAACCTCTTAAAATTTCCCCGTAAGCAAAATTCCTACCACCAATAGTTAAATCATCAAACTCAGTTTTAGTTACCCTTTGAGAGATTTCATTAGCATTTTGTGTGATATTACTTTCAGCAGTACTAACACGTCCTGTTAACGTGTTTAAAGCTGTCTGACTAGCTTTAGAACTAATTTCAGTGGAATGTTGTGTTAACGTTGTTTCAGCAGTACTAACCCTACCTGTTAAGTTATTGACTTCTGTTTTAGTTGCCCTACTTTCAATAGCGTTAGCATTTTGTGTAATACTAGTTTCTGCAGTTGAAAGGCGTGTGGCATGATTACTTATTGAGTTATCTAGTTCACTCATCTTAGTATCATAGGTTGTTTTAGCAACACGTTGACTAATTTCATTAGCGTTAATAACTATTTCTGCTTCTGCATCTGTGACTCTACCTTCCACCGTGTCTAAATCCGACTGTGTAGCTTTTAGGGTAATGTCATTAGAGTTTTGAGTAATGGTAGTCTCAGCATTTGTCATTCTAGTCCCAAGAGCATCTACATCAGTTTGTGAAGCTTTAGTCGCTATCTCATTTGCATTCTGCGTAATATTTGTTTCAGCTGTGCTTACTCGACCTGTGAGAGAGTCGTGATCAACTTGTGATACTTTAGATGCTATTTCGTTTGCATGGACTGATAAGGTACTCTCAGTTGTGGATACTCGACCTTCTATTTCGTTTACTTCTGTCTGCGATGCTTTCAGCGCTATTTCATTTGCATTGGCAGTAATAGAAGTTTCTGCAGTAGAGAGTCTTCCTTTGATCGTATCCAAGTCCGTTTGCGATGCTTTTAGGGCAATCTCTGACTCGTTGGAACTTATAGATGTCTCCGCATTGTTTAATCGGGTTACAACACCATCCATGTCAGTATTGTAAGTAGTGGTGCTAACCTTGCTATCTAAAGCGTTGTTTACTTCTATCTTTGTGTAGACATCACCTTTGTTAGCTTTGTCCACTAATTGGCCGTCCACATATTCAAGACCAGCTTTTTCCGCAATATCCGCATTAATATTAGTAATTGTCGTATTAAACGTAGTTTCTGCTACCTTGCTGTCAATACTTCCTTCTAATTCAGCAACCTTTGCATCGTAAATATCTTGTGCTACTTTTAAGGCAATTTCAGCATCCACATAGAGCTTGTCTGCTTTTGCCGATATATCCGCTTCAAGTGCTGTCCTAGCTTCATTCACCTTATTCTGTGCGTCCTGTTCTGCAGCTTGAATAGCAGCTAACCTTGCTTTTTCTGCTTCTGTTAGAGCATAACCTTTTGCATTATCCTCAGCTTCTCTAGCCTTATCATCAGCATGGCTTTTAGCTTCTTGTTTTACTTCTTCATCCTTTTGCTCAGCGTGATCTTTTGCATTAGTTTCCGCTTGATCTGAGCGTTGATCCGTATAAATCGTGCCGTCCTGATACACTCCTACATCCTTATCGTCAATTTGTACTTTTGTATAGGTCGTATCTAATAATTTTTGTTCCGATACTTTTTGGGCCACAATCTTCTGCAAGGCTCTAAAATTAGCTTTTAAATCTTCTTCATCATACTCAATGAAATCTCCTAAAATGTATTTCTTTTGAGATGGATCTGAAATAGAACGTTCCACAGATATTACGCGTGCTTCCATATATAGTGCTGGTGCATATGATGTATCTTTAATGCGTGTGGTATCTCCTAGCCGCACCTTTTCATGTTCATAGCCGAAAATATGTTCAATACTTGCCTGATCTGCTTCATACTGTACAACGGAATTGATACGCTTATTAAGTTCAGTTTCCCCAAGTGAACGAAGTCTTTCTTCAGTCATATCCTGATCTTCACTTTGTGGCTCGTAAATATCCCACATATGCTGACCGGTTCGGCTCCAACGTTGCCTTGCCTCTTCATCTTCCACAGTTAATACTAATTGCGTACCATCTTCACGTTCAGGACCTAAACATAGTAAAGCAGATACAATGTTTTCTGCTTGCTCTCTACGCTTTAAGCCGATTAGATCTTTGCCGACCTCAACCTCTTTACCTCTCCACTCACCTTGGCGTTTGATCAAATCAACATATCGACCTACAACACTACCGCCTTGTACTTCAATTCGGAAGCGCAATTCTAACTCAAACATACTCGCAATCTGTTTCAGTGCCTTAAAAGGATCGGTGTAATTCTCAAATGTAATCGAACGAATACCAGCATATTCGGTTATTCCTCTTTTCCACTCAGTGCCGCTTAAAATAAAGTCTGTAGAAGTATTTACCGTAGCCCCTTCTAACGTAGTTGGTTCAATTACTTTTTGCTTCCGTAAATCTAGATAGGAAGCGGTTGTATAAACCTCTTTTGTTTCCTTGTCTTTTATTGTTTCATCGACAATAAACTCACGAAAAAAACCGTCTTCATCGGGAATGATGACACGGTTTCTCGAAGTAAGATGTTGACTATTATCGTATAACGTTTGGAAGTCAAAGTGTTCCTCATTTTTAAGGTTACTAGTGTGATTGTCATTCCAAAATGGTTGAGAGTTTTGTTTGTTCTCAAGTGTTTGAACAATCTTATCAGTTAGATGATCGAGAATGTGAATAATAGTCAAATTAACACCTCCTTACTTAAACCTTTCACGCCACTTTATTTTCGTATCATACGCCCCTTCTGGAAACGTAAATAAATGATTAACTCCTTTATTCAACGCAAAAAAAGACGCCCCGAAATCTTTTAGATCGAGCCTACTTTCACCATTAATCAATATATTGTTGGTTTGATGATCAAGTGTTATAACATCACCCTCATGAGCAATATAAGGGATTTCAGATTCTTCATTAATACGATATACTTTCAAGTCTTCGAAAATACTGTTTACTGGATCATAACTCCCCCAACTTGCTGTGTATTTGGCAATATACAATTGAATTTGCGTTAATTCTTGATTAAATTCACTGGTATTCAATGTCCTTCTATGAGTTGTATGATGTATTCCTGTCGCAAGATCCACTTCAGCAAAATAAACGCTCCAAGTATTGCCTACTCGCTCAATACGATAGATACCAATGTAGTTGGTCCAGTTATCGACATAGACTGCTTCTGTGTCTGTGATACGAATACCATTTGTGAGTGTTCCGACTCGTGCAGCCGCTTTCGTTCGATTACCAGAAGGTTTACTGTCATATAAGCCAATACGGAAAATCTGAGCATTGTTAGCATCTAAACCGACCATTTCTATTCTTCCGACTTGACCACTACCATTCGGAAAGCGGACAAATGCTTCTGCACGGAAGTCTTGTAACGGGCTTGGCACACTCTTTTTCAATGCTGGCCCGTGATAGACATCCGTTCCTGATCCATAGTCTTGAACCACAAACCCTGTACCATTTGAAATCATCGTACCTGAAATAGCACGTTCGATGTCGGTTGCTGTTCCTGTGGTCCAACCTGTCGTAGTCGTTAAGGTATCGTGCATGACTAACTCTTCTCGATCCAATGGCTGTATTCCAGCGTCTAATTGACGACCTATCATCATATATTCATCTTCTTTAGCCACCTGTAGGAATGTTACATCTTCTTTAGCAGTGGCTTCTATGATTGGATAGGCTTCCGCTGTCCCTTCATTTAGTAAGGTGATGGCGTCGTTTTGAAAGTTAGATTGATGCATAGGTCCATATAAATAAGGATCGACCATAGTAAGTTCAAGCTCAAAGACTCCATCTTCTGGAGTAATATTTCCTATGTCGTAATCACCTTCTTGGATTACATATATCTCACGGTCTGGAGTTAAATCTCGAACAATTGCAAAAGGTTCCTCACTAAAAATTAAGTCATAGATTAGATGCTTTTTCCCATCAAACTTCTTTAAATTATCTTCTTCTATTTGCATAATAATAGAAACACGTCGTTCATCTTCATGGGTATCCACTAATAATGAACCTGGGTTTCCTGATACTTTTAATTTTGTACGACTGATATTAGGTGAGTAGATATGAAAAGACTCAATCCACACTCCAATTTCATGCATATCAGCTATTATTTTATTATGTTTTTTAATAATAAAGTTTTGTTCACTTTTCATCTACTCACCCCTAAACTTTTGCCCTCTGTTATCATCACGGTCAATAAATTCTTTCACCTGCTTCCATGTAATACTTCCTACCTTACGGCCGTCCATTATTACATCAGAAGCTTCAACTGTTACTAACACATTATTATTACCATCTTGCTTGTTTGCTAGATTTTCAGAAAGTCTATTTTGTGCTTCTGCTATTAATTTTGCTATTCTCATAGCATGGCTACCTTCAAAAGGAACGATTGCCTCTGCTACATCACCAAAACCCGCATTCCCTGCGACTACTGGTCGTGTAAATACACCACCTGTTTTAAACCAAGATATATCGAATTTTGGATAAGGGATACCCCAACTGTTCTTTTCCATTGAAACATTGATCTTAGGTAATTTTGGTTTTGGAATATTTATCTTCATGTTTGAAAATGCACTTTTGATTTCCTCAATAATACCCAACACTGTACTTTTCGCAGTTTCAATCGGGTTCATAATAGCATTTTTAACATTGTTAAATATATTTGTAGCCGTTGTCCATATTTGATTTGCGGTATTAGTAAACTTTGTTCGCATTTCATTAAACTTTTGAATAGTGTTGTTTATTGCACTTGAGAATATTTCTTTTATCTTATTCCATATCTGATTAACCTTATTTCTAAAATTCTCGTTCGTTTTGTATAAATGGACAAAATAAGCGATGAGTCCAACTATGGCAGCAACAACAAGTCCAATTGGACCAAGTAAAGCTAACTTTGCAACACGTACTACCTTAAGTAGAGCGCCTAACTTAGTCAATAACGGCAAAATAACCCCTATACTTTGTATGATTGTTCCTAATACAACTAGCAATGGACCAATTGCCGCCGCTAAAGCTGCTACCACGACAATAGACGTTTTCATTGTGGGGGACAGGTTGCTAAATCGACCAATGAGGTTAGAAACGATATCTGCCGCTTTACCGATTATTGGTGCTATTACATCTCCAAATTCAGCTGCTGCATTTTGGGCCTTAACTAAGGATTGCTTAAGTTTTTGGCCAGTTGTATCATTCATTTTCTCGAAGGCCGCGTCTGTAGCTCCAGCTACATCACCCATCGATGCGAGGATTTCATTAAACTCATTACCTTCTTCGGTTAATAAGACCATTGCAGCTCTTCCAGCTTCTGATGATCCAAACATATCAGATAATTGTAATCCTGCTCCATCGGCTTCTTGTTGCAATATCCCTAGTACATCTGCTGTATTCATTCCCTCAGCTTGTAATTCAGCGAAGGATTTCCCTGTTTTTTCGCGTAATATTTTGTCTGTCTTTGAGCCTGATTTACCCAATTCACCAAACATAGCATTCATGTAAGTTCCAGCTTCTGCAGTAGCTATACCGTTTTTAGTTAAAACTGCGTAACCTGTACTTAATTGATCTAAACCAACATTTTGTGATTTAGCCGTTGGAATAACCTTACCCATGGATGAGGCCAACTCATCAACAGTTGTTTTACCCTGATTTTGAGTATTAATAAGCATATCCATGACATTATCAGTCTCTTCAATACTCAAGCCATAAGAGTTTAAGGCTGTTGTAGTTAAGTCGGTAGCTGTGGTCATAGAAGTGAAACCACCCTTAGCCAACTTCGCCATTTTCCCTGAAAATTCTACTGCCTCACCTTGATCTATTCCAGCGGATATGGATTGATAAACGGCTTCGCTGTACTCTCCAAATGCAACGCCCATATCTGAAGAAGCATCCCGAACATTCTTTCTGTATTCCTCCATATCTGTAGATGACTCATCAAGTAAGGTCGATACCTTCGCAAATGCAGTTTCTTGATCGATCGCAAACTTAGCCGCGGCCCCACCTGCTGCAACTATAGGGAGTGTGACACCTTTGGTAAGCGTACCACCCATATCTTTCATTTTACCGCCAGTTTCATCAAGAGTTTTGGACAACTGTTTAACCTTGTCCTCTTGATCTGCCAACTCTTTAGTTGCTTCCGCTAACTCATTTGCAAATTGTTGTTCTCGAACCTTCGCATCTAAAAGTCTTGAATTTAACCTTTCCACTTCTGTGGAGTTTTCACCGTACATTGCCTTTGCTTTAGCGAGTTGTTCCTCTGTTGCCTTGACTTTATTAGAAGCTAATTCATGTTCTTTCGATAGATAATTAACCTTATTTTTTAGGAGATCCGATTCGGTACCGTTTTGTTTTAATTGGGATTCTTTTAATTTAAACTCTTTACGTAGATTGGAGCTTTCACGTCCGATTTCTCTCATGCCGTCGTTAAACTCTTTATTAAAGACACTAAACTTTACTTTTACTTCAGGATTTTTAGCCATTCACCCACCCCCTTTACATCGGGCTGTTCTGCCAACTGTCAAAAGCTTGTTTATTTTCGAAAATGCGTAGTACATCAACAGCTGGATAATCCCAGAATGTTTCTGGATCAATGCCGTACACTAGAACATAGAGGGTGTATAAGTCCTCCACACATTGAATATTGAGTTTAGGCGGTCTTACTTTCTTTTCGCCTTTTTGCGCTTTTTTTTAGTACTTTGCTCCAATCCTTTTTTAAACTCATTAGGATTTTGTGAAATGTAAGGCTCAACTAAAGCAATATAATCATTTAAAGTTTCTTCAAAGTCACCGTGATATTGATCAAGAAAATCATCATAAGAAAGGTCTAACTTTTTATTCGCTCCAATAATCCCTAAATAAATCACTGGTAAATATCTACTAAAGTCAATTGCTTCCGCTTGTTCAGTTGTGAGGTTTTCAGTGTCAATGTCGTCTTCGGGACCTAATAAACCTTGTATCAGTATCAATTCAGTGATCAATGATGTCTTTGTAATGCCCATATTGCGCCCAGTAGCTAGTGCTCGATTAGTTAAGAAAGCTGGATATTTCTTCACATTAATAAATCGTTTTTCGAACGTTCCATCCTCCAATTGAATAACATCAATTTCTTTTAGTTCAATCGTACTAACCTTAATTCCCATACCATCCACTCTCCTACTTTTTTTAGATCAAACAAAAAAGAGCGGCTCATTAGCCACTCTTTAAGGTGTTGGTGTTCCCTCTACTAATTCATAGCTGAATGTCTGGTGCCACTGATCGGCAACTGTTTCATCCACTTCACTAACAAACGCTTCATAGTAAAGGTTCTTTTTAGAATCTGGATAAGCGGTAATTTCCACTTCTAGTTCTGCAACTTCATCGGCTCCATTTTCAATCGTAAATCGAAACCCTGTAGCACTTGAACATTTAGGAAAGGCGATCAACTTCACTACATCTTCGAATTCATCGATGACATCCGCTGTAAAAACAAACTCTTTACCTCTACTATTTTGTGAGTATTTGTATACACCTGGCTTTAAATCTTCTGAATTAATTCCAAATAAGTCACGAACAACAGCAACTGGAATATGAGCGGAAACCGTTATATCAACTTTCTCAGGCTTAGTAAGTTTACGAACTTCAACACCTTCACAACGTTTAATAATTTCTTTTAACGTCGTTTCTCCTCCTAAACTCCCTACACAACCAAACTTTGTACCTTCTTGCTGTTGACCGTTCTTAAAAAATTGAACTGAACTATTTTTAATGGCCATTGAGTCAAAATTTTCAACGATTGTTGGCATTATGAAATATCCTCCCTTATTTGTTTTTCAATTTCTATATTTAAATCATCCAGTATCTTAGGTGAACCATCATCCAACCCATCTTCAAAAAAGTTTTGCGCAACATGGTTATAAGGTCCTCTTCCATCATTCGGGAAAACGAGATAACCAAAACTTCCAGGTCTCTTTGCTGCTCCACCTTTTGCTTTAACTGTAAACCCTAAATTATCCTTATCACCTTTAGACCAGTTGCTTGTTTTTGCATGCTTTTTATTTCTTCTGGATACTGGCATACGCTTTGTTATTTCATCCACTGCTATTTTGATACCAGCTTTATGAAGGACACCGTTAATGATCTGTTCAGTATTACCAGGGACCCTTAAAATCTTTTCCTCTAATTTCTCTAATTCCGAAAAATCAAATTCATACCTTGCACTCATAAGGCACCTTCCTGTTAAAAACAATAGTAACCTGATCAACATAATCGTCTTGATCTTTCTTTTGGAGTCGCCTTTTCTGAGTTCCTACGAAGTTTAATCCTTTAACGTTAGAAATTGTAGAAATCACATCAATAGTCTGTTCGTCTACCAGGTCATTATCTTCACAAACGTAAACAACATAACACTCTTGAATTAATGTTCGTTTTGTCTCGGTTGGCTCAAAGTCACCGTACACAATTAGAAAATAGTTAAACTCGGATGGCACTTCATCATCTGCGATATCATCTTGAAAAGTGGGAAGTTCGAAATGATTTTGTAAGCTATTGTATATCTCTTCGTTTTGTTCTTTTAACATCTTTTTTGTCTTATCATTCATTAACCGCTCCCACCTCCTGTAAATAAAAATAAAGATAACTTTTGTCGCTATCCACTTTCAACACATCAAATTCAACATTATTTAATACACATTTCAATTTATTTCTATCCGTTTTACGAAAAGAAGGTGGAAATCTAGTTTTTACTTTCATATCCAAACTTCCACCCATAGCTCCAGCCATTTCATAATCACTATCTCTACAGGACAACAAACGATAAGCCAATTTACCTTCAGATGAAAAAGTATCACCAATTCGCTTCCCTGTGGATGAACGTTGGGTTTGTTTATGACCATAATCTAAAAAGCCATCATTAAACGTCTCCCGATATGCTTTCATCGATTACACCCACTTTCCCTAAGGCCACATGTAATATTAATCGTTTTAGTTCATGGGCAAAGTTCCTTTCGAATTCATCTCCCACATTATTGTAAACATAACGACAACGCTCGAGAAGTAACTCCTTAGGGACACCCTCTACCTCATAATTAAAAGACGCACTCGTCAAACCCGACAAGTACGCCTTCGCTCTTTGAATGATCCCAATTAAATGGTTATCTTCTTCACTCCAAGTGATTTGTAATCGATCTTTTAATTCTACTAGTAACTGCTGATCATTCATATGATCGCCTACTTCTTAGCTGGAGGCTTCTTAGCTGTCTTTGGAGTCTCTTCTTTTTCTTTGTCTATTTCAGGTCCAAGAAAAGCCTTTTTATATTTACTTTTAGTTGATTGTAGAAACTTTACTCTTTTAGGATCCGCTTCAAATCCTTCTTTTGGATAAGTTTCGCCTTTAGTATAAGTGATATGTTTATGCTCTTTTTCAATAAATGTATTTATTACTTCATAGGCCATTTATTTATTCCTCCTTATGGTGTTGGTGTCCCTAAATCGCTAATATCGAATACTTCGAAAGAGTCTGGATCTAAAGGGCGACCATTCGCTAATTGACGGATTAGGTAGAGACGTTGGTCTTCAACCATTCGTAAAATATCTGTATGCTCTAACGTTTGATTAGTAGCAACACCCATAAAGTAATCTTTTGGCTTACCAGCAATCATAGTGTCTAGTGGAACTGCTGGAGATTGAACCATAGTTAGACCTGGGACTGCAAAATTATCATATGTCCATGTACCATCATCTTTCTGTTTTGCACCGATTGGGAAGAACTTCATTGCATAATCTAGTGGATTTACAATTAAAGTTACTCCAGTGTAACGGCGTGTTCCTCCTTTAGTAGTAGGAGCAAGTATTTTTTCTCCAATCGTCTGAGGAGTGAAATCAGTTAGAGGTACTTTTGCTTTAAATGGATAAACTCCACCTTCGACAGCTCCTTCAAGGTCTCTAGTCATTCCAATAGGTTGCTTGTTACCAGTACCATTTACAATTGCATTCTCCATTTCATCTGCAACTACTTCTTTCATGAATGTCCGAACGTAACGATCTAACCATTCAGGTCCTAATTCAAACATTGCTTTAGAAACAACTAAGAACCCACTTAATTTGAACATCCCTTGTTCAATCGTACGGAATCCTTCATCAACCATTTCTTGAATAGCTGCTGTTACATCTCCCCAGAATGCAGCTGCCTCACCTGGTTTTCTAAGAACCCATGCAGTTGTAGCTCCAGTACGTTGAAAGTTAACAAGTGAAAGTAAAGGATGCTCTTTTTCAAGGTCCTCAAATACACGTTCAAACACAGTTGGAGGCATTAGTTTGTGAACTTCATCGAAAGATTGCGCTTCAATTGCCGAGTTATAAAACTTCTTTTCCTCTGATGTAAGAATACGAACTCCACGAGAAGCTAAAACTTGTGTATCCCAATTTTCCTCTTGAGCCTGACGTGCTTCTTTAATTGTGTCATTCATTATGGTTTGAAATTGGACAAAGTTATTTTCAAAGTTGGTAACAATTCTTTCCGCAACTTCTTTTGCATCTCCATTTTCAAAAGCTTCTTGCATTGCTTTTACTTGTTCTTCTTTATTTTCAATAACACCTGGGCGATCTAGATTATTAATTCCACCAAAAAACTGTAAGTTTAATTTAAATTTATTCATCTTTATCCTCCTAATGGCAAAATAAAAACGCCTATTCTGGGCGCTTGAATTTGCTTAATATGGTTTGGTTGGTGCTTGCTGCAATCTTTGGTTGTTGTTGCTGTCGAAACCTTTGTAATACGTTATTTTTAAATTCCTCAGCATCGATCTCATCTTCCTTGACATCTTCGTTAACCTTATCAGCTAAACCGACTTCCACGGCTTCACTTGAAGTAAACCAAGTTTCGTTTACGAGCATAGTCTCAATCTCTGAACGGTCACCCTTGTAACGAGTCATATAAACATCAATTATTGAATTATCGAGTCCTTCAAGAGCATTTAACGTCTTTCTAAGGTCCGTCTTAGTTCCCCACGCAAATGTTGATCCTTCGTGTATCATGATCATTGACCCTACACCCATAATAATTTCGTCAGCTGCCATCGCGATGATAGATGCTGCAGATGCGGCAATACCGTCTACATGGACAATTATTTTAGCAGGATGATCTTTTAATTGGTTGCGAATAGCAATCCCGTCAAAAGCATCTCCACCATAGCTGTTAATGTGAACATCAATTGTACTTGAAGTGATATTTTTCAATTCTCTTTCCACATCTGAAGCGGTTATATATTCACCCCACCAAGACTCACCAATATCTCCATAAATGGTTAATTTAGTTGCATCTCCATTAGATGTTTCGGCTTTAAATACTCTCTCGATTGGCGGTAAACTATTAAATTTCTCATTTTTGAATCGCTTTATCATTAGCTTTCACCTCCTTTCAGTGAGTCAGCTTCTTGATAATTCTTTGTTACATAACGTTTGTTTGCCCATTCTTCGTCAATTGGTTCTTGACCTAACTTTTTAAGAATGTCGTTAATGGATAATCCACCAATGGCAAATAACTTATCTGCAGCATTTGCAAATTGAGTAATATCAACCATCTTTAACTCATTTGTTTCCACTTTCAAATAAGTGCGTTTCAGATATTCCTCTTTGGTGTACATCTTGCGATTGAATTCATCAGCTATAAGCTTTGCAATAGGTTTAATACAAAACATAATAAAACTATCTATCTGTTTATCTATGTCGGCAACATCCCCTTTTATTAATCCCCGAGGAATATGAAAAGCCATAGATACATAATTGATCATGTCGTTCACTAAGTCGCTAACATCTCTGCTTGTGCTGTTTTGAGCCTTTCCAGTACTCCCGTCACTAAGATCTTCAAATGAATATCCATCTTGAATTTGAAAAGCTGAACCCTCTTTATCGGGATCAAACCAATTTTTAAGTTGTGACTCAAACATTTCGTCAATTGCTTCTTGTGTCGCTTGATCTTGAGCTCTTAAAAAATCACCTTTAACTAAAATACGTTTGTTATTTTTCCTCTTGTAATAATTAATTGCAGAAGCTAACAATTTTCCGTAGTCCAACCATAAGCCATCAATAACAGACATTATATTTCTATCATTTAACTTAAAATATAAAACTTCTGACTCTTTAAAAGTCTTATTAAACTTTAAGTCTCTAACCGTCACTTCATCATAAAAGTTTTCTCTTAAAGTAAATTCTTTCTTGTTAAAGGTATCCGCAACATAAAGCTGTTTATCCTGCATAATAACCAAGCACTCATTATTCTTGATTAAATGATTAACTAAACTATGCATAAATTCAGATGCATTTTGGTTTTGGTTGGGTTGAACATTTAACAAATAATAATTTTGTCCTCGTGTTTCTTTACCCTTTTCAAACGTCTGAAACTCACACCTGGTTAAGGTGTTGGCTATGAAATCAATACATGTTTCAACCGCCAGGTGTTTATAAAATACGTTTGCTTTCAATTTAAAAAAATCATCGCTAAGTTTTACTAATGTTGTATCTTTAAAAAGAAAACCATACCACCAATCTTTAAAACCCACATTCTCACCCCTTTCTAAAAGTTAAAAGATTTAAATATCTTACTAACGTTTTCTTTCGTAAGTGGGACACTTTCTTTTAATTCCGCATCGAATTGTAAAGCATGCAGCAATGCAAAAAAGCCATCCGTTTTCCGTAAACGTGGCTCAATTTTTTCATAGGTTATATTCTGTTTTGCATCACGCTTTATATAAACATTGTTGGTGTACCAGCGCATCATCATATCATCCCCGTACACCATATTCTCATATGCGAATAAGTCCTCAATGATTGGCTGTAACTGGGTATGTGTTTTACTTCCACTCCTAGCAACTACTAAATTATTAAATCCGTACTTCTCAAATTCTTCTTTTAAATAATTAATACGGTACATATCACTAGCAATAAATTTTATTTGATAGGTCTTTGCCATTTCAGCAAACCATTTTACAATATGTTCTGGTTTGTTCGTTTCATCTTTAATAATGGTGACAAGACCTAAACTTTTCGCTAGTTCTATATCGATTTTGTAGTTGTTATGTTTTAATGATTTGTAATTGATAAAAGTATGGTGTAACCAGTACCTTTTCTTTCCTCGTTTAAATAGTAAACCTACACCAACAAAGTCTGTAGTATCCGAGTAGTCAACTGCTCCAATACATGCCATACCTTTTAAATCAGGAATTTCTTGTTCAGTAGCCTTGATTTTCTCCCATTCTGCTACTAAATCATAAGCATCTTGTGAAGGTATATTCATCCTTTTTGTCATAAATTCAATCTTAGCTGACTTACGGTGTTCAAGATTATTATACTCAGTTTCCATTTCTAACTTTAAATCTGGAAAATAGTTAATCGATGGATTTGCTTTTTCCCACATCATAAAGTCATGTACTTCTTCTGGATCGTCTAATTTACAAATGAACGGAAAAAGTCGACTATTTTCAATTTCGCCGCTCAATAACATTTTTGACTCTTCTTTCATTTGATCAAGAAAACCATCACGTATATTACCGTCAGTTGTAATGTAAAAACGTCTTGGTCTTGGTACTTTACCTAATGCAGACGTGAAAACTTTGATATTATCTTCACTCTCGTAAGCATGAACTTCATCAAAGATTATGGCTCCAGGTCTTAAACCATCCTTTGTTTTGGCATTATTAGTATAGTACTGGAGTTTAGATTTTGTTTTATAGAAACCAATGATTTCTAAAGTTTTCTTGAAAAACTTGTGAAGCTTTTTCCAGTTGTCATCTAATACGTTCCATACATCCATAAAAGAAGTTTTAGCCTGTGTTTCGCTCGTAGCTACAATAGCAACATCATAGTTTTTTATCTTTTGCTTAGATATCAAGTAAAAAGACAATGCAGCAATGAAACCATTCTTTCCAGCTCCACGCCCCATCATAATAAAAAACTCATTGAATACTAATGAACCATCTTCATAAAAAACACCAACAACAAAGGCTGTAATAAACTTTTGCCACGGTAATAATTTAAAAGGAAAATACTTCTCAATATTTTCAATTGCTTCGTTTATCTCATCGCCGTTTATATAGACATCCTCACGATCAAGCTTTGCTTTTACATATTTGATAAGGAGTTTAATTTCTTTTGATGCTCTAATACGTCCCCTCTCGACTTCATTTATATAAAAATCAATATGTTCATTATAGGTAACTTTAGAAGTCGTCATCGTCATCATCCTTTTGATCGGATGTCGCTTTTAACCCAATCTCAGACAATATCTTTAGCATTTGACCATTTGTTTTATTTAAGTCGTTGATAGCTGGGTTGGATTTTGGACCATGCATGCCAGCAACTTTTATTCCCTTTTCCTGAATATCATCAATCAACTTGTTCTTAATATCCCATAGTGCAAGATAGTCTTGAACCATGTCGGTATAGTGGTTTCCAGTAATCCACTTTTCCTTCAATTGGCTTGACAAATCTTTTTCAATGCGTTTTCTAAGAGTCGCTCGACTTACTTTCGCCATGATAACCCTCCCTTCTACATAGACGTAAATGATTTACATTTTATCCCTATTCTTTTTCACGCGAGAAAGCTTCACGGAAAAACAATCTTCACCCCTCCCCGTTGAGCGGTTCCCCACTAGACAGGCAAACTTTTTAACCGGGGGGTGTTACCACCGCTCCTCATTCATAAACTTAGGTTTCTTTTTCTGTACTTTATCCAATCGATCGTGTACTTCATTATGACACTGAATACAAAGACACTGGAGATTATCTAAAGCTAATGCTAAGTGTGGATCTGTCTTAACCTCTTTCATGTGATGGACATTTTCAGCATTATGATACTTTCCTTTTGCCTTACACAGCTGGCATTCATTGTTGTCACGCCTTAATGCTTTCTTACGTAATGTTAGCCACTCTTTAGATTTATAGAATTTCATGAGGTTTTTAGTCTGTATTAATCTAATAATTTCCTCAGTAAACACGTACTATCACTCCAAAGGTATAATAAAAAGCCCTGTATAAAAGGGCTTAACTTTTATCTATATATCCCATCAAATTTAATATTTCTATCCCTAAATTCTTGTATGCTTCTTTGAAATGCTCTTCATTTATTTGAACATTTCCATTTCCTACTATATCGTAGCCGATTTCAAAAGTACTAAAAAATACCCCGTTCAATAAAAGGTCATCTATCGTATATATTGAGTCCCTTATTTCAACAGGTAATAGAGTTAGGTATCTATTTAAAAATTTTGTGATTTCTTCATTCATTTCTCTCTTAATTGAGAAAACAAACTTACTATAATTCCAATATTCGTTAAGTGGTTCGTATATATTACTAGGATTAAACTTATAAACTAATATCTTTTCATTAACGAAATTTGGACCTATATATTTATTAATATTATCAATTATTTCGTGCAACTCTTCATCCTTTACTTCTAGCCCATTAGGTGGTTTTTTCTTTATTACATGAACATAGTTCTGAGCCAACTTTTGTACAAAATACTTATACTTAAGCCTAGTAAGGTGATTAAACGTTTCCCATTTACTCTCTTCTTCATGTCTTTTTATCAATTGGTCAATTAAGTAAACAACCGCAATAATCCCTACTATTTCGACAATTAAACTAACAATTAACCCTTGATAGAATTCCTCGTTAAAGTTGTACAACATAAATTGAATAAATAATGTAATCGATAAGCAGACAACTAGAATTATTCCTAATTTAATTTTCACAAATACTCTCCTTCCGTGCAAACCTTTAACACACTTCGACAAAAGGACGTATTTCCCTTCAAGTTACTTCCTTCTTATTGCTCCACCGCGTCTTTCATAACGATCACGGTTCATTCCCATTAGATTTTTAATATCTTTTTCAGACAACTTTTCTGTTTCTTTTTCATTTTTTTCGAGTTTACTTTTTGTGTACTTATCAAGACGATCTCCGCTTTTCAACCAGACCACCTCTTTCGGCATACAAAAAGACACCCAGTTAAGAGTGTCTTCATGTTTTTGATTAATTTGGTAAATTATCAAGAGCGTATTGCGCTTGTTCTTTTGTATATTGATCGCCGTATTCCGATGTAAGTTGGTCCAATAATTCTTGGTCAGACATTGGCATAAGCTCTTGATAGCTTTTCGCAGCTTCAAGGGCTTCTTCGTAATAATCCACTTCTACATTTTCTATAGCGTATTGAGCAGCGTCCTCTGGATATTGGTCTCCATACTCAGATGTCAATTGTTCAAAAAGTCCTTTTTCTGAAAACGACATGATGTCGACATAATTTTGAGCAGACCTTAAAGCATTTCGATATTCACGTGGAACGTCATCTACTTCTTGTTCAGCCTCTTCCGCTTCTTCCTCTTCTTCTGCTACTTCAATTTCTGTTTCTTCATCGGCAGTAGTATCAGTGTCAGTATCAGTTTCAATTTCTTCCGTTTCCTCTGGTTCGTCAGATACTTGTCCTTCTTCTCCTCCGCATGCGGCCATAACGGCAATCAATAAAGCCATTAACGTTAAAGATAGTATTTTTTTCATAGTATTAGCCCCCTGTTATTTCTGGTACAGGAATTATTATACTATTCTTTCAAATAAATGGAATACCTTCGACAAAGTTCGACGTTCTTAGATAATAGAAAAGCACCTCCAACCAACCGTGAAGATGCTATCGTTATCTCTTAAATTTGTTGTTACTATCATATTATCAGGAAAAATAACAAACTTTCTTTTTATATCCTTCGCAATTCCTTCGCGAAATTTATTGATATGGTTTCATTACATCCAAACGTAAAGCGAATGCTAATTTATAAATGGCTCTACCCTTAACCTCATAATACTTGGTTTCTCCTAATCCTAATTCATTAAATACGAGATAATCAAATATCTCATCCTCTTCTAAGTATCGTTTATTGATAACTTGTCGTTCAATAGCTGATAATCGATTAAACGCTCTAACAAACTTATCAATATATTTCTTTCGTTCGATGTCAAAATGTGCATTCTTTATAGCTGCCTCTTCTGTTGATGAATGAAATGCATTAGTATTTGAAGGAGGAGTTAATGAATAGGAAGCTGTCATACGAGGTAGTTCTTCTTCTGGTGTCGCTAGTAAATACCATTTGTAGTTACTTAACGCTTTCTCAACGGCCTCTTTAGTTTCTTTTCGATCAATCTCAGGTATATCAAAGATTAATTTCATTCAAACATCCCTCCCAGATGTGATATGATGAATTTAGCGATATCCGTCCGAGAGGGCGGTTTTTTTATTTACATGACTAAATTTTCTATATTGATCTTTAATTCCCCTTTGCTTTTCCTTGCTAGGTCAAACAATAAGAGAAACACCTCGTCTGGATCACACTTAAAAGCTTTGGCAATATCTCGTATATGCATATGATCTTCCCACATATGTTGGATTTCTGCGACTTCATGAATGGACCAATCTTGTTTTAAATCCTCATTAACGAAATAGGTTTCCCCAGGTTCACGTTGGAAGTATCGTGTTTCTATGCTCGATTTGGTTTGATTTATACTCTTGGCTTCCTTATCAGTTAGCCCCTTCATGGGTTGTCACCTTTTTCTATGCAATAATAACAATATTTCCTTCATCAACTTCCTTTGATAATTCCTGTTTCAGATAATTCTTAATGTTTTTCATTGCTTCAAGTTTCCAAGCTCCACCATCAGCTTCAAATAAAGCGCAACTTGGACCCGACTTCATTCGGAAAATAAACTCACTTTGTGGTTGATCCACTTCGACGAATGTACGATATGGCTTTAATACCACTGGATTAGGTACTTTTACATTTCCAACACTCGCAACGCCTGTTTTAGCAACAACGGATTGAGATACCCCATCATCACCAACAGTATTTACAGCTTCTTCTTTGATGTTACCAACCACTTTTAGCATAATGTCTCGATCTTCATTTTTTACAAAGCAAGATTGTAATTTAATATTAAAGTCTTCTGAGTCATGCCATCGATCAAAAGAGAATGAAGGTATCATTGCTTTTGCTTCTATAAATTCACTACGACTTTTATTAGAATTCAATTGGTCAAATACGACGACTTCTGTTGGGCTTACTACATGTACCATTAATTTTTCTTCCCCATCAAAATCAGATTTCAAGTATTCTACCAAACCAGTTAAACTATGCAGGTTAATAGATCGTGCTGTCCCTTCTTTTATTAAGTGCAGCTGCTTATCTGAATACTCTTGTCCATTTACAGTATGAATATCTGCCGCTCCTAAGCTTACTAAGTATTGAAATGCTTCTTTAATCATTTACAACCTCTCCTTTTCGTTTGAAATCATAGATTTTTTCACCTGCATCTGAATAAACACCATCTTCTTCAAGATATGTTTGACCTTTTACTCCACTTTTTAATTCAGCACCAGTTACTTTTCCGTTCGAGTCATAATCCATAATAATTTTGGCTTGAATTTCTCTTGCTGAAGCAAATGTCGACTTTGCTTCAACAACAGCTACTGCTAGATTTCTTTGATCATCCCCAGCTAGCTTTACTGTTAGTGTTAGCTTCCTAACTTTCCCTGCGTCGGTATTAGGGTCAGAAATGTTTTCAAGTATTTTCTGTAACTCATCGTTAAATCTTTCTGCTACAGCTCCATTGGCAAAGGTATTTAAATCAACTATTGGTTTTGACATCTTTATCACTCCTAGTCACTTTATTTAAAGCATCTTTTTGAAATGTGGTTAATTCAATTGGTTCATGTAAAGCTCGGCACATTTGGGCCAAAACAAAAGCGTCTCTTACGTTGTCACTCTTATGCTCAAAATCCCAACGCTTATAGATTGGTAATACTAACTCATCCTTTTTGACATTCCCTTTTCCAGTCACATACTTTTTTAAAGCGGTTGGGGCCACTTCGTTATATGTAAACCCTTTTTCAGTCAACATGGCCCGAATGATCCAACCTACTCCATACTGGATACTTACTGCACTACCTTTGGAACCGTATGAGAAACCCTCTAAGCATATTTCGTCCTCTTCTTTCAGTTCAGCAATTACTTTTTTGGCTATTTCAATAAATCGGTCAGGGTCTTTCTTTTGTTTACTAGTAATCTCCTTACCTACTACAACTTTGCTATTTTCTAAAATAACTAGTCCTGTCTTAGTAGATGGATCAATTCCTATATAACGCATTAATAACCTCTTTCCTGACGTGTATGATTTTCAGTATTTTTTTCAATATAACTTTGTTCGATCTGTTCCCAAGTAAACTCTAGCATTTCACCAAGTCCTATGAAGTTTTCTAATAATGTAATATAGTTTGGTAGTTTATTAATAATTAATAGCGTTCCAGCTTTTGTAATCGTAAAAGAAAATTGTTTAGTAATGTTTTCTGCTTTAATCGGTTCTAAATCGAAGATGTAATGGTAATATTTCATATCTAAGCCGATCGATAAGATGAAATGCAAGCAATCCACATACTCCTCAAGTAGTGGGTTAGTATACTTCTTCACTACAATTTGGTTGTCCTTAGTATAAGCATCCTCCCACTTAACAACCTTCGTCCTCGGATCTTGATCATGACTCCAAAACTTAAACCCACGATGTTCATTAGCAAGCTCTCCTAATTCCACTTGTAATGCAAGTATTCTCTTTTCTGTTCGATCTTCATCTGGTTGTGTAGGATGTTCTTTTTCAATATGTTTATCGAGTTCATATTGCATATCGAATAGTTTTTCGATGTTCATTTTCCACCCTCCAACGCTTGTTTGGCTAATATCGCACTTTCCGACAAATGGACAGTTTTATTGATGTCTGTTCGTGTTTCCCAGTTGTATATATTTTTAAGGGATTGTTCGTAACGTTTAACTTTTTCAGCCTGTTCAATAAGCCAATGAAAGTCTACGTCCATTAAATCGTAATAGTAACCTTTTCTTTCGCTATTTTCAGTTACATAAGTACAAGGTAGTTTTCTGCTTTCTTTTATTTCCTGCAATCGCTCATTCATCACAATCCACCCTCCTTTAGTTTCATCATTGACTCGAACTACGCACTAACGCAATCTGATATAAACTGTTTAACCTTTGTTATTTCATCGCTATCAATAATGAGTTTATCGTCTATATCTACTGCAAAGAAATGGATAGTCTCATAAACAAACTCTTCAACCATTACTTCAAACTCTTCTTTATCTTCTGTTATTTCTGCCCACTGTGCGTAACTCATCATGTTTTCTTTACTGAATTTAAATTCCCTAAACCCACTCGTTTTGGATTCTGGTAATCTTTGATAACAGCAGTTACAAATGTCTTTTCGAACTTGATATTCAATAGTCACTGAGTTAATTTTACTCATTCATTCATCCCCTTTATGTCGCAGTTTCCTTCGACTATTCACCCATTCCGTCTGTTTATTTCTTTCTGAAGGATATTAATATCTGCTAACAACATAGATGCTTGTTCGAATTCGTAATTTTCTTTTGCTGTCTTGTATTGCACTTTGCAATTGATCAATTTGTTGCGGATCTCTTCAGTGCTCAATTCCACAAATGCTTGCGCTTCTTTATTCTTCATAATCATTTACTCCTTACTTTTGGAGGCTTTCGTATGTTCAATCAAACTAATTCCTGGTGGAACATACTCGTTACAATAATCTAACATCGGACAATCTTTACATTGATCTTCGAAATATAAATTACATAGCTCATTTAAGTTCATTTTCGCTTCTTCCATTTCGACCAGTTCTTACGCTGTGAATGCCTTTTCTTATTAGCAATCTTTTTGTTCTCGTCTACTTTTTGAAGACGTCTTTCATGCCACTTTTTACGGAAGTTTGAGAAACTTTCTGAAATTCTATCAATCTCACTTTCTGTGAAAATATTCATCTTCTCACCTTCCTGAATTCATCCTGAAGCTCAGTTAAAGTAAGTTCATACAATTGACGTCCATCAGACATTTTAGTTACTCCAGTGCTTATTAATTGGGCAATTAACTCCTGTTTTTTAGCTTCAACTGCCCTTCGTAACAAACCAGTTTGGTTGTTCATATACTCACCCCACTAAGTACCGCTTGATAATTTTCTTTGTTCTTTCCGTTCCTTTAATAACCTCAAATTCTCTTCATACTTTTCCTTTTGACGCTGCAGCTCTTCACTGTTCGTTTGATTATCACTTGATGCCTGTTTAGGATCTGTCATCCACCTTGGTAATTTCTCTTTTCTTTGCTGAGGTTTAGATTTGTAGTTATAAGCTGGATTTTTACGAGACTTATGTTCTTTATGTCTAGCAATGAACGCTTTTACATCGTTTACGTTTCTAACTCTCTTTGATGACCAATCATTTAAGATCGTTTCAGCATACTTCCAACTCTTAACGTTATTTTCAATTGATATTTTCATAGCTTCAACAACCATTGCTTCTGGTTCATCAAAGAAATCACAGTCTAACCAATAATTTATTTTTTCAACTAGATAACTTCCTAGCATACCGAAGCCATTTTGTTCATAGAATTGAAATGGGTTAGGATTTTCCTTCCCTTCAACTTCTTCTTCTTTATCTTTTATATTGTTCTTTTCTTTTGTTATTTTAGTAGGAACCTTTTGTTCCGACGGTAACGACCCAAAACGTTCCGACGGTTCTGACCCAAAAGGTTCCGACGGTACTTTTTGACCGTAGGAAGGTTTTGTTCCTACGGTATTTTCTTTTTTCTTCCAACGAATTTCTTCGTTTTCCTCATTATCTTTTCGATTTTTCTTTTGTAATTCAAGACACTTTTCGATAAGTGGTTGAAAATTATATACATTACTTTTGAATTTACCTTCTGCGGTACGCTGCCCTACCATAACAAGGCCTTTCTCTTCAATCGACTCAATCATTTTCCTTACTTGCCTTGTCGTAATATCCATATGTTCAGCAATTGCTTCTTGGCTTGGATACGGGTCTCTATTGTCATGTTTATAGGTTGAAATAACATTAATTAGATGTATTTCTCCATAAGTAAGCCCTAGCTTTCTTGCATATCTGATTAACATGTTAGGTAATATAGAAAAACCATCGTCTAAAATTTCATTACCCCACATCAATTCGATTTTGGAATCCTGTTCACTATTCAACTTTTGCTCCCCCTTCCAAGAGAACTATTCTCTAGATGTTATATGGCTAATTCCTTTTCTTCTCCAGTGGACTTATGGATAATGTGTAACCTTTTAGTTAAGCTCTTTGTTATGAGCCAATCTGAGGCTTTTAAGCCTCTTTCCTCTATCGCAATCTTTTGTTTCTTGGTTGGACGTTTTCCTTGTTTCATAATCGGTACGCTCCTTTCACATATCGCTGTCATCCCTGAAATACGAATGAGACGCATATCAGGGAATGATTTTGCAATATATCCCTCTACATACCGCTTAAATAAGATACCGCGGTTGGAATAGCCTTCAGACATCCATATGTAGCATTGTGGGATGGGTATTTTATAAATCATTTAAATGGTATATCCTCATCACTAATTGATATTTCTTCACCTTCAAAATCCACTGCTTCAGATGCTTCTTCCTGTGCTGGCTGAGGATCGCTCTTCGTAGCTTGATTTTTTACTGCATCAAACATGATTTCGACAGCTTTTTTGATGATTGGATCAGTCCGATCGTTATTTTTCACCCATTCTAGATATTGCTTATCTTCTTTAAAGATCTCTTTCAAGGTTTTTCCTTTGTGCTTACCAAAGGTCAGTTTTTTCTTTCCTGCATCTTCTGGTGTCATAGTTTCGATTTGTTCCGTTTCCAAATACTCTTTCATATCTTCAATATCTTGTGTAAATATTTCAGACAGGCTAGCAAGTGTTAAAGTAGCATCAATTTGTGCCCTTTTTTTAGCCATTTTTAAGCATGTATTTGCTAATGTGTACGGGTCTTGATTGATGTACTTTTTCTCTTTAGTATTACAATGACCGAGTCCCTCAGTAATCTTTAGACCATTTTTCAATACGTAGCAACGAACAGTAAAAGCAAAGAAGCCTTTGTCATAATCTTGAATGCGTTCAACAACTTCATATTCACCAGTAACCCCAAACAACATATGAATTTTTTCGGCACCTGGCTTTAACAAAGTTGGTTTTGTAGTACCAGGGATAATTCCGTAGTCATGATTAACTTTTAATGTGCCTTGTACAATGGTTTGAAATTGATTGATTTTTGCTAGAGTGGTTTGAACACTATTAATATCTACACTTTCGATAATAGAAAGTGAGTTTTGAGATTGAGAGACGATATTTGACATTACTTGACCTCCAAGCTATATGTGACGGACTCAGGCTTAATATCAACACCATCTATCACTTGCCCATTCTCATCGATGACCACTTTTTTATTGTCTACTTCGACGATCTTAAGACCTTTCTTGAAATCGCCCCACTTCACCGACTCTTTAATGTATTCATCCATTCCAGCAGCTTTAATATGTTCTAGTACCTTGTCCTCGCTTACTTTTTCAGGTGCCTCTTTTGAGCATCTTGTTTTAGATTTTCCATAAGGAGTCGCCAGTGTCTTCGCCTTCGGATCAGCTTCTAATTGTTTTTTATGGTATTCATGAACGAGTGCTGCAAAAAAATCATAATTACCTTTTATGGACCTCAATTCTTTATCTTCCCAAGCTTGAATACGTTCCATTTCTTCTAAAGCAAGCTTGTTCACCTCTTTTTTCTTAGCTTCTAAGGCAGACAACATACGAAATGCCCAATTTAATCCACCTAAATCATTAATCTTGAAACGTTCCTTCGCCTCGATTAACTGCTCTTCATTCTGGTAATCGATGGACTCTAACTCTTCCATTTGCGTAAGTTGTAATTGGTTCATAACTCTTTCCTCCTAGGTTTGATATTTATCAAGAAAAAACATATACTAGCTCTAAGGCTTAATAAAAAATTGCTTTTTCTCGTCACACGGCCATGTGGCGAGTTTTTTCTTGTAATTCGAAGTACTTCCACTCAATGTCTTCTACTTTTCGATTAAGCTGCTTTGCTACTTGTGGAAGTCCTCTTTCCATACCTAATATTTCTATATGATTGACCAAGTAAAAGGTTTCTCCAGGGCTAAACTTCTTTTCACCTTCATTGCTAAGGTTGGCAATACGTTGCATTTCCTTCTGGACCCAGCACCGATCAATACAAAATCGGTATGCTTTTTTCTCATCTGTTTTATTACGTAATTCCGAATACACATGACAATTGCGACAATGCCCCTCAAGCAAACTATCAATTTGAAGTAACATTTCCTTTCTATCCACCAATTCCACCCCTTAAATTAATGTTCCAATCGACAACTCTTTGACGATGGTTGTATAAATCTCTTTTAAACGTTGGTCCTGTTCGATAACGTCCATTTTGGTGGTGTTATTAATTTTTGTTTTGGTAGCTCCTGTTTCTTCTAGACGTTGTTTAAGATTGTTTACACGAATTGTAAGGTTACACTTTGCTCGTTCTTCTAAAATGCTGTAACTCTCGACACGTAAATCTTTATAATTTCCACCAGTTCGCTTAGCAGCACTATTTAACATGGAGTTAACCGACTTTCGCCAGTCGTCATCTTTCTTTGTGAACGTTTCTTTGATGGTATTCATTCCATTTTCTAATTTCTGAAGCTTTTCATCTCGCTTAGTATCTTCTATTTGCTTTTGGGCCACAGTATCAAATATCGTCTTAAACATTTGCAGTTCTGGACTAAGTTGTTGTACATCGATCTGACTCTGTTTCTGATGGTAATAATCATCGACTAACATTTCATAAGCATCCCAAGCTTCATCTGTATTCAATGATTTCGCATGGAGCCATGCTCCTTTTTCAGTCCATAAGTACAAACGGTTGATATTTGGCGAAAGGTCAATTTGTCCTTTTGCTCTAAACTCTTTTAAGCTATCGCCTTCAAGGAATATGAAATGCTTGCCATTCGTATACCGCTCTTTATTACGGTTAAAATTTTTCACAATTCTTTCTGTATCACTTCCATAAACTTCAGCTAATTGTTGAGTTGTAAGCACTCTTTGATCATTTTGTTCAATTATTGTTAATTGGCTCATATCCTCACTCCTTTACATTTCACCGTCTCGAATGTCTTCAACGGCACTTTCAGCACAACAGACAGGACACTTAACAAGATGTTGTTCATCAAAAGCTTGTTCTACTGCAAATACAACGGCACAATGTTCACATTCGTATATATGGAATGCTATTTTATCCATCGCGTACCACCTTTCTTATGTATTGGCGCTAACTCGCACCGATCAGACCACGACGAGGGATGGAGTGGAAGGTAAATAGTGTAGGGGGACACCATTTGTCAAAAGTCGTCGTGGCCTCATCGGCAAGAGTCTTGCTCTTGCTCGATCTACTTTAACGTGGTAATATAGAAACACATTCGGATTATGTAACATTCTGGTTTATGCTGTTTGCGTTGGTTCGCAAGCAGCCTTTTCTATTTTCGGGCCGTTTTTTTCTTGGAACTCTCTTAAACTCGCTACTACCTTTCCACTCAAACAACGATAATGAATAAATTGTTTCGTATACCCTAAGTTTGATAGTTTCAAAGCCTTCCAGTTAAGCGCATCGATGATTGACTTCATTTGCATACCGTCCATTTCTGCTAACCTCACATTGTTTAAAATGTTTTTAAATGCGATATCAAACACAATCTTTTCACTAAACTTCAAATTTCTTCTATAGCAATGCATGGACTGAATAACTTGACCAACCTCTGTAATTTTTAAGTTTGCTAGTGGTTTACAATTAAGCATTTTTAATCCCCCTAATAATTTGAATGTTTACTCCCTTGGCTTGAAGAGTTTTTACGAGTTGATCTAATTGACGTTGTTCTCTTTCAACGTTTAATTTTCTATCCATTAATTCTTCTAATTCTTGAGAACACTTTATGTATTCATTAATCCAATGATTGGCTTCTTGGTAATCTGATTTCTTAATTGCCCTCGAGGCTCTTAACAGACTGTATCTAGCACACAGATCAAGTTCGTTTGCCATTTCGACATCTTTTTTTAACACATGTTCTTTTATGTTCATATTTATCGTTTCTCCTTTCATTTGACAGCTTTCTTCAACAAATTTCGCAACTGTGGTAAAAAGAATTTCCTCCTGGGAGGAATTAAGTTTTTTCCATGTCTCTTTCTATTTCTTGATGCATTAATTTTTTGTAAGTCATCAATCGTCCTTGCCTATATGTGTAGGATCGAGGAGGTTTCTTAGCTGGATGGATAGAAGCTTTTTCAGCTACTTTACGTGTGTAATAATCAATTCGATGAGTAATATCTTTAGTCATTACTCATCATCTCTTCTCTCTGCAACTTCACACCCTCTTCTTTTTTTAACACAGGCTCTAAATTTTTATGGATAAGACCTAATAATCGATTAGCAAGTTCAACCTCTTCTTTTGTACGAGTTGAAAAGTCATTTCCCGTAGTTGCTTCTAAGTAACCGATGGTTTGAAACAAAGCTCCAGTAACTGCATTTTCAATATCAAATTTCGAATGGTTTTGATGATCGATTTTAAATTCCATTCCTTATGCCCCCTTTAAGCTTTTAAAACTCTCAACTTCCCGTAGTCTTCTTCAAACTTCTCCTCAAATTGTTGATCGATGTCCATTTTCTTTTCCATCCATTTATCGATGTACTCAATCTTGAACAACCACTTGCGGCCACCTGCTAACTTAAGTACTGGTAAGCCCTCCTTGTGTACCCAGCGTCGAACCGTATCGACATGAACACCTAAATATTCAGCAGCTTCTTTGGTGTCTAATGTTGTTCTTTGAACTTTTGGAAGTTTGTTCACCAAAAGCACCCTCCTTTCGACAAAATTTCTTATAGGTTTATTCGTTAATTTAACGAATATATATAAAATGAGGTGATTTTATGATTGAACTAACTTGCGGTTCTTGCCAAACTGAATTTGCTGTTAAGATAAACGACATTTTGTTATCACATGAAGTTGTTAGAATTTCATGTCCTTGCTGTCGTGAATATCTTCCACAAAAAATGAATGACCTTCTCAACCAATCTTTAAAAGCAGATCTTGAAAAGGACGGCTGGAGACTTAATTTCGACTCAATTACATCGAAAATTTAATTCCACCTCTCTTTTCTTGTGGCGTATTCTGGATTGGTTTAAGTTCAGCATTTTCAGTCGTGCTATCCAATGAAGCAATTTTTAGTTCAAGAGCTTCAATTTTTTGCTCAAGTTTTTTAATACGCTTTTTAGTTTTACTCATGCAATTCTCCCCTTTACATAAACTAGAAAGTGCTATGCAGTAGTCACCTTGAGTGTATGAGTATCTTGTACTAAATCTTCAAAAAAAAGTTCTTTAGCATCCTTATTTAAAATTTCAGCTATACGAAAAGCATCAGACAATCTTGGTACTGAATAACCATTTTCCCAGTTACTAACAGTGGATTTTTGACATTCTAATAACTCTGCTAATTTTTCCTGAGTTAATCCAGCTTCTTTTCTAGCTTTTACTAATCGAGTATTTTTTCTCATTGATGGCACCACCTTTGTATAAGTTTCTTGTACTTCTTGTTTTTATTATAAGTATAAGTTTCTTGTACGTCAACACAAAAATATAATTTTCTTGTACTTTTTGTGTTTATATTATTTTAATTCATTTATATGATGTACAATTAGCTTGTACAAAGTTTGTTGAAAGGGCGATATTACTATGTTTTCTGAACGTCTTAAAAAAGCAAGGAAATTAAATAACTTGACTCAAGAAGGTCTTGCTAAAAAAATAAAGACGACGAAGGGTACAATTAGCAATTACGAAAATGGACATAGCTCGCCTTCAAATGAAATGCTGACCGATCTTGCAAATACGTTAGGTGTCACCACTGATTTTCTTTTAGGCCGAACCGACGTCCCTTATTTCGGTGTGGAAAAAGATGGCCAGCAATATATAGACTTCGATAAGCTACCAGAAGATAAATTTGACCCACTGGCCGAGATCAATAAGCGGCTGGATGAACTAGGAATTAAAGATATAGGCTTCTATGATATTGATAAATGGAAAGATATGAGCCGTGAAGATGTAGAAGAAGTATTGAAGCATTTTGAGTGGGTGGCTCATAAAGCGAAGGAACGTAAGAAAAAAGATTAACTCTTAAATAAATTAAAATTATATCACCGTTTTTAGTAGGAATAATTCAACTATTGATATCTACAAAATAAATTACCATGAATATAAGGGCTTTTTTACAAAGATTACTTCAATATTGATCTTGTTATAAGCAATTTATAAGTAAATTAAATAAAAACACAACACGAGGCACGCAGCTGTTATGAGCGTGTCTTATTTTTAAATTCATTATTAAAATTAAACATAAGGGGAATTTCAATTATGATAATGAAACAAGAACTTTTAAAACGAGTATTTGATAAATTAAATAAAAATAATGTTATTGATGTAATTAAAGCTGTTAATCCAATGTGGGTACATGATAAAAAAAAGCAAAAACGAAAGAAAGATCTTTTTGATGATTTCCTTGCTTTATCCCCATTAATACGTGATGAAGAAATAGAAGAATTTGTTGAAATGGCTGTTATGACTAAGAACATAGGTTTACCAGCCTTCACGTATAAAGTTAATAAACTTGATGGAATAGAAGATCACATTGAGGAAAGAGAATATGTTTTTCTTGGAAGTTATATTATCAAAATTGAAGAAGTTAACAGTGAAAACAACATTCTAAAACTTAATCTTCGTGTTAAATCATATAACGAAAAATGGAGAACTGCTGGATTACTAGATATGAATAGTCTTACATCTGTACATAACATAAATTTGGAGTTAGATAAAGTTAAACAAGTTGCAACTATTTTTGCTGGAAATGACTTAATTCACCAAGTTGTTAAGGACTTTTGTACAGTTGAACTAAAATGGCCATTAGTCGGATATAGGATTATCGAAAAAACCAACCAGAGCTTCCAAGTTGGAAGTATTAGTTTTAAAACAGCTGTTTTGTTGGATTTTATTAATAACAGGTTAGCTCCAGAAGGATTTATTTCAAAGTTTAAAGAAATTAAATTTAATACAACTGGAAAGCTACAAAATAGTGAAGGAATTAGAAATGTAACAATTAACGGGAATGATATACTCTCATCTCAGTTAGCATGTGAGTATATTACTCGAGGGACCAGTGTAATATCATTTAAGTTAAATATGATATATTCTGACAGAGAGTTTTCAGCTATTTTTTCATTGAAGGATAAACAATACGATTTAATGAAAATAGTAATTGTAGACGTTGAAGACCAAACTTTCAAAGAAAATGTTATGAGACTTATCCAAGATAATTATATCGAAATGTGCTCTGATGGGATTAAAGATATGAAGAGTACAAACGCCTTATTAGATACAATTAAAACAAAATTTGCACAAGGTGATAAGTTTGTTAACAATGTAATTGAAACTGGTATACTAAACGTAAATAAAAACCTAGCCTCTTTACTTGAAGAAGCAGAATCGGAACACGATTACTTTGAATTAGTTAATCAAATTGTATATAATAATAAAATTATTTTAGATGCAGTTGGTTATAGTGGAATAGATGAAAACCTAGAGAAAATTAAAGAATTCCTTGAGAGTGATCTTAGTGAACTAGATGAAGAAAATGAAGATGATCAAGTTGTTTCAGTTGAAAAGTAATTATATTAGGAGGGGTGTTTATGTTAATTTGGGCAAAAGATTCTTTATTTTTTAATATTGATAAAAATTTGTCTAAAGAAAATTTTCATAGTATAACCCCTTCTGTTTTTGAAAAAATTTACATCAAAGACATAAATGAAGATATCTTACAAATTGAATATCAATGGATCGATTCTATAAAAATTAGTGATAAGATTTATTCGAATAAAGCTAAAAATATCATATGTTGGTTTTTTAACCAAAAAAATATAATTGTTTTTTTTAGTAATTCACAAAGCGAAGTTTCTTACATAAAAAACAAACTAGAAAAAAATCTAAAAGCAACGTTCTCTGTTTTGGAGATATATAATCAATGGAAAAAAGCTTATATTACCCAGTCACAGTGGTTCTGTGATTTGATAACCATTCACATCAAAAATGAAATTGTTCCATATGATGAAGATGAGACTATAAAAGTTCATATAAATGATAAAAAACATGATGAAATAAAGGATATTTTAACAAAAAAAACAGATCTGATTTCTAGTTTAACATTTTCATGCAACCACAAATTTTCTTATTTCTATCTCGATCCTGAATCTGTTATTTCTTTTCCTGAAACAATAAACATCGAGAGTATAATCTTTGTCTTAAATGGGGTTTTAAATGAGATCTAAAAAATATTTATCAATACTAACTTTAATATTCGTAGCATTTTCTCCAATTCTTATTTTTTATTTAATTGATTTTACACATCCTAAAATGGATAGTACTTTAAAAAATTTAATTTTTGAACAAGCACAAATACTTAGTTGGGTAGTTGCTAGCATAATGACCTTAGTAAGTTTTACAACTCTTTTTATTGCTTTTATTTCAGAAAATAAATTAGTAAAGGCTAGTAATACATTAAATCAAATTTTCTATCCATATAACAAGGATATTGATGAATTAAAGAATAATTTTATTAATTATAAAAATTTCATTGTTGAAGACCAGCTATTGAAATTTATCTTTTATATTTTTCTATTTATTGGATGGAGTTTAACAATAATTTTAGGTGTAATAATTGGGTATTATACAAAATTTAAATTCTCATTCATCCCTGACCTTACTATAAGTTCTTTTATGGTTTTTAATCTTTATTTTACTTTGGTGATCTTCTTATCACTTTTCTTATTAGTGGGCTGGATAATACATCTTATAAGATTTAATAAGAACCCAACCAAAAAAGGGTACCTCCCTTCAATTGAAAATATAACTAATGTTGATTTCTTATTAAATGAAGATATTGATATAAATAAATTCTTTTCTATAAACTATCCTTATTTAAATTTTTATAAAAATCCACCATCTTCAAAACCTACATATGAAAGTTCAATTGAATTACCACTTCCGTTAAAAAACTATAGGTTTTTAATTAAACTCTACTCAAATGAGCAAATTTTAATGACCAGTTATGGTGTATTATCTAAAGAGTCATTTTCAACTCACGTAGGCAAAGAATATTTTGTTAGTTTAACTGAAGAATTCCCAAGAAAAATTTTTAATGACTTACAAGAAAACGATTCTTATGGAGAACTACTTATTTTCAATAAAGATCTTAATATTGTTGCTAGATATAAGCTCATAAAAAAAACAGTTAGTGAAAATCATTTTTATTTTGTGATTTTCAAGAATGTCTCTTTCGTTGAGGATACTATCGATAAAAAATATTTCGAAGGTTTAGGTGAAAAATCCCATATTGATTATAGAGTATATAGCTCTTCCTCCAATTAAAGCCCTAAGTATTGGGCTTTTTCTTTTCATTTACAAATCGAACGTATATTCGTATAATGGTCATGAGGTGATGATGTTGCTAAAGTACTACTACACTACTCCACTTGAAGATTGGGTCCATACACTTTATGAAGGGAATGGGATTTATTCTACAGAAGATCTAGATGAAGAGGTCGTTGCCGATAGCTTGGATATCTACCTTTCAAAATCTGAAAGCGAATCTCATTATGTTGTTACAGATGTTTTTAACATGATCGTTGTTGATGAGTATTGCGGACAGATTGAGCCATTAGTGCGGAGATTTGAGCCACTATTTGCGGTCAACTGAGCCATTAAGTGTGGGGGCGAGAGCCACTTTTATCAAAGTAGTTAATAATATAAACAACCACTGGAACTTCACTTGCTCCAATGGCTGTTTATATTATTATTTAAATCTCTTATCTCTTATCTCTTAATTCCTTATCAATAATCTCAATAGCCCGGCTAACTAGTTCATCCTATCCTCTTCGTCGTTCCAAATGCAGGAGGGTAATAGTGTTGCCTCTAGAGCCTTCTGTATCTCATCAGGTAAATACCTATGAAGAAAATATCCAGCTGTACGATTTTCAACTTCTAGTGGAATCATTTTGATACCCTCAATCCATGACGTTCCCTCATCGAAACTTCACCATCAACTAGAATCTTATATGAATCATGAACGATTCTGTCAAGAATCGCATCTGCTATTTGTGCCTGTCCTAGTTTTGAATGCCATCCCTCAGGTGAGAATTGGGAACAGAAAATAGTAGAGGCTCTTTTGAGCCTTGCTTCAATAATCTCCAACACATGCAGTATATTTTCCTCTGAAAGCTCTGTTAGTAGCCACTCATCCAGGATTAATAAATCAATCTTTTTGTATTTCTGAATTAACTTACGGAAGCTGCCATCTGCTTCATACTTTGCTACAGCTAATTCATCTAGTAATTCTGGTAACCTTATATATTTCACTTTATAAAATTGGCGACATGCATGTACCCCAAAGGCATTGGATATCCATGTCTTTCCGTTCCCAGAGGCGCCCATTAAAATGATGTTATGGTGATTTTGAAGGTAATTCCCAGTTGCTAACTCTAATATTTGATTCTTATCCAAATTACGATCCGGATGATATTCGATATCTTCAATAGCTGCTGTTGGTTCGCTGAGTGTAGCCTGTTTAATTAGTCGTTCAAGTCGATTCGATTTACGTCTATCATATTCATAATCTACCAGGAGATTGAACCTATCATCAAAATCCATGTCCCTATAATCGTTATTCTGCTTTTGCTGCTGATATAATTCCGCCATCGCACCCATTTTCATTTCTACTAGTTTACGTAAAGTTTCTTGGTTCATTATTTTGTATCCCTCCCAAAGTATTTAGCTCCACGGACAAATCCATAGTCGTCAGATGTAGTGCGAGGTCTGTTAATATCCGTTTTTTTAGTTTGTTTTTTCTTCTTATTTCTTTCTACTACACTTTTAAAGACAGAAACCGTTGGGTTTGTTGAAATTTCAAGTAAGGTTTCTGTTGCTTTCTCTATTTCTTCATTTGGGTATTTCTTAGCTATATTCCTCAGTGTGCTAAGGCTATTTAATGCTTTTTTCTCTACATTCATTTCTAAGATATGAGAGACAAATTGAGTCATAGATGGTCCAATTGTTTCTGCCCACTTCCGGTTATTTTCTGGATTATGATCTAAATATAATCGGTGATTGTCAGGCATGTGATCTGGATTGGTCTCTAACTGGCCAATTTCACCATGTTGTCGTTTATGGGATGCAATCCGTACTTCTTTGAAGTAAACTTCAATTAAATCCGTAGTCAGTCGAACATCGACATTCTCTCGGACATAATCATATGGAACGGAATAATACATTCGATCAACTTGGATGTGGTAGTTCAGTTGAACTTTTGCTGTTTTCCATTCCGCAAGTTTATACCTTGTTTGAGGAAGCTGTTGAAGGTAGGATTTCTCTTCTTCCTCAAACACCTTTTTACGCGAACCTGGTCGCTTTTGAAATTCAGTGGTATTGATTTCTTCTAATTTTTCAAAGATTTTCTGGTTTAAATCTTGAAGATGAAAACACTGATAGTTTCTTAGTGGAGCGATAATCTGTCTGGAAATATATCCAACAGTGCCTTCGACACTCGCTTTATCTTTTGGCCTTCGAACACGGCTTGGAACAATGACAGTACGGTAGTAATCTGCCATTTCACGATAGGCTTCATTTAGAAGAGGCTCTTCCCGATGTGCTTTCGTAACCCCTGTTTTCAAATTATCAGGAACCATTGTTTCAGGAACTCCATCAAAATACTCCAATGCATGAATATGAGCGATAAGCCAATTAGCTGATTTCATATCTAAAAAAGCTTCAACATAACTGAACTGGCTATAAGGTAAGGTCGCAATAAAAACATACGCTGGAATCGTTTCGCCTGTAGAACGATCATTTATCTTTAGTGTCGTCCCAGCCCAATCTACTTCCATGACTTCACCTGGCTTTCTACGAATAGGCATAGTTAACTTATACTTTTTCGCATATTTCCCATAGTTTTCACAAAATGTACGATAGGCATAGGGAATCTTGCCGCCTTCCCGTGCCTCTGTGGAATACTCGTGATGTAACAGGGACAGGGTTACATTCTTCTTTTGTAGTTCCTTATGCACTCTTTCCCAATCAATTGGGAAGTACCCTTTCTCAACAGCCTGTTTCTCTGGGAAGAGAAACGCTTCTAGCCATGGATTGGTCATGGTGTCATTCAAGCTTTCTACACCAAGTTTTTTGGCACGTTGAACAACATCTGAAACTGTATCCCTTGAGTGCCCAGTGCTAGAACTAATCGTTCTTTGACTAACTTCTTCAAGATAAAGTTCCAGAATCTTACGGTAATTAACCATAAAAAGCCTCCTGTATAATAATGTCATGCTTGCTAGCATGCAAGGTTATTATACAGGAGGCTTTTCTTTATTCTATTTATAGTGGCGCAGCATTCCGCAAAGGGTGGCTCTTTACGCCGCAATGACTGGCTCAAAACTCCGCATAAGTGGCTCATTTTCTCTGCAATAATCAGTTGATTCTAGACTCCCTCAAGATGAACAACGTGAAGTATTTTTTCATGAATTGTGCCATGTATTAAGGCACGCTGGTAGACAAACAATGATGCCAAATGCATTTCGAGAGCTACAAGAAGCCCAAACAAAAAACTTCCAACTATACGCTACAATGCCATTTTCTATGATAAGTAATCTAGCATTACCAAACTATGAAGCTGAAATAATAGCATTATTATCTGATAGATTTAAAGTAACTATTTACATGGCCACTTTACGTCTAGAACAAATTAAAAGAAGAGTGTTTCAATCTAAAATGGATGATAATATTCGGTCATTTGAGGAAATGAAAACAAGAAAAGCTGATCCATCCAATTGGTCAGCTGAAACAAAGTTACTTTTACAAACAGCTGTGGAAAGAAAACTAGTAAAGGAAGGTGCATTTTAAAATGAGATCAACTGTTTATTATGATTATTATGAAGGTGAAAAAGTACCTACTTGGTTTGTGCTAAATTTTGGGACTGGAAATCTTGACTGGGATGCAGAATACTTATATATACCTATAGTAGCTCCATTTGAAGTTCATGGTATCGAAGATTTTGATAATGAAATATTGAGTGCATCTGTTACACTTGGTGATCTTACTGTTTCCTACGAGAAACCAAATACTATTGGCGTATACCTCCCTCGTATTAAAGAAACTATTACTAATTTCGGTGGGATATATGAAGATGTTACTCAGTTTATCATTCAAGTCGGTGACATAGAAGAAGTCCTTCAAATGCCTGCTATAAGAAATCATTTAGAGTGGTAAAGGATGGTGTGAACAAATGGCCAAAGGATCGATAAGAGATCGAGGCGATGGTAAATGGCAACTTGAAGTTGATCTAGGTATGAAACTTAATCATTTAACGGGTAAGAAGAAACGACAAAAGAAATATAAGACTGTCAAAGCCAAGGGGAAACGCGAAGCAGAAAAAATGCTTGCTCAGTTTGTAACTGAAGTAACAGCTGATAGTTATTTTGAGCCTGAAAAAATGATGTTTGTTGATTTTGTTGAAAAACACTGGTTTCCTAAATACGCCAAGAAACATCTGGCTCCAAGGACATTAGATACCTATCTACTGCACATCAACAATCGAATATTACCTGCATCCCAAGCATTACGAATTGATCAAGTCAAAACCATTCATATCGTAGATTTTTTAGACAACCTTTCTGAACCTGGACTAAGAAAAGATGGTAAGGAAGATGTTCTTTCTCCAGCAACTATTGCTTATCATCATAGGATACTAAAAAACATCTTTAGTAGAGCTGTTGAATGGAAGATAATTAAAGAAAACCCAGTAGTAGGTGTTAAGAAGCCAAAAGAAACGCCCAAAGAAATAGAGGTTTATGATGAGGAAGAAGCTGCACTTCTTTTAAATCGACTAGACAAAGAGCTTCTTCACTGGAGAGTTATGATTAAAATTGCTATTACTACAGGGTTACGACGATCAGAATTACTTGGTCTTGAATGGAAACATATTGACCTAGAGGAAGGCATTATTGCAGTAAAACAAGGACTTACCTATTCCAAGAGTAGTGGATTTCAAATTGGTGAATTGAAAACAAAGAATAGCAAAAGAACAGTGACCATTCCTTCTTCCCTTATTCCAGAATTAAAAAAGTTAAAAACAAAAAAACAGCAAGAGCGAATAGCAGCTGAGGAACTTTGGAATGGTGGAGACTACTTTTTCCTATTTTCTGATTTCAAGGGTATACCTTTCCACCCCACATCTGTCACGACTTGGTGGAGAAGATTTATTAACCGTCATAAGCTAAAGTATATCAATTTTCACGCTTTACGTCACACGTCGGCAACCTTGCTCATTAATCAAGGAATTCATGCCAAAACCATTTCCAGTCGTTTAGGTCATGCTGATATAAAAACCACGATGAACACATATGGCCATGTGTTAGAAAAAGCAGATCGAGAAGCTGCGAATTCACTTGATACTTTGTTCAAGAAAGGTTAAATATGCTTTCATTTGATTTCGTTTGTATAAAAATGTCGGCAGAAATGTCGGCAAAAAAAAAATAAACAAAAAAGGGATTTCCCTTTAATGAGAAAATCCCTTTGTATCAACGTTTTTATGGTGACCCGTGACGGGATCGAACCGCCGACCTCCACCCTGTCAAGGTGGCGCTCTCCCAGCTGAGCTAACGGATCAAAGATCATTTATTTTAGCGACAAAATAAATATACCGTATTTTTTAATATGTGTCAACACTTTTTAAAAAGTTAATTCTCACTTTTTTCGAAGGAAGTTTTTTTAAAATCATAAACTATCATATTAATCCTTTCAACTAAAAACTCTATGGTAGATAAACCCTACTTCCTATTTGAATATTCTACTTGTATAAATTCAATGCCTATATACCTTGTACTAATACCTTCTCCGTGCATTAATTCCATCCAGCTTCTACAATAACATGCCCTTAACCCATCAAACGACAGTAAATTTTCAATCTACATCCACTTCTTTCCGATTCCAACATGTAAGAAATCGCTTTTTATTTATCATAGTACAACTTTTAAAACGATAAGATATAAAATAGATCGTTTGACGACCCGTGATTTGATATTGAAAGTTAGGAGTGATTACATGGCGAGAACCATTTGGGGGGTTGATTCAGCAGCGGCCGTAACTCCTGCCTTATATGATTGTGTGATTGAAAACTTTGGTAAACCAGAATATTGGGGCAGATACTTAACGACAATACCCAATGTTAGCGACGGATTGACCGTAGAAGAAATCGGGAGGTTACGTGGAAACGGTGTTAGAGTCATGCCCATTTAGAATGGATTTGCTGAAGCTGTAGGATACCGTGCTGGGGAAATTGCTTCAGCGAATGCCATTTTCCATGCAAGAAGACTCGGCTTTCCTACAGGAGTTCGAGTATTTGCCAATATTGAAAACTTCTTTGATGTCGATGAGGCGTGGATCCGAGCGTGGGTCGATGCTTTTTATCCGAGTGGCTACAAACCTGGTTTTTATCACGATCCCGTTGAAGGACCTTTTAGTGATGCCTACTGCGCTGCTGTTGCTAATAGTGAACGCGTAAAAGTACAATCGGTACTATGGAGTGCAGAACCTGAACCTGGGGTAACAACAAAACAAAATCGTCCACAACGATTTACTCCAGCTAAACCACCATGTGATGCTATTGTATGGGCATGGCAATATGGAAGAGATGCTGATATTTGTCCGATCGATACGGTTTTAAGTGATCGGCGTCTTTATGATGACATGTGGTAGTCTTGTGACCTAATGTCATTGCTATAATCTTTGTCTTTATCATGCCACTGTTTTATTCATTTTGTTTAACCTACTTTGGACCAAAAAAAATGGCTGACACTTCCCTCAACTTATTATGTAACTTAAGAGTGAAGCCTAGCACAAAAAATGGTGTTAGATACCTTAGTTTCCTAAGGATCTGACACCATCACTTTACCATTAGTGGCCTGACGAAATGCCACCAACTTTACTCATTAAATTAGTACTATCTTTGTTTAATCCGATAATCTTTACATCGATACCATTTTGCGCAAACTTGTGTTTAATTTTTTCGATCGCTCCTACCGCTGAATCATCCCATAAATGCGATTGACTTAAATCAATCACAACATCGGTAACTTCTTCTTTATAATCAAAGGCAGCAACAAAATCAGTAACAGACGCAAAGAAAATTTGCCCTTGAACGTAATAAGTTTTCTTGCGATTGAGCACTTCCGCTGAGACATTGACTTTAGAAATTTTCCCTGCAAAGAATATGGCACTAAGTACAACCCCTGCGAGAACACCGATGGCTAAGTTATGAGTAATAACAACTGTTCCCACTGTAACAACCATAACTGCCGCATCTGTTCGTGGTACTTTATGAAGGGTACGAACAGAATTCCAATCAAATGTACTGATCGATACCATAATCATAACCCCAACGAGTGCTGCCATTGGTATTTGCACAACAAGATTACCTAAGGCAACAATAAGGATCATAAGGAACACACCCGCAACTAATGCTGATAATCTGCCTCGTCCACCCGATTTTACATTAATCACAGACTGGCCAATCATCGCACAACCCGCCATTCCACCGAAAAAGCCAGAAACGATGTTGGCGATCCCTTGTCCGCGACTTTCTTTATTTTTATTACTTTCCGTATCCGTCATATCATCAACAATTTGAGCTGTTAATAATGACTCTAATATACCGACAATTGCTAAAGCTAAAGAGTACGGTAGAATGATCAATAACGTTTCAATTGTTAATGGAATATGTGGAATTAAAAACATCGGCAATGACTGAGTTAATGTTCCCATATCACCTACTGTACTTACACCAGTACCTGTTAAAATAACAAAAGCCGTTATGACAATAATCGCTATTAACGTTGATGGAACTGCTTTTGTAAATCTCGGTAACACATAGATAATCACTAATGTTGTAGCCACTAGTACATACATCATCCAAGTCGCACCGACAAACTGTTCTAGTTGGGCCATAAAAATTAAAATTGCTAACGCATTTACAAATCCGATCATGACCGAACGTGGAATAAACTTCATATAACGAGCGAGCTTAAAGACTCCAAAGAAAATTTGAATAATACCCGTTAATATCGTAGCTGCTAGTAAATATTGAAGTCCGTGATCGGCAACGAGCGTAACCATTAATAACGCCATCGCACCTGTTGCCGCTGAAATCATTCCTGGTCGTCCCCCAACGAATGCGATTACAACAGCAATACAGAAAGAAGCGTACAATCCAACCATCGGATCAACACCAGCAATAATGGAAAAGGCAATCGCTTCTGGAATTAACGCGAGCGCGACTACCATCCCAGCAAGTACATCCCCTCTCACATTACCAAACCATTCATTTTTTATCTTCTCGATATTCATTTTGCACCTCTATCATTAATTTAGAGATTTTCCATCTGGGAAAATCAATTCCGCACATAACGAAATGCATTGTACCACGATTTTTGTAATACTTAAATCTTAATGTAACCGTGTTCAACCACTGTTTTTCCCGCTTTTCCTCCTATTTTCTTTCAAAATCTAATTCATTCATAAAAAATTCACATCTACATTTTCTTTAAATTGGTGTATTAAAGATGACCAAGTAGTTTTGAAAATTTATTATTACAGTATGTATCTTTAAGGTTTAGCGACTTCCATTCCTAATATTAGGAAGAAATGTGCGCTCTAAAGTCCATTTCAGTCCTCGTATTTCCAGTAACAGGAAGTAATATTCTCTAAAATCAAACTTAGCTCCTCTAATTTCCAGTATCAGGAAAAAGCGTCCTCTAAAGTCGATCTTAGCTCCTTTCATTACCAGTATCAGGAAGGAATGTCCTCTAAAGTCAATCTTAGTTCCTTTAATTACCAATATAAGGAAGTGTTGTACTCTAAAGTCGATCTTAGCTCCTTCAATCACCAATATTAGGAAGTAACATACTCTAAAGTCAGCCTTAGTTCCTTTTATTTCCAGTATAAGGAAGAAATATGCTCTAAAGTCAGCCTTAGCTCCTTTCATTTCTAGAGTCTGAAAAATACATTCGATACAATGCCGCTAAAATTATAAGTTATGGCCTTAAATTCACCGACCAACGAGGAAAGCGAGAAGCTGGCGAAATGCTCTCTTACCTACAAAAAAAAGAGACTGATGAAAATTCAGTCTTTTCATTACAACTACCATTATTCTTTTTTTGAATTTGAAGATTTGTCGTCGTCCGCTTGAAACTCTTCAATAATTTCTTCTTTCATTTCTTCATATATCTCTTCTTTAAATTCTTCTAATACTTCTTCCTTTATTTCATCTCTAACTTCTTCTAGCATTTCTACTTTGATTTCTTCGTATATATCTTCTTTCATCTCTTCACGTACTTCTTCTTTAATCTCTTCGATTTGTTTTGTACGTTTCTTTTTCCTTATAGCGCGATAATCTTTATTTATCATCATAAACATCGACACAGCCATCATTAGCATGATAATGCCAAAAGGTAATGCCGCAATGATAGAAGCTGTCTGCAATCCTTGTAAGCCACCACTTAAGAGTAACACACTTGCTGTTGCTGCAATTAAGAAGCCCCAAATCAATTTTACATAAAGCGCAGGATTTAGACTTCCTCTAGAAGTCATCGCTCCTAAAACATACGAAGCCGAATCAGCTGAGGTAATAAAGAAAATAAGAATTAACAAGACCGATAAAACACTCATGATCCCACCAAAAGGGAGCTCCGCTAATGTTGCAAATAACGCGACTTCTACATTGTTCATGACAATCTCAGCAATGTTACTTCCTGCCGTTCGATCTAAATGAAGAGCTGTTCCACCAAATGCAGTGAACCAAATTAGACCAAGCAAGGAAGGGACAAATAAGACACCAAAAACAAATTCACGAATTGATCTACCTCTTGAAATTCTGGCGATAAATATTCCCATAAAAGGAGCCCATGAAATATGCCAAGCCCAGAAAAATATCGTATATGCCCCTAACCATACACTATCCGTGAATGGTGTCATTGTTAAACTCATCGGGATGATATTTGAAATGTATCCCCCTAAAGTTGTGACAACCCCTTCAGCAATAAATAGAGTAGGACCAAAAATGATCATGAACAGTAAAAGGATTGCCGCAATCGTTAAATTTGTAATACTTAAAATTCGAATTCCTTTATTTAAACCCGACCCAGCAGAAAACATAAATAAAATGGCAACGACAAAAATGACGATAAGCTGTGTCGTTACGTTGTTCGGAATTGGAGTTAAATAAGATAACCCACCTGTAATTTGCATCGCACTTAAACCGAAAGTTGTTGCAACTCCAGTAGATGTTGCTAGAACAGCAAGAATATCAATCCCGCGACCGAACCAACCATTGACTCGCTCCCCTAAAATTGGGTAAAAGGCTGAACTAATAAGTGCTGGCTGGTCTTTCCGGTATTGAACATAAGCTAATGCTAAAGCAACTAACCCAAAAATTGCCCACGGATGAAGGGCCCAATGATAAACTGCATAGCGTAGACCAATATTCGCGGCTTCTACTGTTTCAGGTTGAACGCCGTATGGAGGATCCATGTAGTAAAGAACAGGCTCTGCTACTCCCCAAAAGACAAAACCAACGCCAATCCCTGCTGAAAACAACATCCCCACCCATGTGTAATAGGAGTATTCAGGTTTGTCTTCTTCCTTTCCAAGTTTCATTTTACCGAACGGACTGATTGCTAAAAATAAAACAAACGCTATAAAAATAGCGGTAACAATCATGTAAAACCAACCGAAGTTTTCAATCGTTGTTGCTAGTAATTCACTTGCCGTTTCTTCTAATCCCCGAGGCGCTAATACACCCCATAATACAAATAAACTAACAAATATAGCGGAAATGACAAAGACACTTCCTGGTTTTTTTGTGTCGTATGTGTACTTTTCCATAACATCCTTACGATTACTCTTTAATCGTAAGGTCCCTCCCTTCAAAGTAAAAAAATGAATTATGTCTTTGAGGTAAACATTATGTATCGTTATAATAAGAGGAAGCCCAGTTACCTAGTTTTTGCCGTACTTGGGTAATCTTTTACAATTAATATTTAAGTTTCCTCACCCTTCTTTCATTTATACAAAATTAAAATCAGGTTCAACTATCTTTTGATCTTTACCAACAAAGCGAATGTAAATTATATCACAATATCAATAACGATTGGATAAATTCCCATTTTTCAGTAGATTGTTATAATCGGCACCTCTCTTACAATTGCTCCTCTCCTTTTTTACCCGATCTCTAAAAAGTTGAAACTTAAAAATTTAACATTACTTAAGCCGTACACTCCAATCATAAATTTTAAACAGGAAAGTCATACTAACAATGCTTGGACTTGCTCTCTTTTTTTATATTTTGGAATAGAAACGTTGGGAAACAAGGAGAAGATTACGATGAAAAAACAGTTTGCTGTCATTGGCTTAGGACGGTTTGGAAGTAGTATCTGCAAAGAGCTTTATAAATTAGGTCATGATGTTCTAGCGATTGATAATAACGAAGAAAAAGTAAACAACATGACGGAACACTCGACTCATAGTGTGATTGCAAGTGGAACAGATGAAAATGCGCTTCACTCACTCGGCCTACGGAATTTCGATTATGTAATTGTGGCTATCGGTGATAATATTCAATCGAGTATTCTTTGCACACTCATCCTGAAAGAAATGGGCGTAAACAATGTTTGGGTAAAGGCACAAAATTATTACCACCATCGCGTCCTTGAAAAAATCGGTGCCGATCGAATTGTTCATCCCGAGCAAGATATGGGCATTCGAATTGCGCAACATCTCGTATCAGAAAAAATAGTTGATTATATAGAGCTTTCAGATGAGTATAGTATTATCGAAGTTATTGCGACTGACAAAGTTTCAAATAAATCAATCGAACAATTAGACGTTCGTGCCAAATTTGGATGTACCATCTTAGCGATTAAACGAGGAAAGGACATCAATATTTCTCCATATCCCTCTAATTTAATTGAAAGGAACGATATATTAATCATGATCGGCCACAAAAATGATTTGAAACGTTTTGAAGAAGAAGGTATGTAGTATTCCTTTAGAATTATCCATGCTTAAAGATACGGATAAGCAATCTAGGAAGAATGAAAATAATTTCTATAAAAATTTCAAATATAAAATAAACCCATCCATCTTCTAAACGTTTCTTTTTCTTTGGAGTTCTTTTCATAACAATCACTCTCCTCCCTACTGAATGACAGTTTCCTTTATAATATACGTAGTAAACAGCAAGAATGGTTTTGTATTTTTTTATTATATAATACATTTTCTTTGTTTTTCATTACATATTATTTGTATACTACATACATAGAATCGTTTTTACTGAATGGAGGTAAGGAATTCGTGAATAAAACGTTTGAAACAGCAACATTTGCAGGCGGTTGTTTTTGGTGTATGGTAACTCCCTTTGACGAATTACCAGGAATTGAAAAAGTGGTTTCAGGATACACAGGTGGTCATAAAGAAAACCCAACTTATGAGGAAGTCTGTAGTGAAACGACTGGACATTATGAAGCGGTAGAAATCACATACGATCCATCTATTTTTCCATATAAGAAGCTTATTGAAACTTTTTGGCAACAAATAGATCCTACAGATACAGGTGGACAATTTCATGATCGTGGGCACTCATACAAAACGGTCATTTTCTACCATACAGAAGAACAAAAAAAAATAGCTGAAGACTCAAAAAAGGCATTAGAAGAAAGCGGCAGATTCCAAAAGCCGATTGCCACACAAATACTACCTGCAACAGCTTTCTACCCTGCAGAAGACTACCATCAAGACTTTCACAAAAAAAATCCATTTCGATACATGACCTATCGTAAAGGCTCAGGACGAGATCACTTTATAAAGGAACATTGGTCCGAAAAAAAAGATCCAGAAACATTAAAGAAAACATTAACACCGATACAATATGAAGTAACGCAAAATAACGGTACTGAGCCTCCTTTTCACAATGAATATTGGAACAATGAAGAAGAAGGAATTTATGTCGACATCGTCTCAGGTGAACCGTTATTTAGTTCATTTGATAAATTTGATGCTGGTTGTGGCTGGCCAAGTTTCACGAAACCACTTCATCAAAACAAAGTAGCAGAAGAACTCGATACAAGTCATGGAATGAGGAGAATTGAAGTACGAAGTAAAAACTCAGACTCTCACTTAGGTCATGTATTTGACGATGGACCAAAGCCAACAGGTTTACGATACTGTATTAATTCTGCGGCGCTTAAATTTATTCATAAAGATGACCTCGAAAAAGAAGGATACGGGGAATATAAAAGTTTATTTCAATAACAAAAAGGAAGAAGTCGACTCAAGATACTGGTCGTCTTCTTTTTTACTTAAAGCATACTCATTTAGTTGAAAGATAAACAATAAAACTTCCTCGAACTTAATAACTCTCACCAAAGTTACTCCTGAGTAATTTACTATTTCTTTGCAAATTATGTAGTTTTATTAAACTAGTCTTCGAACTAACCTATAATTCCAAACGAACAAAGTGAATAGTAATAAGAGCTTTTATAACTTTATTTAAATTTTTTATAAAGAGGGATTGATGTAATTAGTCTCTTTTTTTATTCCTCTATCATCTATCCTTTTTTAAAGTAAATAAAAAAGGATAATTCAGCTATAAAACACCTAGCTTGAACTATCCTTTTCACTCTTGGAGATCCTGTATACGATCTGAAATTTTTATTTACTAGCTTATTACCTATTAAACACCTTAATTATTAAGATGGTAGGTTCATATTTTCAATATAGACAAAACAAAAAGCTAGGAAAAACAGTAACAAAAAATATAACCAAAATGCTCTCTTCATCTTTTCTCACCTTTTACTTATTCTTTACAGTGACGTTCATTGTCAACAACCTTGTGGTTAAACGATAGGATAGAAGTGCAAAAACGATAAACCCTATCCAATAGAACACGATAGTCAGTATATTACCATTCGTGTATGGCGTCAAGCTTGAAATTAACATTCCTCCTAATAATGCAAAACAGATTAATATACCGACTTTAAAAACCGGCTGTAACCCTTTAAAAATGAGAAATTCCCCATTATGTTCAGTTTTATTAACCGTGTATAATTTTGTCGCTATTATCGTAAAAATGATCGTCGCAACAATCGGTATGAGTAATGGTTTATTAGAGTAGGCATCAATACTATAAATCGGCCAAACGAAGTACGTAAGTGCAGTTGGTTCATGTAAATACTCATTAGTGTGAATCATCCAAAATCCTGAAACTAAATAATAGAAACCTAATGGAAAGAACGTAAAAATAAACGTAAGAACCATTTGAGAAACCATTTCACCAGAAACCGTCCCAATAAGCATCGCAAAACTAAACAGAGTAATAAATCCTAGAAGCGGCATAATTAATAACTGTACATGTGAAAATTGTTCTAAAAAATGCTTATAATCGGAAGTCGCAACTAAAAAGTAAGCTGCTAAGTAATTTACGGTATAAAAAACACTAACAGACAAAACTCCAATTAACCATTTCGTTAAAAACATATCCCTTCGTTTATACGGCAACGCAAATGAAAAATCATTCTTTCGCGTATTTCGCTCAGAACCGATCATTATACCTGCAAGTAACACAATAATAATCATTCCTAAAAACGTTGCAAATCCCCCAAAAAACAACGATCGAACCATAAAGTCGTGGACAATAGGATTGGCATATGCTGTCGGTTCAATTAACGCATGCTCTTCCATCGTCTTCCAACTTTCTAAGTTAAGTGAAACACGAATCGGAAAATCAAAAAAGAATAGAATGAGTAAACCCCAAATTAGTGTTTTTGTCTGTTTATACTCTTTCATCCAAAGTGCTTTAATTAGCAAACTCTTCACCCCCAAGCTTCGCAACAAAAATATCTTCTAAAACGACCGAAAGTTCTTCATATAAGAGCGGCTCATGCTTTTTAATTTCCGCTTCTTTCTTAGCTAAATCACCGTCAAGCAACAATGTGTATACTCTTCCACTTTGGGACAATACATTCACTTGTTCGCTCAGTTCATTAGGTAGATATCCTTTAAATACGACTTGTACTTTCCGGTAGGATTTTTTCATTTCATCGAGATCATAATTTGAATCAATTGTGCCATCTTTTATAACAATAATTTGATCAGCCATAAATTCAAGTTCATCTAGACGATGTGAAGAAATAATAACGGAAACTTGTTGTTCTGCGACTTCTTCGATAATGTATCGTAAAATTTTCTTTTTTACGATAACATCTAAACCATCTGTTGGTTCATCTAATAAAATGTATTTTGCTCGAGTAGAAAAGGCTAACACTAGAGCAAAGAGAGCCTTCATTCCTTTTGAATAATTTCCAATTTTTCTCGTTTTCGGTAAGGAAAAACGCTCAAGAAGATCATAAAAATACTTTTCATCAAAATTAGGATAGATTTGCTTATATAACTTTACAATTTCTTGTGTTGCATAATTTTTCAGTGCTTCTGGCGAATCGGGGACGAATACAATTTCCTTTTTCACTTCTGGATATTGATAAATGCTTTTTCCATCGAGAAGAACATCTCCTTTTGTCGGTAAAAGGATTCCCACTAAGAGACGTAAAAGTGTTGTTTTTCCAGCTCCATTCCTCCCAATCAATCCAATTATGTTTCCAGGTTTTAATTCGAAATTGATATCATTAAGGACTTCGTGATTATGAATGGATTTCGAAAGCTGATTAATTTCTATCATGTATATCACCACCTAAATCTTGAAATAAGTCATTTATCCATTGCTGCAGCTCTTCTTTTGTAATTCCTAAATAAGCACTATCAATAACCAGCTGCTCTAAAGACTTTTTCATCTTCTCTCTCTCCTTATCCGTTGCTGCTATCGTTTCACCTTCGGCTACAAACGTTCCTTTTCCTCGAATGGTCACGATAATCCCTTGTCTTTCAAGTTCTTTATACGCCTTACTTACGGTGTTCGGGTTAATCACAATTTGTGAACTCAACTCCCGAACGGAAGGAAGCCTCTCATTCGCTTCGATTATTCCTTTTGCTCGAAGTTCTTTAATTTGCATAATAATTTGTTCGTATAACGGTACATTGCTTTTAGGGTCAATTCGTAAAAGCATGGAGTCACCACCTTTTAGGTTGCTCAATCTCTCTATACTGTATTGCATAGTGTAGTACACTTAATACATTAATACTTTTTCCATGTACTGTCAATACTCACCTAGTAATTCTTATTCTTAATCAATCGATTGTATAGTGTAAATAAAAAAGAATGCCAGTCTAATAACTGACATTCGAATGTACCTAGGTATAAATTTAAACCTCATTGAATGCGGGGGTTTCCTTCATCCCCACCAATGAATGAGACTTGCGCCCTACTCTGTCGGTCTCACACAGGCTCTACTTTTTACTGGCCACTTATCTCCCACTTAGCCTTGCCTATCCTTCAAAACCTTGAAGTAGATGTCATAGTGCCAGTTAAACGTACAAAAAATGGCCCTTCTACATATAGAAGAAGAACCAAAAATCATCTTAGAATAACATACCAGCCACTGCAGCACTTAATAAAGAAGCTAGCATACCTGCTGCAATTGCACGTAACCCAAGTTTTGCTATATCCGCTCTTCTATCGGGTGCCAAGTTTCCAAGCCCACCAAGCAAAATTCCCAGTGAAGATAAGTTGGCAAATCCACAAAGAGCAAAACTAACAACTGCCACTGTTTTTTCCGATAGTATCTCAATTTGTGGTGCAAACGAAAGATACGCAACAAACTCATTGACGATGAGCTTTTGTCCAATAAAACCTCCAGCTGTTACCGCTTCATGCCAAGGTACACCAATAGCAAAGGCAAGGGGAGCAAAGACAAATCCTAAAATCATTTCTAACGTAAGTCCATTAAACCCGAACAACCCACCAATGGCACCGAGAATTCCATTAAGCAATGCAATTAGAGCGACAAAGGCGAGTAACATTGCCGCAATATTAAGAGTTAAGTTCAAGCCGACGCTAGCTCCTCTTGCAGCAGCATCAATGACGTTAGCTGATTCCTTATCTTTTTCCATGTGAAACTCTCCCGTTAGCTGGTCTTTATTTGTTTCAGGAACGATCATTTTGGCCATGACCAATCCTGCTGGAGCCGCCATAAAGCTCGCGGCTAACAAGTATTCAAGAGGAACACCTAGTAACGCATAACCAACGAGAACCGAACCAGCGACAGAGGCAAGCCCTCCTGTCATCACAGCAAATAATTCAGACTGTGTCATCTTGGAAATATAAGGTCTAATGACAAGCGGCGCTTCGGTTTGCCCAACAAAAATATTTGCTGCCGCACTCAATGATTCTGATTTACTCGTACCTAATAGTTTCGATAAAGCTCCACCAAGAATTTTAATAACCCACTGCATTATATTTAAATAATAAAGTACTGAGATCAATGACGAAAAGAATATAATAACGGCCAAAACGTTAATCGCAAACATAAATATTCCATCTTCTTTTATAAACATCTCACCAAACACAAATCCAATTCCAGCATTGGCATAATCAATAATATTACCTACAGCTAAAGTAAGCCAATTCAATACCTCTCTTCCTGCTGGGACTTTTAGTACAAGAATAGCAAACAAGAGTTGTATCGCAAATCCTCCTAAAACCGTCCTTAAATTAATAGCTGATCGTTTGTTTGAAAGTAAAAAAGCAATTGCAAAAATCACGAGAATTCCTATTACTCCCCATAGGATATTCATCTTCCCACCCCATTAAATTGAAAATGATCAAATGATGCACTCCTTACTATGGGGTTATTATTAGCTCTGTTGGTAAATTCATTCAAAATTAACAAAGTTAATTTTCATAAGAATTGCTCAAATAGAGCTTTCAATTGCTCCTATTGTCTCGACTAAACCTGGAAATAACCTCATTTGAATTTGACCATGAATGATAAGTAACAGTAATGCTCTTTCATTAGTTATACGAAGAAAAAACATTCATCATATGAAATTAATTTTTTTACATAAAATAATACGATCAATGGAAAAAAGGGTATTGATTACCAAAGAATATAAAAAGCTATAAATATCATCTACGTTTGGAGGAATGAAAAGTGGAATTTCGAGTTGAAAAAGATACGATTGGAGAAATCAAAGTACCAAATGAAAAATCCTGGGGTGCACAAACCCAAAGAAGTATAGAGAACTTTAAGATCGGGATTGAAAAAATGCCAATGCGAATTATTCATGCCTTTGCGATTTTGAAAAAGTCAGCTGCGATTGTCAATCACGAAATTAACAATCTTGAAGCTGAAAAAAAAGACGCGATCGTAACAATTGCTGAGAAAATCATTTCTGGAGAGTTTGATGATCATTTTCCATTGTCTGTATGGCAAACAGGTAGTGGGACTCAATCAAATATGAACGTAAATGAAGTCATTGCCTTTGAAGCAAACCTTCACCTAACATCAAATAATAGTAAAGAGCGTGTTCATCCAAATGATGACGTAAATCGATCCCAAAGTTCTAATGATACTTTTCCTACTGCAATGCATATCGCAGCTGTGAATCAAGTTGAAAAACAATTACTCCCAGCCATCGAAGCCATGAAAGCAACATTAGAAAGGAAAATCGATGAATTTAAGGATATTATAAAAATTGGACGAACGCACTTACAAGATGCAACCCCTCTTACGCTTGGTCAAGAAGTAAGTGGTTGGCTGCGAATGCTTGAAAAATCTGAGAAAATGATCAATGAAAGTTTAGTGCACTTAAAAGAATTAGCAATTGGTGGAACAGCTGTCGGAACTGGTATTAACGCTCACCCCCAGTTTGGGGATAAAGTTGCTGAAGAAATCAGTAAAATAACGAGAACCACATTTACATCGGCTAAAAATAAGTTTCACGCCTTAACGAGCCATGATGAGCTAGTTTATGCTCATGGTGCCTTAAAAGCACTCGCAGCCGATTTAATGAAGATTGCAAATGATGTCAGGTGGCTTGCGAGTGGTCCAAGATCAGGTATTGGAGAAATTACGATCCCTGCTAACGAACCTGGTAGTTCGATTATGCCTGGAAAAGTCAACCCGACTCAAAGTGAAGCCTTAACGATGGTTGCTGTTCAAGTGATGGGTAATGACGCAACAATTGGCTTTGCGGCTAGTCAAGGAAACTTTGAATTAAATGTATTTAAACCTGTCATTATTTATAATTATTTACAATCGGTTCAACTTCTTTCCGATGCGATTATTTCATTTAATGACAAGTGTCTTGTTGGAATCGAAGCAAATACTGACGTAATTGAAACTCTCTTATCGAGGTCACTTATGCTCGTCACTGCGCTTAATCCACATATCGGTTATGAAAATGCGGCTAAAATTGCAAAAAAAGCGCACGAAGAAGGTACGACGTTGCGAGAAGCTGCGATATCAAGCGGCTTATTATCAGGAGAACAATTCGATGAAATTGTCATTCCTGAAAAAATGATTGGAAAATAAAAAATAAGCTCATCATGAAAAAGGCATACCTATAATGATGATATGAGTGGTCGTATGTGTTTTTTGGATTACTTAAAATAGAAATATATTCAAATCCGCAACTTCTTGACTTCCGATGTTGAATGTATTTGGTTTACGGAAATTGATAGTACCGTAATTGAAATCAATTACGGTACTAAATACAAGTACAATATGTCTTATAAAGTTGAAACTTCAAACATAATCCGACTGATTTTTATAGAAACACAATTATCAATCACCTTGCACAAGTCATATGATATTCATCACAAAAAAGAGACGTCAGGACCATTCTGACATCTCATCATAAGTATATCTAACTACGTACTTATTTGTTTTCAATTTTTTTATTTCAACACATGGTCCAATCTCATAGCCATTATGCCAATTATCTTCAAGTTTTGCTTTTAAGCATCCAGCTTGAAATTTAGATTGAAATGTTTGCTTCCAATAAATCCAACGTGGCTGTTTTCCCATTACGTTTCCCTTGCCTTTCAACGATTTTTATTTATTTTATCCGAAAATACAATAAAAGTTTACTTTTTTTTTAAGAATTGGGATTTTTTTAACGTATTAAAACGAACGAGAAATAGGAGTTGGGAATTCGTAATGGTATCATCCTTAGACTACCTATTTAGCCAATTTTATCTTCTAGGTCACGTTTTTCTATTTCTTGTCGACCACGTTTTTCATCTCGGTCACGTAAACGGTGCGCAAGTCTTGCAGCAGCGCTCGCTGCAACGCTTGCTACTAAATCATCTAAGAACGTATGCGTCTTTTCCTTTCCCTCATCAAGATCCTTTATGATCCCATATTTTGCTTTATCCAAATAACCGAAAGTCGTAACCGCAATACTTCCAAATCCAAATACAGACCCGAGTGCAATTGTTTCATCTACACCAAATAGCCCTTCATCTGATTGAATGATAGATAATAACGGTTCAGATAACTGGCCTCTTTCCGCCAGCTCGTCCAATTCAATTCCAACTAAAATAGCATGTTGTATCTCACGCTTAAACAAAACAGCGTCTACACTTTCTAAACAATCCTCCATTGTTAGTTTGCTATAAAATTTCACTTGGAGTTCGTATACAATATTTGCGATATCTTCTAATGTTACGCCTCGTTCTTGTAATTTTGTTCGTGCAGCTTGTTCGACAACATTTGATGGAACTGGTACTTTCATTATGTCTCCCCCTTAAAAAGAACGTGTTGTAGAATTTGTTTAAGTTACGTATTAGCTAAAGTATTTAAACCAATACTCTTTTTCACCATTCCAGTATTAGTTCCTACACAATATCGCAATACTTTCGCAAATTCATTAATTGTCCTTACTATTATTTTAACTAAAATCTTCAAAGAAGTTTACCTATTTTAGAATTTTCATATAATTAAAAACAGACTCCTTCTTACCGAGTCCGTTTTCATTACATTACCTTTTAGTATAACTGTATATATTTAGAAGTTATATAACTTATTTCAATTCATTTAATTCGTGAATGACATATCTACACCATTTTTGATATTGTAATTTTTCTTTCCAAAGAATTGAAGCTTCATGGCCCATCTTTATTAACTCTTTTTTATCTAAATTATCCATCAGCTCATTAATATTACTAACTGTACAAATATAATAGCTAACTCGATCCCAATCAATGTACTTTTTAAATGGTCTTGTATCGATATCTCCAATAATCAATGGGACCACACCCAATTGCATTGATTCAAAAAATCGGTAAGAATTCACCCCTAACCCTCTAGGACAAAGCGATATATAAGATTCTAACAACTTATTAACAAAGAAAGTATCTCCTTTATTACCATTATACAAAAATATATCTTTACGATGTTTGAGTTTCATAAACATATCCATTCTAATTCGGTGTGTTCTAAGAGAACCTACGAAAGATGCGAGATATTTTTTTCGCGGAACTGAATTAGGAAGGCGATGAGGACTTGAAAGAAGTGGAACATCAATTGAATTGTGCTTTCGAGTTGTTGAGAATATCAATGTTTTATCAAGAGATATGAATGGCGCATCTTTGTGGTGACAAATCGTGAATGTCTTTTTATCATCAATAATAATATTATCTATATCATGTTTTAACTTTTTTAATCTATCTCTTTTTAGGCCATAACTTACCCATCTAGTCCAAAATATAGGTAGGTAATGCCAATCTGCTTCCTTTGGATCAAACACAAGTAAATCTCTTTCCTTATTTAAGTAATTTAAAAAATCTTCTTCGATATGATAATCCTTATTATGAAATGGGTATCTTTGGGTTGCTTTTCGTAATGGCTGCAGCCTATCTGGAACAGGTAATATATATATTTTAGTCAATTTTTTTCACTCCCTATAAAACACGTAAGTACCTTGACATTAACATAAAACATTAATATGTATTATTAGGTATACATGAAACTTGTTCCTTCTATCTTTTTAAAAGTTCGTTTTGAAACTGTATTTTCTGCATATATGTTAAAATAATAAAATCATCATGGTTGAAATTCTGGACAATTTGAAAGGTTGTAATGAAATGAAGCGACTATATGGAACAATTAGAGAAGAACAAATATACAGCAAATATTTAAAGAAAGAAATGCCCATCCTTATTTACTTACCACCAAATTACTCCCCTTTATACAGTTATCATTTGCTCATTGCTCAAGATGGAAGAGATTACTTTCAGCTTGGTCGAATAGCTCGGCAAGCCGAAGAAATGATTTCAAATAATGAAATTGAGGACGTTATCATTATTGGTATTCCTTATGATAATGTGAAAAATCGTAGGGAAATGTATCATCCAAAAGGTCAACTCTTTAATTCGTATCTTCGCTTCCTCGCTGAAGAACTTGTGCCATATGCAGAAGACCATTTTCAAACGTTTTCCCTCGCAGCAGGACGAACACTTATTGGCGATTCATTAGGAGGAACGGTTTCTTTATTAGCAGCCATGCATTATCCAAACACATTTGGTCAAGTCATATTGCAGTCTCCATACATCAATCAAAGCATTCTCGATCAGATGTCTACATTCGACAATCAACACCTTAAGATTTATCATGTAATAGGAAATGAAGAAACGAATGTAGAGACAACGAACGGTGTACGAAAAGACTTTCTAACGCCTAACCGGGACTTGAACCAGTTAATAGAAAATAGGGGAATGACGTATCATTATCATGAATTTGAAGGGGACCATCGCTGGACCTTTTGGCAACCAGATATTAAAAGTGCACTGCATTATATGTTAACAAAATAAAGTGGATTGTATAGGAGGATGATTTTTATGAAATATGGGATTGCAATATTTCCATCTAAGGCCTTACAAGACGAAGCAAATTCGTATCGAAAGCGATATGACTCGCATTATTCATTAATCCCTCCACATATAACGCTAAAAAATCCATTTGAGATCGAAGGAGAAAAACTCCAGCTTATAACAAACTATATTCGAACTGTGACTACATCGATTTCGCCTTTTACCATTCATATTTATAAAATTGACTCGTTCTATCCAAACACGAATAAGATCTTCTTTAAAATCCGTTCAAATTCGTCATTAGAAAAGCTGCATCAATTATTACATCAAGATATTCTTCATGAGGAACAATCTCAGAAATATACTCCTCACGTCACGATTGGGCAAGATTTAACGAATCAAGAGCATTTTGATGTACTAGGACAATTAAAAATGTATACGGTTAATTATGAAGAAACCATTGACCGAATACAGCTTCTATACCAATTAGAAAATGGATCTTGGTCTGTACATGAAACATTTCATTTAGGAAAGGATTGTTAAATTTGAAAGTTACTGTCGTTGAAAACAAAGAACAATTAAAAGACGCGTACTCTGTACGAACTACAGTATTTGTGGAGGAACAAAAAGTACCTGAAGAAGAAGAAATCGATCAATTTGAAGAAGACGCTATACACTTTGTAGTGTACGACGATAGTAAGCCTATTGGTGCTGGAAGATTAAGAGTTGTCGATGGTTACGGCAAAGTAGAGCGTATATGCATTTTAAATGAATATCGAAAAAAAAGGATCGGTAAACTATTAATGGATAAAATTGAAAGTGTCGGTCAAAGCGAAGGACTGACAAAATTTAAACTAAATGCACAAATCCAAGCCGAACCATTTTATAAATCACTCGGATACGAAACTGTTTCTGGTGAGTTTCTTGATGCTGGAATACCCCATGTTACGATGACAAAAGCAGAGTAAATATTCTTATAACCAACCAAAGCGCAGCTGCTGATCTCGCTAAGAGCAGCTGCGCTTTCTACTTTATATTATGCATTATGAACCATTGTGAACTATCGGGAGTTCTATCGTAAACGTCGTACCTTCATTTAGCTTACTATCGACGCTAATTGTACCTCCATGTTCTTTAACGATTTTGTAACAAATCATTAATCCAAGGCCATTTCCCTTTTCTTTAGTCGTATAAAAAGGTTTTCCTAAATGAACCGTTTTTTCTTCTTGTATGCCACACCCTTGATCCGTTATGCTGATACATACTTTATCGTTTTCTTGGAACGCGGTAACATGAATAACCCCTGCTTGACTCATCGACTCAATTGCATTTTTCATCATGTTGAGGAGGACCTGTTTAATTTGGTATTCTTCACCTTCTATGAATAACTCTTCAGTAATCGTCCGTTCAATCGTAATTCTTTTCTTAAAAGCTTCCGCTTCGACCAAAAATAACACATCATCGATAACGGAATAAATTTGAAGTTTTTTATACTTTTCCACACTCGGTTTTGACAACACCATAAATTCACTTGTGATTAACTCTATTCGGTTTACTTCAGATTCCATAATGTCAATGTATTTGTTGTGCTGTTCCATTTTCATAATTTGTAAGAATCCTTTGATAGCAGTTAATGGATTTCTTATCTCATGGGCAATACCTGCTGATAACTCACCCATAACAGAGAGTTTTTCGGATTGAATAAGTTGTTGTTCCGCTTCTTTTAATGTCGTAATATCTACACATGAACCTATTAATTCAGTCACTTCCCCGTGTTTAACAATTGGCTTAATTTTTACTAATAAATTGTAATTGTTATTTGTGGTATACTCAAAAGTTACTTTCTCTTTATTTCCCCACGATAAATCATATTGATTTACTAAATAATCCGCCATTTCTTTTGTAAATATTTCATATGGCGATTTTCCAACTATATCCTCAGGCTTTCTCCCTATTAACTGAACTAATTCACCAGCAAATACAGAATAAATGTATGCGCTTTCTTTTCTTAAGATCTTAAAAATTAGCCCTTGTTGATTTGAAATAATATTATGAAGTTCCTGCTTAGCTTCTAATAGTTGATGTTCATATCTCACTTTATCTTCTATTACCCTTGTAAAAGCCAATATCTCTAAAACTTCTCCTTCATCATTTCGAATAGCTTTAATTTTAGCTTCTAACCAAATATACTCGCCATGTTTTCGCTGATGTCTAAACGTCGTTTCAATCGTTTCCTTTCCTAATAATAATTGTTCATGATTTTTCATAGCGACTTCTAGTTCGTCTTCATGAATAAAATCAATAGGAAATTTATGTAGCAAATCAATACTCGTATAACCTAGAGTTTCAGTAAATGAGGGTGAAACATAGCGATATCTACCATCAGATGTATGAATAGATATCATATCTAGAGAGTTATCGATTAACCACTTATACTTATTTGTATATTCTGAATTTTTTAGTAGCATAGATTCATAGCTCCATGAATTTCCCATAAAGTCTCCCCTTTATTTATCTTTTTAACCCTTCATTAAGAGCAAATTGGCGAAGTCTTATTATACCTACTTTTCTTGAATTTTAATTAACCTAAGGCAAGAAGACGTCATTCTTATAGAAGAATATGCATAACATCTTAAAGACAACCATCTAAAGGTGGGATCAATAAATGAAAATTTTCACTGAATTTAAAGAGTTTGCGATGCGTGGCAATGTGATAGATATGAGCGTAGGTGTAATTATTGGCACCACGTTTGCTACAATTGTCCAATCGTTTGTTGATGACATCTTAATGCCGCCATTCGGGTTATTCATTGGTAAAGTTGATTTTTCTAACCTTTATATTAACCTTTCATCTAGCGAATACAGTACGTTAGCCGAAGCTAGAGATGCAGGTGTACCGACGCTAAACTATGGCATTTTTTTTAATCATGCCATTCATTTTTTCATTGTTGCATTTGTTCTATTTTTATTTGTTCGCCAAGTAAATCGACTAAGACGTCCTGAAGGTGATCCACTAGAACATATGAAACAAAAAATGTGCTCTTATTGTTACTCGAATATCCCTTTTAAAGCAACAAGATGTCCGAATTGCACTTCAGCGCTTATTGAAACTGAAGAAAAAGATCGTCAGAAAAAAGCAACAAAAATTACGATAAAAAAAAGAACGGGTTAACGTCTTTTCGTTTTACGAACGGGTACTGACTTGGTAGCAGGTTGATTTTTAATATATTTTAAATACTTTTTAAGTCTTCATCATCCTTTAATTTTTCAACTGTATTTAACCTGATTGCTAACTCTTGATTCGTATACAAAGCGTGAATTTGCTGATGACAAGGAAGACATAGTAAAACGGTCGGCAAGTTCACTCCACCTTCTTCTTTTGGAATTAAATGATGGACTGTGCGTTCAACCGCTTCTCGCTCACATAAAGTGAAACTTCATTCAGTGGGGGGGTCCTCATCCCCACTGAATGTTAGTTGAACATATGAATAAACCGTCGTCCTATATAATTCTCATGATGTCAGATTTTCTATTTTAACCCACTGAAACCGACAAAAATCAGCGATAAGCTGAGCTAATGGTGTCTACTTTTCTCGGGAAATAATTTTGATCCTCTATTTGTTTAAGTTCCATCTTCAATGCCCTCTTTTTATTTGATACATTCGAATGATCCCCATAAAAACAAAATTAATTCCAACAACTAGGCCGATAAAGGGTCCAAATAAAAATTGACTTTCGATCGTCAGTCCTAAATAAAAAAATATTCCTGCTCCTATTGTAACAATAATTCCAAGAATTAGGAAAGAAATCATCCACTTCCTACCTCCTTTATTCCTTTAGTGTTTCCAACAGTCTTCATTAAATGAAAAATGTAGGAAACTATTTTATGGAATTCTTATTGCGATGTTTTAGTCAGATAACTAAAGAACTCACCATTAACAAAAACAGACCTGAATTAGGCCTGCTGATCGAAAAAACTTCCTTTTTGAAGTAGGTCACTTTCTATACGTTTTCGTTTGCGATATAAGACACCATTTTTTCCTTCAAGACGTTCTTCTTTTTCGTATTGTTCTAAGAGGTCAGGTAATTGAATTTTTTGTACACGTTCTTTTCTTCTGATCGAAGCTTGTTTCACTTGCATTCGACTTCCGTAATGAACAGCCACAATATTATGATGTGGAGGTACATATCCCATATGTTCCTTCCCCCTTTTATTAAATAAACAGAATATTCTTAACTTTATGTTTTATTCGATACTTACCTAAACTATTCCTCTTTTCTTTATATTTTTCTCTTAGTTTTTACTGTTTCTTGTTTATTGTTTGTAGTTTTCCTTTATGTCGATTTGTGCTACAATGCTACTTTAGTTATTGCCCGTTCATTTTAAGGAGGAAGTGGAAGTGGAAGTCGCATATTGGAATGAACGTCTTGTTCAATTAACAAAAGTCGAACCTAGTCAGTACCAACAGCTTTACCGAGATAGTAAACGCGGAAAAGTCACTTGTGCACACTGTCGAGAAATCATAGCCTTTTCAGTTAGTATCGAACAACCTCCTCTTTTTGTTCACCCTCATGATGATACCGTTTGTCAAAAAGCGGTTCAGTCTCTTTTAGAACATGAGGACCAAATGAAATCGGTAGTAAATAAAACAACGGTTGGATTTCGGCTACCTGAAAGGCGCTCAATTACTAATGTTGCTACTAACTCACGATCTAAAATACAATGGAAAAAACCAGAAATCGTTTGCCGTATTTCATCTTTTGAGGAACAACGAGATGATCAACAAATCATTTCTGATCCTTATTATGATAAATTAGCTAAGCGAGGTTTTATGCTCGATCATTATCAATGGGAAGCCGTCAAATCTACCGATGGTCCTTTATTGATATTAGCTGGTGCTGGAAGTGGAAAAACAAGAGTGCTAACAGCACGGGCTGCTTATATGATGACCGAAAAACAGATACCAGCTAACCGCTTACTGTTAGTTACATTTACTGCTAAGGCAGCACGAGAAATGAAAGAACGGATGTTACAATATCCAAACCTTCATCCAAAGGACACAAGACAGCTTTTAGTAGGAACTTTCCACAGTATCTTTTACAAAATACTTTTGCACCATGATCCAAATCGGTGGCATCAAGAACGATTACTCAAATGGGAATGGCAAAAGGAAAAAATCGCCAAACAAATAGGCAGAGATTTAGGACTTGAGGAAAAAGAGTTCGCTTACGATCAGGCACTTACTCAAATCGGCTGGTGGAAAAATAATTTAATAGTTCCTGAAAAAGTCATACCGAAAGATCTGTTTGAAGAACGAACATTACATATATACAAGCAATATGAGTCAATCAAAGCAAACGAACAATTATTTGATTTTGATGATATGTTGATCGGCTGTTATCAGTTTCTAGCCGAGAACAGTAGTTTACTAGAAAAGTATCAAGAGCGGTTTTCCTATATTTCTGTAGATGAATTTCAAGACATTAACCTTGTTCAATATAAAATGGTTAGAATGTTGGCTGAGCCTCAAAATAATTTATGTGTTGTTGGTGATGACGATCAATCGATCTACTCGTTTAGAGGAAGTAACCCAGAGTATATTTTAAATTTCAAGACGGATTTCGCTACAACAAAAACCGTTATCCTTGCCAAAAATTATCGTTCGGTTCATTCGATCGTCAGTGCGGCAAGCCATGTTATATCAAAGAACAAGCACCGTTACGACAAAAAGCTCTCAGCCTTAACAAACAGTTCCTTCATGCCACTCATTTTTTTCCCGTATGATGAAGAACTTGAAGCTACGATGATTGTCGAAGATATGAAAAAAAGAATTTCCCAAGGCGCCAAACCTTCTGATTTTGCAATTCTTTATCGTACGAATGTTTCGACCCGTGCCTTGTTTGAACGTCTCGTTCATACGAGCTTGCCTTTCATCGTTGAACAAGAAGGCGATTCATTTTATCAACGAAAGACCGTTAAAAAGATTTTAGCGTATATGAAATTATCGATAAATCCAAATGATACCGAAGCGATGGGTGACCTTATCGGAGCATTATTTTTAAAACAAGAGGTGCTACGGGATTTAAAGGCACTAAGTATTATTGAAGATTGTTCATTAGTAGAAGCTTTGACTAAATTAACAAAGCTTGCACCTTTCCAGTTAAAAAAACTAAAGACGATTGTCCCCTTGTTTACGAAAATAGCCACATTAAAACCAGTAGAAGCCATCGACTTCATTGAAAAAGAGATGGGTTTAACTGATTACTTGAAAAAGCAAGGGAATGAAGGAAATACGATGGATAAAGGGTCTGATGACGTTAGAGATTTACGAGTTGCTGCTCAATCACATACGTCCGTTATCGAATTTCTTGATTATGTTGACCATATCATTCACAAACATAAAGAAATTGTTGCAAATAAGAATAGGGTAACAGGAGAAGCAATCCAATTAATGACGATCCACCGCTCTAAAGGCCTTGAATTTAACCACGTTTATGTTATTGGCGTAGTCGATGGTGGAATTCCACACGACTACGCTCTTGATGCATGGCGTGATGGTGACGATGAACCGATTGAAGAAGAACGAAGGCTGATGTATGTAGCAATGACCCGTGCCAAAGAAGCACTTTATATATCGGTACCATCCATGCGCCGCGGTAAAAAAGCGGTTCGGTCACGGTTTTTAAGATAAACAGAAATGGTGCCAGGTACCTTTATTAGACATATTAGACTAAAGGTGCCTGACACCGCACCGATGATTATCTTGTTTTTAGATATTTATCCAGCATGTTTAACAATATAGCACTTTTTTGAAAATCAAACTTTCGAGCAAATAATTTATTAGAGTATATTAATTTTTTGAAATCCTTAAAAGTTAATATCGCAGGTCTTGTTCTTTTCGACCAGTCAATATATTTTAAGTCATTACAAATTACTTTTTCTTTAAAGGAAGAATTCATAATAATCGTTTGAAAAAACATTTCATCTGAAAACTTATACACTTCATTTTTAAAAAAAGATATATAGTGAGGATTGGTATTAATAAATGACAAAATATATTCAAGGCATTTTTTTGATAAACACCACCATTGGGATCCGCCGTATACTCCATCGAAAGTAAGCATATATTCCCCCAAAAAATACGGATAATTTAGTCGATTCATTCCACCATTCTTCCAATTGTTATTAGGCAGTTTCTCGTAATGTATAAATTCATAGCCATTATTTTTTATTAAAAATTTTCGTATGGTCTCAGGGCTTTTTATTGGATAATCCTGTCCACTTAATAGGATTGCATAATCATATGTGATCTGGTTATTATTCAAGAATTTAATACACTCTAATGTCGCTTCTACTATACTAAAATGTCCCCAATAACATTTATGCCTTTTTGGAAAGTAAACATTTTCTGAAGTAGCAAATGTTTTTTGTATATCTTTGTACTCCGTTTCATTCGAACGTCCATCGTAATGAATAATAAAATAATCTTTATCGTTATAAATGGCTTTAATTAACCTTTCAAGTTGATGGGGGTTTTTATGAGCTAATATTAAATAGGCAATATTCATTCGATCTACCTCATAGCAGTATACACTACTTATTTTATATACTTCTTGAGTAATTTTGTTAGTAATAAAGGAGTTTTTATTAGAGGAAATAGGATTGAACATTTTTAAGTTTCATAACCTTCCTAGTCACAATACAACGAGCATTAACAGTTGTTGACCCTTTCAAAAAAATTGGAGGACTCAGGACTCATAAGTGTAAAGCTCCTCAATATATATACTAAATATCGTTAAGTGTATGGTGTGTTGCTATTGAGTCCCCCGAACAATTTACTTAGTCTTCGTCTTCATCATTGTCGTCTTCATCTTCGTCTTCGTCTTCGTCTTCGTCATCATCATCATCATCATCTTCATCTTCATCTTCGTCATCATCATCGTCATCATCTTCGTCATCTTCTTCATCTTCGTCGCCATCATTTTCGATTTTAAATTCCACTTCGGTACCATCTACAAATGTGATTTCTACATCTAGTTCAATGAAAGAATCATTGCCTAATGCCTTAAGAATTTTTTCGATTAATTGCTCTTCTGTCATATCAGATGAAATCGATAAATCATCCATAAAATTAGCATTTACAACACTTGCATTGTCAACCACTTCTTCACCATCACTTGATTTTTTATGAATGGTTAACTCCCCTACTTCACCATCAAATTCTAATTCATAAAAAGTTTCGTCTTGAAGTTCAAGTTCGATCGTTAATTCATGAAGTTCACTTTTCATATTTATCCTCCCTAGATGTATTCATTAATATTTTTAACACTTATATAAAGTATGTTAGGAATTAATATTGGTATAGGTATTTGATTAGATGATTTATATTTTTTTATCTATTAAAGAGCACTTAAATATAAACTTGATGAAGCTAACTCTCTGAGTCAGCTTCAAACAACCTATAAGATTTGTTGTATTAAGCATTTTTCCTACGTTTTTTTCGGCTTCTACTAAACTGCTTTACATTTGAAAATAGCTTGGCTGTCGCAATATCATTAACGGTTTCAACTACATGCCTTGGTTCTTCTTTTGGCTTTGCTTCTTCTTCTCGTTTCGCTAATAGCTGCTTTTCTATTCCTTCTAACATACTTTTTACGGTTTGTTGTAGTTCGTTCTCGTTATCATCTTCCACTTTATCCTCTGCATCTGCCAGTAATGACTCCATAAAAGGATTACTTTTTGTAAGTTCGTTAAATAAAATCGCTCTTATTTTTTCTTTTTTCGTTAACGGTCTTGTGACTTTTGCTTCCTCTACTTTGTCATCACTTGTGTCTTCTACTACACGTTCTGACACTACTTCTGTTATTAGTACTTCTTCTTCTACAGTTTCCACATCTGGTATGAATATGTCGTCTGTTTCCATTGCTTCTTCAGTACCTAGCACCACATCTTCGACTGACGGTTCGTTTAAGACTTCTGCGAAAACCGTTTCCTCCTTGACTTCCTCACTCGTAACTGTAAGATTGTTCTTAATCTTATATTCGATTTCATTCCATACCGATAAAATATCATCAGCTACACGTTTCCACGTATACTTACTTTCTGCAAGGCTCCGCCCGTACTCTCCCATTTTCTTTGCTAAAGTAGGGCTTGAAAGTAAATATGATAACCGATCCGCAAACTCTTGGGGATCTTCTGGATTTTTAATAACGATTCCATTTTCATTTTCCACAATTACTTCAGGATTCCCTCCCCTTGCAGTGGTTACAATCGGGCGCCCCGAAGCCATCGCTTCATAGTGTACACGAGCTAGCGGCTCTTGCCATTGCGAAGGACAAACAAAGATATCAGCAGCAGCAAACCAATTTTGGATTTCGTCTGGTGAAACGAAACCCGTCGTTATGACAGGAATAGGTAATCTATCAGCTAGTGCCCGAACATATGCTACATAATCCGTCACATCATTTTGGCTAAACCACTTACTACCGACAATAACTAAAGCAGCATCAGGATGCTTTTTCGCTAGCTTTGGCATTGCTTTAACTAAAATATCTGCTCCTTTATTTGCAGAAAGTCTTCCAGTAAATAATATGACTTTTTTATTTTGAAGATTATGTTCTTGTCTTATTTTATTACGCATTTTGCGAGCTTGTTCAGAATGCGGATGTGCGAAGCGATCGATGTCAACACCAGAATAGATCGTTTTTAGTTTTGGTTTTGCTTGAGGAAAAGGCTCAGCGATCGTTTGACCGATATAATCACTAACGGTAATAATTTTATCTAGTTGTTCTATCGCAATTGTTGCTTCTTCTTGATCAATTTTTTCAGGTTTAAACATATCGTTATGCATACTTAAAACGAGTCTAGACATAGGTGCCACAGCTCTTACACTTTTAACTAGTCGAGGTCGATTAAAAATGTGAATAATATCGAATGTATTCTCTTTTAAATACTCAATAACCCCCCTCTCATAAATTTCAAATAAACCACCTGGGATACGTACATACGATATATTTCGGATTTTTTCTTCATTTGGAAGATCTGGATCGTCCTTACCTAAAATAGTTAATTCGTATTGTTTTGATAACGATGAAGAAACACCTTCTATATACGTTTGTATCGCGCCACCTCTAATGGGGGGGACAGGAAGTTTCTCAGTACAGATCATTAGAACTTTCATTATCATTTCCCCTTTCCAACTTTTAACTAATTCCTCAATCGCAGGACCTTTTGTTTGGTCCGTATTAACAATTCGTCTATCCAAAATCTTGATGCGATAACTTTTTGAGCCATCTCTTCTATATTAGAAGGAACATATAACTCCTGTAGCTTTCCACTCACATCCCAAGGGGTGATTAGTTTTTCTTTCATTATTTCCCTCCAATTAGAAAAACAAAATTTATCGCCAGTAATGGACGAAAATCGATGTCTTTTCTATACTTTAATCCAAAAAAGTAAAACTTCTTAAAGTGCAAAAAAGAATACGATAACTACTACCTAGCTAGTAGTTATCGTATTCTCTGAAATAAATTAGGTATAGTTGATAGCCTTTTAATATCTAATTTTATAGTTCATCCAAGTAATCTTTATCATTATTCATCTTCTTTAATAATTTATAATAGTCTTTATGTGAGCCAATATCATAACGTTCTCCCGAAACCTCATACCCATAGCAGTTTCTTTCTTTTAACATCTCTTTTAAAGCATCAGTTAATTGAATTTCACCACCAACTCCTGGTTTCGTTTTCATTAGAAACGAAAAAATATCGGGATGTAAAACATACCGACCTACAACAGCTAGGTTGGAAGGTGGTGCAGTTTGAGGTTTTTCAACAATACCCACAACTTCATGTAATCGAGTTGAAATGTTTTTTTCCTTAATGACTCCATAATTTTTTAGCAACTCTTTTTTTACTTTTTGAACTCCAATTACATTACTATTAAACTTCTCATAAACTTTAATTAATTGCTTTAAACTCTGTTCTTTTTCAATAAACAGATCATCTGGAAGAAGAACCGCAAAAGGCTCCTCATTGATAAAGGGTTTTCCCAATTCCAACGCATCACCTAATCCCTTTGCATACGGCTGACGTACAAATTGTATATGTGCTTCTGGAACCGATAACTTTTCTAACAAGTGGTGTTTATTCGTTTCCGCTAAAAATGTTTCCAATTCAAGTGATCTATCAAAATAATCAATAATCATATTTTTATTTCTCGAGACGACAATTAGTATTTCCTCAATTCCTGAGGCTACAGCTTCTTCAACGACATAATGAATAGCTGGCTTTCCATTGATAGGAAACATTTCTTTTGGAAGAACTTTAGTTATCGGGAGACTTCTCGTTCCATATCCTGCAGCAGGAATAATGGCTTTTTTTATTTTCATATCGCTCCCCCTTTAAAACTTGTTCCTCTTACTAAGATATTCGTCCAAGTCTGAAAAGGAAGTTGTACTATAAAAAAGGGCAGAAGTCACAACCTTCTCAGTTTTAATAAGCATCCATAAAATGGCTAGTTTTGTTTGTCTGTTTTTAACGAGGTAACTATTCCAACCTTAACCATTTATTTGTGTAGTTTTGACTACACAAGATGCGATAACCCATCGTACGCAAAAAGGAGCACCTTATTTACAAGGCCCCCCTTCTAAATCCTCTTTAACCATTCAAGCGTTCATTTTTGCAATAAACCACGGATTAAACAAATTCTCTTTATTATAGCGAAGTGACTCTTCACTATCAGTATGAATAACCTTCCCACCTGAATGTTCAACAATGGCTTGCCCAGCTGCTGTATCCCATTCCATCGTTGGAGCAAACCTTGGATAAATATCCGCTTCTCCCTCAGCCACCTTGCAGAGCTTTAATGAACTTCCAATCGAGATAATATCTACTTCCCCTACTTTTTTCTTTAGTACATTGACATATTCTTTTGTCTCTTTGGACATATGTGATCGACTTGCAATCACTTTAGTGTTCTCTTTTTCTACGTTTAAAGGTAACCTATTAGCCAATTCAATTAGATCACGACCTGTTTTCAAATATTCCGAAACCTTTTCTAATTTAAACGATCCTACACCTTCTTTTGAAAAATAAACAGTATCTAAAACTGGAGCGTAAATCACCCCAAGCACAGGTTTTTCCTTTTCAATTAATGCAATATTTACAGTGAACTCACCATTTTTTTTAATAAATTCTTTTGTTCCATCTAAAGGATCAACTAACCATAAATACTCCCACATTTTTCTTTCTTCATAGGAAAGGTGTATTCCCTCTTCACTTAATATTGGGATTTCTGGATAAAGCGTAGTTAGCTCTTTCGTAATCACTTCATTTGATTTTTTATCTGCTATTGTTAAAGGAGAGTCGTCCTGTTTTGTTTGAACTTCAAAGTCTACCGTTTGATAGATTTCTAAAATACGATTTCCTGCTTTTATTGCTATATTAATAATTTCATGTAGTTTAATATTACCAACCATGTTTAAACCTCCTGCTTTTAGTTAATTTAGCGAAAACAAGTATGCCTATGTATTTTGATTCTCCACACAAAAAAGTTGCCCTAATAGGTCTAACTTTAGCATGAGTTCAAATCTAGTTTATAGCCTACACTAAATACCTAGTCATGCATACCGTATAGTAAGCTTCTTTAATTTTTTTGGAAAGGAGGAATAATTATGAAACCTAATAATCTCTCTAATAAAAAATTAGTGGAGATGTTTGTTTCAACTGTATTAAAACAAAATGACATTAGTCCAAAAAGTCAACTATCTAAAAAAGAAAAACAAGAAATTAAAAATTTCGCAAAAGACATTCATGATCTAATTAACGGGTTTTTAGTAAAGAAAAACAAGGTAAACATGGATGACTTCCATGAAAAGCAATCTGTAATAGGAAGTATACAAGATAAAAAACAAATATATAAAGATTTAAATGACACGAATACAATTAAAATATTTACAACTACCCAAAAAAGATAAATCAATATTAATCATCGATAATGATCCAAAAACTTTTTTGTATTTCAATTAACACGTCATACTTTAGAAATTTATAATCTTGTAAAGGATGTTGACCCTTAAGTCAACATCCTCATTTATAAATCAGGTTCCATTAAAGGGGAACTTGTTGAACTTGTAAAACTTTTAAGTGCATCTCAACAATCATTTTCTCTCGAACTGTTCTAAATACGTTACAGCCTGGTTTCCAATCTTCAGCAATATCAAGTTCAGTAACTCCTGCAAACTCTAACTGGCAGAACGGCATATTATTGAAAAATTCATATGTTGCGAACCCTTGTACTTTTGGATCCATACCCATGCCTTTTTTGTCATTAAATACAAGTTCATGAACTCCATTTTTAACACTTAATTGCTGATCATCAATGAAAGCACCAGCATCTTCTAATCTAACGACACAGTGAAACGGCACATCAACTGTATGGTGTTCTACAGCTCCAGAACAACTTGGAACATATTCAATATTCTTTCTTACAAAACCTGCTAAAAAGAGTTTTAAAACACCTGGTGAAAATGTGTTATCGTTATTGTTATTGTTATAAGGTTGAGCAAATTGAGATTGGACCAGTTTACACTGTGTTAAGTGAACATTTTTGCGAATACGTTTAATTTCTCTAGCTGCTTTAGGAAGTCTCTCAACAGATTCAATATCTACTTGAACCCACTCTTCTGCAATGACAATCGGTACTTTAGCATATCCTTGTGTTCCATTTTCGAATGGAAAACTTTCACAATTTAGTGTTTTAGCTTCATCTGCTGTTTTGCAGCTGCTTGCTTTATGAGTTTTTTTGAACTTACCTTTTGAGTAGCTCATACTTATCCACCTTTCTATTATTTTTGATTGTACAATATATAAAATGCAAAGGGGTGTTTGTTTGTAACAGGACAAGAGTCCAAATTCACTATCTTCACCTAAAATGAGGCATATACCCTTATTTAGTTATAAACTTATAAATAGATCTATCTTCTAGCCATAGATTGGATATATATGTAAAAAAACAAGCTTAAAAATCAAAGTGCCTGATACCTCAACCACGATATAGTGTTAATCTATATCATGCAATTATGAGGAAACAGACACTCGTGATGTAGTATTAAGTTCTTTGAGCTTTATTCCCACAACCACATCCGCCGCTTTTAGGTCGAATTTGTTTATTAGTAGAGGAATAGATATTATATGGTGAATGACTTTTATTTCCTTTTGAATGGCTCATATGAACATGACCACTAGTGTGGTATGACCCAGGAATTAGTCTTTTTTTATTCGGGTTCAAATAGATCCCTCCTCATTTAGGTTTTAGACAACATTAAACATTTCTATATTATTGTATGCATTCTCCATAAAAGGTGATTCCGCATCAGTTCCCCTTCAAAAAAAGAGGTAGCTCATGTGCTACCTCGCTTAAAAATACACCTATACTTATTTCTTTTACCTCTCCTCTTTACATGTACCAACAGAAAAACTTCAAATTATATTAATTCTAACTTTAATTTTATTACCTACACCAGAAATTAACCCGCATGCCTCAATTGGCGCCTCTTCTTTACAGTATTCAACTATTTGTTCATAGACTTGTTTTTTCATATAGTAAATACTGTTCTTATTCTTGTTGTTCATCCTGACTCTCAGTATGATTTACTTGGTGTTCAGTAGCGGGTTGATTAGCGGGTTTTTGTTGTTGTGAGCGTTTATTATTATTAAATGATAAAAAGGAATCGACTGTCGTTCGATTATAAGTTGGTAACGGTTTTGGATTCACTTTATTTTTAATTGAACTTTGGTCTCTTAAGTTACGTAAAAACCATGAGTTATTTACTGAATCATCAAATTGTCTTGCTACCATCTCTTCATTAGACACTTTTGATTGCTGATTTGCTTGTTGATTAATAGTATTTGACTGAGCTTTCGTTTCCATTTTGAAATTAGCATTTGAGTTTTGAAGAAGGTTAACTAAAAGTTTTTTATCTTCCAAGTATTCATTTCTTTGTTCTTTGGTACGAATTAATTCAGCTGTTTGTTTTTCTAATTGATGCTCTAATTTTTGATGTTCCTTTTTCAATTCTTTCAAACTTTTCTCTGCTTGGTTTAAAGCATCCTTATACTCTTTAATTTGCAAATCATTTTTCCTTTTTTCCTCATCCAACTTATAAAGTTTACTTTCCAGCGATTTATTATTTGCTTGAATTTGCTTTACTTCAGCTTGAAAGGCCTTATTTGCCTTAATGATACTTTCATATTCTTGAATAGAGTCTTTTTGCTGTTGCTTTACTTGATTAAATGCAGATATTTGCTTTTCTAATTCGTTATCTAAGCGATTATTTTCTTTTGTTTTTACTTTTAAGTCTGCTTGAATTTCACTAATTTCCTTTGTTAGATTTGTAATTTCTTGCTTCATTTCTTTATTCAAGCTTTCGTAGTACTTAACATGTTCATGAATACTATTATTTTGTTGATCAAGACGCTGAAGTTGACTGTTTAACGCTTCATTATCTCGTACTAATCTTTCGTTCTCATTAGTACTTTCTCGATAATGATCTTGTAAAGTTTTCAAATGACTAATTTGTTCTGCAAGTTCAGTTGCTTTTTGTGCAAGCTCTTGTTTAATTTCTTTGACTTCTGGCTGGGCTTCTTTATAATTTCTCAACTTAAGATCTAATGTAACATTATCCTCTTCTAACTGTTTTATTTGTTCAAGTAGCTGTTCTTGTTCCATAGAGTATTGATTCGTAACTTCATTAAGTTTTGTTATACTTTCTAATTGCTGCTCATAATCATATTGTAATTGTTCTTTTTCTTTCTTGAGTAATTCAACCTTCTCATTAAAACCTTGTTGATTTTCTTTAATTTTCCCCTCAAACTCTTCTACTTTCTCCTGAAGATCAATAATTTGATTTTTTAATACCTCTTTTTCAGACCTCTCACTTTCTATTTGTTGAATGGCATTTTCTTGATGTTGTTTAATACGCTGATTTTCTTCTTCTAATTGAGTAAATTCAGAAATTTTCTCCTCTAACTCTTGTTGTAACTTAGCGTAACGATTTGAAGCTTCTTCTAGTTCCTGAATTAATTTCAATTGGTCCTCATCTGTTTTTTCTTTATAAAGATTAACTTCTTCTTCCAGTTCGTTAATTAATGTTTCATAGTTTGTTACTTGTTCTTCATAGGTCAATTTTTCAGCTTTAAAATGTGCTAACTCTTCGTTAATATCTTGTATTTCTTGATGTAAATCATTAATCATTGTTTCTTGGTCTTGGAGTTGATTGTTTGCTTGTTCTAATTGATGAATTAGCTCTACTTGTTTCTGGTCTGTTGCTTCGTTTAACGTTTGAATGGTTTTGTCCTTTTCTTCAATGATGGCCTGGGAGTTTTTAATTTCATCGTTCAAATGTTGGAATTGTTGATCATAATTTTCTTTTTCTAAATAATAACTTTGTAATTCCTCATCTAACTTTATTTGCTCAGTTATTTTCTCCTTAAGTTCCTGCTGGATTTGTTGCTTCTCCTTCGTAACTTCCTCTAATTCCTCAATAACAGTGAGTTGGTCAACGTCAATTTTTTCTTTAAGAAGTGTAATTTCATCCCGAAGCTGCTTGTTTACTTCTATATACTTAGATATTTCCTCGTCATAGAATTGTTGTTTTTCTTCTAAACTTTCTAGTTGTTGAATAACCACTTCATTTTCATTAATAAGTGCCTCTTTTTCCTGTATATAATCATTTTTCAAATGCTCAATATTATTTAACGCATTAGTTTGCTCATCTAAAGCTAATTGCAGTTCTTTTTTTTCATTTTTTAGAAGGACTATCTCCTCTAATAAAGGTTGCTGACCTTGGTTAATTATAGCTTGGAGTTCTTCAATCTGTTCTTTCATTTGAATTTTTTCTTCTTCATAATCACAAACAGTTTGCTCTAGATCTACCTTTACTTTACCTATATCCTCAAGTCGGGATAACAGGGCTAATTTCTCACTATAAAACTCCCGATTTTCCTCTGTAGTTTCGTTTAATTGAGAGATCTTTTCTTTAAATGCATGCTGTAATTCAATCTTTTCCTTTTTAAGCTTTTCAACCAAACGTTCATACCTTTCCTCGTTAATTTGGTAGCGTGCCAATTCTGACTTTAAGTGCAATAACATTTGCTTTTGTTGAATGTTATTGAACTCACTTTTTGTTTGACGGCTCAAAACAATCTCTCCTTTCAAATAAAACTGAATATCCGTTTATCAAAAGTGAACAAAACAAATGATTTTTATAGGCAAATATTATCCATCTGTACTATGTATATGGGCAAATGCTTAATTGTTTCTTTATAACTCAAAAAAAATTAGATTAATATCATTTAACTTGTGCATGTACCCAAACCAAACATTCGGGCTAACATACTATACAGTGTGGTATAAACCTATTAAACCCTTTGAAAGGATGATTGAATTGAAGATTAGTCCAATTGGCGGTTGTCAAGAAACACTTTGTATTAAAGTTCCTAAAGTTTATGATTGGGTAACTCGACAAGCTGATATCTTTAGAACCTTTAATAGACAAACTGGTTTAGATGAGCTCGATTTTGAATGTACGAATGGATTTACTCCTGAGGCTGACCCATGTTTGATTTTGAATGGCGGTAATGGCAATAGCACCCTTGGTATCAATTGTGATAACCTCAACGTTGAATGTATTATTACTGATGCTTTTGGAAATCCTGTTGACCCAGAAGCAGATAATGGAATTATTTGTAAAGAGATAACAGATCCAAGAAACCGTGAAAGTTTTGAATTCACACTGAATGGGGAAACTGTTACACTTCAAAAAGTGAAAGTATTAAAGAAAGGATTTTTTAGGATCCAAGTATCAAATGGAAATGGTGTAGTTTGTATTTCTGCCCCGCAGTCATTTGCAACAGTGGAAAAATTCTACCTCTGTGCACCAAGAGGGACTACACTACAATGTCATATTACAGACTTCCAATGTGAGGCTGTCCTTTGTTGTAGAGATGATGGAACATTTGAACAAGTTGATGTATCTATCAATATGTGTCAAAACATTCAAATGGAAGCCATTGTAAAGCTTGAAATCACGGCTGATTTCTGTCAACCTCGTCAAGAAATACCATTTGAGTGCCCTCCACTTCAAGTTCCACCTCAATGCCCTGAAGTCTTCCCTGGTTCATAATTTTACTAAAACAAGGGCACTTCTCATTTCTAAGCTGTTGACCTCCCTCGGTCAACAGCTTTTTCATTCAATTTTAATATAGTTTTTGTATTAACACCCATACTAATTTGGGATTGAAATAAAAATAAGTAGGAATGAAAAAAACCTACTGAAGAAAAGTACCACTGAATTTTGAAACTGGATAGTAAGCGACTACAATCTATTTTTCTTAAAAAAGGTCATCACCAAATCAGGGCATTTACATAGTATAAAAGTGGGAAGAAACCCTATCACAACGCTCGAAAGGAGAAATAAATAAATTATGGAAATTAAATCAATTGAAGGGCGTCAAGAAACGCTTTGTATTAAAGTTCCTAAAGTATATGACTGGGTAACTCGACAAGTAGATGTACCACTTCAAGCTTTTACTGGTGAGAAAGGATTGAAGCAGTTAAACTTTAATGGAAACTGTTCAGATCCTTGTTTAGACCTAGCTAATATGGGGGCATTGTCAATTAAATGTATCCTTACAGATTCATTAGGTAACCCTGTTGATCCGTTAGAGCATGGTTCTATCTTATGTACTGAAATTCCTCAAACACACGGTCGACATGAAGTAGAAATTACACTTCCCGATGGAGAAGTTGTTACATTACAAAAAGTAAAAGTATTGAAAAAAGGATATTTCGTCGTGCAAGTAGCCAATGCAGCTGGAACTCACGTCTACACTTCTAAGCCTCAACATTTTGCAGTTGCAGAAAAGTTTTTCCTATGTGCTCCTGAAGGTACACATTTGCAATGCGAAATTACTGACTTTGAGTGCGATGCTCATTTAATTTGTGGAGAAGATGAAAATGGAGATCCTGAATTTCAGCAAATTGATGTTTCAATTAATATGTGCCAAAACGTACAAATGGAAGCTCTTGTAAAATTAGAGATTACAGCAGGATTCTGCCAACCTCGTCAAGAGTTACCATTTGAATGTCCTCCACTTCACGTTCCACCACAATGTCCAGAAATCTTTCCATCTTAATGTAGCAAAAAAGAGGGCCGCCACCCTCTTTTTTGTTTTCAGGTGAAACTTTATTGAGGGTTTATTTGCTTAAACTTTTGACTCCAGGTGCGATCAAAGTCATGGTTTCATTTAAAGAGAAAAAAGACTGGCACATATTGTGCTTCAGTTCATAGTATAAATTAGACATTTTACCTAACCACTATGAAAGGATGGATCGTAATGAATAAGTCTATTAAGGGAGGAAAAGAAACTCTCTGTATCAAAGTGCCTAAAGTGTATGACTGGGTAACTAGGCAAGTTGATGTTCCGCTTCAATCATTCACAGGTCCTGAAGCCTTAAAAAAATTAAATTTTAGTTGTAACGGACATGATTGTGTAGACCCTTGTGCGGCACTAGCTGATATGGGTGCCTTAACTATTGAATGTATTTTAACAGATTCAGAAGGTAACCCAGTTAATCCCTTAACCCCAGGTGCTATCCTTTGTAAAGAAATTCCACAACACCATGGCCGTCAAGTTGTTGAACTTACTCTTCATAATGGAGAAATCATAACTCTACAAAGAGTAAAAGTTTTGAAAAAAGGATATTATATTGTACAGATAAAAAATGCTGCTGGAACGATTGTATGCACATCTGACCCTCAACATTTTGCCGTCGCTGAAAAGTTTTTCCTGTGTGCTCCTGAAGGAACATATTTACAATGTGAAATTACCGATTTTGAGTGTGATGTTAATTTAATTTGTAAAGAAGATGAAGAAGGGGATCCAGTTTTTCAACAAATTGATGTTTCCATTAACATGTGCCAAAATATTCAAATGGAAGCTATTGTAAAATTGGAAATTTGTGCTGATTTCTGTCAACCTCGTCCTGAGGTACCTTTTACTTGCCCACCACTTAGCTTTCCGCCACAATGTCCGGAAATCTTTCCTGTTCCTGACGATTATTAAGTGTTATTGTTCTTTATGGAGGAGAAATCCTCCTCTTTTTTTTTACAATTATTTATATGAATTCATATTTGTTAAAGACCTACTTTTTCACCTTCTCTACTTTATGTATATTCAAAAATTTAAAATAGTACATGGCAAATGACCAAGGCTTTCGCGGATTTTTAGAATTTATTCTCATACTTTTTATATGAGCCATTCACTTGAACTTCATCATACTGACAATTAATTCACTAATTTTTATATCACCTATTAATCTAGATTAATTAATCATTTTAATAAAAATGACCTCAATCTAAACTATTGACTTATCCATTAATTAAGGCAAATACATATTATGAAGTAGTCCAAAGCGGAAAGGATGAAAATAGTATGAACAAAATCAGTCCAATACAAGAAGCACTCTGTATCCGGGTTCCAAAAGTTTATGATTGGATTACTAGGCAAGCAGATATAAAAAAAACGTTCTCGGGATCACAAGGATTAGCTGATCTTGAATTTGAGTGTAATAACGGCTTTACACCTGAAGCTGATCCATGTTTTATATTGAATGGAGCTAATGGTCATAACAACCTCGGGGTTAATTGTGATCATCTGAACGTTGATTGTATTATTACTGATGCTTTTGGTCACCCTGTCGATCCAGAAGCACCCGGTGGAATCATTTGTAAAGAAATAACGGATCCTAGAAATCGTGAAAGTGTTAGCGTCAACTTGGATGGTGAAAGTACTACTTTACAAAAAGTCAAAGTATTAAAGAAAGGTTTTTTTGTCATCCGAGTATCTAATGGAAATGAAATTATTTGTACATCTGCTCCCCAGTCGTTTGCAACAGTTGAAAAATTCTTCCTATGTGCTCCACCAGGTACGAAATTACAATGCGAAATTTCACATTTCCAATGTGAAGCTGTTCTTTGTTGTCGTGAAGATGATACATTCAGTCAACTTGTTGTTCATATTAACATGTGTCAAAACATTCAAATGGAAGCTCAAGTAAAGTTACAAATCACTGCAGATTTCTGTCAACCACGTCAAGAAATCCCATTTGACTGTCCTGCACCACAAATTCCACAGCAATGCTTCTTTCCAATAAGTGATATTCGCGATATTTCAGGAAAAGTATGTAAACCTCAATTTGTAAGTTTTGGTCCAAATCAATCTGTTACTCAAGTCATTTCAATAACCCCAACTGGGATTGCAAATGTAACATTAGAAACAATTAGTGGTGAAAGAGGGATTCGTGTACATTGTATAGCAGCTGGTACTACAACAGCGGTAGTTACAGTGAGAAATGATCAAACAGGACAGACAAGAAATGTGACACTTAGAATTTCGTGCACTTAATCGGCAGCATTCTTTGCTGTCTTTTCTTTTTTCCTTCACAATAAAATATTGTCGTTACCTTCTACATACATATGAGTGAGGAACCTATTTTTAAGGAGGGAAAAATATGACGGAAGAACAAAAGAAAATGAATGCACAAGGATTTTTTAATTACTCTGTCATCTTACCCGAACTGGATGAGGAAGAAAGGGAAGTTCTTATTATGGGGAGTTTTATTATAGAAAATACGGGAGAAGAAATGTTACACACACCGATCATTTGTTTAAGGGTTAATCCAATTTCATCAGGAAAATTAGGAGGAAAAATAGAAGCAGCCCCACGTAATGAAATGATTGTAGATGCCTCAAATTCAGAGGAGTGGCAGTTCATTAGCCAAGAGCGGAAGGACAATTTGAAGGAGAATGGAGAATACTGGTTAAAGCCAGTCGAAAGTAAGGAACTAAGTCCAGGGGAAAAACTCTTTTTTTCAAACTTCGACATCAATCTTTCTAAACCTGAAGAAAAAAACTCTGTAATTGTGGAAGGTTTTGTTTATTTTAAAGAACTTCAACAAGGAGTTCCCGCTTTAAATAAAATAATTGTTAATTTTTAATATTGGTATTGATAAGGGAGGGGATACTTACCCCCTTTTTACATATATACACATTTTAAGGAGTGACTTAATGAGAATCATTTATATTCCCTCTGGATATAAACGAGTTTATGATTACTTCGATGATTCAATAATAAAAGAACTAATAAAGTTAAAACATCAAATTAAAACTTTTACAATAAAGGAAAATATTAATAAGTTAAAAGCCACTGTATCCTCATTTAAACCCGATCTTATCCTTACAATGGCTGGATTTAAAATGCCACCTCCTGTACTCATTTTAGTAAAGCAACTAAAAATCCCTATTGCTATTTGGTTAACAGAAGACCCGTATTATACTGATAAAACACTTAAGATTATCCATCATTATGATTATATTTTCACCATTGAGTCTGCCTGTGTCGACATTTATAAAAAGGAAGGACATAAAAATGTTCATCATCTAGCACTCGGCGTAAATCCATCAATCTTTTCTCCCGGGTCTATTATTAAAAATAATGAAAAATATGATATTTGTTTAGTTGGTTTTCCGTATCCTGACCGTATTAAAATTGTACAATTTCTACTTGATCATACCCCATACTCGATCTTAACCGTTGGAAGCACATGGAATTCTTTACTAGCTAAATATAAATCTACGAATAATTATCAAATCATAGAAACATGGGTTGAACCACAAAGAGTAGCAAGCTTTTACAATCAAAGTAAAATAGTTTTAAACACATACCGTCCATATGATTTTAAATATAATCGGAATACAAAAGGCGTTATAAATCAGAGTATTAACAATCGAACATTTGAAATTGCAAGTTGTGGGGCTTTTCAATTAACTGAACTCAAACCAGACCTCGTTAAATATTTCATAGATAATAAAGAGATCGTTTCTTTTACATCAATAAATGATTTACTTCAAAAAATTAACTATTATCTTAAACACGAGAAAGAAAGAAAAGGAATCGGAGTAAATGCGAGAAAAAGAGTTTTAAAGAATCATACATTTGCTTACCGATTAAATAAGATGTTAAATATAATAGGAAATTCTCTATAAAAAAAATGAAATGGATTTTTAAGCTTCCATTTCATTTTTTCTTCTTATTTAAAAAGCTCCATGATATTGGACGGCCCTTATTAAAGTAATTTAGCTCCCAAGGACTTAACTGAACACTTTCTCTAGTTGAAAAACATAACTTATTTAAATACTTATAATCAATAGGAGATAAACTATTATTTTCACATATATAATACTTTCCAGTACATGTAAACAATATACCATCTGGTAAGATCGTATTCCTCGTTATTTTTGATTCAAGTGGTGGTCCGTTTGGTATTCTTTGTAGATTTTTTTTGTCTAAAACAATAATATCATTATATCTAAAATTATATCTTCTCATTGCCATTGGTCTTATTAACCTTTTTTTGTTTTTTTGTATAAAATAAATGTTGTGTGATCTATCCTTTACGAGGAGGTTATTAGGTAATTTACCATTATAAAAAATTTTATCGTCAACGGGTGGTCCTAGAGGATATTTAAATAAAAATGGGTCTGGGATATTTACAATTTTTTGTTTGTTGTATTTTAACTGACTGAATAATTGTGGAGAAATTTTTCTTCTTGCTTTACTCTCAATTACATAAATGTCTGGTGAAAGCCCTTTAATTAAGGTCCCCTCAGGAATAGTGTCTGGTAAATATCGATTTAATATTTGAAAAGAATACGGTGTTTTATTATTAATATCCAGTGCTTTTTCTATTGGATGAAAAGGGTAAAATTCATTTAACCTTTCCCAAGCAACAGCATCAGCATTATGCCAATGATCTGGATGGTCATCCCAATAATTATTGTACTTTCTCTTTACTCTTTCAATCGCTTCACGTGTGTGCATGACCGAACAATGATCAACAATATTCGAAGCTTTTTTCAATACACCTCTGGTATCTCTTATGGTTTGGGAGCTGATACTAAAACTTTCATCTAACCTACGAAAAATTTGCTTGGAATAAACAATATGAACATTTGGATGATCATCTAAATAATTTGACATTATCTCCAAACGCTCAGGCAAGTATTCATTATCATCGGTTAAGTAGGAAATGTATTTTCCTTTGGATAATGGAATAGCCTGATTAATTAATGTAGCATAGCGTGTTGTTTTATGCCTATTTTCATTATTGATATGGCTATTAAAGTAATGAATTCTTATATCACTAATATAGGATTTAATAATATTTGTAGTGTGTTCATTTGAAGCATCATTCATGATAAATAGTTCCCATTCTTTTAGCGTCTGATTTAAAACGCTCTCGATTGACTTCCTAACTGTTTCTGGTTTATTATAACAAGTTAAAATTATAGAGACTTTTGGATTCATACCATTCCTCCTTCTTCCCAAATTATAAAATTTTTAAGGTATTGTTTCTAATAAGCTATGCAATTTTCATAAGTCAGTAACTAAAATAATTAATTACAACCATAATTCCTTATTTGTCTATATGATAGTATTACTCATTTTAATTGTAATACTTTTATCTTTAAAATTAGGTTAGAAGAATACTTTTGTTTTTCTACTCAATTCTTTTTACCATTTTCAGTAGAGCTTTGTTGTACTTTAAAAAAAGGAAGAAAAAAGAATGTAATTTAGTAACTACATTCTTCAAAATTTATTAATCATTTAAGCTTCCAAAATATTTTGCTTCTGTAGATCAAATTCTTCTTCTGTTAAAAACCCTTGCTCTCTCAATCTAGCAAGTTTTTCTAGTTGTTCTACGTTACTTATAGTATTTTTAGAACAATCAGGTATAATTGCAACTAATATCTGGTTCTTACTTGTACGTTTCAAAACACGATATCCTTTATCTGAAACAGTAGCTATTCCTTCATCATTTGGAATACAGTAGCCTCCTGGTTGACAGGTTCCATCGTCACGTACACGTATTTTTCCAAGGAGGCCGACCGCGACCCACTCTGGCCTCTTTAAACGGGGAATGTATTCTTTTTCTGGGTCCCATTCAGGGTTAATGACTGGTTTTGACTCGATACGCTTTTGGACCTCTATATTTCCTTCTTCGTCTCTCAATGCGGGCACCTCTACGTCCTTGTATAAAACTCTCCCCCATTCATCGGTCATATATTTCTTATCCCAGCGTAATTCAGCACTATCTCCTAACACGACTGGATTAGCACTTGTGATCCCCAAAATATAATCATCACTTTGCCGAGCTATTCTTACCTTTTCACTTTCACTGTCAAAGGTCACAAAATAGCCCACGTCAATCGGTTGTTCATCCCAATACTTTAAAGGATAATTTTTCATTATTCTTTTTAATAACATGGTCAGGTAAAGGATTATTAACAATAATGGTGCCACTGCCGCCCATGCGGATGGAATCAATACGAGTGCGCACCAAGTGGCCGCTCATGCCGAGGGGGGAAATACGAACGCTAGTGGTGGAGCGTCGCATGCGGAAGGAAGTAGTACGACCTCAAGTGGTTTTGCCTCTCATGCCGAAGGGAGTAATACGACAGCGAATAGCTTTGTCTCTCATGCGGAGGGTATTGCCATTAAACAAAACCAAAATCTGTTCTTTTCCTGTACGTTTCAATACTCGGTACCCTCTATGAAGCTGTTGCGATTCCACCGTCTTTTGGGACACAATATCCTTTTGGCTGACACGTTCCATCATCTCGAATGAGAAGTTTTCCTAATAAGCCAACAGGCACCCATTCCGGTCTTTTCATTCGTGGAATATATTCTTCTTTCGGATTCCATTCTGGATTTAGAATAGGTTGTGTTTCTGTATACTCAGGAACAATTATATTTCCTTCATTATCCTTTACTGCTGTAAAATCACATCGTAATATTTGACTCTGCCCCACTCGTCAGTTTGATACTTATTTTTCCACCTTAATTCTCCACTGTCGGCTAATACCGCTGGATTCACACTAGTAATTCCCAATATATAGTCATCTTCTTTATTTGCTTTTCGTATTCTATCACCTTCACCATCTAAAGTAACAAAATACCCCACGTCAATCGGATTACCATCTACGGTCTCGAACAACTCCGCATAATCGGATGCAGGACTACTCACAGTACCATCAACCTTCACGTTGCCATCTCGTAGTATTTTAGCTGCTAACCCTCTATTTGCGGCCCTGTTCATTTGCTAAATACCAAGAATAATCTAAATCATTAGAATCTCCAAATCTGCCCATGATATGGACACCCGTTAAACCATTGGCACTCGTATTATTTCCTTCGGCATGAGATAGGATAGATGAGCATTAGCGATCGTATCTCTTCCTTGGGCATGAGAGATAAAGCCGCTGGTCAGTGTATTTAAACCTTCGGCATGAGAATTCACCCCGCTGGCTATAGTGCTATTTCCTTCTGCATGAGCTGTCGTTTGACTAACTGTCGTATTTAACCCCTCCGCATGAGAAGCGAATCCACTTGCAGTCGTTCCACTACCTTCCGCGACGGAGCATCCATTTGTAGCATTCGTAATAATACAACCGTTAGGACAACAGGCTTGAGGTTGCATGATCCCTACTCCTTGTTCTTGACTACCTTCCTCTTGATTTTCTTTTTCAAACCTCGAGTAGCTCAGAGAACTACTTTTTGATCTGCTAATCATCTATTTTAATTTACGGTATTACGGTAAAAAAATAAATTTGAAACGTCTATTATCTTTAACCTTTTGTCTATTTAAATTTTCATTATGAGGAAAATACATGAACTCACATTTTTTGCAAAAAACATAACAAGTTGACATTCTTTATCATAAATTGGATTAAATGCAAGAAGTGTTTCTATTAATATTTTATTTTTGAACGAAACAGAAGGGAGTTATCAATTGTGTCATGAGAAATCAAATTGCGGAAGTATTAATTCATTTGCACATGCCCAAAACCGCTGGGACTACATTAAGAACAATCATAAAACAAAATGTAGATAGTAGTAAAAGTTACGAGCTTTATAGATATGGAAATCAATTATCAAAGATCTTATCGAATCTAAATCAAAAAGACATTAAGTGTATTCAAGGGCATTTTCCGTATGGAATTCACGAACTGCTAGATCAAAAAGCCATATATATAACAATGCTTAGAAATCCCGTCGAACGTGTCATTTCTGAATATTACTTTATTAAAAGTATTCCACGACATGAGTTACATCAACAAGTTAAAAAGATGACATTAACCGAATACCAACAAGAACTAAGAAATTGTAATTTACAAACCCGGCTTCTTTCAGGCAAAGTTACAAAAGAGGTACTCTCACAAGAAGATATACAACAAGCAAAAGTAAATATAAAAAAACATTTTAAAATAGTTGGAATTACTGAATTATTTAACGAGTCAATTTTTTTAATGCAAAAGGAATTTGGATGGATGAATATATTTTATAAAAAATACAATATTACAAGAGGGAAACCTACTAATATTGCAGATAGCACGTTGGATAAAATATCAAAAAATAACGTTTTAGATATTGAATTATATAATTATGCGAGAGAAATATTAAAGACTAAACTAAATGCTCTTAATGAGATTGAAAGAAATAAACTGTTACAATTTACCATTAGGCAACAATCTCATTAGACAAATTGAACATAATTTAATAAAATGTTAGGACTGTCCCAAGGAAGTTACTCCAACCTCGACAAGGCTTGAGATCTTTTGAACTCCATTAGGACAGTCCTTTTTTAATAGTTTCCATTTAAATGATACATTCTGAAGTGTTCTAGGTTAATTTATAATCTTTTCTAAAAAATTTTTGCATTTTTAGAATGTAGACATGCATTTCCCTAGCTCTTTTCCTATTTATTTTAAATATTTGACCTGAATTATTCATACTTTGTAGTTAAGTCATAAAATAAACCAAAAACAAATATTTTTCTTTACCATTAAAAGAAATCATAATTCGGCTACTTTAGACGTGATTTTAAAATATATGCTAGAAAATCATCAGTTTTTGGGGAGACTACTCCCTTGTTCTGTTCTGTTCTGGCATTGAATTTTAAAAATAGGTATCAGGGTAGTTCACTCTAGCTTTAGCTTCTGAATTCGCTGAAGTACTTTCCAAAAGAATTCTTGGTAGACGAAACTTGACGATAGTTTAAAGTAAAGGGACCGTCCTGACTTTACTAATTTACTAGTAATTTTAATGATCCGTGTACGTATGGTTTCGATTTGCATGTTCTTTTGTTCTTCAGGAAAACAAAGGGTGCGCAGCCAATTCGTTAGGTTATAAGCTAACAGACTCAACTTCATCTTAACCTCGTTTACTTGGAAAGAATGGCTGTTCATTTTATCTAAACCAAAACCATTCTTGGCTTCCTTGATGTAGTTCTCCATTGTCCCTCTTTTTTGGTAAGTGAGGACGATATCCTTGGAAGAAAAGGCATCTACTAAATTGGTCACCCAGGTACGAATGGGTAAATAACAACTCACCTGCAGGGCGTACCGACTTTATAATCACTTTTCTAGGCTTAGACCATGATTTCGCTTGATAAATGGTTTCTTCATAATAACATTCCGCCTTCGTAACATCGAAAGGTATAGATGATGGAAGTAGCTCTTCCGCAATTCGTTGCAGATTCGCATTTGATTTAAGTCGATTCACGTAGTAAACCGATTCTTTTTCACACAAATCATACAAAGCAGGGACGGCGAAACCACTATCACCACGAATAAATGATGTCGTTTCTGGGAATTTTTCGTTGTAATGTTCAATAAGGGGTTGAATAAACTCCACAATACCGTTAGAGGTATAGACATTCCCAGGACGTAGCTTAGCCTTAAGAAAATCGCCTGTAATTCCGTCAAAGGCAACTAATGGATGGGAACCGACAGTTCCATAATGGGCATTATAAGCTGCGGATTCTTGGTTTCCATAGGTATCCGAATGCGTAGAATCCAAATCAAAGATGAGTACCTTTGACTCTCTGAACTGATGAATTTTGTCAATAAGTTCTTGATTGGTTCGATTTAATTGTTCTATAGATTGGTTATCAAACCGTCTAAAAAAACGAGATAAACTGGGTTGAGAGGCTAACGCATCTGTTCCAATGACCCGAGTAAATACAGGATCATTTGTCAATTGATCTGCGGCATCATCTTCAGGATATCCAGCAATGATTTGATAAATCTTTTGACGAAGCAAATTTTCATTCGAATGAAAATAGTAACGTCTGTTGTCTTTTAGGTTTAGATACTGAGCCAAAGTTTTAGAGAAACCAATTTTTTCATCGAATTCTCTAAAGATGAATTCACCTGTATCAGAGGAAAGAGAGCCTCCGTTATTTGACAATTTAATCTGATGATTGAAATTAAGCGTTAATTGCGGTAAAGTAGCCATTATAAGAATCCTTTCTGGTGGTTATTAGTCGCATTTTAACCTTATCAGAAATGGGTTCTTTTTTCATTTTTCAAGTGAAAAACTATTTAACAAAAAAGCTTATTAGATAGGCATTAATGGCCAATTAATGATTTTCTATGAATAATTCAGGGTCAAGATGATGGGGTTGGATCGTAATAAGGTGACCCTGTTCAAACATTTTATTCATTCCATTAAAGCACGTGGCAGAGGATAAGACGCTACCACATCCCGTTTTACAAGTTGGGAAGATTTTAAAGAGATGGTTCTAACTCTCTCCTGGTCATTCGCTAATGTTAGAAGTGCATCTTTAATATCATCTGATGATACAGAAGAAGACTCTCCTAACAAAACAGTTGCCCCATATTCAGCCACGGCTTCTGTGATTTCTTTTTGATTGTCAGCCACAATAATAGTAAGAGACGGAAGAGCCATAAAACAACGTTCCCACGTCGTTGAGCGTCCTGCACCAATAGCGAAATCCGCTTCATGCATAAATCTTGCCATCGTCGACACTTGAATGTGTAAGAAGTAGCCATAACGTTCACACATAAACTTGATTTCTTCAATATTCGGATTCGATGACCCAACAATAACATCTATATGCCAGTTCTTATCACAATCCGATATTGCACGGAGTGTTTTCATTGTTTCGTTTGTTGAATCTGTGCCACCAAAGAACACTAGAAGCCGGGAAAGACTACCTGAACGAATTTTTACATTGGGGGCAAAATCGATAAATTCATCCCGCAGTAACACATAATCGGGTCCTAGAAGATCTTGCAATGTGAAGGAACGAGTGACGCATAGGGGGTCATCACATAACATTTGTAATTTTGATCGAGAAGATAATGACAATTGTGCCGGCGATTAGCCAAGTCGTCAATCACAAGGATTTTCCCTACATAAGGGACAAGAGCTCTCTCCCACTTTTCATCTAAAAAGTAATGATCTACAACAAGAAGGTCAACCCTTTTTTCCGCATGGTTTATCCAAGAAAGCGTCATCCCGCAATCTTCTTCCCATCCCCTCTCTTGCCAATGCGCTGAAGGATTTGGTAGAACATGTGTGTGATACCCTCTTTGTTTAATTATAGAAATTACGTGCCCCTTTAAGGCGGCAGTTATAAAGGATACCTCACACCCAAATCGCCTAAGTTGCTCAGCAAGAGTTAAACACCTCATTACATGACCTGTCCCAATATTAACCGAGGAACCCACTCGAATTACAACCTTCATGGGTTTTCACTCTTTTCTCACATGTACTGACCACCATTTACAGCAAGAACTTGCCCTGTGATATAACTAGAAAGATTTGGTGATAATAAAAAGGCAACTGACCAAGCAATTTCTTCAGGTTTAGCAAATCTCCCCAAAGGAATATCATTTGTGATTTTTTCTTTTACTTTCATAGGAATTCCTTCAGTCATGTCCGTGTGAGTAAAGCCAGGAGCAACGACATTGACACGTACACTTTTTCGTGCTGATTCTTTCGCAAGGCTTTTTGCCAAGCCAATTAAACCTGCTTTGCTTGCAGCATAATTAACTTGACCAAGGTTCCCCATAGAAGCTACAATACTACTGATCAATACAATCGAACCGGATTGTCGCTCATAACAATCAGGAAGAACATGGCGTAAGGTATGGAATGCTCCAAGTAGATTAACATCCATAACCTCACTCCAATTTTTCTCACTCATTTTATGGAAAAATGTGTCCCGATTAATTCCAGCATTACTAACAACACCGTAAATTGGGCCTAATTTTTCTTGTACAGTTGAAACAACATGTTTCATTTCTTCTGTTTTTGAGACGTCTGCTCGGATAAAGAGATGACCAAAACGACCCTTTTCTGAACGACTTGTATAGGCCACAATAGCCCCTAATTCTTCTAGTTTTGCTACAATAGCTTCTCCGATTCCTTTGTTCCCACCTGTAACAAGAATAACTTTCCCTTCTAATCCAAACATATTTAAGTTCCCCCTACTGAATTTCAATGGTTATTTTTTCATAAGGCGTAAGTGGTTTTCGTTCAACCCATTCATGAGAAAGGATACCCATTCTTACAACATTGTGGTACTCTCCATTTTTGTAAATATGGTCAATAAATGTTCCTTCAATTTTTGACCCAAACTTTTGGTGCATGCCGATAACGTTTTCGTTAAATTGAAACACCTCACACCAAAGTTTATGAAGGCCTAGCGTATCAAACGCATAGTCATACATGTTACATTCTAAAATACGCCCAAGACCTTTTCCTCTTGCTTCCACACTTCCAAGATAATAGGCCCAAGAGGCTTGATGATTTCGTTTATCAATGTGATTAACACTCATAAGCCCAACAGGTGTTCCATCTTCAAGCTCGATAATCCAATATTTTTCTACATGAATATTTTCATTGATTTTTTTAAACCAATTGCGCTGGTCTTCTAAGGTTAAAACAGGATCTGTGTACATGTATTTTGTTACTTCTTCAGACATTCTCCACAACATAATTTGTTCTAAATCATGTTCCGTTACTTTTCGTAGTCTCGCGGTCATATTACGATCACCTCTCGTTTTTTGCTCAATGTGACGGATTAATCCCTCTTTTACTTTGGATAGTTGTCCAACAGGTTCAATAACATCCAATAAGGGTCTGTATTGAGTTACAGAACTGGTAAAGCTCGTGAAATTTACATTAAATTATATAATGTCTAATCCTCTAGGAAATGTTCTTTGACTTAGATCTGATCCAGCATTTGTTACGATGTGATATTTATTTTTTAGATAGAAGTTAATAATTTCATCTATTACATTTGAATCAATTACAGGGCAATTAGAAGTAATTCTTACAATAATATCTATATTGTTTTCTTTCGCTGCTAAATAGTACTAACTGAGAACGTCTTCTTCACTACCCCTATATACCTTAGCACCACATTTAATTGCTTCATATTCAATAGATTTATCTCTCTCTTGTACTGTTGTAGCAATAATAATCTCCTCTATTAAATTAGATTGTTTAACTCTTTCTATAACATGCGATAGTACAGTTCTTCCCATTATATCTTTCATTACTTTACCTGAAAGTCTTGCTGAACCATTCTTGCTTGTATAATAGCTGCTATTTTCATATTAACCTCCTATTTCCGATAGAAGTTTATAATTTTGTAAAAACCATTAATAACATCTTCTACATCTTTATCTGACATAGCAGGAAATAAAGGCACTGTTAGCATACTATTATATAGGTCTTCTGCTTTTGGACACAAACCTTTAGGATATCCTAAACTTTGATAGTATGGATGCAAGTAAACTGGGATATAATGAACGTGAACTCCTATGTTTTCAGCCAAAAGTGCTTCATATATATGTCTTCGATCAACCTTTAATTTCTCTAAATCTAATTCTAAAACATAAAGGTGATTTGACCTGAAAAGTCAGCATTTTTTTGAAGTATTATTCCATCTAGATTTTCAAATGCTTCATTATACTTTGCTACTATTTCTTTTCTTCTCGTAATAAACTTATCTATTTTTTTAGTTGACTTATTCCCAGAGCAGCTTGAAAGTCCGTTAATCTATAGTTGAAACCTAAATCTAATTGTTCATAATACCAACCCCCACCATCTTTATTTCTAACTGATTTATATGTCTTGTAATACAATGGGATCTAAAGTTAACTAATTTATTATAATATTCCTGATTATTTGTCCGAACGTATAGAGACTATCTCTCAAAGAATGTCGACGAATGTTCAGTCTACAGATACTAACCTGGAAGAATTAAAGGTAACGCTTACAGATTTTCGCACGAGGCGTTCAAAAGAACTCAACGTGAAGCCAGGCTGAACAATATGGTCAAGAGATTATAGAGATTATTCAGAGTCATAACTCCAATTAAATTCATTCATGACTATGACCCTAAAAAGAGTCCTGTCTACTTAACAGGGGGCAATTCAATGACCCCCACTGCACTATTGCTTAACCTTAGTGGGTCAGACTCCCATTCCATCTACCAACGTGAAACATTCCGTGAAACAATATTTTTCGGGGTATCACAGTGACTATTCTAATTACTCCAAGCTGCTATCAATTATTTCAATTTAGGTTAATATTCTTTCCTCTTATCGAGTAGCTTAACACTTATATTAAATCCCAACTGACAGGGGTACCTTTTTTAACATCAACCTTTACCTGTTTGCCTAACAAAACATCGTAGTACTTTGGCTCTAAACCATTTCCAGGCCGTATTATTCTTAAATTACTTTTTGTAAATACTTCACCAGCTTTTATATCTTGGGAAGCGAACAATGAACGTCGATATTGTAAGGATACCTTTTCTTCTTGTGATGACCCATAATGAACACTACCGAGTGACTCCCATGCCCTCTTTGTTTCAATAACTAGCAATTGCATTTCGTCGGGTTCTAAGGAAAATGTAGAGTCTACTCCACCATCGGCTCGAGATAGAGTAAAATGTTTTTCGATCACTGTAGAACCTAAAGCTACACTAGCCACAGCTGTACCTACTCCCATAGTATGATCAGATAAACCAACCTGACATTGAAAAAGTTCCCTCATATGTGGAATAGTAAGAATATTTGAATTTTCTGTCGTAGCTGGATATGTGCTTGTGCACTTTAATAGAATAACCTTCATTGCTCCGGATGCCTTAACTGTACGAACAGCTTCATCTATTTCTGCTACTGTTGCCATCCCAGTGGAAATAATCATCGGTTTCCCAGTAGAAGCTATTTTGCGAATTAAAGGCAAATCCGTATTTTCAAATGATGCAATTTTGTAACAAGGTACATCCAACGTCTCAAGAAAGTCAACTGCTGTTTCATCAAAAGGCGAACTAAAACCTATAATACCCAACTCTTTACAACGATCAAAAATCGGTTTATGCCATTCCCAAGGCGTGTAAGCTTTTTGATAGAGTTTATATAATGACTGATCTTTCCATAGACTGTTTGAATCACTAATAAAAAAGTCACCATGAGAAAGATTTAAAGTCATTGTGTCTGCCGTATAGGTTTGAAGCTTTAAAGCATGAGCTCCTGCTTTCGCTGCCGCCTCAACTATCTCTAACGCACGTTCTAACGATTGGTTATGATTTCCTGACATTTCAGCAATGATGAATGGGGGGTATTTAGTGCCAATTTTTCTCCCTTGTATTTCAATTATTTTCATGTTCATTCACCTAACATTCGTTAAAAGTTTTTTCTTCACTTCTTTCCACTGATCGGAAAAAAGAGCCATCGGTAACACATCTATATATTGGCCATTTTTTAAAACATGCTGTAGTAATCTTCCTTCCTCCGTAAACCCCAATTTTTTATGGTATTTTAAACTGGTACTATTAAATTCCAATATTTCTGCACATACTTTTTCTAAGTCCCATTTTTTCAAAGATTAAATTTAAAGCTAACAACCCCATCATTGTTCCAGACTCACGTGGTGCTCCCAGGTCCCCTATATGAAATCCCCAATAACATCTGTTGTTCATTCTATCAATGTCTGCAAAGTTAACTAATCCCAACCTTCGATTTTCATATACTAAAAGTTTTACTAAATATCTTTTATCTTTTGTTACTCTTTGAAACCCTTGTTCGTGCTCGCTCATTGTGATTTCAGTATCTCTATACATTAAATTTATGATTCTATTAGAGTTGCGCCACTTAAGTATTATCTCTAAATCATTTTGATCTAAATCTTTCAAAGAGTATTACCAACTTTGTCCATATTCATTCTCCTCTAAAATGTATTTAGAAATCGTACAATTCGATATTTCTGACATTGTTTCAAGGGAATGTTTAGATAGTTTCTTTATTATTGAAGGTTCTCTGATCAACTCTTCCAATTTTATTGCTATATCTTTTGATTGTATTTCTATAGCTTTTCCTAAATTAATTACAATACCTTTTGTTTCTGCAGCTGTAATTACTTCAACTTGATTAAAAGCTGTAATAATTGTTATTGTTGGCAGCCCTAAAAAACATCTTTCCCAAGTGGTACTCCCCCCAGCACCAATGGCTAAATCTGCTTGAGCCATAAGTTCAGCTATATTATCTATTTGACAATAATAATAGACATTGGGCATCTGATAAGCTATTTGTTTCACTTGTTCCTTATTAGGGTTTGGACTTCCAACGACAATATCTACGATAATATCATTTCTATTCAATAATTTTATTGCTTCTAATGCTTTCATTGTTTCATTTGATGGATCCGTTCCACCAAAAAATATTAATATGCGTCTAACCTTTCCATCTCGTGTTTTCAATTGTTTCCTAACCTTTTGGAATTCTGGTCGTAACAATGCATATTTAGGTCCTAATAATTTAATGCAAGATTCAGGTAATAACCCTTCATAACGACTTTCCATATTGACATACAGATTTTGATCCAATAATATATCACAATCATGGGCTCGATCTGCTAAATCATCGATCACCATAATTTTTTTTACATAGGGGCGAAATTCTTCTTCCCATTTTTTATCAATCGCATAATGGTCAATAATTAACCAATCGACCACTTTTTGATTAACTAATATTTTCTTTGTTTGTTTTGCATCTGTTCTCCAGTTAACTCCTAACCAATGTGAATGAGTAACATAAGGATCAACTTCGAGCCTTTTTCCTTTTTGGGGAGCAGGTAAAGAAAAGACATTAAAGCCCTTTTTTTGTATATATTTACAGAGATTTCTTGAAAGTTGACGACAAATAAAATAGACTTTAGCCTCTTTCCTCGTTAATTCATTGGCAAGTGTTAGACACCGCATAACATGACCCGTTCCGATCTCAATTGAAGCATCAACACGTATAAAAACCTCCATTTTTTTATCTATCCCCATTTCACTTCCTTTATCGAAGTTTAAATAATGGCTTTAAAGGATTACACTTAAGGAATTTATCCATTTTGGATTGATCTACAGCTTCTTTTATAACCGAAAAAACCTCATCATAAACTTGTAGTAAACGTACTATGTCTTGATCAGTATGTGCATAGCTCATGTTGTGCGTACCGAGCGATAGAATTCCTCTTGCAAACACCTCTTGCAAAAATAAGGTTTTAATTTCCCATTGATTATATTGACGTACATCTTTAAATAATAAAAAGGACCATGATGGATGACCGGTTATAGATAATATATGACTCATATGATGTTTTTGAATCAAGGATTGAATTCCGGTTATTACTTTTTCTCCTTGTGATTTTAAAGTATCAATTACTGGATAATGTTGTAACTTCGACATGGTTGCATATGAAGCGGCTAAAGATAGAGCTTCACCACCAAATGTAAAAGAATAAAAAACCTCTTCCATTAATTTCATAATTTTTTCAGAACCAGTAAGTGCGGATATTGGAAATCCGTTTGCCATTCCTTTACCAAAGGTAGCAAGGTCAGGAATCACACCAAAATAAGATTGAGCACCGCCATTTGCAAAGCGAAAACCTGTAATTGTTTCATCAAATATTAGTAAAGATCCTGAATTATGGGTTAATTCTTTTATCTCTTCTAGAAAGCCATCTTTAGGTTCCTCAATATTCATCGGCTCCAATATAACTGCTGCTATTTGATCAGGAAATTGATTAAAAATTTTCTTTAATGATTCTATATCATTATAAGTAAATGTATGTGTTAAATTTTTTGTTACATTGGGTACACCAAGATCACGATTCGTGGTACCAATATACCAATCTTGCCAACCATGATAACCGCATACTGCAACATGATCTCTCCTTGTATAGGCTCTAGCTAACCGTATAGAACCAGCAGTTGCATCCGAGCCATTTTTGCCAAAGCGAACCATTTCTGCGCATGGTACCATATCCACAATTTTTTCAGAAACTTGAACTTCAATTGGATGCGGTAGAGTGAAGATAACTCCTTCACATAATTGTTCTTGAACAGCCTTTGTCACATCTGGATCATTGTAACCTAATGTAATAGCCGCAAGACCATTAACAAAATCGATATACTCATTTCCATCTACATCCCAAACACGACTCTTCTCTCCTTTTTTTAAAAAAAAAGGGGAAACTCCAAAAGGATATTGAGTTTTACTTTTACTAAAAGTTTGACTTCCGAGTGGAATGGTATTTAATGCCCTTTTCAGTAGTAATTCTGAATGAATATATCGTTTTTTATTCATTTTCCAATCCCTCTTTTTCTGTTTTACTTTCCTCTATGATTGATTTTTCATAACCTTCATTCCGTTTGTGCATTATATTTATAAGTTTTAGATGGGGATGATCATCTAAAAATTTTAATATATCCATTGTTTCAAAAACTGGATTTACTGGATAGAGAGCTTCAAATATTGTATTTACCAAAACAAAATCTATTTCCTCATCGACAGTCCAACGATACTCGGATAAATCGGTATCATTTTTATAACTGCCTACTTTAAAACGATCTTTATTTTGATAAATAAAAGGAGTTACATGTTCTTTTTGTGAGGGAAGTTCTGCTTCCTCCCAAGCTTTCTTTAAACAAAAAAATTCAAAAACTTCTATATCTAAACCATCTGGAAAAGTCTGTTCTATAGTATTACTGGTGTATTGAAATTGATTGTCCAGGTGAAACTTCACAATGTTATCCAATAAATTTGGATCAATAAGAGGACAATCACCTGTAATGCGAACAATATTTGAAGGAGAAAATGGAAGTGCTGCCTGATAAAATCGATCCAAAACATTTTCAAGGCTTCCACGAAAGTATTTAATCCTATTTTCAATACATACTTTTTCAATTGGATCATCAGAAGGATCATTGCTTGTTGCAACGATAAGTTGGTTAATAGTGTTTGATCGTGATACTCGTTCAATTTGCCTTAAAAGCATAGGGGTACCCAATATAGGTTGCAAAACTTTACCAGGTAATCTTGTAGAACTTATTCGCGCCTGTAATATTGCTAATATCATCAAATAAAAACTCCTTTGAACCCTAAATTTTCCAACATGTTGGATTGATGATGTTTTCATCGCTTATTGCAAATTGACTTAAATCACATCTTGGCCATACTCTGCTATAATCTTTTATATTTTCCTTTAATTGTTCCTTAGTCTCTACTCCTAATACGATAACGTCTATTTCATTTATCTGTTTTAAAAAACCTAAAGCTGCTTGGGTTGGTGATAGACTATACGCTTGGATAAACTTATAATATTCTATTAATCTATTCTTAATATTATTAAAATAGGAATGTAGATTATCAGGAGGTGTAACTAGTAGACCCTGTAAAAAAGCAGATCTAGCATGAATTTCTACCCCTTGCTCTTTCAATTTCTTTAATTGTCCACCTTCGATTAACCGTTGATCAAATATATTAATAGGCAATTGTACAAGATCAAAATGATACTGACACATCAATTGATCAATTTGTTCACCTGTGTATATTGAAACCCCTATTTTTTTTACTAACTTTTTTCTTTTAAATTCTTGCATGACTTCATAGAGTAAATGACCATTATCAACGAACAAATCATTGACATGATGAATTAATAACCCGTACAGTGAGGGTTGTTTCAATTTTTCTAATGATAATAAAAACGTTTTTACGAGTCTTTCTGTATGAACAGTTGTAATTTTATCCGTTTTAAAATGGGGAGTCTTAGTAATAATTTTAAATGGATGATAGAGAGGTAAACATTTCCCTATTACTAATTCACTTTCTCCATATGTGGGAGCAGTATCTATTATATATACTTTTTTCTCTAAACAATAATTTATAATCTTTTCAACTTCTTTTAAGGGAGTTTTCCCATGTTGATTAAAAGCACCGTAAACATTGCCAAATTGAGCTGTTCCAATTCCTATTTTGTTATCCAAAAGATTCGCAATACCTACCACCTACTTTATGGATAAAATTAGTATCTGAAAAATTTTATCTTGATCAATTTGATATATTGTTATTAAAAATCGACATCCAAGTTTTATCAACATAATTACCATCCAAATAAAGATGCTTTTTCATGTTTCCATCTATATTAAAACCCACTTTTTCATAAGCTTTTATTGCAGATTTATGGTTAGCGAAAACACCGAGGTATATTTTTCTTATGTTTAGCGTCCGAAAACCAAAATCTACTAACAACGATGTGGCTTCAGAGCCGTATCCTTTTCCCCAATAACTTTTATCACCAATCATGATTCCTAATTCTGCTGTTCGGTGAATCCAATTTATGTTAGAAAGCTTTATATTTCCAATATGTTCTTCCTGTTGTGAAAGTCTATCAAAAATTCCTAAAAAGATATCTGTACCTTTATTAATAGTAGTAATATATCTGGTTAAATCATCTTGGCTAGTTGGAAAATTTCCTGTATCTAAAAACTTTGTAACCTCTCTATCATTCATCCAAGATATATATTTTTCATTTGCGTCATTTACGTTCAATTCTCTTAACCCTACTTTTTTACCTGTAATAAAGTATTTATTCACTAAGTCCTCCTCCCTTGTTTTAATATCTATAAAATTCTATAACTTTTTTAACGCCATTTATCACATCTTCTACGTCTTTTTCAGACATTGCAGGAAAAAGCGGAAGTGTAATAATTTCTTCATATAACTTTTCAGCATTTGGACAAATACCTTTTTTATACCCTAATCTTTGATAGTAAGGTTGCAAATGAACAGGAATATAATGCACATTTACACCAATATTCTCCTTTATTAACGCCTCAAAAACTTCTTTACGACCTACTGTTAATTGATCTAAATTTAATCGAATAATATATAAATGCCAACTAGATTCATGGTCTTTTTTTTGGTATGGAATTGTAATTTGCTCCAGATCTTTGAATCCCATATTGTACTTTTCAATGATTCGTTTTCTATATTCAATAAATTGAATTAATTTTTTTAATTGACTAATGCCCAGTGCAGCTTGGATATCTGTCATCCGATAATTGAAACCAAGAAATTGCATCTCATAATACCACGGTCCATGATATTGAAATAATTTATCATTATTACGGGTTATACCATGAGTTCGAAATTGCATAAGTTTTTCAAAATAGTCCTTATTATTTGTTGTGATTATTCCTCCTTCACCCGTTGTTATATGTTTAACTGGGTGAAAGCTAAACATGGTCATATCGCTAATTGAACCGATTTTCTTACCTTTGTAAAAGGCTCCTAAGGAGTGAGCTGCATCTTCAATAACAATTAGTTTATGTTTATTGGCTATGGAAATAATTTCATCAAGGGTGGCTGGCTGACCAGTGAAATCGACAGGAATAATCGCTTTTGTTTTTTTAGTAATAAGTTGTTTGATATTGTTAGGAGAAATATTATAGGTTTTAGGATCTACATCGGCAAATACTGGTTTTCCACCTTGATAGAGTATACAATTAACACTTGCTGCAAATGTCATTGGAGTTGTAATCACTTCATCATTTTTTTTGATACCTGCAGCAAAGCATGCTCCATGTAAGGCAGCTGTTCCATTTGAAAATGCTACTGCGTATTTTGCACCAACATAATCGGCAATTTCTTTTTCAAATCGAGTAATTATAGGTCCTGTCGTTAAGTAATCACTTTTTAATACATTAACAACCGCTTGAATATCTTTATCATCAATCCACTGTCGTCCATATGGAAGATATGAATCTCTAACGGACTTTCCACCATGAATGGCTAATTGTTCCTTACTCATTATTTTTTCTCCTTTATATAAGGTTTGTTGTTCTTATCCATTCCTCAGTTTTTTTAATTCCTTCTTCTAAACTGATTTTAGGTTCCCAATCAAATAACCGTTTTGCTTTTTCATAGTTACATAATAACTTTTGTATTTCACTTTGCGGATGAATGTGTTCTACATGTTGAATTCTAGATTCATCTTTAACAGTTAATTTTGCTAAGTCATTGATGGAAATGTCACGTCCTAAACCAGCATTAACAATTTCACCATTTACACTGTTCGAATATCCCGATTGGACGACAAAACGAGCACAATCTTCGACATAAAGAAGGTCACGTGTTTGTGTTCCATCACCATAGATATACAGCGGTTTACCATCTAATTTATTTTTTAAAAAAATAGCTACTACTCCACCTTCACCTCCTGTTTTTTGGAAAGGTCCATACGTGTTAAATGGACGAATAATGACGGCTGGAAGATCATATGCATAGAAATAAGACAAAACCATATTTTCTGCAGAGATTTTTGCACCAGCATATGGCGAAGCTGGTTTTATCGGATCTGTTTCCTTTATACCATCTGGATTAGTAGCTCGATCATAAACCATACAGGTACTCATAAAAACAATTTTTACATGATGTTTTCTACATTGTTCCAAAACTTGAAAAGTTCCTATTGTATCGTTATTAAAGGTCGATATTGGATCATCAATGCTATCTTGAACGTTAATACTCGCTCCTAGGTGGTAACAAAGATCATATCCATTATTAAAAAATAGCTTTTCAAGTAGCGGAATATCTTTAATGTCACCTTTTATAAATTTCATAAAATTTTTATGTTTCATAAATTCATTGATATTTTCTTGTCTGCCATTTGAAAGATCGTCTAATACCCAGATTTGATGACCATCCTTTAATAATTGTTTAACAACCCATCTACCTATAAATCCTGCACCACCAGTGACAAGAATTTTCAAAATTGCTTCCTCCTTTTAAATTAGGTTTTCACTTAAAATTATTGTTTTGATTTCTTCGATTGAAATAGGGGGGTGACTATCAGAGCTATATGTCCCATAACTTGCCACTCTTGCATTTAGGTAACTGCTCTTTTCCTCTCGTATTCCAGGTATAATGAACATTTCTGGCAATTCCCAGGCAATAGTCGATTCATCATAAGTCATTAATTCCTCATACATTTTTTCACCTAGTCTTAAGCCTATTTCTTCAATTTTAATTTCACTACTATTTAGATTATATTTTTTACAGGTTTGTTCTATTACAACCTTTACCATATCTTTTAAGGTAATGACTGGCATCTTTAAAACAAAAACTTCTCCTCCTTTTGATTCTTGGAGGGCTTTAATTGTAAGGCTTGTTGCTTGATTTAACGTCATCATAAACCGGGTCATTTTAAGGTTAGTGACTGTTACCTTTTTATTTTTCAAAATTTGTCTAATAAATAATGGAATCACTGATCCCCTTGAACCCATTACATTACCAAATCGAACACTTGCAAAGGTTGTATTGATCCGCCCATTGCTATACTGAGCTGATGAAATTAATCTTTCAGCAATAAGTTTCGTTGCACCGTACGTATTTGTTGGTGAAATTGCCTTATCAGAACTAGTAAATACTACCTTTTTAACATTTTGAGCACTGGCTGCTTTAATAACATTATAAGTTCCATTTATATTTGTTTGTACGGCTTCGTAAGGGTTATATTCACATGTTGGGACATGCTTCATAGCAGCAACATGAAAAACATAATCTATATCTTCTAGGGCAGAGACAACTCGATCATAATCTCGTACATCTCCTATTAAAAATTGGAGGTTATTCTGATTACCTAGTTTATTTTGTAAGTGAAATTGTTTATACTCATCTCTACTTAAAATTCGGATTAGCTTGGGTTGCTCTTTTAGAATATGTTTTACTAAACTTTGACCAATAGTACCTGTTCCACCGATAATTAATATTTTCTTATCTTTAAAAAACATCGGTACTTCCTTCCTTTCTAATTCGAATGAATTCGAATAAATTATCTCTATTGATATTAGAACCGTCTGGTATACTTTTTAAAATTTGATCACTAACCATTAGTACATCGTTTACTTTACAACCTAATTTTTTAAATATAAAAGGGGATAGAATATGGTGTTTTTTTCCTTTGTATATAAGATAAATTGGGGCCTCTGTTCCTTTAACAATTGTGCCATCTTCAAAAGCTTTTGAACTATAACTTTTTTGGTAAGTGACTTTGTGTAATAAATTATGAATTTTATCCCCCGATAATGTTTGAGGATATGCAAAGGAAAGGAACTCTTTTTGCCTTAGTTTATTATGTTTTTGCATTTTACCATCATTTAAAAATCTTACAATTATTTTTGAAAGATTTTTAGGGTTAGTTTCAGAAAATTCCGTCAATTTTTCGTAGTAGTATCGATCATTCTGATCATAATAGTCTTTTTTTCTTAAACAAAAAACTGGCTTATTAAATAGCATTGCTTCTAAACCTGCTGTAGATAACTCTTGAACAACGACATCAACATTTGCGATAATATCATATAAATTCATCGATGCTGGAACAAGTTTTACTGAATTATACTTTGCACTAAGTTCTTTATAATGTTGAATTCCTAACCTTCTTTCTTCTGTAGGATGGGGTTTAATTATAATTGTAATGAAAGGATTTTTTTGTAATTCCTTAATAAAGGTGGACCAAATGTTGAGTTCACGGTTAAAATTTGTTGCAATAAATACAAGCTTCTTCTTAGGTCCAATATTTAATAGTTTTATTAATTTTTGTTTTGACATATGTTCATTTGTAAATATATGATCAAACCGTGGATGCCCTGTTATCTCAATTGAATCACTTGGAACACCTTTCTTTAGGTACCATTCCTTTTCATAATACCCATAGACAGCATATTTCGAAGCAAAGGCTGGCAAATAACCTAATTCACTTGCAATTATCCCATGCTGTGTACAAATTGTAGGTATACCTTTTGAATTGGCTATTAATGTGAGTATACGACTAAACATTCCACTTGTATTTCCGACAATAACACATGATATTGGTACTTTATTAAAGAAATTTTCATATGCCACTAATAAGTCAACCATAACTGGAATATCCTCAATAAACTTTTGTTTGAAATTTTCATTACTATATACAATATGCTCCTTATATTGAGCAAATAGGGATTTTATTTCAGCTATATACTGATTCTTTAAGTTTTCGACATTCTCTCGATGATTATCTAAAAGGTGAACCTTGCCTATTTCTTTTAGATTTTTTAAATGTTTGTGGTATGCTTTAGTATTTTTCATCTTTGATGAGAATAATAATTCTGTTGTTCTCTTATCAAAACTACGTAAATAATCTTGGGGAAACCGTAATAGGTCACCTTCATGAATTAGAATTTTACCAGGCGGTGCTAATTTATTATGTTGATTTATATTGTTTAAATATAAATCAAAGTGTGATTGAATTTGATTTTCCTTTATAATCTTAGTTCTCAACACTTTGCTAAAAGACACCTCTCTCATTTGCCTTTTTAGATCATCATCTAAATAAAAATGAAATGCACTTAATAAGGGTAAAGGAATATTCTTATACTTTACATTGTAGAAATCTTCAATAAATTGTACGAATAAGGACCAATAATTTCTATAAAATGTATTCATATTTACCTCTCCAATTAAAGATTTTTATTTATTTGTACCACGAATGCGAGATTTTTGAATCTACAGCTAACAAACTAGATTAGTCTTTTGGTTATTGTCACTTTATAATGAAAGTTTAATTAATTAGCTCATTTATAACCTTTATTAATCTATTTATTGAAAGTTGTTGTGGATAAGAAAAAGCAATAAACTTTTTACGTCTTTGTTCGTAATGCTTTTTATAAAAATCATCGTGTAAAACTCTTTTGATATTTTCAGCAAGTAAATTTGGATTAGACTGAACAAATTCACCTAGTTTATCATAATAATCGGTAGTATCATTTTTTAAAATTGCAACTGGTTTTCCCATCAATATTGCTTCTAATCCAACCGTTGAAGCATTCACTACAACAATATCAACGTTTGAAAGAATTTCATATAAATGTATCCTATTTTTCGAAATTAGTTTAATTCTAGTATACTTTGAACCTAATATCTTATAATCTAAATAATCACCATTATTTATTTCCAAAGGATGTGGTTTAATAATAATTTCAATTGAATGATCTTTCATCAGACAAGATATTAATTTTAACCATTTCGATCTATCTGATGGTTGTGTTGCAAGAAGCACCCACTTTTTCCTAGTATTTAACCTTAGTTTTCTGTCCAAAGTATTATTGTATTGTTTTGTAAATATTTCATCAAAACGAGGGTGACCGATTATTTCAATTTGTTGCTCTAATACTCCTTTACTTAAATACCACTTTTTCTCAAATTCACCATACACCGCCTGCTTTGTTGTTAGTACTGGAAAATAGCCTTCTTCTCTCACAATTAATCCATGTTGCATACAAATGCTTGGTACACCATTTAATGATGCAACAGCAACAATACTACGACTAAGCGAATCTTCCGTAGTACCAACAATTACACAGGAAATACGGACATCCTTAAAACAATTTATAATACTTTCTAGATTCATTAACAATTGGGGTATAGTTTGGATAAATTTCTCTTGAAACTCGCAGTTTTTAAAAACTGGATGACATGTAGGACAAGAAAAAATATCCATTGATTGAATTTGTATTTTTTTTACCATTGAAGAAATTTCACATTGATATTGGTCTAAGAAATAGGTCGGAAGTATATTATTATATCCTTCCTTTCGTCTTTTTCGAAGAATAAAGGTTTTTACTTGATTAAAATTTTTTTTTAAAACCTGAGGAGGAAAACGTAAAACATATTCATAAAGCAGTACTTTACCATTTGTTTGTATTGTTTTAGTTATACTGTTTTTAAAAGGGTTAAATCGGTCAAAGGAAGGTTGAATATCATTTTCTGATGAGATTTTATATTTAAGATTATTTATAAAATATGGCTTTTTCATTTCTCCTTTTAGAATAGCATTATCTTTAATAAGTTCTGAAAAATTACAAATTATTGGAATTGGGATACCTTTATATTTTAATTTCTTAAACTCCTCAATAAATTCCAAATATAAAGACCAATAATTTTTATTTTCCCATTTCAAACCATTCACTCCTATTATGTTATTTAATTAAAAGAATCGAACATTATTAAAAGAATACATTGTTAGTCTAATGACATACTATGCAAAAAAGATTTCATTGAAATAAGATTTTACCAATACCTTCCATAGGGAATATTTCAACCTTACTAGCAAATTTATAATGACCACTACGCTTTTAATACCCAAAAATTATAGATGTCTGATAATGATTGTTCAGGCGAGATTTCTGGCTTTCTTTTAGCTTTGTATGATCCACTATTCTTGGAATTTCAGATGGTCCCATTCTCTCTAGATCTAATTTTATTTTTAAGTTTTTTCTTAATAAGATAGAAGAATTTCTGTAAGAAACCTTAACCTTATTGCCCAGCACTCACCCGTGTTAGGTGAAGGGATATCGTATCCAAACTCTTTTTTTAGTGTTTCTCCTCCCCCTATTTTCTCTTTAAAATAGGGAATTAAAAAATGGGTTTCCCTATTCTATTGGACATAACATAACACCAATCTTTCCATTTTTTACTCATTTGGTAATTATACTATGTTCATTTTTTTGAATGGTATAGATATATGTCTTTTCCAGTTTTATTTAAAAAACTTTATCTATTTTTCTTCTTCCAATCAAAACCATTGCAGAATCATTCCAAGGTATCCGCTTCAACGATTAGTTATTTACAACGCAATCGTAAACCCTAACAACCAGACGAACAGTTTTTTGCCTAAGGTCACAATAGCCGTGGTCAAACCTTTAGGAATAAGTAACACCATTGGATTCACTTCACCCATGTAATAGATCTCAGTTTGCGTGTAAGTTCGAGATTCCTATGCATCTCATGAAGGACTACTTATGGTTGACTGACTGGAAAAGCCATACATCATCTTGTTCCTCATGGTAACGGAAAGCCTTAATAACACCTGGATAACTCATCGAACCTCGGCTTGCCCGAAACGCTCCAAAAGGTCTTCGTCATCTCTTACAAGCTCAGCAAAAGTACCTCGATCGTTTCCAAAGTTTTTACGCCATCATTAAGTATGCTGGTCTTGGTGCTAGTGCCCCGATTTGTTGTAGTTGGCTTAATCAATTCAGAATTATAGCCTTCCTGTTGCAAATATGTTTTGCAACTGCATACCTGCTGCGATGATAATGAATGCTAAAGTGTTCAAGCTGAATTCAATACGATTTTATAACTTTGCTCGTATATACTCAATTCTTGCATTTTCTGAAAAGGAAGTTGTCCATTTTGAAAAGGGCAGTTATTGATAAAAGGGTTTCTCTTTAAGAAAAAACGCTTATAATTCCTGTATCTTTTTTGAACAAATTTACCTACACTTATCCTTTAAATTTTCATCGGACGATTAAGACCATTTATTTTTGGCCGTTGTTCTCGAATTTATTAAAGTTATAAATTCAACTAGGACTTTTCTCGTTTTATTTAAAAGAGTTTATCTATTTTTCGTCTCCCAATCAAACCCAATAATAGGATCATCCCACGGTATCCGTTTTTCATCAGGCTTCTTAGGATAATAGGATTGCGTTGTAAAATAAATAATCGTTGCAGGTTTTTGCCCAAGGACACGATAACCGTGCGCAACACCTTTAGGAATCAATAGTACAATTGGATTTTCTTCCCCCATGTAATAGACATCAGTTTCGCCATATGTTTCCGCTTTTTTGCGCAAGTCATGAAGGACGACTTGAGCATTTCCAGATGGAAAAAACCATAAATCATCTTGTTCTTCGTGATAATGGAAAGCTTTAATAACACCAGGATAACTCATCGACCATGATGCTTGCCCGAATCGCTCTAATAAAGCTTCGTCATCTCTTACAAGCTCAGCAAAAAAACCTCGATCATCACAGTGTTTAAATAATTTCTTCGTTTTTACACCTTCAATCACGCCTTAACTCCTCCTTAATAAATTCTTTTACTGCCTCTTCCCATCTTCTTGGAACTTCCAGTTTTTCTTTCTCTAAAGACTTGTGAGCCATAACTGAATATGCTGGCCTTGGCGCTAAAGCTCCATAAGCTTCGGTTGTCGTTGGCTGAATCAAATATGGATCAAAGCCTGCTTGCTTAAAAATATGTTTCGCAAACGTATACCAACTACAGCTTCCTGTATTACTAACATGATAAACCCCATAAGATTTACCGATAATCTGCATAATCACATCTGCAAGGTCTTTCGTATAAGTGGGTGAACCGATTTGATCATCGACCACTTTAATTTCTTGCTTTTGTTCAGCTAATTTAAGCATCGTTTTCACAAAATTTTTTCCGCAACTTCCGTAAAGCCAAGATGTTCTCACAACATATAATTCTTCTAATGTTAACTGAACTAGTTGTTCTCCAAGCCATTTGCTCATCCCATAAACATTCTTTGGATTGGGTTGATCTTCTTCCACATACGGACTCGTTTTATCTCCATCAAACACATAGTCCGTACTAATATAGACCATTTTTGCTCCAACATTCTTTGCTGCAATTCCTACATGAAAGGCTCCTAAACTATTAACCTCAAATGCTTTCTTCTGTTCATATTCACATTCATCTACAGCCGTATAAGCTGCTGCATGAATAATTACTTCTGGTTTCAGTTTGGATATAATTCGTAAAACTTCGACTTGATTAGTAATGTCTAGCTGATCTTTTCCTAAGGCTGTAATATTTGCTTTTTTTTTTTACAATTTTCGTAAGATCTTTTCCTAATTGGCCATTTGCACCAGTAATCAAAATCCGCACCAGTTTTTTCACCTACTTTATTGGATTTTGTTGTTTTTGTACCATTCGATCGTATTAATAAGTCCATCTCTAAATGTTACTTGTGGCTTCCATCCTAATTCCTTATGAATTTTGCCCCAATTGATTGCATATCTTCTATCGTGACCTTTTCGATCTTCAACATATTCGATTAATTGATGTTTTTTATTTAAATAATCAAGAATTAGTGTAATCACTTCTTTATTCGTTCTCTCATGTCCGCCGCCAATGTTATAAACCTCACCTGGTTCTCCATGTTCTAACACCATATGAATGGCACGACAATGATCATCCACAAACAGCCAATCGCGAACATTTTGACCGTCTCCATAAAGAGGAATTTTTTGGTCATTCAAAGCATTTATGATTACTTTAGGGATAAATTTTTCTCTATGTTGCTTAGGACCATAATTATTGCTACATCGAGTGATTATCAAAGGTAATTGATATGTTTTATAGAAGGAGCGAACAAGCAAATCAGCACTTGCTTTACTTGCTGAATAAGGGTTATTAGGTGCTAGGGGAGAGTGTTCAGTAAATGGAAGATCTTCATGCCCTAAGGATCCATACACTTCATCTGTTGAAATTTGAATCATTTTTTTGGCTTTTCCGACAAGTACAGCATTTAAAAGATTAAGTGTTCCGTTAATATTTGTATTTATAAAAGGATGAGCATTCTCAATGCTACGATCAACATGAGATTCTGCTGCGAAATTAATAATTGCTTTATATTCACGGTCAAAAGCTTGCTTTAAACTAGTACTATTGCTAATATCACAATGAATAAATCGATATTTTGAGTTCTGATTAAAGTGTTTAATGTTGTCAATATCACCTGCATAAGTTAATGCATCAATGTTGGTAATTGAATAACTTGTATTCCCTAACATATACTCAATAAAGTTTGAACCGATAAATCCTGCACCGCCTGTAACTAGAAGGTGTTTACTCACGTTCCTCCCCCTTCCTTTTTGATATTTTAATAAGCTCATAAACTAAAGTATTAGCTTTATATAGCGATTCATGTGTACCTGCATCAATCCACCAGCCTTTTAAAATATCATATTGCAGTTGGTTTTGATTTATAAATAAATTGTTAACATCTGTAATTTCTAATTCTCCACGAGCGGATGGTTTTATAGCATTAATAAAATCAAACACTTGAACATTATACATGTAAACTCCTGTTACACAGTAAGGAGAATTCGTCTTTTCAGGTTTTTCAATTATTGATTGAATGGTGTTTGTTTCTTTATTTAATATGGCAATTCCATAACGTGAAGGGTTTGGTACTTCTTTTAATAAAACTCTTCCCCCACTTTTTTGTTGTTTAAAACTTTCAATGTAAGGTACAAGGGAATCTTCAAAAATATTATCACCTAAAATGGTAATAAATTTTTCATCCCTTACAAACGACTTTGCATAAGCTACGCCATCTGCAATTCCATTTGGCCCATCTTGAACTTTATAGGTTAAATTCACTCCTAATCCCTTACCATTTCCAAAAATAGATATAAAGTTACTTAAATGCTCTTTATTTGTCAATATTAAAATGTCTTTTATTTCAGCCTCCTTGAGCTTTTTTATTGACCAATAAATCATTGGGAATGGTCCCACTGGAAGAAGATGTTTATTTATAATTTTAGTAAAAGGTCTTAACCGAGTACCTTTTCCTCCTGCTAGAATAACCCCTTTCATCTCATCACCCCCTTAGAACTTCCTAACTACTTTCGCCCCATATAAATTAACCTATAGCGATTTCGAGTTTTTCTCCTTATCTCTTTGCTAGTACTCTATTCTTGTTACAAAGGGAAAGTAAGTTGTCCATTCTAAAAAGTCTTTTCCACTTTTCTTTTATCTACCATAACGGTTCCGTTAGTCCAAAGTAATGGTATTGAAAAACGATAGGAAGAATGAGGAAGAACCACGCTTTTAACCTAATGGGATATATTCTTCTCCAGATATAACTAACAACTTAAAGTTTTAGCCGTGACTTAACCCATTTCGTTTACATACCTTACATTATAGATTGATATAGGGGGCCTATTTCAGTGGAGAGAAACTTAGAACAATATCTAATACAGAAGAAGGAGATCGAATACAGTAAAAAAAAGTTAAAAAGGTTAATAGACAATGCAACTGATATTACTTTAATGAAATCAGGAGGAAATATAGGAGACCATCTTATATGGGAAGCTACACGAGATCTGCTTTCTAATAAAAATTATAAGGAGATCGATTGGAGAAGGATTAAGAAAACTTCGGGTGAAACCGCAATTATTGCAGGTGGGGGTAACTGGTGTCATGCTTATCATTTATGGCCAGAATTACTACCTTTTGTTGAGGAAAGATTTGAGCATGTCATTATTTTCCCATCATCATTCGATACTTCCTTAACATTAGTAAAAGATGCGCTTATGAAAACAAAAGCTTTAGTATTTGCAAGAGAAGTAGAATCATTCAAACAAATCAAAAATTTATGTGATGCAGATCTTGCCTATGACTGTGCCTTTTTTTATAATTTTTCCACCTACAGTGAAACAAGAAATGGCAACTTAAACGCCTTTCGTACAGATCATGATTCGATCAATAAACGGATCCCAAAAGATAATATAGACATTTCCATCAAATGTAAGAATTTGCATGAATGGCTTAAAATGATTAGCAGGCACGAAATTATCCATACCGACCGAGCACACGTTATGATTGCAGCAGCAATGATGGGTAAAAAGGTCTATTGTCGTGATAATAACTATCATAAAGTACGTGGAATTGCCAATTATTCCCTTAAAGGCTTCCCTGTATATTTCCTCTAAACCTCTAATTACTTTAAAAGTAAAATAACTAGTATAAGGAAGGAGCCGAAAAATGAACGTAGAACAAAAGGTAACTGCCATTATTAAAGCCTTTGAACGGCCGGAGTGTTTAGATCTATTAATAAATAGTATTAAAAAGTATTATCCCAAATTAAAGATTATTGTTGCTGATGATAGTCAAAATCCCCAACCTAGGAATGACGTTGAGTTCCATGTTTTACCCTTCAATATTGGGATGTCAAAAGGCAGGAATTTTTTAATACAACAAGTTAAAACCCCTTATGTTTTAGTCCTCGATGATGATTATTGTTTTATTAAAGAAACAAAAATTGAAAAATTATTACACGTACTTGAAAATTCCGATGTAGATATAGTAGGTGGACGTTGGATTTGGAAAAATAGAGTCCATAGCTATCACGGTAAATTAAACTATAAAGATGGCGTATTAACCCATACGAAAGATTCTTATGGTGAAGAAGCTGGCTGTAAGCTTTATGATATTATTCATAACTTCTTCCTGGCTAGGACGGATGTACTTATAAAACACCCTTGGGATGATCGACTGAAGGTTTTTCATCATATTGATTTCTTTTTTTCCCATAAAGGGAAGATGAAAGTTGCTCTTCACCCTGAGGTGTTTATTTACCATAAACAGGTGCAAAAAAAACATTATCAGAAATATAGATTTCAAACACAAGACTCATACCTATTGTATGAGAAAAAACATGGAATTAAAGAGTTCAAATCAGCCGGATCAAAGTCTCATTTTGAAAAAATCAATTACAAAAAATATTTTAGCCAAGAAACCATATCAGCTTATCTTACCTGAATTAAGGGGGGGTTACGTGGGCAAGTTAAAAATATTATATTCAACTGTAGATAAAAAAAACTACTTGCATGAGGATAAAGAATATTTTAAATCTGAACTTGCTAAACATTCAAACGTTGATGTCCGATTTATTACGAAAGGAGGACATATAAAAAAATTATTAGATGAATTAAATTTCAAACCTAATTTTATTTATTTCGACGGACTCTTTAACAATCAGCCGATTACTGGTTTAAGAGATTGTAATATCCCAGTGGGCATACTTTATCACGATTTACATTCTAACCAAGAAAAATTTAAACAGCTGGTTAAAGATTATTCAGCTCATTTAATATTTGTCCATTATCGAGATTACTTTTTACAACACTTTCCTGAATTCTCACATATGTACAGATGGTTACCACACTTTATTCATACACCGATATTTAAGGATTATAAATTAGATAAAGATATTGACTATTTGCTAATGGGAGCTACAACAGAAAAGCATTATCCTTTGCGACAAAAAATTGCCAATGAGATGAATGGTGTTAACGGTTTTGTTCATCATATACACCCAGGTTATAAATATTTCTCTGCAGATGCTATTAAAACTGCGCTAATAGGTGAAAATTATGCCAAGGAGATTAACAGAGCAAAAATTTTTTTTACAGATGATTCAATATATAAGTTCCCTATTAAAAAATATACTGAAGTGCTTGGATGTAACACATTACTTCTCGCTACTGATTCACAAGAATTAAAGGATCTTGGTTTTGTAGATCGAAAAACTTTTGTGGAGATCAATGATAAAAATTACTTTGCAAAGGCACAATATTATATAAAAAATGATGCTGAGAGGTTACACATTGCAGAAAATGGTTACAAAATGGTCAGATCTAGGCATACTACGGAAATTAGAATTCATCAATTTATTCAATATATTCTTGACTACCTGAATATTCAACTATGAAAAACTTAACAATACAGAAAAAGGCTTAAATAAGCTTCCCTTCATTAATTTGAAAAGAAGCTTATTTCATTTTGTGTTCTCTTATTAACTCTTCCATCTTTACCGCATCTCCATTGCTTTCAAGGTATCTTTTATATAATTTGTAATTATTAGCATAATTTGAATTTGTTTTCGATCCAACTTTTGGATGCCATAAATGATAGATATACTCTTCTTCTAGTCTTTTATAGGGGCCACATAAAGTATTCATAGCATTCATAAATGCATCATCCTCTCCCCCCCATCCTTTAAACCGTTCATCAAATCCTCCGACTCTATTGAAATTTTGCCGAGGAACAATAATAAGACCACTCACACATTTATAATTGTTTTTGTAACGTTCAGCATACTCCACCCCAACAGGTAATGGCCACATTGGTATTTTTTTTAATAGTTTTTTGGTACTTTCCTGCGTAAAATCCATAAAGGTTTTATAGGGGATTACCCATGCATATTTATCAAGCAGCAGTAAGGATTGAACAATAACTTTTGGGTTATATATGATATCACCATCTGCAATCACAAATACATTTCTTGTTGCTTTCTTTGCAGCATTATTAATCGCCATTGATCTATTAAATAGCTCTTCATGATTTTCCCCTACGCATACTTCAACTTCAGGTAACAAAGTTTCATAAAATTTTATTACCCAATTAAATAATTCACTTCTAATTCTGTTATCTGGCTTAAAAGGTATTAAAATGGAAACATCTCCTAGCATCGGCATTCCTCCTCCAAATGCATATTATTGAATTAACCCATGCTTTTACGTTTATTAATTAAGGTTTTCATTTTTTCTATATTTCCATTACAACTGGCATACCGTCTAATAAAGTGTCGGTTTTTTTCAATATTAGGGTTTTTCTTTCCCCCAACTTTTGGATGCCATAAATGATAGATAAACTCATCTTCAATTCGTTTATGAGGCCCACATATTGTATCCATCGCATGTTTAAATGCGTCATCTTCTCCTCCCCAGCCTTTAAATCTTTCATCAAATCCTCCAACACTATTAAAATTTTTACGTGAAAGGATGGTGAAGCCACCTACAGACTGGTATTTTGTATCATCTTTAAACCGCTCTGTATACTCTATTTCTTTAGGTAAGGGCCAATGTGGTGGTTTTTTTAAGAGCTTATTAGTACTGTCTTCTGTAAGGTCTAAACACTTTTTATATGGGATTACCCATGCATACTTTTCAAGTAACTGAATAGACCGTTTAATGACTTGCGGATTATATACGATATCTCCGTCTGCAATTACAAAGATATCTTTCGTTGCTTTCTTTGCAGCATTATTAATAGCTTGTGCTCTACTAAAAAGGTCATCATGATTTTCTCCTATACAAATTTCTATTTTAGGCAATACATTTTTATAAAATGTAATAACCCAGGCGAGTAACTGATCCCTTAATCCGTTATCTGGTTTATAAGGAATTAACACCGAAACATTTTTCAACATCATTATCCTCCTCACTTTCTTTCATAAATAAAAGAGAACTCATCTTTAAACACTCATTTCTGAGCTTTCAAAGCCACCTTCAATAAACAAAATTGAACTGCTTTGAATACCTCTAATATTTATATGAAATGGAGGATACACTGGACATAGTTTAATAAATCAAGTAATTGAAAATAGTTATTTGCTGAACAGCTTTGAGGTTGTTTCTCATTGAATAGGATATATCATTTTGCAGGATTCCAAAGTTGAAATTTGAAAGGGGAAAGAGGTGGAATTGTGTCCCAAGAGAGGGGACGGGAAACAAGTTGTATTTTTCCATCCCCCTAGAGAATATCTTTTGTCACTAAAGGAACAAAATTATCAGTTTTACAAACTATTATACTTTGTTTTAAATAGCTCTTATCACTACTTCTTTGAGTATGGGTATTTTTATCCCCCCTCCTAATACATGTATAATTATATCGATCGGTAGAAAATATTTTATACCCCTTTTTAGCACAATCTCTAAGAAAATAAAGATCTGTGGAGACAGGGGCTTTAATAAATTTAACCTTTTTAAAAATCTCTTTTTTGAACATGATCGTTCCACCTTTAATAAACCTAGTAAATTGTTTCTCCCTCTTTGGATTACATACCGCTAGTGTTTTACTATTTTCAAAATACATAAAGACAGTATGTTTTCCAACAATTGAGGCACCTGTGTTTTCAAAGGCTGTCATCGATTGTTTAAGATAACAAGGTCCATAATAATCGTCATCATCAAACTTAGCAATGTATTCAAATTTGGATTTTTCTATGCCGAAATTTAGGCACTCTCCTAGGGTTAATTTTTCTGATAATTGAAACACCGTGACATTTTGATGTTTCTTCGCTTCTTTTTTCCACTCATAAATATCCATATCTTCCTTATTTAATATAATAATTAGTTCTTTTTCCTTCCATTCTTGCCTCTTGTAATTTGCAAAAACAATGTTGATGTGATGCTGTCTAGTTGTACTTACTATTATAGAAACCATTTCATCACCTCAAATATAAGACCGAATTTTGATGCATTTTCAATTAGTTTATCAACGCTCTTGGCCAGTTGTTCTGTTTCTCCTTTTTGATCCAGTAAATAGAAATCCTACTTTGACTAATACTATATCTCTCTATTCCTAATAAAATTTTTCATCTTAGATTTATTCCCCCTACACTTTACATATCCTAAATATAACTCATTGTTTTTTTCAAAATGGGGGTTTCCTCCTGCTCCCGTACTTGGATGCCATAAATGGTATAAAAACCCTTTTTCAATGCGCTTATATGGACCACATAGTGTGTTCATTGCTATACAAAAAGCTCTGTCTTCTTTTCCCCACCCTTTAAACCTTTCATCAAACCCTTCTACAATATTAAAGTTTTTACGAGGAAGAACTAGCACTCCGCTTTCTGGGTTAGGTTTTTTATTTCTCTTATGACCTCGTTGTTTATATTTCACTTCTATCGGTAAAGGCCATTCGGGGGATATCTTAAGAATTTTTTCAGTACTTTCCTTATCGAGATTCAACCATTTCCGATAAGGTATCACCCAAGCATGTTTATCAAGTAATTTTATAGCTTGAACAATCATTTCTGGATTATAAATGACATCACCATCAGCAATTACAAAGATCTCTTTACTCGCTTTTTGAGCAGCTGTATTAATTGCTCGTGATCTATTAAAAAGTTCACTATGGTCTTCACCGATACACAGCTCTACATCAGGCATAACATTTTCATAAAATGATCGCACCCATTTAAATAAGTTATCTCTTACCCCATTATCTGGCTTGTATGGGATCAATACCGATACATTATTTAACATAGTTATTTCACCCTTCATTATCGCTCTATCGAAACTAACATCTGAATATAAAAGCATTTTCGTAGTTTTATTTTCACTAAAAATAGAAATATCCTTCAAAAAAATATACTTAAACTGGATACCTTTATTTCTCCTTAATTTTAAAATAATCATAAAACCACTCTTCAAGTTTTTCTCCTTGAGCATTATAGTTCTTTGCTGATATTGAATTATCTTTCTTTCCTTTTAATATACTATTATTGTCTCCATGACCAAGAACCCAAATTGCAAGTGGAGTAGTAACCATATGATAGTCTTTTTTAATGATTTTAAGATTTTGAATAACTTTTAGGTGAGGCCTTAACGCTACTTTGAAAGAAACTCGCTGAATATCTCTTATCCTTGTACTTAAAGGAAAGTCAGAATTGCGAAAGTAATAGATAATACCGCTACCACACCCTCGGTAAAAATTATCCCTCTCCCAAATCTCTTTAAGCTTTGTATTTAACATGAACCCTTTCTGTAATATAAAAGCATTTGAAAATGGCTGTTTGCTTAAATACTCTACAAATCTATAGTGGATCCAATCATCAGCATCAAGCGGCATAAAGTACCCTGAAAAGCCAACTTTCCTCAAAAATGCACCGATCACCTTACGTTTATTTAGTTTATCCATAGAAAATTCTCCAGAATTCCTTGGACGGCGAAACTTTACTGGCAACCATGTAACACTGCCATGATTTAATTCATTAATTTGGGGCTTCTCATGCCCTGCTATTATAATTCGAAAGTGTTGATCAGTATTGTTTAAAATTGATCTTAACGTTTTTGATAAATTTTCTTGAACTGTGTTCCAGTTTCGTGATACTTGTTTACTTTTTAAAGAAATGGCAAAAGTAATTTCAACCGGATTTTCCTCTTCTTTTGTTAGGGATTCATCTTGATTAAAGTAATCTTCAAGTTGTTCCAGATAATCCCTTATATGATTTACGGAATGATTATTTTCAACCTTCATTCTTCAACCATCCTTTTAATCTCAGCATTCAATTGATGAATAGTGAACCTCTTATGACTCTATTCCAGATTTAAAATCATCTGTATATTTAACAAATTTACATTGTCTCATAAACTCATTGATACTCCATTTCATCGTATGATAATTTTCCTTTCGCTTGATATAGACAAAGTTTTGTTTGCTGGTTGAATAGATGATATATCCTTTGTTTCGACATTCGATTTGAAACTCCCAAAATGCACGCTGGTTTTTATGTGCTAGTGTAATATTGTTAAAGACTTCTTTCTTCACAACTAATGTACAATCTCTAACATTTTCCGTAAATTTTTTTTCATGACCCTTCTCTCGAATGACAAGAGCTTTTTTTTCTAGGAGATAAGCATAAATTGATTTTTTACCAACAATATCCGCATTTGTTTGATTAAAGGCCTCCATTATTTCTGACAAATATTTTGGCGCATAATAATCATCATCATCAAATTTAGCAATATATTCGTATTTAGCTTTTGTAACCGCAAAGTTAAAACATTCACCCAAAGTAACATTATTTGGTTGATAAAAAACGGAAATATTCGGAAATTGATTTGCTTTCTCTTTCCATTTTTTTATGTCCATACCATCAGTGTTAAGAACAATAATTAATTCTTTATGCTCCCACGTTTGTTGGTTATAATTTTCAAATACATTGTCCATACATTCTGATCTCATAGTACATGTAATAATCGAAACCATTTATCTACTCTTCTCCTAACTTCTAATAAATAAGCTGTTTTATCGCTTTTACTAAATTTATGAAATAAGACTAGAACCTGTTCACCAATATGACACGTTCTATGATTGTTACTTGTATTAATAACTCTTTTACCATCACCTGCATTGTCGATTTTTTTTACTTTTGTCATCTTCATCCCTATCCCTCTACTCTTGTTAGTACTCTATTCTTATAAATATTTCTAAGGAAGTTGTCTCATTCAAAAAGCTTTTTTGATAAGTAAACTATAAGAATACTTACTCCTTCCGTATACCTAATCCCAGAAAGAAATGAATTTTTCCAATGGAGTAATCTAGGACTTCACCTATTTTTCATTGTTTCGATGGGATATTGTCACGTATTTCCCCTGCCCATTAATACGATATATAAGCCATAAATTTCGATGTCGTATTTGCTGTTTGGAAGGAGATTTCGGATGAATATATGTGTGATTGGAGCTGGGTATGTAGGACTTACAACTGCAGCAGTGTTATCCGACTGTGGTCATTATGTCGATTGTGTAGATATTGACTCTAAAAGAATTGCGGTTTTAAAAAAAGGAATTGTCCCTATTTTTGAACCAGGGTTAAAAGAGATCATTGATAAGAGCATACAAAATAATTTCCTAACTTTTTCAACTAAAGTAAAAGAAAAGATTGCTGAAAATCCGATTATATTTATTACAGTTGGCACCCCCTCATTAGAAGATGGAAGTCCTAACCTATCCTATGTGAAGTCAGTGGTTGATGATATTGCAGCGTCAATTACTTCACACAAAACAATTATTGTAAAAAGTACGGTACCACCTGGAACAAATGAAGAAATTCATAACATGCTACTAGAGAAAAATGTTGATCCATCATTATTTGATATTGTTTCAAATCCTGAATTTCTTCGTGAAGGAACGGCTGTAAAAGATATGCTAGAACCAGATAAGATTGTTATTGGAATCAAAAGACCTGAGCCACTTCAAGTCATGCAAAAAATTTATAAACAGGTACATGCACCTTATATTGTCACAAGTCTAACGGGTGCGGAAATGATTAAATATGCTTCAAATGCTTTTTTAGCGACTAAAATTTCGTTCATAAATGAGATTGCACGAATCTGTGATGCTTATGGAGTGAATGTATCGGATGTTTCCTTAGGGCTAGGAACCGATCCTAGGATTGGTCCACTCTTCCTTCGAGCTGGTTTAGGATACGGTGGCTCGTGTTTCCCTAAAGATTTACAGGGACTTACGTATTCTGCAAAAAAGAAAAACATTCACCCCGAGCTAATCACTTCTGTACAAAACGTTAATGATACGCAAATTGACGTCTATTTTAAAAAACTAAAAAGCGCTATTCCAGACCTAAATGGAAAACAAATTACGGTTTGGGGACTTTCTTTTAAACCTGATACGGACGATATTCGTTATTCAGCTTCCATACGGTTAATAGATAAATTGCTGGAAGAAGGGGCTAATATTCACGCGTATGATCCTATTGTTAAATTGGATAAACCCAATATTATCTGTCATTCAAACGTCTATGAATCGGTAAAACAATCAGATGTACTCATCATTGCCACTGAGTGGAAGGAATTTAAGGGGATCGACTGGTTAAAAGTAAAAGAAGAAATGAATGGAAATATCGTTCTAGACGGTCGTAACATCATTGACCCTAGGACGGTAAAATATGTTGGTTTCCATTATTTAGGGGTTGGGCAACTGTGAAAATATTAGTTACAGGAGCTGCTGGCTTTATAGGTTCCCACTTATGTGAGTATCTTTTATTAGATGAAGCCAATGAAGTGATTGGTGTAGATGGATTTTTAGGGTTTACGGATCACTCGATCAAACAGAGAAACTTATTCAATCTCATAAACCATCCACGTTTTCAACTGGTTAAGAAGGATTTACTCCATATCAATTGGGAGGATCACCTTGAAGGAATAGATGTCATTTTCCATTTAGCTGGAATGCCAGGTGTCAGAACGAGTTGGGGTGAGGACTTTAAACTTTATGTTGATTATAATATCAATGGTACCCAGCGGTTATTAGAGGCTAGTCGTAAACTACCGATTAAAAAGTTCATTTATGCTTCAACTTCCTCAGCTTACGGCGATAAAACTGGCATGGTATCAGAAGACGCGACTTGTGCACCGCTTTCCCCGTACGGTGTTACGAAGTTAACAGGAGAATATTTATGTAATGTTTATTATGAAAATGATGGTGTCCCGATTGTGATTTTAAGGTACTTCACCGTATACGGACCTAGACAAAGACCAGATATGGCCTTTCATCGTTTTATAAAAAAGATGATGGCTGGTGATCCTATTCATGTTTTTGGAGATGGAAAACAATCGAGGGATTTCACGTATATTTCTGATTGTGTCAAAGGTACTGCAGCCGCACTATATACAGATCATCCTATTATCGGCGAGACGATCAACATTGGTGGAAAAGAACGTGCTTCAGTATTAGATACCATTGCAACTATTGAAGAAATTTTCCAGCGAAAAGCGACCATCGAATATACGGGAAAGACTCGTGGAGAGCCGAAACATACATGGGCCGACATCTCAAAAGCTCAAAAGCTCCTACATTATCAACCAGTCATCTCTCTTAAGGAAGGATTGCAAAAAGAAATAGAAGATTTAAAAATACTTTATAAGGGGGTGTAATTATGAAAATTGCTTTCGTATGTACCGAAAACCTCCCTTCACCTGCTATCAAAGGTGGAGCTATCCAAGTATTGATTGATGGAATCGTACCGATATTAAGCGAGAAGCATGACATTACAATCTTTTCTGTAGCTGATCCTCCCTTACCGAAACAAGAGAAAATCGGTAACATTGAATATATTCGAGTTCCTTATCAATATTTTTCACGAGAGATCACAAAACAGTTAGCTAAGTCCCAGTTTGATATTATTCAAGTTTACAATCGTCCGAAAGCTATTCTTCGTTATAAGGAGGTTGCTCCTAACAGTAAGTTTATATTAAGTCTACACAATGACGTTATGCGCGAAGCAAAAATTTCTTCCGAATTAGGAATTAAAGTCATTGAAACTTGCGACCATATTTTAACGATAAGCCATTTTATCAAACAACAAATTATTAAACGGTTTCCTGAAGCTGAACAGAAAACAACAGTGGCCTACTCAGGTATTAACCTAAATGAATTTCCACCAATTTGGTCTCCTTATATCCAACCGATCCGTCAACATTACCGTGAAAAATATGGTGTTGAAAATCAAAAAGTAATATTATTTGCTGGTCGCCTTTGCAAATCAAAAGGTCCACATCTTTTAATCCAAGCGATGAAACCGCTGCTAAAAAAACATCCTGATGCCGTCTTAGTTATTGCTGGCGGCAGATGGTACAGCGACAATTCGATCGATTATTATGTAAATTACTTACACCAACTAGCAAAACCTTTAAAAGACAAAGTTCTATTCACAAAATTTATCCCAGCCCAAGAAATCCCTAAATTCTTTCTCATGGCTGATATTTTTGTATGTAGTTCACAATGGGAGGAACCACTAGCTCGTGTTCACTACGAAGCAATGGCTGCTGGTCTTCCGATCATTACGACAAATAGGGGAGGCAACACCGAAGTGATTTCCCATTTAAAAAATGGATACGTGATCGATGAATACAATCATCCGAATGAATTTGTCGATGCAATTGATTACTATTTATCAAACCCAAACGTTGCTTTACAATATGCGAAGAACGGTCGATTACTTGTTGAAGAAAACTTTCAATATAAACATACTTTTAAACATATAGAAACAGTATACGATTCTATACGATCCTCAATAAATGAAAAATAGTATCAGTTCAAAAAACAAAATCTTTCTCTCACATTCAAGGTATCATGATACCAAAAGGAGTTCCTTCCTAAAAGTCGAAGGTTTAACTTTACTTACAAACTCTTTGAAAATAGGAAGGCTCTTTTTTCGGTTATTCAATTATTAAAAACATTTATTTCAAAGATTATTACAAAATAGGCAACAGACAGGACAAAATCACTATACAATACATACTTAAATAGTAGTGATAAGTTTGAATATGTATGGAGTGTTATTATGTCACCTGTTGTAATTACGGTTATTGTTGTTTTAATTCTTATGTTTTTAAGTCTCATTAAAGAGTGGTACTCACCTGAACTTACCGTTTTTACCGCATTATCTTTACTTATTGTATTAGGCGTTCTTCCTATTAATGAGGCATTCCAAGGTTTTGCTAACCCTGCCGTCCATACTATTGCCTTATTAATGATTATTGCTTATGCAGTTCAAAAGTGTGGGGTTGTTCCAAAACTCCTAACACGTATATTAGGAACAAATAAAAAACTATCCATCGTACTCCTTAAAGTTATGTTTCCCGTATCCTTGTTATCAGCTTTTATGAACAATACTCCAATTGTTGCAATGCTTACCCCTATTGTTCATAAATGGGGAATACAAAATAAAATTTCTCCTTCAAAACTATTAATACCACTATCTTATGCTGCTATTGTTGGAGGGACAGTTACCTTAATCGGTACTTCCACTAATTTACTTATTCATGGATTGCTACAACAAAATGGACATCCAGGATTTTCAATGTTTCAATTTTCACTTATTGGAATCCCGCTGTTTTTTATCTGCTTATTATATATGATTATGTATGGTCAAAAAAATTACCAAATAATAAAAATTTATTTGAAGCCTACCAGTCTATAAGGAAAGATTATACAGTTGAAGTAAAAGTAACGAGTGAATCTTTATGGGATGGCAAAACAGTAAAGGATGTAAATTTAAGGTCATTACATGATATTTTTTTAGTTCAAATTATTCGAAAAAATAACGTCATTACTCCAGCTTCCAATTATGAAGTCATTCAAGAAAACGACTTACTTATCTTTTCAGGTAATATCGAAAACATCCTGAAGTTAAAAAATATAAAGGGGCTAAAACTGACCACTTCAAACGAGGAATTGGAATCTGTTTATAAACGCTATAACTCAAATTTAGTCGAAGTTGTTGTATCCCATTCTTCCCCATTAATAAATAAAAAAATAAAAAACTCCAATTTCAGAGCCCAATATAATGCTGCTATCGTTGCTATCCGAAGAAAAAATCAACAAATTTCCTCTGGGATTGGAAACATTATTATCAAACCTGGAGATACACTCCTACTGTTAACAGGTAAAGATTTTTTAAAATCATGGTCAAATTCCCGTGATTTTTATCTTGTATCAGGCATCGAAACCGAAGAACCGATAGGACCTGATAAAACTAAAATTATTATCCCAACACTAATTGGTGTCATTGCATTAGCTTCTTTTCAACTACTATCCATTCTCCAAGCAGCTCTTCTTGGAATGATTATTCTAACTGTAACCAAATCGATTACAACTACAGAAGCAAAATAAGCAATTGATTGGGGTATTTTGATCCTTATCGCTTCAGCCATCGGAATTGCAAAGGCAGTAGAAAATACAGGATTACCAACTCTAATAACCAATCTTTTAAACTTTGAAAATCAAATTAACCTAATCGTGCTTAGTTTCATAATCTACCTAGTAACATTAGTTCTAACAGAAATCATTAGCAATATTGCAGCAGCTGCCCTCATGTTTCCAATAGGATTTTCTTTAGCTGTTCAGCTAGGATACAACCCTGAACTATTTGCAATCGTTATTTCAATTGCCGCCTCCTGTAGCTTTATTACCCCAATAGGTTACCAGACGAATTTACTCGTTTACGGACCAGGTGGATACCGATTTACTGATTTTTTCAAAGTAGGATTCCCCTTAAGCATTCTTTGTATGGTAGTTACCGTTTTTCTTTCTGTATTCATATGGGGGTAGCATAGAATAATTTTACAAAAGGAAAGGAGTTGTCCAAAATTAAAGAAAATAAAAATAACCCATCTAATATTGTTTGGCATCATTCAAATATAACAAAACAAGATCGACAAAAATTACACGGCCATAAAAGTCTCATGCTTTGGTTCACAGGACTTTCTGGATCTGGTAAATCTACAATAGCTAACGCACTTCAACACGAATTATTTAAAGCAGGTGTTAGTGTTTATTTATTAGACGGAGACAATCTGCGCCATGGGATCAACCGTAATTTAACTTTCTCTGAAGAAGATCGGAAAGAAAATGTCAGACGAACGGCTGAAGTCGGAAAACTATTTGTTGATGCAGGGATTGTCGTTTTGGCAGCCCTTATTTCACCTTATGAGGAAGACCGAAAACAGGCACGGTCACTATTTGAACCAGGTGAATTTATTGAAGTATATGTGAAATGTTCATTACAGGAATGTGAAAAACGAGACCCTAAAGGGTTATATAAAAAAGCTCGAAATGGTGAAATCCCTCAATTTACTGGGATAAGTCAGCCTTATGAAGAACCTAAAAGCCCCGAAATAATCGTTGATACGACAACGATGTCTGTTGAGAAATGTGTACAAAAAATTAAATCTTTCATTGAAAAAAAGTTAAGTCTGGGTGAAAAAAGTTAGGAGTGAGAAATTTGACACAAAGTATTCCTCATGGTGGAAAACTCGTCAATCAAATTGATTTAAACTTTGATTATTCTTCGATCACTACTGAAATTGAGATTGATAAAATGGCATTGTCCGACTTGGAGTTAATCGCAAATGGAGCTTATAGCCCACTTACTGGTTTTTTAGGAAAAGAAGACTATGAATCTGTTTTATACAATATGAGGTTAAAAGCTGGATTGGTTTGGAGTCTCCCGGTTACTCTTCCTGTAACTGAAGAATTGGCCAGTGATATAATAGTAGGTCAGCATGTAAAACTAACCTTTGAAAATACCGTTTACGGCATCTTACACGTGGATGAAATGTACACTCCTGATAAACTACTAGAAGCAAAGCTCGTATATCAAACAACAGACCAAAACCATCCAGGAGTAAAAAAACTCATAGACCGCCCTAACGTCTATGTAGCAGGACCGATTACCTTAACAAAAGTTCCAAGTAAAAATAAACGCTTTTTACAATACTATAATGAACCTGCTTCCACGAGGAAATTTTTCAAACAAAAAAATTGGCAAACCGTCGTTGGGTTCCAGACAAGAAATCCCGTACACAGAGCTCACGAGTATATTCAGAAATGTGCTCTTGAAACAGTTGATGGGCTATTTCTTAACCCGCTTGTTGGCGAAACAAAATCAGATGATATCCCTGCTGAGATTCGAATGGAAAGCTATGAAGTACTACTAAAAAACTATTATCCTAGTGATCGTGTACTTTTATCTGTATTTCCAGCAGCTATGCGTTATGCTGGACCAAAAGAAGCCATATTTCATGCGCTTGTGCGAAAAAATTATGGTTGCACTCATTTTATTGTCGGGCGAGATCATGCTGGTGTTGGTGACTATTATGGAACGTATGATGCGCAAGAGATTTTTAAGCAGTTTCCTCCTGATGACATTGGGATCAATATTCTATGTTTTGAGCATAGCTTTTACTGTAATAAGTGTGACAATATGGCATCGAGTAAAACATGTCCTCATGACAAGAAGGATCACCTCCATTTATCGGGAACCAAAGTTCGGGAAATGCTTCGAAACGGTGTAACACCAACGCCACAGTTTAGCCGTCCTGAAGTCATTGACATTTTAATGAAAGGAATGAAAAGTTGACTCTATTCTAAATGTTTACCTAATAACTTTCTTAATAAGTTGTTAGGTTTCTGGAAAAATCAGTTTATATTTTCTCCCTTTCTTATCCCCAGAATATTGCAAGTTCGATGATAGGAGTAGCTTTTTTGTCACTGTGATAGAGGTAATATTTAAAAATTCTCTTGCTTGTTGGTTCGTAATTTCTTTACCTATAAGGAAGGAGTAATCTTTTAACGACGGAATGTGAGTATCACGAGAAAGGTTTAAGCACTGGGGACAAAACCATTTTCCTCTTTTTCTTATCATTGAAATATGGAAACACTCTGGACAATAAACGCCTGTAATAATGTCAGTTTGAGGAATATGGTAGTGTTGGAGAATGTTTTGATCTAAAGGCTGATGCTGTTTTGTTAAGAGGTTTGAAAGTTTCTTTATTTCTTTTAAGGTTAGGATGTCCTGTGTATAAAATTTATCTAACTTGTTTATCTTGTGAGGGAGTGAGGCAGCATGAATGACTACTTTATTTGGTGCTGCTTTTATTATTGTCGAGGGGTTGCTTATTACAACGAATGAACAAATCGGGATAGATGGAAACTTATGTTTTTCTAACCACATCCTAAGCTGGGAGGTTTGACGTTGTACTTGTAGGATGGGATCTGGAAATGCTTCTTCTCCTTCGTTTATCGTACGTATTAACTGATGAAACGTCTGATCAAAGTGTAAGGAACCATTGATATTTTTCACTTCGAGTATTAGAAGATATTTTGGAGTAATTATTAAACTATCAATTTGAAAATAGTGGGTATTATTATGAGGTATTCGTATGTCGTGCAAAATCGTATATTTATCATCTGGGAGTAATAATAAATGGTAATCAATCGCCTTTTCTCCATTGTATCCCGCCTTATTTTTGGCGAGGTCTTCCTTTAATTGATTTCTTTTTGGATGATCGGATGGTAATCTTCTAAGTAAAGCTTCTAACTTGAGAATTTTCAGGGGGATTTTTCGAGGTTTTTTAATCATGTGATTCACTCTCCTCATATTTTTAAATTAAATATTCCTCCTTCGTTGTTAATTTCCTTCATATTGAGCAAAATTTAATAATAAATTTACTTAGGAATTACCGATCTATTAATTTATTGGTCTACATTGAAATATATCAGTCTAATTTTAATTATATTGGTCTATTTCTGAAATTTTCGGTCTAATTTCAATTTTATCAGTCTAACTCACAATATATCAGTCTATGAGGGATATAACCCTAAGTTGAGCTATATATTATCACAAAAAAGGTTTGGGATATTTCCCCAAACCTTTTCACTCTTGTTTCCATTAACCAGCTCTCGTATTAATCCACGGTGGTGCTGGTGGATTATAATAGCAGACAAAGATGCCTCTATTGCGCTTTTCTTCCGCTTCATCGATTTCTTCCACTTCTTCTTCGTCTTCCTCTACCTTTTCAACTTCTTCCACTTCTTCTTCGTCTTCCTCTACCTTTTCAACTTCTTCTAGTTCTTCTGTTTCTTCCATAATTTCTTCAATCTCAGTATCACTTTCTGCAGCGATTTCTATCTCAGTAACTAGTACATCTTGTTCTTCGACTTCCTCTACCGTTACTTGTTCTTCTGTTGCTTCTACATTTATAGGGATGTTATTTTTGACCTTCTGCTCGATTTCATTCCACACTTCTAAAATGTCATGAACAACTCGATCCCAGTGATATTTTTCTTCAGCTAGCTTTCTACCATATTGACCCATTTCTTTACAAAGCTGCGCATTATTGAGCAAGGTTGATAAATGTTCAGCAAACTCCTTTGGATCACCTGGTTTTTCAACAATAAAACCGTTTTTATTTCTTTCGACCACTTCAGGATTTCCCCCACGATTTGTCGTCACAATCGGTAGTCCTGACGCCATCGCCTCATAATGAACGCGTGCAAGCGGTTCTTGCCATTGTGAAGGGCAAACGAAAATATCTGCTGCTGCGAACCAGTCTTGGATTTTATCAGGTGAGACAAATCCAGTTGTAATTACTGGGACTGGTGAACGTTCTGCTAATGACCTCACATAGGAAACATAATCAGTTACTCGATTATCACTAAACCATTTACTTCCCATAAGGACGAGAGCGACATGAGAATGGTTTTTGGCTAGATTATTCATCGCCCGGACGAGAACATGGGCTCCTTTATTTGCTGAAAGACGGCCTGCAAATAAGATGACTTTTTTTCCTTCCAGATTGTATTCTTTTCGTATCTTTTTCCGAATTTTTTCCGCTTTTGTAGAATAAACAGGGACGAAACGGTCTAAATCGACGCCTGAATATATCGTTTTTAATTTAGGAGCTGCTTCTGGAAACCATTCTGTAATCGCTTGCCCAATGTAATCACTAATCGTAATAATTTTTTCTACTTCTTGAATTGCTATCTGGCCTTCATCAGGATTAATTTTCTGAGGTTTAAACATATCATTATGCATACTTAAGAAGATACGAGCACTCGGTGCACATTCTCTTACCGAAGTAACAAGTCGTGGACGATTAAAAATATGGATTAAATCAAACGAAGAATTTGAGTTTAAATAATCCACAATGCCTTGTCGATACGTTTCTAGTAGTCCGCCTGGTACTCGAACGTACTGAATGCCTTCTTTCGTTTCTTGATCTGGTAAAGATGGATCGTTTCTTCCTATGATTGTAATCTCATGTTTTTGACCTAAAAAAGGAGCAATACCAGCAATATACGTTTGAATCGCCCCGCCACGGACAGGAGGAACTGGTAGTTTTTCAGTACAGATTATTAAGACTTTCACTTACTTTTTCCTCCAAGCCAACTGTTATCTGCTAACTCATCGAGTACAGGCCATTTTGTTTTATCGATATCTACAATTCTTTGCACTAAATTCTTAAGTTCTTCATCCATGAATACAGTTGGTTCATAAACCATTTCTTTTACATTTTTATAAAACAGATTTGGTAGTGACAGGTCAATCATTAGTATTTCATAAAGTTGGTCGTCTACTGGATTTGCCTCATGATAGGCGGAAATCATCTCTTTAATCCAATGTACATCCCAACCACCTAAGTCATCCATCGTTCCTGTAATTAATTTTTGTAGATCACGTATCGGCAAGTCATACGCCACGCCGTCCAGGTCAATGATCCACATGCCTCCATCACCTTTTTGGCCATTCGACCAACCGTAATCTTGATGAACAAGTCCCCATTCTTTGTTTCCTTTTTTGACTAATTCATAATAAGCAGATTGCCCTAGCCGTTCTACCGCTTTAATTGCTTGTTGTTCAAACATATCAATAACAGATAACACGGTCGAACTTGCGGGCATTTCATTATATACAGTTGCAATATCTCTTAACCAAGTCATCTTTTTCACAATCTTGTTATACGTTTTCGGCCAACGATACAGTCTTGAAGCATTTTCAGCTCCTGGTGGTGGTGTGTAGCCTTTAGACAATCGATGAAATTCACCAATTGCATAACAAAGTTCTTTAGCTCCTTCTAAATCTTTCGTAACTTGGAAGAGCGATTCAATCCATTCAGCGACAAACCACAACTTCCCACCTATTTCTACATACAGTTTTCCGTCTTTCGTTGGAATAATAGACGGGACTCTCGCATTTTTTTCCTTCACTAAATACTCTTGTGCGCCGAGACTAAACAAACTCCTAGTCGGTCTACGGTGCAATAATTTTAAACTTCTCGGACCTTTATCCGTTTCTATTTTCCAAATGAGTCCGCCTTTATCAGCCTTTGTTGTAATGACTTCCATATGACTAACCTGCATATCGTAATGCTTATTCACTTCATGAGCCATATTAACAATGTATTCTGGAACATAAAAACTATCTTGGCGTTCAGCTTCTTCTAAATCCCAGGGGGTAATTAGTTGCTCATTTTCCATCACTTTACCTCCTTATAGTCTAATATAATAACTAATGTATTCTTTACACGAATTTTAGGAATGGACAATTACCCACAAATAGCAAAAAAGCGAAAAAACTCACATAATTTAAAATAATTACAATGAGTTCTTTCACTTAATTAACTCTCTACTTTATTGAAGTTGAACTTTTTCTTATTTTGTCAACTTTTTTGAAGTTGTTTTCAGCGTACCATTCAATCGTTTCAACTAAGCCACTATAAAAAGAAGTTAGCGGTTTCCACTGAAGTGTGAAATGAATTTTTTCCCAATTCAGTGCATAGCGTCTACCACCATCATCTCGATCTGCTACATGTTTCATCAAATCGTGATCTTTATTCATATAGTCGAGAATAAGTTTAACAACATCCATCGTCGATCGCTCACGGCCACCGCCAATGTTGTAAATCTCCCCTAACTTCCCATGTTCGACAATTTTTAGAAGCGCCTTACAATGATCCTTAACAAATATCCAGTCACGAATATGATGTCCATCTCCATAAATCGAAATTTCCTTATCTTCGAGTGCATTTAAAATTACTGTCGGTATTAATTTTTCCTGTGGTTGGTACGGACCATAATTATTACTGCAGCGTGTAATAATAGCTGGCAATCCATATGTTTTCATGTAGGCCCGAACAACCATTTCGCCACTCGCTTTACTTTCTGCATAAACATTACTCGGATTTAAGAACGCATCTTCTGTATATGGTCGATCTTTTTCACCTAGAGCTCCATATACTTTCCCAGTTGATACATATATAAATTTTTTTGCAAAACCACGTCTTACCTTTTCTAGTATATTCATTGTACCGATCACGTTAACATCAAAAAAATCAATTGATGACTTTAGTGTTTCAATTCCGTCAGTCTTCGCAGCTAAATGTATAACAACATCATATTGACGATCAAAGACCTCATTTAGTTTTATTGGATTACATATATTAACTTGAAAAAATCGATAGTTAGGTGACCTTAAAAATGTTGTAAGAGTCTCTTCATTAGTTGAATGTGTGAGAGAGTCCATATTTGTGATGTGGTAGTATGTTTCGTTTAGAAGATACTCTATTAAATTAACCCCTATAAAACCTGCACCACCAGTTACTAATATTTCCTTTCTCACTTTATATTCCCTCCATGAACACTGACATGATTCAAAATGATGAGGTAAATTACTAAACAATTGTATTAAGATGATTGAATAACTCTTTGAACAATCGCTTCAATGATAGAACCACATCCTGCGATCGCCAAAATCATAACGATTGGGAAAAAGATGAACGGAAAATAAATAAAACCAAAATAGAGAACCGCAGCTGTCCATATTCCAGTACACCAATAACAGGCGATTAATTCTCCAATAAATTTGCGAATGCCGCTCCCTCTCACTTCAAGATAAGTTGCCACTGTTCCGTCTGGCAATGTTTCCGTTATGATGTCATGAAATGGCCTTCTTAATGGTGCCATTATTTGGTCAAACACTACTAAATGTGCTAAACGAAAAGAAGCTAGTAATAACAAAATAAATTCGAAAGGACTTATCACTTTTCATCCATCCTCTTTTTCAATCTGCTAACAAAATATGTCTAAAACTGAAATATGTGCCTAATTACTTTACGTTTTTTTTTGGGGGCTTTCATCTTAAAACTGTAATTTACCATACGATTCACCAATTAAACTTACTAGTCATATGCACACTTTTCTGTCTCTGCCATAGCCTAGTAACGTAAAGAAAGGAGATGTTATCAATATGTATGACTATCAAAATTATGAAAACTTATATGATCATTACCGTCAACAGCCTTCTGTACAATATATCCCTCCAACCGTAATTGAACGTTATGTCAACCAATGGATTACTACATCTATACCTAACTATGGGCAAGTCGTTGCTTACGTCCTCGATTACAACCCAAGGACGGGTATGGTCTCTATGTTTATCTATCAAGCACCACGATATCGGCAACAATACATCCAAGTTCACTACAGTGACATGGTCGGGATTAGTCCTTACTTTGGGCCAACACCACCTCGTCCACAGCATCACCAACCTTCACCACCATGGCAACCATCTCCGCCATCTCCTTGGCAGCCATGGCAACCAGGACCACCTTCACCGTGGCAACCGTGGCAGCCTTCCCCTTGGCAACCTGGACATGGACATGGCGGGGGCTTTTGGCCATGGTTGTTTGGAACGGCATTCGGGGGAGGACAACAACGATAGATTTATAAATCGGCTTCTTCTAATTGGAGAATGCCGATTTTTTCTTTCGAAACCTGTTGATACATTTTGCAATGTCAATTCTTTTACAGGGATAAACTAACGTTTCTAAAAGATCTTAATCTACAGCCTATATGTTTAAAAATATGTACATTAAAAATAATATTTTCAATAAAAAAGAGAAAAAGACTAGAAAACTCTATTAAAGTAACCTAGCCTGGAGAATATAATATTTTTCCGCATAATCGACACCAATTTCTAGCCCACGTTTTCTTGCCCACTCTTTCGTTCTTTCTGGTGAGATTAAATGATCTTCTTCTCGAATTTGGGATTTGTGTTTTAATAGAGCCTCAATCTTTTTATTCACCGTTTTACTTATGTCTAAATATAACTCACCTAGATCTCCAATTTTCGGAAATTGCCAAACAATAAATGGATACTCATACATGGCAATCAGCTTATACTCATGTTTTGGGTATGGCCGTAACGCAGCCATACATGCGTGAAATAAAGACCGATGATCTTGATGAAAACTAGGATAAGGTATAAAAACCATCGTTGGACATAAATCTTTAATATATTGATCTAGAAAAGAAATAATCTCCTTTTGGGGAACCGTATCTAATAATGCTTCTTTATCATCATACATTACTTCAAAATCATCACACCCGAGATAATGTAATGCATCCGTTAATTCCTTTATACGGGTTGTCGCGGTTATTTTTTTAGCATTATGACGAAATTCAGTATCTCCCACTGCTCCAATGACAACCTTAACTACATTTCCATGCTTGCATGCTTTTTCTATTAAACCACCACAACCAAGTACTTCATCGTCGGCATGAGGTGCAATAATTAATATCCTCTCTTGTCCTAATTCTAACATAGAACCATCCCTATCTATAATGTATTAATAATACACTATTCACCTATATACATTGATGGGATAGGTGTATGTACCAAATTTATTTAATTAATGAAATATGTAAGACTTTTTATCTTAAGAACTATAAGGAAAAAGCACATACTTTTTTCTGTTTTGCATCATAAAATAATAAAGTCGATAAATAAAGGTGGGTAATTGAATTATTGTAGCTATAAACTCTAGTAGAAAAGAAAGGGTGTGAAACAGATTGAAAGTTGAAATTACCGTTTTAATTCCATCTTACAATCCTGGGCGCTACCTTAGAAAAGCAGTAAAAAGTGTTTTTGAACAGATTTACAAGCATTGGAAGCTGATCATTGTAGATGATGCCTCAACGGACAATAGTCTTTCTACCATCAAAGATTACACAAAAGATCCCCGTGTACAAGTTTTACAAAATCGAATGAATATGGGACAGTCGAAGACTCAAAATGTCGGATTAAAACATGTTGATACCCCATTTATTCTCATGCTTGATAGTGATGATTGGCTATTTCCAAATACATTAGAAATACTTGCAAAAGAAGCTGAAAAAATCCCTGATGATGTTGCCCTTATTTTTGGAAATAAAAAAATTATTCATGAAGATAAAAATGGAAAGATTGTAAAAGAAGAGATTCGAAGGTTTGGTCGTGGTTTTGATGAAAAATACGAGTTTATTTTAGCGAATATTGTACCCTATCCTAGATTATATCGAACATCAGCATTAAGATTTGTCGGGGGATGGCCTACGGACGATCCGTATGAAGGCAGGTATTTGGAAGATCAAAGGATGGATCACCGACTGATAGAACACTTTAAATTTCATTGGATTAATGAACTGTTATATAATTACCGCCGTCATACTAACAATATGAGCGGCAATAAGGATCTGATGAATGAAATGAAAGAATGGCTTGTAAAAGATTCATTAAAACGGTGGGGCGATCATTATAAACCTGTTTATAAGAAAATGGGCGGATGGATATTTGTGGAAAAATTAATTCCCAAAAGAAAAAATCTAAAAAAATGAGGCGTTGTGAAAATACTACTATCGTAAATTGGAAGAACAATAATTCTTATAAGGGAGAATAAAAATGAAGAAATTTTCTACAACACCTGTTAGTAAGGTGTTTGGATTTGACCGTGGTAAACCTATCGACCGATATTACATTGAAAACTTCTTAAACCAGCATAAATCCGCCATTCATGGGCATGTCCTTGAAATCGGTGAAAATGCATATACACGTAAATACGGTACAGCTGTTAAAAAAAGCGACGTGCTCGACATTAATAAAACCAAATATTCAACCATTGTTGGAGATCTAGCAACTGGAAAGAACATCCCTGCTTCCACTTTTGACTGCATTATACTCACCCAAGTACTTCATGTCATTTATGATATTAGGGCTGTAATTGAAAATACATTGAACGCACTTAAACCAGGTGGGGTGTTGCTTCTAACAACTACGGGTATCAGCCAATATTGTGGCAATGATACTTATGGAGATTATTGGAGATTTACTGATCTTTCCTTAAAAAAATTACTCGCTGAAGTTGACAGCCGAAACGAAATCAAAGTAAATTCCCACGGTAATGTCGCTGTCGCAAAAGCTTTCCTCGACGGCCTTGCACTACACGAAATTCCGAAGAAAGTACTAAATGTTCATGATCGTAATTATCAGGTTGTTATAACTGCATTTGTTCAAAAGGCTGCTATATAAATTTAATCTGTAACAAAGATTTTGAGCAATAGGTAAATCCATACCTATTGCTCTATTATTTAAAATATAGTTATTCATTCTTTGCATTTAACAATGGTTAGTAAACAAATTAAGTCACTGTATGATCTAGAAAGTTTTTATTATATAATATATTATTCCAACCTTTTTTATAAGAACCGAAGTTGTATGGCTCAAGAGCCTTAAATAAGGCATCGCTGCATCCAGGTTTGATTCGGTCGTGAAGTTCAATAATAAGGATTTTAACTTTATTAAGCCAATCTTCATAACCCGCAGAAAACAATTCTTTTTCTGCTCCTTCAATGTTCAACTTTAATATATCTATTGTATTTATTTTGTATTTGTTGATTAATGAGGTAATGGTTGTAGCCTTAATTGCTCCAGGTTCCTGCTTATTTAGTTCCTCCACCACCATCCCCCACTCTCCTAATCCAACATCTTTAACTTGCAAATAAGTGTCCTTATTCCAAAGACCTGACTGCTCCAAGATCACGTTTTGATATGGCTTTACATTCTTTTTTAGCAACTGAAAATTTGGTCCATCTGGTTCGACTGCAATAATCTGTGCATTAGGAAATTCATTTGCAAAATAAACACTAGTATAACCAACATAGGCTCCCCCATCTATAATCCATTTCGGTTCAAGATCGAACTCGTCCAAGCTAAACATCCTATCATAAAAAATATATTTTAATGTTTCATAATCAGTAGAATTTTTCCGATATAAAACGGGCTTCTTAATACTTGGTACTTTAGAAGATCTATATTTGTTATTATTCAATTTATTCACCATCCCCACTTTTCTTTATCTATATGGGTAAACCTAAAGGCGGGTAACGGCATATAACTTTGTTTAGGTCAATCATTTTTCCTTATTGCTTTTTTTCAACGGTTTGCCACTCGTTAACGTAATTAGATGAACCTATAACCCTTTATTGCTATTCAATCGAGTAGAGGGAAAATAAGTTAACCTATTTTCGCCCCTCTCACACCACCGTACATACGGTTCCGTATACGGCGGTTCAATTTATATTACAGTGTGTACTTTCAAGTAGTAGTCTAAGGCAAAAGGAATACCCCTTTGCCTTAAGCGTTTATTAGATAATGCTTTTTGAACTACCTTCGATAGTCCAATGTAACGGTAGCCCCTTCGACAGTACGTTAATCCCTTTGCCTCCTCTTTGAAAATGCCCAGTTGGACAAGGGATTTTATTCTTTTCTTGTTGGACTTCCATTGCTTCCAAATGATTACTCGCAGTCTGGAACGAAGTTTCGCGTCTATTACTCCAAGCGCTTTCTTCATGTTAGCTATCTTAAAGTAATTAACCCAACCGTAAATAACCTGTTTCAGCTTAACAATTCTCATATCTAGAGAGGTACTCCAGCTTCGTTTTGTTAGCTGACGTAGTTTCCTTTGGAATTTCTGAATCGATTTCCCATGAGGTCTTGGTTGTACTTTCTTCTTATTTGAGTCGTAGTAAAAGCCAAATCCAAGAAATTTTGTTTGGTTAGGACGTGAGATTCTACTTTTTTCCACATTCACTTTAAGTCCTAGTTTCTTTTCGATAAATTTTGTAATGGAAGTGAGCACTCTATTCGCTGCATTTTCGCTTCTGACGAAAATGAGGCTATCATCTGCGTATCTAACGAAACGCAGTCCTCTTGCTTCCAATTCCTTGTCCAACTCATTCAACATAATGTTGCTTAGGAGTGGACTAAGGTTGCCTCCTTGTGGTGTTCCAACTTGCGTTTCTTCATATTTACCATGGACCATCACCCCACTTACGAGATATTTCCTTATAAGGGAAGTTACATCTCCATCGCTTATCGTATGGGAGATGATTCTCATCAATTTGTCGTGATGCACCGTATCAAAGAATCGTTCTAGGTCAATATATACTAACCAATCACATCCGTCATTCATATATTCCAACGCTTGGATAATCGCCATCTCGCAACTTCTTCCCGGTCGGAAGCCATAGCTGTATTCGCTAAATTGTTTTTTCGAATAATGGGCTCAGTTTTTGACTGATTGCTTGTTGTACCACCCTGTCGACAACCGTTGGAATACCTAGTTTGCGCATTTTCCCATTTTCCTTTGGAATCTCTACTCGCAGTGCTGGCGAAGGTTGGTATTTCCTTTTCCGAATTTGAGCACGAAGTTCATCCTTATGTTCTTTCAGATATTCTTTCAACTCTTCTACACTCACTCCATCTACTCCACTTGCACCTTTATTGCGATATACGCGCTTATAAGCTTGATTCATATTTTGGTTGCTTAAAATCTCTTCTAAAAGCTCCACACTCGTTTCTTCCTTTCCTTTCACGTGACGGTAAGACACTTCTCTTTTGAGTATCCTTTGAGATACGCTCATACTTTCCTCATTAACACATTCAGAAGTATATCCTCCGTGCATTCATGGCGTAGAAACACTATAAATTGTTCAGCCCTTCGTGATTTAATCACTACTATGGCTTCGGCTGACTTCTCGCGATAAACCTTTTTCGACCAGCTTTCTTTATAGGGGACTCCTCAAGTGTCCGCGAGACCTCCCAGGGTAAGACAACTATCTTTCCTCTTTTACTCGCCTGATTTACTCTATAGGTTTACGCACATCTTTCGGACTTTGACTTGTTATGGAGTCTTATCCACCTACAGAGCCTTGGTATCAGATTTCTATTCGTCGAGCCAAGATTTTGATACACGCTTCCTTCAGCCCTTACCTCGCGATAAGTACCTTGCGTTCCTCTAGTGGTTAGTTGATGTGCCTGGCACACACACAAAAAGGAGCCCATATCTGGGCTCCTTTCTTATTACGATATTACGACAAAGACAAAATATTATACCCACAATCCACATGGATCATTTCGCCTGTAATCCCGCGTGATAAATCACTCATTAAGAATAACGCAGTATCTCCTACTTCTTCTTGTGTAGTCGTACGGCGAAGTGGTGCACGCTCCTCGATTTCTTTTAACACATCGTTAAATCCAGAAATGCCTTTTGCCGCTAACGTACGAATTGGACCAGCTGAAATCGAGTTAACGCGGATCCCATCTTTTCCTAAGTCATTTGCTAAGTACTTCACACTTGCATCTAATGATGCTTTTGCTACACCCATGACGTTATAATTTTTCACGACACGCTCTCCACCGAGGTACGTTAACGTCACAATACTTCCGCCATCTGTCATTACTGGGCGAGCTGCTTTCACAACTGCTGTTAATGAATATGCACTAATATTTTGCGCGAGCAAGAACCCGTCACGAGTTGTATTTAAATACTCGCCTTCAAGTTCGTCCTTGTTTGCAAAAGCAATACAGTGTGCGATTCCGTGAATCACTCCAACTTCTTCTTTAATGCTAGCGAAAGTTTTCTCCACTTCCTCATCATTTGTTACATCACAAGGAAGAACTAAGAAATCGTCTCGCTCTAATGTTCCTGCTAAATCACGAACATTCTTCTCTAGACGTTCTCCAGCATAAGTAAAAATTAAACGCGCTCCTGCTTTCGATAGAGATTGCGCAATCCCCCAAGCAATGCTTCGTTTATTAGCTACACCCATAATCACATATGTACGATCTTGTAATGATAAATTCATAATGTTCATTCCCCTCCTAATATTTAAGGAACCATGTAATAAAAATTTTTAATTGACTAATCACTTGCTATTAGTACTTGGTACTAATATGAGTATAGCATGTTTTGTATCTATTGGCATAGTCTTCCCTTTTTTAATATTCTTCTTCTACTCGGATTACCCTTTTTTTGTGACGATATTTCGCTTAATAAATTGGCAGTTTTCACATTCAAAAATGACGTTTTGATTTGATTGGGCTGTTAATAAGTTATTTAATGGCTTTTCAACTTTGCACTTTGGACAAACGACGACTGGCTCCATTTCCACCTCATACCCCTCTTTTCTTATGAATGTCTGTTATTATTATCGCCAACAAAAAACCTCCTAATAATAGGAGGCGTAAAATTAATCACCAAATTCTCTTCTTGGTAGTAAGGTTCTTGGCACATCTGTCCCTCTTGAACCACGTAAATCAACTTTATCTTTTTCAGGTGGAAATAAGATAATAAAGCTTTCAGGAATTGCCTTCGCAAGGATACGTGGCAGTTCTTCTAACTTAGGGTGCCATGCAATTGTTCCTCTTCTTGCACTTAGGACAATAACTAAGTCATCTTTTTTCAACATTAACAAGTAATTTTCAATTAATTCATTCCACGTTTTTACATTTGCAAATTTCATAGAAACATCAGGTTTCATTTCTTCAAACGTTTTTTTATAAGATGTGCTTTCGTCCTTAATGACGAGTACAGACAATTTAGCTCCTATTTGATTCGCCATTTCTTTTACCGTTTTAATACCTTCATAATATCCTGACTTATGATTGACACCTGATGGTAAAATAAGGACAATTCTTTTCGTCGTATTGAGTGGGTGGCCCAGCATAGAAACTAAAACCATTTCGTTCGTTCGATCGAGCAATTGGTCTAATACTCCGCCAAAAATGCGCTGAGGAGTTGATAATTTTCCATTCCACCCGATCACTACTTTTGTAATTCTCGTTTCTTCTATTGCTCGAAGAATGCCTGAAGATATATTGGGGTCGACACGAGTTAATAAATGAACAGGAATATTCGCTCCCGAGGCATAGGTGAGTGCCTTACCGAGCATCTTTTCGGCTTCAGCTACCTTTTCTGCGGATCTGCCATTTTGTTCGCGTGCGACCGTTAGCGGATAGATTGGCTCATTACTATTTCCACGTATGCTAAATGATAAGTTGAGTAATGCTTCAACTGAATTTGGATTAGCTAATGGAACTAATATTCTTTCAGGTGCATTACTTGGTTCATACGGCTGTTGTTCTTCTAACAAAGCAATTTTCCGACCATATTTCTCGACCATGTATGGACCTACCATACACGTAACAAGAATCATGACAATTACCCCGTTAACCGTGGCTTGGTCAAATAACCCAAGATCAAAGCCGACAAGTGTTGCTGCTAGCGTCGCTGCTGCTTGTGGTACGGACAAGCCAAACATGAGACGAATTTCATCTTTTGAATATTGATAAAGTTTACCACTAATCCATGCCGCTAGAAATTTTCCTAGCTGAACAAATAAAACAATCGCAGCAGCTAAAACCCAAGCACTAGGTTCACTTAATAACACACGAACATCCATTAACATTCCGACAGATAACAAGAAAAAAGGAATAAAAATGGCATTACCTACAAATTTTATCCTGTTCATTAACGGACTATGTTCCAAAATAAATCGATTTAGTGCAAGACCAGCTAAAAAAGCACCTATGATCGGTTCTAATCCAGCAACCGTTGCAAAAAAAGCTGTAATAAATAAGATTGTCATAACAAAAATATAATCTAATGTCCCTTCACTGCTCATCGAACGAAAAAAGGATCGTGCAAGATACGGGATAATGATTAAAACAGCCGCTACGTAAACACCTAATGAAATCAGCATTTTTACCCAAAAAGCGCCGTTTAAATCTCCTTCCATTGATGCAGCGATAATGGCGAGAATTAAAAGTGCCAATGTATCTGTCATAATCGTTCCACCGACAGTTGTCGTTACACTTTTATTTTTAGCAATCCCTAATCGACTGGCAATCGGATACGCAAGTAAAGTATGTGACCCTAACAATGATCCTAATAATATCGCTGCTGGGACTGAGTATTGAAGGATTATCCCTAGAGCTGTTCCAAAGATGAATGGTATAGTAAAGGATAATGAACCGAAGACAATACTTCGTTGCCTATATTTTTTAAAGCCTTCTAAATCAATTTCTAGACCTGCAATAAAAATAATATATAAAAGGCCTACTGTACCTAATAATATGATTGTTGGATCTCGATCTAATAGCCCTAAACCTTTTGGGCCGATAATCACTCCTGCAAATATTAACCCAATAATTCCAGGAACTTTTATTCGGGCCATAATTATGGGAGCTAAAAGGAATATTAGCATAGCAATTGCAAAAATTAACACTGGATTAGAAATTGGATTTTCTAGCATATGCATTGCTCCCTCCTCATTTGTTACTTTTCCCTTTAAACATTTTCGATGCGAAAGTGTTTAAACAGAAATGCCATATTCCCTCATTTTATGGAAAAACTACTTGTACTATGCTGTCGAACAGTTTTTTTATGATACTACATTTTTACACTGGAGGAAACTAATATGTCTATTGATATAATTGGTGATATTCACGGTTGCTATGATGAATTTAAACAACTAACAGAAGAGCTCGGCTATGATTGGTCAGAAAATATTCCTATTCATACTGATGGTAGAAAATTAGCCTTTGTAGGTGATTTAACGGACAGGGGACCACATTCCATCCGAGTTATTGAGGTCGTATATGAGCTCGTTCATCGAAAATTAGCCTACTACGTTCCTGGAAACCATTGTGATAAACTTTACCGCTATTTCCTCGGTCGAAACGTACAAACGACTCATGGCTTAGAAACAACAGTCGCAGAACTTGAACAGTTATCTCGTAAAGATTATAATGCAATCAGTTCAAAGTTCCGGAAACTCGTTGAAAATTCTAATCTATATGCTGTCTTAGATGATGGGAAGTTAGTGATTGCCCATGCTGGAATTAGACAAGATTATATTGGTAGGCACGATAAAAAAGTAAAAACGTTTGTCCTATACGGTGATATAACGGGTGAAAAACACCCTGATGGATCACCTGTTAGAAGAGACTGGGCCAAAAACTATACTGGAGATGCTTGGATTGTGTACGGCCATACACCAGTTGCTGAACCACGGTTTATTCATTACACCGTTAACATTGATACAGGATGTGTTTTTGGTGGTAAATTAACCTCTTTACGCTATCCTGAATTAAAAACTGTCTCTGTTTCATCAACGATGCCTTACGTTAGCGAGAAGTTCCGTACTTTTGACGATACGATCGAGTAATTTTTTACACTTTAAGAATGTTTAACTTGATTAAGGGACTAAAGTATAAGAAAAGACTTTGATTTTCGCCATTTTTGGCGATAAATCGTGTTTTTCTAAAGAAGGTGAAACCATGCAATTTTTTAAGATAATCTTATTTTTTTCAATTGTTTTCGTACTAGCTAGCTGTGGTCCGCAAGTAGAAATTCAAGGCGATGTCGACCAAAGCAAAGTCATCATTGATGAAGACCGTAATTTACTAACTTTTTACGTTCGGCTAGAAAACACGAGTAATTTACCCTCGGGGAATCTATTTGCAAAATTCGAACTATTAAGTGCTGAATTGATTGAAGAACTCGGTCAAGAAACGATACCTTTTGTCAATGAAAATCAAATTCCAGAAGCATTTAAAATAAGTGCGAATAGTGGATACTTTATTGGAGAGTCATTTGAAGTCGAGCAAATCTTTACGGAAGAGACATTGGCAGATGCTGTTGAAGTAGTTATTTTTGATGAAGACGGTGATGATGTCACTCGTTTTTCTATTACGCATGTAGAAATGGAGACCAATTAAGGACTACAACTTGTAGTCCTTTTTTAGATATTACAATCATCATTTATAATTCATTATGGCATCCACTTTTGCATATCGCTAGGTACTGGTGCTTCCATCGTAATTTGCTCTAGTGTAAATGGATGGATAAAAGAGCAATAATAACTATGTAATGCTTGTCTCATCATTTTATTTCGCTTTCCACCGTATAAATCATCGCCTATTAATGGGTGTCCTAAATACGCAAAATGGACACGAATTTGATGGGTCCTCCCTGTTTCAAGCTTAACTCTAACAACTGTTTCTTCCTCACTTTTTGAAAGTACAGTATAGTGTGTGATGGCAACTTGACCATCGGAACGCACTTCTCTTTCAATAATACTATCACTGGTTCTACCAATTGGAGCATTAATTGTCCCTTTTTCTGACATTAATTGTCCATCAACAATGGCGATATACTCTCGATGAATACTACCTGTTTTTTGTTCTTTTGCCATTAAATCATGGGCAAAACGATGCTTCGCAATAACAACAATTCCTGAAGTGTCTTTGTCGAGACGATTAACAGCATGAAACGTTGATGGAATCCCGTACTGATCATAATAATACAATACTCCGTTTGCCAGTGTTCCACGTAAATGATCTCTTGATGGGATCGTAGGCATACCTGAAGGTTTATTGACAACTAGGAAGTGATTGTCCTCATATAATATATTGAGTCGAATTTTTTCGGGTAGAATACTATCACTTCTTGTTTCTCGTGGAAAAACAATCATTACCTCATCGTTCAGTCGTAATTGTTTTCGGACCGTTGCAAATTCTCCATTTACAAAAATGGAGCCACCAGCAAATTTAATATCTGCTAGGGCTCTTTTGGATAACTTTTTTCCTTCCTTTAAAAACTCACGAAGAAGTTTACCTTCCCAGTTTTCTTCTACAGTCCATGTGATTTGTAGTCCTGCCATTTTTTCTAGTCTCCAATAAAAGATTCCTTTACACGTTTCCAAAACGGGAACGGTCTAAACCTTGCAAACTTAATCTTTTCCTCAGCTACCCGACACTGTATCGATTTAACCTGTTGATGAGTCCAGGAAAAGTGATCGATTGTTATAAGCAATTTCACATCATTTTGTGGTTTCAATAAACAGGTATGGTGCTGTGGTAAAACAAGTGGGGATCCTACCGTTCGATATACTCGGTTATTAATCGACGCCATTTCAGCTAATTGAATGGACGCAAGTGAAGGATGTAAGATCGCACCACCAAGTGCTTTATTATAGGCCGTACTCCCAGATGGTGTTGAAATACAAAGTCCATCCCCGCGAAACGTCTCAAACTTCTCACCTTTAATTTCAACGTTACAGACGAGTGATTCTTCAGGACTTTTCACCGTACATTCATTTAAAGCTAGTAAGCGCTCAGATTTATTATCACCATAATGTCGAATTACAACTTCTAACAACGGATATTCAACAATTTGAAATGGTGTTTTTGCGATATGAATGACTAATTTTTCTACTTCTTCGGGCATCCAGTCTGCATAAAATCCTAGATGTCCTGTATGTATACCGACAAATGAAGTTTCTTCTAATCGGTGTTTGTACGTATGAAAGGCATGAAGTAATGTCCCATCGCCACCGACCGTAATTACAATTTCAGGCTTATCTTCATCGTATTTTAATCCGAATTCAACTAAGTATGTTTTAATTCTTTGCTGAAGTGCATTCGAAACGTTATCTCCTCTAGAAGTCACGGTAAAATTCATAACATCAGACTCCATCTTTAGAAAATTTATTAATTATTAATGCGACCATGTTTTTTTGAAATGATTCGTTGGGCTTCTCTAACTTCTTCGCTAATTTGCGACATTTCTTCATCCAATTGAAAAGCAGCTTCGGCGGCACGTTGTAAACGTTGTTTATAATACTCAGGAATTTCTCCACTATATTTATAGTTTAAAGAATGTTCAATCGTTGCCCAAAAGTTCATGGCGAGTGTTCGTATTTGTAATTCAACGTAAATTTGTTTTTTTCCTGCAATCGTCTCGACAGGATATTTTATAACAATATGATACGATCTGTATCCACTTTCTTTCTTATGGTTTATATAATCGCGTTCTTCTACGATTTCAAAATCAGTTCGTAGTCGAAGAAATTCAATAATAGTATTAATATCTTCTACAAACTGACAAACAATACGGATTCCTGCTAAGTCTTGCATATCTTCTTCAATCCGTGTAAGGGGTATATCTTTACGTAATGCTTTATCAATAATACTGGCAACAGGCTTCACTCTTCCAGTTACAAACTCAATCGGTGTATGCTTAGAAGACTTTTGATACTGCTCACGGATCCCTTTAAATTTAATTTTTAGCTCTTCTACCGCTTGTTTATATGGGATTAAGAACGTATCCCAATTGTACATGTAACCACCAACCATTCTTCAAATAATCGCCTTCACTTTTTATCACTTTAAGAAAATTAATTTTTAAAGGAATAAAGAATTAGATAAACAACGATTTTCTCCATCGTGACGAAAAATCGTGTTTTTCTAAAGCTATGTTGATTATTTTGAAATAATTCTCCCAACAGCTTCTACCATTTTATCGCCATAATTGCTGTTATCCTGAATATTTTCTAGTAAGTAATTAAATTCATCTTTAAAATATGTACATTCAATCTCATATTCACTAGCTAATTCTATATATACGTTATTTATTTTCCTTAATGCTGTGGTTAATTCTGCCCAAAGGTGTTCTGGAATACTTACATGTTGATACCTTTCATCGTCTTCTAAAAGGTAGATGAATGCCAATTGGTCGGAATTTGCTAGCATTCTCCCTGCAGCTTGTAATAAAGAAGCCTCTTCTTTTGATAATGGTTTGGAAATATGTAAGATTATTTTATCAATTTGTATAGAAATATCGTTAACCTCTATTGATATCATAGTTGGTCCTCCTATTACCTCTCTTATTTACGTATCCATCTTACCATAATTTTCAGTTAGACAAGAATATAAAACCATTACATCTCCCCGATTGTACCGTATTTCTATCTATGACATAATGAAAAAAAGCGATGGCCTTCGCTACGCACTATAACGGCCATTTGATAAATGCACTAAAGTCTTTTTTGATCTGTTTTCACCTGTCGATTTTTTGACGCCGCTCATTTAAACTGCAGGAACATCATTTATAAAAGGAGTTATTATACATGGGACGTGAAATAGAAATAGAGGCAAAGAATTTATTGACTAAAGAAGAACTTGAACGTTTACAACACTATTTTTCCCTATCCGATTCCGAATTTATTTCTCAAACCAACCATTATTTTGATACTACTGATTTTGCTTTAAAGGAAAAAAAGGCTGCGCTTCGAATTCGCGAAAAAAATAACAAATATATAATGACTTTAAAACAACCGAACGAAGTCGGTTTATTAGAAACTAACCAATTGGTTTCCACTGAAGAAGCTAATCTTATGCTCGAAACTGGGACCATTCCAAATGGTGATGTGAAGTCAGATATTGAGGCATTGAAAGTTCCTCCTGCAAAATTTACTTATTTAGGTTCACTAAAGACGTCTAGAGCAGAAGTACAATATAATCAACAACTTATTGTTCTAGATATTAGTCATTATTTAAACATAGTCGACTACGAATTAGAAGTCGAAGGAACTAATGTGGATACCGTACAGGAAGAATTTAACCGTATTTTAAAACAACATAACATTCCAAAGAGACCGACTAAAAATAAAATTTTACGATTTTTTGAAAGAAAACAAAGGCTGTTTTTGTGAACTTTGTTGCTTTTGGACCGTTTTTTTAAAATAAAGTAGCCTTTTCATGACAAATTCATTTGTCTGAACAGCTATTTTGTTTTCAAAAGCTTCACTCGTAGCGTGAAGAGCCAAGCATCCCCTTGGCTTACGTTCCAAAAGCAAAGAGCAACAATCTTTGAGAAAAGAGCCAATAAAACAGCAACACCATGATTTATAAAAATCCAAATCGGACATTGTCTAATATTGTCTAGTACATTAAACTAGTTAATAGAATTAAGAATTCAGTCCGAGGTGACGTCAATGAACATAATGATGTTTCAACAAATTGCAGAAATGAATGCAATCCGACAGTTTCGAGGAACCAATTCCCCAACGAATAACTCCCCATTTCAAACATTATTTTCTGATTTTATCCAAAACGAAATGGAGAAGAATAATATACAACTCGACTCAAATCAACGAAATATGGATTTATTTATACATCCAACCATACAACTTGAGAGTGAAAAACATACGAACCCGCTTACAAATGGAACCGTTATTCCTTTAAAAGAAACAGGTAATTCACGGGTAGACAGTTATAAAAATTGGATTAATGACGCCGCAAGCAAATATAATTTAGATCCAAAGCTGATTGCTTCAGTCATCAAGCATGAGTCTAACTTTAACCCTAATGCTACAAGTCATGCTGGTGCGGGTGGACTAATGCAATTGATGCCTGCAACAGCCAGATACTTAGGTGTTACAAATGTATATGATCCGCAACAAAATATTGAAGGCGGTGCAAAGTATTTACGACAAATGCTCGATCGTTATAATGGGGATGTTCGTCTAGCTTTAGCTGCTTATAATGCAGGACCAGGCAATGTCGATAAATACGGTGGAATTCCTCCATTTAAAGAAACTCAAAATTACGTCCCGAAAGTGATGAACACCATTTTAAATACGTAACTATTCTAAAAATGCTTGGATGAATATTCATCTAAGCATTTTTTGCTACACATAATATTTTAACTATTTAATGGAAACTATATCGTCTAATATCAATTTTTTACTCCTCTAATGTTTCCACGCTTCCTATTTAGAGAATATTCCTATCTTCCTAACGAGAAGGCAAGTTCAAAACAGATTATTTGCTGTTAGAACTGACGATTGCTAAAATGGGTTTAAGAAATTATAACTAAAACATCCTCTTAAAGGAGATAACTATGTCAGAACATAAAACACCCTATGATGCATTAGGTGGAGCCGAAATTTTAAGCCAACTAGTCGATACCTTTTACGATAAAGTAAGTCACCACCCAGACCTTGCACCGATTTTTCCAGATGACTTAACTGAAACTGCAAGAAAACAAAAACAGTTCTTAACGCAATTCCTTGGAGGACCAACCTTGTATTCAGACGAACATGGTCACCCGATGTTAAGAGCTCGACATATGCCTTTTGAAATTACAACCCGTCGTGCTTCCGCTTGGTTAGCTTGCATGAAAGAAGCTATGGACGAAGTTGGATTACAAGGACCTTTACGAGAGCAGATCTTTAGTCGTTTAACTTTTACGGCTCATCATATGGTTAATCAACCGCACGATACGGAATAGGAAGGAGGGCACTTAGGTGACTTCAAAAGAAAATCAGTCTAGCTGTGATAACGTTCGAGGCTTTTGTGGTCCTATTGACGAACCATCCGTATCCAAAGAAAACAATTGTAATAAGAAACCGTTGGAAATCTATATTTTTATTGATCCGCTGTGCCCTCAATGTTGGGCCTTTGAGCCAATACTAAAAAAAATGCAAGTTGAATACGGACAATATTTCAAAATACGGTACTTTGTTGCTGGTTCGCTTGAGTATTGGAATAAGCCAAATACGAAAACCGTAGAAACGAAAAAACTTGAAGAAATTGCCAGAAATTGGGAAATGACAGCTAGTCGAACAGGGATGAGCTGTGATGGTGATCTTTGGTTTGAAGATCCGATCACTTCTCCTTACACCGCTTCTATCGCCATCAAAGCTGCTGAAATGCAAGGCCAGTTTGCCGCCATGAAATTTTTACGAAAGTTAAGGGAATTATTATTTTTAGATAAAAAAAATATTTCAAAAGAAAATGTATTAATTGAATGTGCAAACAAAGCTGGTTTAGACGTTGAAGAGTTTACAAAAGATCTTCATTCGGAAGGCGCCGTTAAAGCACTTCAGTGTGATGTCAAAATGACAAAAGAACTAGGAATAGATTATTCCCCTACTTTTGTATTTTTCAACGATATTATTGAGGACGAAGGATTAAAGGTAACAGGGTTTTATCCCTATGAAGTGTATGTTGAAATTATTCAACAGTTGCTGTGCTTTACACCTGAACCTTCTCAATCGATTACTCTAGAAAAGTTTTTATCTTATTATAACTTTGTAGCTACAAAAGAAGTGGCTGTCGTCTTTAATGTTTCGATTATAGAGGCTGAGAGAATGTTAAAACGCTTAATGTTACAACAAAAGGTTGAACGAGTACCTGTGAAGTATGGAACTTTTTGGAGATACATCGGTTGTTAGCAACTATCATTTTAATCGATAATTGGTAAACACCTATTTCCTATTTTTACAATTTAATATACAAAAACAATAAAGAGGCTGACAATGTCAGCCTCTTCTTTAATAGGGGGAGAAAATGTTGTTTAACACTTAATTATTTTACAATAATAATTTACCATACTTACATATTAATTTAAACTCTTATCCTAAACCGTTCGAAACATTGTCACAAGTTTTCTAGTATTTGTTTCTTTTTCATTATAAAGCAAGTTTTTTCTCAACAAAATTACAATTCTTTTAACAGTCATGATATTTGTCACTGTATAATTTTGATAATTCTAGCATGTCTTATTTAACATTCACATATTATTTTTTAAAGGTGGTTTGAACATAAATTGAGGTGAGCGAAATGAGAAAGGTCTTATTAACCATTGGGATCTTCTTGATCATTATTAGTTTTTATTTCATGATTCTTGGATTAATGAACGTATTTCCCATTTTCATAGCTGCCCCTGCTTTATTTATTTCGGTGGTTTTTACATTAATTGTACTCAATGAACGCAATCGTTTTCGGGGGTTTCGTTAATTAATCAAGTATTTCCTCAAGGCCTTGAAGTGGGAGTCTTAGCTCCAGTTAAATGGGATAATATATGCCTGACCTAGAAAGAAGCTGATGCGCCAAGGCACCAGCTTCTCTTATGTTATTCAGCTTCTAGCAGCTTTTCCATTTCATCTAATGTTTGTTCAAATACTGTACAAGCTTGTTTGATTGGTTCGGCAGATGTCATATTTACGCCTGCTTTTTGAAGAACTTGAATTGGGTAATCTGAACTTCCAGCTTTCAAGAATTCCAAATATCGATCCACCGCTGGCTGCCCTTCTTCTAAAATTTGTTTAGATAAAGCAGTTGCTGCACTATAACCTGTTGCATATTGATACACATAGAAATTGTAATAGAAGTGAGGAATACGCGCCCATTCTAAACCAATTTCTTCGTCAATTGTAATTTCATCGCCAAAATATTTCACATTTAAATCATAATACGTTTTCGTTAATAACTCTGGCGTCAGCGCTTCACCTGCTGCCGCTTTTTCATGAATGCTCTGTTCAAACTCCGCAAACATCGTTTGTCTAAACACAGTCCCTCTAAAGCCCTCTAAAAAGTGATTTAATAAATAAAGCTTCTTCTTTTTATCATCGGTCGTCTTAAGTAAATAATCATTGAGCAAAGCCTCGTTTAAAGTAGAAGCTACTTCTGCAACAAAGATGGTATAGTCGCCATACGGATAAGGTTGGTTTTCTCGCGTATAGTAACTATGACAAGAATGTCCGATTTCATGAGCTAATGTAAATAGATTGTTCACATTATCTTGCCAGTTCATTAAAATATATGGCATCGTTCCGTATGCTCCTGAAGAATAGGCTCCACTTCGCTTACCTACATTCTCCTCAACATCGATCCAACGTTTTTCGTATCCTTCTTTAATGATGTTCACATAATCTTCTCCTAAAGGAGCAACACCTTTTAATACCAAATCCTTTGCTTCTTCGTAAGGGACTTCCATTTGTACATCTTTAACAAGTGGTGTATACAAATCATACATATGGAGTTCATCAACACCTAACACTTTTTTACGTAGCTTAACGTAGCGATGTAGTAAATGCAGGTGATCATTAATCGTTGACACTAATTGGTCGTAAACAATTTCAGGAATATGATTTTTACTTAAAGCTGCCTGTCTCGCTGAATCATATTTTCGCACATTCGCATAGAAAATGTCCTTCTTCACTTGCCCGCTCAAAGTACTTGCAAACGTATTTTTAAATTTATCATAGGTTTCATAAACAGCCTTGAAAGCGTCCCTTCTTACTCTTTGGTCTGACGATTCTAAAAAGCGGATAAAGCGTCCGTGTGTAATTTCAATCTCTTCACCTTTCTCGTCGGTTACTGTCGGGAACTTCAAGTCTGCATTGTTTAAGCTACCAAATGTAGAACTAGGAGTTTTAAGTGCCTCTGCTGCTTGAGCAAGAATAGCTTCTTCTGCTTCTGTTAAGACGTGTGGACGACTTTCATTAAGCTCCTCTAATGCATGTTTATATAATTTTAACCCTTCATGCTGCGCTATAAATTGGCCTAGCGTTTCTTCTGGGATAGATAAAATTTCAGGAGTCATATAGGATGCTGTTTGACCAAACTTTGCAGCTAATCCTTGAGCACGATCATTTAAGCCTTGATAAAACGAATTTGTTGTATCTTGGTCATAACGCATATGCGCATATGTATAAAGTTGATATAATTTTAATGAAAGGTCATCTTGCTGTTGCAATGCTTCGTACAACTGTTCAGCCGATTGTCCTAATGTTCCTTTATATTTTGCTAATTGTGGTAAGGCATTACTTATATTTGAAAACTCTTTTTCCCACTCTTCATCTGTTGCAAATATCGCTTCTAAATCCCATGTTAATTCTTTATCAATTTCCTCACGTTTCGGTAATGATTTTGTAGCTTTTGCCATAATTTATACCTCCATTGTTTCTCTAATTCCTTTTTTACAGTGATTACATAATCACTAAAAGGATGATTGTTATCTCTACTTAATATACGTTCTATATGGATAATAACATTCCTTTATTTACCCATTAATATTTAATTAATTTTTACATTCTTAACAAACTCTTCGTCTCTTTTAATCGCTTCTTCGATAGACTGTGGATATTTGATCTCTTTTACTCTAAAAAATTCTTTAGTTTTATTCCTTTTAATAAAACCAGAATGAAGGAGGAGTTGTAAATAAGACATAATCGCATACGAAAAATGTCCCTCATAATATGGGAGCGATCTAATTCTACAGATGTTCGTTTTTACCAACTCTTTTAAGTATCGATATACATCTTGAAAAGTAAATTTGTATTCAAGAGGAAAATTTAATAGGTAGATAAGGATGAATGTTTGCCATATATGTGGAGAAGTTTCAAACCATTGATGGTGTTTCGTTGGCCATCCTGCTTCAATCGGATATAACCAAGGAGAGATCTTGCGCTGTAAACAATAGTCATTAAAATATTTTTGCGTCCGACTTGGATAAGGCGTCACACTATAACGCCATTTCTTTTTTATTGTAATCCAATATAACTTCCAGTTATCGTCATAAACATCAACGTTACCTAATAACGATGCAAAAGAACAATCTTGGAGCCGTGTGATTTTTATTTGGGATAAGGCTGATTGTGACGAAAGAGAGGAGACATTTAGTAAGGAAAAAAATTGTTGCGTAGTGGAACAATAATAAAGTAGGAAGTTATCAAGCTGAACATGAGGTTGTAATGCTGCCCATTCGATCGGAGATAGTGAGAATAGTATTGAAGACTTACGAGTAAGTCGATTGCCGCCGTAGATCCAAATAGGCAAGATATCTTTTTCCAAGTAACTCCTCGTTCGTTTCTCAAATAATGAAAGGGGGATCGGTGAACATTGGTATTCAATTGCGTAATAGCGCTTTTGATAATGAATGAGGATGTCTGGTCTTTGATTTATCGAAGTTAAGTATGGTTCAAGTAACGCATGAATATTTTGGCTGATAAACCAGTGATAAAGTTGTTCTTTTCCTAACAAATGATAGTCTGATTCGGCTTCTAACTCAAGATTACAACTGACTTCACCATAATGAGCAAAATGCCATCGTCTTTTTGATCCTAGTTTTAGTCTTACTGACTTTTTACAAACGGGACAAACGAAGCGAAAGTTCTTGCGAAGTTTTTCTAATTGTTCTTTATTCCACCCCTTTACTAAATTAATTCTCTTTTTATCATTGGTATGTGCTACAAGCAAAGTCCACACTCCTTTCATATTCCACGAATACCTTCTACTGCAATGAGATAATCCCTTCTGTCTTTACTGGAATTTTACAAAACGAAAATAAAAACCCTTCTCCATAGAGAAAGGCCTTTACAATAACGGACTTGATAACCTAGATGTTGATTCTAACAAACGATGAATAATCGATCGTTTCTTAAAAATTTCATAGTCGAGTTGATTGGAATGTTCCAAATCAAAAATATAATCACTAACGAGCTTCGTCACACTTTTCGTACGATATAAAAATGCGTTGACTTCAAAATTAAGATGAAAGCTCCGCATATCCATATTCGCTGTTCCAATCGAAGCGATTTGCTTATCAACAATTACAATTTTACTGTGCATAAATCCACGGTGATACTCGTAAATCTTCACTCCTGCTTCTAATAATTCTGGAAAATAGGAACGTGAAGCATAAAAGACAATTCGTTTATCAGGACGATTCGGAACTAGAATTCGTACATCTACCCCACTTAATGCTGCGATCTTTAATGCACTTAAAATATCGTCATCAGGAATAAAATAAGGCGATGCAACCCAAATTGATTTTTTAGCGGAAACAATCATTGAAAAGTATAGCTTCTTAATGACCTCCCACTGCGTATCAGGTCCACTAGATATGAGTTGCACACCACCTTCGTCATTTCGATCAACGAGGACAGGTGAAAAATATTCTGGATCTAAAACAGCTTCCTTCGTAACATAGTACCAATCCTTTAAGAAGATAAGTTGTAAAGTTCGAACCGCTTCTCCTCTTACATACAAGTGTGTATCTCTCCAATAGCCAAAATACTGATCCTTCCCTAAATATTCATCGCCAATATTTAACCCGCCGACAAAGGCGACATGGCCATCAATAACGACGATCTTTCTATGATTGCGATAGTTAACCTTATGTGTAAAATAAGGTAACTTAACGGGAGCAAATGGCCTCAGTTCCACTCCTGCTTCCCGCAAGTCTTGTATATATTTTTTTGATAGTTTCCAGCTACCAACTGCATCGTATAAAAATCGAACCTTGACTCCTTCTTGCGCTTTTTCAATCAAAATTTCTTTAATTTCCTGTCCAAGTTCGTCATCTCGAACAATATAGTAAACAAGATGAATATGCCGTTTTGCCATTTTTAATGTTTGTAAAATATGTGCGAACGTTTCTTTACCATCTGTTAATACCTTCGTCTCTGTTGAAAAAGATATAGGGTTATTACCTAGTCGGTGCGCTAACCGAAACACTAATTGATGATGTCCACCCATTTTTTCAAGTCGTGATTCGTCTATTTGCCGATTTCCTTCAATATTTTCAAATGCTTGTTCATCCTGAATCGCTTTTTGAATAAATGACCTTTTTTTTCGATGATTTTGACCAAACAAAAGATAAAAGAAAAAACCAACGACTGGAAATACACCAAGTACCATTAGCCATGTCAACGTCTTTGACGGATGACGGTTCTCAAAAAAGATGACAATCGCAATAAAAAGGGCAGACAATGAAAAGATAATACTAGACGCCCCAACGATCCATCCTTCCATATAGTCCCTAAACAAATAGAGCACACTGATAATCAATAAAATAAATATAATTACATTTAACCTTGTTTTCATAATAATCTCCTTGAACGATCTAATACATCTGCAGAGACACACACCATTGAGTACATGTTAAGGGTCTACTTAATATTTAGCTAAATTTATATACTTATGTAAAAAGAAAAAGACTGACTCAAATGTAAAGTGTTACTCCTCCTAATCACAATACAATGAATATAGAAATAACCTATATATCATCATATGCGAAGAGCAAGGACACTTATGAGTCGGCCTCATCAAAACTCTAAACTACGATCACTCATTATTTGAGGAGTGTTTTAAACTAAAGTAATTACGTACAGTTGTTAATGCATCGTCTTTCATAACTAATTTTCCGTATTCTTGAATACGATAAATTGTAATTTCAGATTCATAGCCATACTCTAAAATTTGACTTAACATATCATCTTGTTCATCTTCATCGTACCGGTCATCATTAAAGACAACATGAAGGTAATATTTCCCCTCAAAATGATAAAGTTGATTTTCCATTCCTTCTGGTACAAAACTATGACTTAAGGCGATGAGATCTTCAAAATCTTCAAAACCTATCACAAGTTCAAGTATTTCATTATAGTCTTCATCTATGTCTTCCTCAGAATTACCGTTTCCAAACTGAGCGTCTAACATTTCAACTATATTTTGATCTACTGGTAAATCAGCCATTTTATCATTCGAAACTGGAATTTCTAATTTTACATGACCGTCTGAAATTTGACCTCTTGTTACAACAATTTCTAATCCTTTATCTAAAGCTTGTACTTGGATCCACAGTGGTCCTTCAAGCTCAAATTCTTCTCGATCATGCGCTTCACTCATCATTTCAAAGAAGAGTTCTTCGCTTCTTTCACGATTATACCAAATTTCATCCCGGTCAAATCCACGGGATTCAATATCCTTATACGTAATATAAAACTTAACTGTAGATTCATTCACTCTTTCGATTTCCATATATCTCTCCCTCCAGACATTATCAATAGAAGAAAGCCTTCTAAATTGATATTCATAGCTTCCAAACGACGTAATTCTAATAAATTTCAACTACTCATTGAGGGTGTATTGTAAATTAGAGTTTCTCTATATTACTTCTATTGTATGACAAAATGATCGGAATTGGAAATTAAAAAACGGACAATTTTACTTTTTTTTCTGAATTGTGCGTCAGCCCGATCAGTTTTCTGTTCTGAACTATTATTATGACGTATAGACTAGGAATAAGACAACCTTTCCACCTTTGTTTTAAGGCTATGCTTATTATTAAATACTTATTATGAGCGATTACGGTTTGTTTTGTCAATGAAACAGATAAGGATGATTGTTTAAAATGGATATGGATTTTATAATTTCCCTATTAACCATCATTGGTATTGATATCATTTTAGGTGGAGATAATGCGATTGTTGTTGCTCTTGCTTGTCGTAATCTCCCAAAAGAACAGCGCAACAAAGCTATCATTCTCGGTATCAGCTTAGCTCTATTTATTCGTATCGCATTAACCCTTGTAGCCGTTCAACTTCTTCAAATCCCTTATTTACTTGCGATTGGTGGTGCTTTGTTAATTTATATCGCTTACGATCTCATTTCTCAAATGGACAATGAACATAATGTACATAGTGGGTCCAATATATTTAGTGCAGTTAAGGCTATTCTCATTGCAGACTTTATTATGGGTGTAGATAATGTCATTGCAGTTGCTGGAGCTGCGCATGGGTATCCAGCACTTGTCATTTTCGGCTTAATCATTTCTGTACCTATTATTATCTTAGGTAGTAAACTGATCCTCTATTTCTTTGAGAGATTTCCATTTGTTATTTACATTGGTGCAGGTATTCTTGCTTTTACAGCTGGAAGAATGATCACTCATGAAGAACAGCTAGCACCTTTGTTCGAGAGCCATCCAATTATTACTATTATTTTTCAAGCAGCTGTCATTATCGGTGTTCTTTTAACAGGCTTTTTTAAACAACGCGGGTTATTATCATACTTCTATACAAAATATTAATTTAATGGAATATAAAAAGAGGCTGAACTATCAGCCTCTTTTTATATTTAGTTGACCATCTTTTGTGCTTCTAATAAGTGGAACGTTCTAACCTTCCTTGGTAAGAATCGACGAATTTCAGCCTCGTTATATCCAACTTGTAACCTTTTATCGTCAAAAATAATTGGACGACGAAGTAAACCTGGGTTTTCACTGATTAACTTAAATAAAGTTTGAAGCGGTAAAGCCTCTACTTCAACATCAAGATCTTGAAAGACTTTAGAACGTGTTGAAATAATTTCATCCGTTCCATCCTCAGTCATTCTTACGACCTCTTTCACTTCATCAATGGATAGTGGTGCGGCAAAAATATTTCGTTCCTGAAAAGGAATGTCATGTTCTTCTAACCAAGCTTTAGCTTTCCTACAAGATGTACAACTCGGTGATGTTAATAGGGTTACCATAAATGGACATCTCCCTTCAACAATGTATATCAACATCATTACAATTAATTTTTACTTACATTAAGCATTATACAATAATAATTCTAAATTGAATACCCCCATTTGAAAATAAATGTACATAGATTATACAACATGCTCATAGAGGAAACAGGCTTTGTTGACAGCAATAGCCTTAAAAAGTACATACTGAAACTTCTCTGATTTTTATAAAGTTTCCTTCTTAATTAGGAAATTGAAATGAAAATAACATAGTTGTTACATGATTGTCACATCATATGGAAGTACTCTCATTTTTCAACTAAAAATATAGATATTGAAATTTTTTAATAAGACTTTTAAAAACTGAGGATTAATAATAGGAGTGACCATAATGATTAAATATATATTTAATCGATTCACAGTTTTCGTTTTTCTCATTGTCTTCTTTGTAGGTTGTGGTACAGATGATATTACGAGTGATAGTACCGAAAGACAATCCTTGTTAGTATCTGTAGAACAAGCGGAACAATCAACCATTCGGCAGTCATTAGAATTAAATGGACAAATGATCCCTAAAGATCAAGTCCCTCTTTTTACTGTTACACCGCTAGAAGTCAAAAATGTACATAAAAGTGTTGGTGACACTGTAAAAAAAGGTGAATTGTTAGTCACGCTAGATACAGAGTTAGCAAGAGAACAAGTGAATCAAGCAAAAAATGCGGTCGCCGAATTGGAAAAAACGCTTGAACAAGCTAGAGAGTTAAATCGGACAGCGCAAAATGAAATAAAACAATTACAAACTCTTCAACAAGAAATGCAACAATCGTTAAATACAACAAGAAGCACTCTTGAAAATCTTGATGAAGAAAATGCTGATGTTGCCTTGCTTGAATTTATTCGTAGTTCTTTAGAGTTAAGTTTAAAGCAAGCGGAGCTTTCTCAAGCAGCTGGAAATCTTCAACAAATACCTGCGATTAATACAATGGAACTAGAAATCCAACTCGAAACCGCTAAGCAGAATGTCCGACAGGCCGAAAAAGGGTTACAAGCCACCGAATTGACTGCACCCATCACAGGTATTATTGCTCAAATGGAGGTCACTGTTGGACAAATGGCTGTCCCTAATTCTCCCATCGCAGTCATTGTTAATTTAGATCCTGTTATTGCTATGTTTTCTGCAAACAGTTTTCAAATATCTAAACTTCAGCAAGGTATGGATGTAGATATTACGATTAACGGGCTCAATGAAACGTTTCCGAATTCTATTACAACAGTATCTCCTGTCATTAATCCACAAACGAATACGTTTACGGTTGAAGCTGAGTTAGAAAACCCTGACCTTTTGATAAAAGGTGGAATGCGTGCGACAGCAATGGTTGATTTAGGCACAATTGATGAAGCCATAGTCATTCCAATCGATAGTGTTTTATATGAAGATAATAAAGCCTATGTGTATAAAGTAGCTGATACATCTGTCGTTCGCCAATCGGTCGAACTCGGATCACGGGAAGGAAATCTAATTGAAGTACTTGAGGGAATTGAAGTAAATGATTCGGTTGTCACAACTGGAAAAGAACGTTTAACAGAAGGTGCACAAATTACGATACGAAGCGAGTGAAACATAACATGAATATTGCTAAACTATCTGTTCTGAGACCAGTAGCGATGGGTATGGTCATTTGCCTAGTCATCATACTCGGTATCGTTTCTTTAAAAGATTTATCTGTTGATTTATTTCCTGAGCTTAGCTTCCCTATCGTTGCAGTTACCGCTTCTTATGAAGGAGCTGGTCCTGAAGAAATTGAACAAATTATTACACAACCTATCGAAGAAATGATGTCTAGTTTGCCAAATGTAGAATCGGTGACTTCTACTTCAAGAACAGGTGGTGCGCTGATTCTTGTAGCGTTTGATTGGGGTACAGATATGGATTTTGCGACATTAAATATGCGCGAGCGAATTGATATGATTAGGGAAGCGTTACCGAATGAAGTGCCAACACCTCAAGTTCTTCGATTTGACCCAAGTCTTCTGCCAATCGTCCAACTAGCTGTAAGTGCACCTGACGGGAATATTATTGAAGCTAGGAAATTAGCTGAAAACGATATAAGACCCATGTTGGATTCAGTAGATGGAGTCGCTTCCGTTCAAATTGAAGGTGGTACTGAACAAGAAATTCAACTCATCGTCGACCCTAATCGTTTAACCGCATATGGATTATCTATCACGGATCTCCAACAAATAATTGCGAGTGAAAACTTAAATTTGCCTGGTGGACAACTTCAAGACTTTAACTTAAATTTACCGATACGAGTGACAGGGCAATTTACTTCCATTTATGACATTAAAACGTTACCAATTCCGACAAAAGAAGGGGCGATCCCTTTATCTGAAATCGTTGATGTCGTTGAAACATTAAAACCAACCACACAAGTTAGTTATTTAAACGGTCAACCGAGTGTAGGAATTTCTATTTTAAAAGCAACGGGCACCAACACCGTTGCGGTTGCAAGAAATATTAATCAACAAATAGAAACGCTAGAAGAGTTACTTCCATCGGGAGTTCAAATTCGGTCGATCTTTGATCAAAGTCGTTTTATTGAACAATCGATCCGTGCTGTAGCGTGGAATATAGTACTAGGAAGTCTTCTAGCTGGTATAGTCCTTTATTTATTTTTACGGAATATAAGAAGCACAATGATTATTGGATTTTCAATTCCAATTTCTATTATTACGACCTTTTTGTTTATGTATTTTAGTGGACAAACCTTGAATGTCCTTACACTTGGGGGGCTTGCTCTCGGTGTTGGAATGATGGTTGATAATGCAATTGTTATTTTAGAAAATATTTACCGGCTCAGACAAGATGGTCTCTCAATTAAAGAAGCTGCGATTGAAGGGACAAGTGAAATTGGTGGGGCAATTATCGCTTCTACCCTCACTACTGTCGTTGTTTTTTTACCCATCATTTTTGTAGAAGGATTAGCTGCACAGTTATTTAAACCACTCGCTTTAACTGTCGCCTTTTCTCTATTAGCATCATTATTTACAGCACTTATCATTGTGCCATTATTATCTTCTACTCTTATGAAAGTAAATGAGGAAACGTCCTTCTTTCAGGAAGGCTTTCAAAGGTTAACATCGTTTTATAAAAAAATGTTAATCAAAGCGTTAAAACGACCCAAGACGGTCATGATCACTTCATTCAGTTTATTTGCCCTTTCTTTTGCCGGCATTCCGTTTATAGGGACTGAATTTCTTCCAGCTCAAGATCAAAGTTTTATTAGTGTTGACGCTAGACTTCCAGCAGGAAGTTCCCTTGAAAGTACACAGGATGTAGCAGATGAAATAGAAGAAAGAATAAAACACCTTTCTGAAATTGACTTAATTTATGTCACTGTTGGGGGTACAGACAATTTTACGGTCGGTGCGGGTTCGCAGACGAACCGGGCTTCATATAGTATTTTGTTACATGAACCTAACAAGCGAACAAAGAGTGATTTAACCATTGCCGAAGAGATCCGCAATCTTGTAGAAGACATACCAGGTGCTGAAATCTCAGTATCTGCTAGTGATACTGGATTTGCCGAAAATCCAATATCAATAACTATTAAGGGGCAAGATTTACAAACATTACACCATTTGTCTCATAAGGCTATTGAGCTCATTTCTACGGTTGACGGTGTGCGTGAGCCATCTTCTAATTTCACCGTCGGAAGTCCTGAAATTACAGTAACGATCGACAGAGATCGCGCCGCGAATTATGGAATAGGTAGTGCGCAGATTGCAAGTGCAGTAAATAATGCCACAAGAGGGATGGTAGCTTCACGATTAGCGAGAGGTGGGGAGGAACTCGATGTTCGATTAGTCGTAGAAGAGCGTTATACGGCTTCTATTGAAGAACTTGGCCAATTGTTGATCGATGCTCCTTCGGGAGAACGAATTCCTCTAGACGCAGTAGCTACGATTGCTAGAGACCAAGGTCCGAGCACGATACGACGAGCAGACCGTCTCAGGGAAGTAACCGTGTCGGCCTCCATCTTAAATAGAGATTTAGGAAGTGTCATTAACGATATTGAAGCCGTATTGAAAGAAGAACTCGCACCACTCCTTCCTACCGGGTACCGAATTAGCTTTGGGGGTCAAAACGAACAAATGAACGATGCGTTCTTTAAATTGGCTGGCGCAATCGCTCTTGCTATCGTATTAGTCTATATGGTAATGGCTGCACGATTTGAATCTTTATTTTATCCGTTTATTATTATGTTTAGTGTTCCGATCACTATGATTGGGATCATCGTTGGATTGTTAGTAACATTTCAACCCTTTGGTGTTGGATCATTAGTAGGAATATTAATTTTAACAGGCATTGTCGTTAATAATGCCATTGTATTAGTCGATTATATTAATACTTTAAAGCAAAAAGGGCTCTCTAGTTTTGATGCGATCGTGGAAGCTGGTCCAATACGTTTACGCCCCATACTCATGACGGCACTAACGACAATACTCGGGCTCATTCCGCTAACTTTAGGGTTCGGTGAAGGAACAGAAGTTCAACAACCGATGGCAATCGTCATCGTATTCGGTTTAAGTTTTGCAACATTCATTACATTGATTTTAATTCCAGTCATTTACTACGTCTTTGATTTGCGTAAAGAAAGAAAGCTGTTAAAAAAACAAGAAATGTTAACTTGAACTGATCCAATGACGGTGTCACGCTAATCGTGGCACCGTTAACTTTTTGATTTATATAAGTTTTTTTAGTAAGCTCCATATGGGTCTAATTCAATACTTTCAAGAAAACCAAGTAATTACTATCAAAGGCATCAGATTAGTGTCCATCCACAAAAGATAGAAAAATGAAAATCAGTGCTTCTCTATTTGTGTTAGTAGAACATCTAAAAAGGCTTCGCTTTAGCACTCATTTCTTACTTATACTGGAAACAATAAACTCTATCCTTCGCTTTAGTACTCATTTCTTCCTTATACTGGAAATAACAAGCTCTATCCTCCGCTTTAGCACTCATTTCTTACTTATACTGGAAATAATAAGCTCGATCTTCCGCTTTAGCACTCATTCCTTACTTATACTGGAAATAATAAGCTCTATCCTCCGCTTTAGCACTAATTCCTTACTTATATTGGAAACAATGAGCTCTATACTTCTCTTTAGCACTCATTTCTTACTTATACTGGAAACAATGACCTCTATCCTCCGCTTTAGCACTAATTCCTTACTTATATTGGAAACAATGAGCTCTATACTTCGCTTTAGCACTCATTTCTTACTTATACTGGAAATAATAAGCTCGATCTTCCGCTTTAGCACTCATTCCTTACTTATACTGGAAACAACAAGCTCTATACTCCGCTTTAGCACTGGTTTCATACTTATACTAGAAATGGTACGCTCTTTTACCGCTCGATCCTTCCTTATATCCTCATATTTGGAAATCTTTTATAAAAAAAAAGACTTCATTCAAAATTGAATGAGTCTGCTCAAATTGCCAAAGAATTTCATTTACGCTATTGTTTTCGTGTTAGTGGTGGGTCTGCGTTTTGGAGCTTCTTTTAAGTTCTTTAACTTTTTTCGGAGCAATTCCTTTAAGAGTTCACGCTTTCTTCTTTTACTTTTCTCTCTCCCTTTCATCCTTCTCACCACCCTTACATAGCATTATTAGATTTGATCTTGTTGTTCTACAACATCTTCCTCAAACGTTAATACATCATCAACAGGACTGTAAGACTCTCCATATAACTGTTTATCTTTGTAAGTGTGAATCGTTTCGTATGTTTTTTTCATCTTTTCATAAATGCTTTCTTCTGATTCGTTCGTTGGCGACCAATACAAAATTTCTAGTTCGTTAATTTTGTTTGTTGCAAGCGACCGTCTACGATAACCAATTGCTTCGGCATGTTTAAAGCCTTCTCTTGCATAAAACCGTTGTCTTTTTTGTGTATCTGTATCTTCATAATCAATTGGTTCTACTTCTAGAATAATCGGTTTTCCTTTGTTTTTCAATTTATCAATTAATTTTTTTCCTGTTCCTTTTCCCCTTGCATTTTTTGATACGAACAAGTAGTCGATAAAAACAAAGTCGTCCATTTCAACATACATTAACACGTGATCTTCACTTTCATCTTTGAAATATATTTCTGACTTTTCGGCTAAAAGCAATTCCATGTGTTCTTTTGATTTCATTTCTTCAATTGGAAAATACTGATTGAGTTTTTTATACCAATTCACTTGACTATGACCTCCATTTGTCTTTAGTCTCTTTATTATATGCAAGAACGTTAAGACGATAAACGGCACTAAGAGGAGGTTATTGCCATCATTTAGTAATATTTACTCCATACCCAACATCATTTCCCTATCTTTTATAAATACCATCGTTTCCTCACATATAATAAGGATCCTTCCCTTTTTGTTAGTACAGTAAAGAACTACATAAAGACATGGTACTTTCATGAAATCCCTTTCATTTTTGGCTTTCATTCTGTACAATAAGTGATAAGAAGTATTCACATTAGGAGGATTCCCATGGATAACTTTGTTATCGATTTTATTTTACTTGCGGTGTTTATTATCGGTCTTACAGCTTTAATGGGTACAATTACAAATGTGTTCGGTATGAAAGTGTTTGGACGAGGAAATGTTAATAAATTTAAGAACACATCCACAAACGTACAAACAGGATGGAAAAAAGTTGGCGGAAAGCAATAATATTTGAAAACTCAATTATCCCAACTAACGACAATCCAATACCTTTATCTTAAAGTACACAAAAAAGGGTGCCCCTTCTTTACGGATGAAGTCACCCTTTTTTATTATGGTGTGTAGTTTACCCCAGGAGTATATCGATTACTCGCATTCCAAAGAAGGTATTCATTAATCCCATTGTCTTTTAATGCTTTGATCTGTGCTTCTACCTCTTCTTTGCCATATTGCTTAAAGTTTCCTGCTCCTAACCAGCTCGCTGTAAAATCTTGTATCCATGGTCTTGATACTGGTGGAGTTTCTAATCCACCTAACAATTCGTTTTCAACTTTTGCGTAAGCATCAACGAGCTCATACGGATATAAGTCAGGTTTATCAATTCCAAAATAGGACGTCCAATGACTCGGATAGATCATAGAAGATATTACATCTACATTTTCAGATATCTTTGCAAAATTTTGCCCAATTCCTGGAGCTTCTGAAATTGTCGCTGCATAACCAAAAATATCTACGGATACATCGACATCATATTGAGCTAATTGTTCTCTTGCATAGGCAACAAAGTCTGTTACAGCTGTGACACGCCGCTGAACATTATCTTGATCGCTCTTTTCATACTTTCCAACACTATACTTTAGATCTTCATCTCTTCGTTCAAAACCTTCTGGAAAGCGAACATAATCAAATTGAATTTCTTTAAAGCCCATTTTAGCTGCTTTTTCAGCAATAGCTACGTTATAATCCCAAACTTCTTTTAAAAATGGATTAACAAACGCTTCTCCTCGGTTATTCTTCCAAACTTTACCATCCTTCGTTTGAAATGACCATTCTGGGGTCTTTTCCGCTAATACTGTATCTTTAAATACAACGATACGAGCAATTGGATATACTTGCTTTTCTTCCAATGTTTTCATTAAATTTTCTGGATTGTGAATAAAGTTTTGTGAAATGTTATAATATGGCGAGCCTTCCTCAGGACGATATGTTAAATACCCGTGGTCATCTTTAATATCAATAACCATCGCGTTGAGTTCAGTCGAGTTGACTAACTCTAATAAACTTTCCATCCTCTCACCGCCAGCAGAATTCCCAGTAACATAAATTCCCCTTACTGCATCGGGGTATTCAAACGTATAACCTGAGTCAAAAATAAAGCGTGCCATTCGTGCTGGAACTTCTAGGTCCTTTTTAGTTACTTCCTTAGCTGAATGGTATTGTACGTTTTTTTCCTCGGTTGCTTCAGCACTCACTTCATGTGCTGATACGAACAAAGTAAACATTATCGTTTGAATGAAAAGTAACATCACCATTTTTTTCCCCATCATCTCACGCCTTTCACCCTTTACCACTTAGGATTTGTCCTTTTTTTATATGTATGTCTTAATCCTCGTCTTTAACATCAATATCTTCTGGAATCTCTTCCAATGCGTCTCTTCTCAATTCCTCCAACTTAAGGTCAAGCTGATGTTTATGCCATTTGAATTGATCTTTATTCAATAAATATTGCGAACCGTCAAAAACGGCTTTTAGATTTCCTTTTCGAATTTGGTCATAGAGATATTCTGATGGTAAAATTAAATACTCTGCTAATTCCTCAACTGTAATATACATAAAAATCCCTCCAATTAAATTATATCGTTATTTAAATCGTATGACTATTGATAAAAGGACTACACAATACGAACGATATAAAAAGAAACATTTAACTACTTAACTGATTTTACTACTGTGACTTCCAGTTATAGCACTTTTTAAGTCATTCTTATGATCTATAGTACAAATAATGGTTGCAAAACAAGGCCTTCCTAAATATAATAGAAAAAATACCTTGAAACCGTAAGAGAAGATCTCACATGAGGAGGGAAAGGAAAATGAGAAATGTAACATTGCTAGAAATTTACAGTCACCCAGTTACTCAAAAATATGTAAAGCGTTCAGGTTTAGCGCACGCCATCTCGACTGCTTATCATGCTCAAAAGCTTTCAAAAAAATATGACGTCAATCCTGACTTAGCAACCAAAGCCGCCTTTCTTCATGACATCGGACACTATACTTGGTATAAAAATGGTCAATGGGATTTTGAACTTTATAAAGAAAATGACATACATGCCATCAAAGGTGCAGAGCGTGCTCACAAATTGTTAGTACGACTAGGTGAAGATCCACGGAAAGCGAAGCAAATTGCATTAGCGATATTACTTCATACGGATTCTTATTTGCCAAACGGTCAGTTAGAACTGAATAGTTTACAAAAAGTTGTCGCTCTTGCTGATGAGTTAGATGAGGAACCGAACGGCGATCATCATTATCGGCAAATAAGTAATGAAAAAGCATTACAACAAATTCAACATCTCGATTCGTTAGTGGATGCTAGCGTTTCAGAGCATCTATTTCGCAGGTCGGTTTAAAAATCTTTGGATTAGTTACCAAAGATTTTTTTATTGACGCTCATTACTTCCTGTGCTAAATTGATATTAATCACATAAGTCCTAAAAAGGGGAGTAGCGACCTTCCTAGGTTAATGAGTCGTCATGACAGTGGGATACCACTCGGTTCATTAAGCTTTGTCATAAATTGCCTTGACAAAGTACGCAAGACCTTTTTATGAGTGTTTAGTTTACGGGTAAACTCTCATAAAAGGGTCTTTTTTTGTGTCTAATTAGAGAGAGGGGAATTTATTTTCATGGTATTTATATTATTTTTTTTATGTGCAGTTGTGACGGTGATATGTGCCATTAAACTGTCTACTTATGCTGATGCTCTAAGTGAAAAAACGGCATTAGGTGGTATGATGGTTGGAACCGTTCTTTTAGCAGGTGCAACATCACTTCCTGAAGTTACGACAAGCATCTCAGCGATAATGCTCGATAATCCAGATATCGCGATTGGTAATGTTTTGGGTAGTAATATGTTTAATTTATTAATCCTTGCTAGCTTTGACTTATATTTCCGTAAAAAACAAATATTCAAAGGTGCCTCTGGAGAACATTTTTATACTGCCAGTATCGGTTTTTTATTAGCTGTAACCACACTTCTAGCTCTATCGTTAAAACTTAACTTTACATTCTTAGGCATCGGCATTGATACGTTACTAATCATTACAATATATGCAGTTGGCATGTTTGTGCTCACGAATCTTTCAAAAAAAGAACAAATCATTAACGTGGATCCTGTAGAAGAAGAAGAAAAAAGTAAACTGAACTCGTCAGCGATATCATTAAAAAGAGCCGTTTATGGATTTATTATTGCGGCAATTGTCATTCTAGTGACTGGAACTTTCCTTACGATTACAGGTGATCGAATTGCTGTGATTACAGGGCTTGGTTCTAGCTTTGTCGGTAGCTTTCTCATTGCAGCTACAACATCGTTACCTGAAGCTATCGCAGTTTTAATTGCAATTCAGTTAAGAAATTATAATTTAGCGATTGGATCAATATTAGGAAGTAATCTTTTTAACATGGTCATCTTAGTAGGTACAGATGTTTTATATCAGCAAGGTGGCGTTCTTTCCTTTGTATCACCTGTCAATCAAATTACGGCTGCAGCTGTTTCTGTACTTTCAGTGATTATTCTCTATTCACTTCTAAGAAAAAACTATCATTCAGCTACAACGTACACATTCCCATCCGTGTTACTAATTATCATTTATTTCGTATCATCGTATTTAATATTCGTTCACTAAACAAATCCCTATACGAAAAGAGGAAGTCGCTTGAGACTTCCTCTTTGTTCATTTTACTTAAAGCTAATGCATCATCCTCTAAAGAAGAGAAATCTCCGAGACAAAAGAATAAACGTAACGTCAATTATTCTTTTCCTAACAAAAGCGGTACATGATTAGGTGTTACCATTCCATTAATTCTCTTTTCAACGATTCCTTGTTCATCGATTATAAAAGTTGTCGGAATCCCCATGATTCGATAATCTTTCATCACTTTACCATCAACATCATAGACCACATCATATTCTGCTTTGTAATAAGACAAGAATGAACGAACGGCATTCGCATTACGTTCCTGACTCGTCATATTAACACCGAGCATCACGATGTTTTGATTTTGTAATTTTTCATCTATCTCTACTAATAAAGGCATCTCCTCTTGACATGGAGGACACCATGTTGCAAAAAAGTTGAGAATAACTTTTTGGCCACGAAAGTCTTCTAAAGAAACTTTTTTTCCTTCTAAATTTAATAATTCAAAGTTAGGAGCTTTCTCGTTCTCAAATGCACCGACTTTTGAACTGGCTGCTACTGCCACTTCTACTTGTCTAAAAATATGGTTGGACCCTTCATATAAAAAGGCAACAACAAACAAAAGTAAAAAAAGGAAAGAACTATACATGGCATTTTTCCGAAGTTGCATTACTTCACCTCTTTTGTATAAACAGATGTACTCGTCTGTTATAATATTTTAAGACTAAATAAAATGAGGGTTGTCTATGAAATTGCTTCAAAAAACAGTATTAATTATGACCATTAGTTTAGGACTATATGTTATAATTTCAAATCAACTCAACTATTCTAATGATTTCGTCTTTATCCCTTTCCTTGTTATTACCATTGGGCTATTCCTACTTTATTTGTGGACAAAGAAAAAGAAATCGTAAGTTTCTCTCTATCTAACCGCCTGTTGTTTTTGTTCCAAAGCTAAAATAATTTCCTCAATAATTTCTTCAGCAGCTGTCGGTTTTTTGATCTTTCTAGCAGAATATCTCATTTCATCGCTTATCTTCTTCTGGAATAGTACTTTTTTTATGATGAAAGGTAATTCTTCATCGTGCTGAACTTTTACAGCCGCTCCCTTTTCAACTAGATATTGTGCATTATGCTCTTCATGGCCAGGGACAGGTTTGTAAATGATAATAGGTGTTTCACAAATAAGTGCTTCTGACATGGTTAAGCCACCAGACTTTGATATAACAACATCACTTGCTCGTAAATATTCTAGAAAACGGTCGGTAAAAGGAATTACTTTTATGGAATGTTTACTTTTATAATTATTTAATTTTTTAGCTGCCTTTGAATTCGTTCCCGTCATACAAATAATCAGTAGTTCTTCCTTACACTGTTCTAAGGCATGAATGACCTTAGCATACTTTGTAAGACCAAAACCTCCTCCAGCAATGAGAACAACCTTTTTATGCTCATCTAATTGTAGATTTTCTCGACTTTTCGATTTCGTAGTTGAAAAAGCTGGGTGTCGTGGAACAGGGATACCCGTCAAACTAAATCGGTCGGTTGGGAAGTTGTTCTTTTTGGCAAAGTGTAATGAAGTCGGATCTGCCGTAAAGTAACGATCAATTTCTTCCCGTAAATAAGCGGGATGTAATAAAAAATCAGTTATAACATAATAGATTGGAATATTAATGTTTTTCTTCTTTTTCACAGTTGTAAGAAAAGGTGTGACAAATTGATTTGTCGAAATAATAAATGGGACATTCTCTTCTTCTGCAATCAGTCTATGAAGTCGTTCCGTAAATAATGTACTAAATCGGTCAATATATAGGAAATACGGATGTTTTTCAGCGTTGAAATAAATTTTTCTCCAAACAGCAGGGCCTAATTTAAGCAAATTTAAATAGCTTTTTACCATACAGTGATGAAGTAAAGGACTTAGTTTATAAAACGTATCGATAATCTTTGGATAATATCCTTTCTCCTCAAGCTCGTTATACAATGCTTTTGCTGCTTGTTGATGACCTTGTCCAATCGATGCAGAAAAAATTAATGGTCTGGCCTTCATCCTGTTTTCCCTCTTTTCCTCAAACTAAATGATCAAACTAAATGATAAAATTCTCTTTTCGACATCTTTATTAATATATTATTCGTAAAAGATTAGAAAACATACCCTATTACAAACTCTTGATCCTAACTTAATATGAGTAATATTATTTACTCTTTCTTCATAATCCGCTAAGATGATGTATACAGACGTTTTTTGGAAAGGAAGAGGTAAATGAAAATTGCTTTCTCAGGCATTCAACCAAGTGGAACTCTAACGTTAGGTAACTATTTAGGGGCAATGAAACATTTTGTTGATATGCAAGACGACTATCATTGTTATTTTTGTATTGTAGATCAACATGCCATTACGGTTCCTCAAGATAAAACGGAATTACGAAAAAACATTAAAAGTTTAGCTGCTCTATATATTGCAGCTGGTATTGATCCAGAAAAATCAACGCTTTTTATTCAGTCTGAAGTACCTGCACATGCTCAGTTAGGTTGGATGATGCAATGTGTATCATACATAGGTGAACTAGAAAGAATGACTCAATTTAAAGATAAATCTGACGGGAAAGAAGCTGTCTCAGCTGCACTTCTGACATATCCCCCACTAATGGCTGCAGACATTCTCCTTTATCAAACAGATGTTGTCCCAGTTGGAGAAGATCAAAAACAGCATATTGAGTTAACCCGAGATTTAGCTGAACGATTTAATAAAAAGTACAACGACATTTTCACAATTCCAGAAGCACAAATTCCGAAAGTCGGCGCAAGAATTATGTCATTGACTGATCCAGCTAAAAAAATGAGTAAATCAAGCCCTAACCCGAAAAGTTTTATCTCGATGCTTGACGATGAAAAAACAATCATTAAGAAAATGAAGAGTGCAGTTACTGACTCTGACAATTCTGTTCATTATGACAAAGAGAATAAACCTGCGCTTGCAAACTTAATGTCTATTTATTCATTATGCTCAGGAAAGTCGTATGATGAAATTACATCAATGTACGAAGGAAAAGGATATGGTCAATTTAAAGAAGACTTGGCCCACGTTGTCGTTGAAACGCTCAACCCGATCCGTGAACGGTACGAAGAGTTAATCAATTCTACTGAGCTAGACGAAATCCTTGACAATGGTGCTGAAAAAGCAAATCGTGCGGCAACTAAAATGGTGGTAAAAGCAGAACGAGCAATGGGATTAGGAAGAAAAAAACGTTAAAAAAACAAGGAGTAGAGGGTGTCTCTACTCCTTGTTTCCTTCTAATGTATGATTGCATTAATATCCTTTTTGCTTCTTCCAAATTGCACCAACTAAGAAAGAAACTCCTAATGTTCCAACAACAACGACAACCGTTAGAAGTTGCATAAGAAAGTGTACAAATCCGTCCATGATTACCCTCCTCCAAAAAAAGAATTTAGAACATCCATACACTGATTTTAGATAGATCTACTATTTTATTATAGAGAACAAAGACTAGGGTGTAAATGTTTGATCTAACCTTTCCAAAAATGCTCACATTTGATCGTTGACGTGAGGTCATGATCAATCACCTGACATGTGCTATGACCTTATGAGGTTATTTTTTCCAATTTCAGGGGATGTTATGCTTTGTTTTCACTTTAAGGCGTTTTTCTAGCTCCTGAAATTGTTAGGCCTTACCTCTCGTTTAGGTCACTATTCTTCCATATTCAGGTAACATTATCCTCTATTCTCTCGTTTAGATCACCATTATTCCATATTCAGGTAATTCTAGGCTCTATCCTCTCTTTTAGTTAAAAATCACTATGTTCAGGAACTTTTGCTCATTCTTATTAAATCTCAAATCGTCCCTACTCCATGATTTTATGCACAAAAAAGGAGAACGTCATCCGTTCTCCTTCGTCCTTTATGTAACGTTACTTTACGCTTTCGCCATGTTCTAATTCCCACAGTTTCTCAAAGAAAGGTTGTCCTTTTACGATGGCTTCACATAGATGATAATGTCGATTTGACCAGCTGTGTCTCACTTCTTCAAAAAGACCATTCCAAACCTCTTCAAAATTCATCGCTTGAATTTCCATATACTTCGTTGGCTCCCACTCTGTGTACCAGTAACGAATTTCTGCTGCATTTCCTGTGGAGTATAGCTGGTCGAGTGCCATAAAGAGTAACTGCTTTAATTGTCGTTCTTTTCTTGTTAGTCCTCGCATCTCTTCTGGGCTAGGTGATAATATATGGTATTCCTTTTCATATTCATATTCGTATTCTTCAAGTTCGTATATTTCCATCTGCTCTGTCTCAATTAATTCGAGAACAATTTGCTCTTGTCTCGGTGTTAATCTACTTTTACGAATCGGTGTTTTGTACCCAATCGTATCGACCGCAATAATACGTTCACCATCCGTTGCAATAAAGCAATAGTCTAACTGAATACGTGACATGTTTTTTCTTAAATAACTTTTACGATGTACATCTTCTAATAAGGTTTCTGGTAAGTCTGCTAGATTATTTTCAATATAACTAAAGAGCTTTTTCGAAACTTTCACAACAATGGCTTGGTCTAATACTTCGATCCGGTCATCAGTTCTCCATTCATAAAAATCACACACATTGTAACCATTTTCTTCACCTTCGAACCAATTAATCCAAACATCCCGAATGTGGACCAACAAAATCGCCCCCTTACTTTAAGTGCTTGTACCATCAGTATAGTCAGAGGTAAGGCAATTTATTCCACAAGTACTATATTCATTCCAAATAAAAAATATGCCGTTTATTTTCGTTTCGTTGGCCAGTAAATTGATAATGTAATTATAATACCTCCAATAATCACCATATATAGCTCAATTCTTGTTGAAATAAAGTGGAGATACGTTAGGAAATCATACCCAGCTGTTAATAAATTTAAATATGCAAGCAAACTAACTCCGCCAGCTACAGCTAAACCAAAGCCAATTAATAATGAAAAAACTCTGAAGATACACATCTCCTCCCCTCATATACATAAGTGCTCGTCCGCATCTAACAATCTCTATTTTTATTAATTAGCTATTTATACAAAAATCCCTCTTTACAAAACGAAAGAGGGAGAATTAGTCTTTGAATGCTGATTGTTTTAATATAGTTTCTGACTGAAGTGAAAGTAACTTTTGTATACTGTAATTTTGGTGTTCCATCATCGAGCGAACAATTTCAAAACCTAGCGCATATCCAGACCATAATGGAATTCCAATAGACTCACTTCCAAATAAAAAAGGCCGATGATAATGCTTCCCTTTTACAAACATTCTTTCTTTATACAACCTCTCCCATAAAGATTGCAATTCTTCTTTTGAAAAACGATGATGCCATTTTCCGAGAGCTCGCTCACCACACCTTTCTTTCACTGCATATTCAGCCATTCCTTCGACAATAAGTGAATCGAGTAACGTTAGTTCATTTTCAGCCTTTTGTAATTGCATAAGCCTGCAACTGTGATTGTATTCATGCGTTAATAAAGTTCTTAAATCAAAATGAGTCGTTTTCGTGGTTACAAACAATATCACTTTATCCATAAAACCGATGCCCATCTTTCCACCTAAACGATCCATAATCACTTCATTTTCTTCATTTGCTGGTAAAATTATAATTTTAACTGCTGGTCCTTCCCATTCATTTTTTAATTCACTATATACCTTTTGAACATATGCCCACATTTTTAATTTTTTCATACGGCTATAAATCGAACTCACATCTTGATCTGGAGAAAAGAGTCCCTGTTCAAGTAATGATCGATGAAGAGCGTAAAGAGGCATTTTATGAAAATGGCGCGAAACAGGCTGGATGATTGTCCTTAAATGTATATTCCACTTTTGATGTACGAAAGACGTTTGACTTGCTTCTTCAATAAAGCCTTTGATCCATCGATCAGTAGCAACTGTTCCCATATAACTCTCTTCCTTTCTTCACACTACCAGTGTATGCAATCTAACAAAGATTCGCGAAGGTATCAGCCTGAATCCATTGACATCACCTTCATGTTTTGTAAAAAAAGAAAGTAAGTGAACAGAGATAATAATGAAAATAGAATGAGAAAACCAATTGATTCTTATTATCAAGGGAAACTTCAATCAACTGGGTTGTTACTGAGCCAGTTAAACGGTATAAACGCTTTGATGAACTCACAAGCTATTTTAATGACGAAAAATTACCCCAGAACATAATTCATCTGAAGCCGTCTTAGCCATTTCATTAATACAATTTCACCATTTTGCCAAACGTTAAAGTCTTAATTTTCCTCACTTGAGTCTGTAATTGATAGTAAAAATTGAATGAGAGCTTGTTGCTCTTCTTCAGTAAATCTTGTATTTTGATCGACCCAATATTCATGGCCAATGCCTTGAACATGTACATCATGTAGGTCCTTGTTACTTTTATTTGCCTCGATAACTTTTTGTCTTAGTTTTTTATCAAGTAAAGCTTTTAAGCTATTGTATGGATCAGGGTCAATTCCTCGTTCGAGTGTTCCTGCAATACCAACATCTTCTTTTTCATTAGGGCCTACTGCAACACCACCATCATGTAAATAAGGCGGTGAATAGGCTAAGCCAATGAGCCCCTTTACTTTATATCCTCCTTTTCCATCATGGTCTTGAGCAAGTGTTAGCTTTAGTTGCTCTTCATCTAAATGGTCGGTTGGTACTTTTAAGACCTTTGCGTCCTCACGTAAAGGAACAATCTCATCAGGAGAGTAGGTGAGCGCTTCATCTAGCAATTTCGGAATATCTTGAAAAGCTTTTGCTCTCGAAGGTTCGGTCTTAACTTCACCTACAGGTATTACACGGTGGTTTGTATAAGTTGCTCCGCTATGACAAGTAATACAACCTGCTCTGGTGAAGACTTCTCTGCCCGTTGCTATCGTCGTATCTGATGCATGTCCCTCATTACGAGGCGGCACAAGTGAGTTTTGAAACGCCGATAAAGCATTAATTTGTTCGCCATACCGAAATCCTGGCGAACTAATAACAGTGCCATTTGGTGTAAATAAGGAAACTTTCGGAAAATTGGGTGGCTTGACCATTTCATTGACACCAGGAACTTCAGGCGTATCATCCACTTGCGCTAAAAATTCAGATGGCTTGATATTGGATGCTGGGTCGTAACGATAATTCTCGTTAGCGGCATTTTGTAGGATCGTTCCTATAAACACTTCTTTATCAATTTCAAAAAGTGTATCACTTTGTTCCGACTGAGCTAATATATCTGAGTTTTGCGCATGAACATTATTATTTAAAGAACTTAACCCTTTAAATGGACCAACTGCAGCAAAACCATTCCAACCGTACGGATGATCACCTAAAGTAAATGAATCAGGAATTTGTGCAGGGTTATTTTTAAGATCCATTGTCGAGTCAAAATTTCCTTTTGGCCATTTGACTAACATCTCATCAACTGCCATTTCCATAACCTTAGGATCGGGTAAAGACGCTACCTTTCCATCTTTTGTAACAATCGTTTGACTATTTTCTGTAATAAAATTGCGTAATTTTTCTTCATCGACTGCTGTGTTAGTAAAGTAAGCTGCTGAGTTACTTGCTAAGGCGATTAATAAGCCTCCATTAAAATTCAAGTTGGGTGCACCCTCGATTACAAGTCCTGTATCGCGATCAACCGTGGCATGACAAGCGGCACAACTGACTCCTGCTTTAAGACGCCCATCTGAAAATGTAATCGGCATGCCGAGTGGAGCTATAGCTCCCTTCGGTACATCAAAACCCGTATCAATTTTTTCACCTTTATTATATGTTCGGTCACCTAGAGTGATATCGTAAGCTAGTTCTACTTGTAGATTATTCGTATGTCCACCTCTAAGCTCGAAAATCGCCTTCATTATATTGGAAACAGTAAGGGGGCCATCAAGCATTCCAAGGATATCCGTTAGAAATACTTCATTGCCGAAAGTTTCTTCATAAAAAAGCTCTCTACCTAATTCAACAAAGGGTTCATCAACGTGGACTGCTCCATTTTCGGCCGACAATGTTTGTTGTCCTTGAATCGTTTGACCGATACCATTCCTATCTTTTTGTTGAATTGTTACTCCCCACATGTCTATCGTCGCCTCACTGCCAATCATCGTTGTATCATGATTCATAATCCGACTTTCTGGTGGAATATAAGCGTATTCTGGTTCAATGACAAACATACTAACAACAATAATGGCAACGAAAATAGCCACTAACCAAACAACACTCCGTTTTTTCATAAAAAAAACCTACCCTTCAAAATCAGTGTACTAAAGGATATTTTTACACATTCTTTAATCCACTATGTATTGAACGATAGGTCCTTCTTTTTATTTATATAATATCTAATACATCTTTTTTTACTGTTACTTCAACTGGGGTTTCACCAATAATCTCACCATCACCATGAATAACAACAGGTATATCTGAAATTACTTTAATCGTTTTCCCCTTTAATACAGTGACTGAGGAATGATTAATATGCTTTCCTCGGAACACTTTTGGGAAAACTTGCATTAACTTCATTTTAGAAGTGTGATGAACGATACAGACATCAAAAGCTCCATCATCACTTACTGCCTGTGGGCAAATATACATTCCCCCACCGTAATAGGGTAGGTTAGCAACAGCAATTAACCAAACATTTTCAAATTCATAGGTAACATCATCTAGCTCTAGCCTTACTTGAGTTGGCTTATATTTAAACAATAATTGCAAAACAATGAGTAAATACGTAAATTTCCCAAGACGAAGACCATTTAATATTTTTTTAGACTTTGACTCATTTGCTAGTTGAGCTACTTTTCCATCAAAACCAATTCCAATGACCGTCATACAAACCCGTTCCCCAACATGTAATATATCTATTTTTTTCTTTTCACCCGATAAAATCCGTTCAAGTGCCAGTTGATATCCTTTTGGAATTTTCATCGACCTTGCATAATCATTACCTGTCCCAGCAGGGATAATCCCTAATGGAATTTTCACACTTTGTAAGCCATTGACTACATCATGAACCGTCCCATCACCACCAATTACAACACAAGCTGTAACAATCTCAGGATCGAGAGTTTTCACAATTTCGGTAACATGTTCTTTATCTTTTGTATAATACGCTTTATAGTTCGTTTGTTTATCTATTAAAATCTTTTCAACCCGCTTCCAAACGAGCTCCCCTTTTCCATTACCAGATATAGGATTAATAATAAATACATACATAATTTCACACTCCCAGACTAACGATACACTCACCATTTATTACCATTGTCACCTTTTATTTTTTACTTATTCTAAATATTAGTTTATATATGTATATACTTTGTACAAACAACCTATGTAGAATATATCATAAACTCTCCACAACCACTGTAAATTTTGGAACAAAAAGTTTTTATTGACACTTTTTTTGTTTCCACTATATAATAAATATAGTTAAAATAACACCGAAGGTTTATGATACTTACTTATTTCCTATTTAAGGTTAGCAGTGCATCGCTGTGATGAAGACGCAGAGATGAAATGACAACCATATGTACAGTAATAAGTAATGATTTGAAATAATCGGTATACTCCTATTTGGGGTATACCGTTTTTTATTGGAAAAATTTTGTTATACTCATGTAGGATGGAGGTGGGTGCTATGAATAAGAAAAAAGGATTAGTTGAAGCTGAAATTAGTAAAACATTAACTCAATGGGAGAAAGAATATTTAGGTAGAGGGTCTGTTCAAGTAAAAACCGATATTCTAAGGAACCTACTTATTATACAATTAAAAGGTATTCTAACACCTGCTGAACAAGCATTAACGAAAACCGAACCAGGAATGCTGGCGGTCAAAAGAAATCGTTCCGAACTCATTGAAACAGGCAGTAATGAATTAAAAAAAATCATTCATGAAATAACAGGAGTGGAAGCGACATGCTTTCATACCGATATTAGTACAAGAAGCGGCGAACGCGTCATTGTTTTCACGCTAGCGGAAGACTTAGAAGCAAAATTAAATAGTTAATTGGGAGATTATTTCAATATCCTCGGATACGGAAATGATAGACCAGCCTCGTATGTTTACTACAGGGCTGGTCTTTTTATGTTTAAAGATAATATTCAATTCACTCATTTTAATGATATAAGGGGTGGGGAAAACAATGTTACAAATGGTCGTCGAAAATTTATTAAATCCAGCCGTGCTCTTTTTTGTCCTAGGCATGGTAGCGGTAGCCCTTGGGTCTAATTTTACGTTTCCAAAGGGGCTTGGGGAAACATTAAGTTTGTATTTATTAATCGCTATTGGCTTAAAAGGTGGAATTGAACTTTCTCAATACTCCATTGCTGAAGTAAGTAAACCGATATTAGGAACCATTTTTCTAGGTACTCTTATTCCAATTATTACTCTTTTCTATTTAAGAAAGGTGATTAAGCTTGATACGAAAAACGCCATTGCTTTAGCCGCTACCTATGGTTCAGTAAGCATTGTCACATACGGGGCTGCAGCAGCCTTTCTTGAAAATCGGGCCATTAATTATGAAGCATTCATGAATGCGATGGTCGTGTTAATGGAAATACCCGCTATACTAATCGCACTCGTCCTTCTTGAGTTTTTGAAAGATCGAAAACCAGAAGATGTTTCCGTTCGAAAAGTCGGATTCGTTGCTCCTACCTTATCATTTAAATTAAGTAAAGAACAACTTCGAGAATGTTTTTTAGGAAAAAGTGTCTTATTACTTGCAGGGAGTTTAATCATTGGTATGGCGATAGGAATAGACGGGAAGCCTTTAATTCAACCATTATTTATTGATTTATATCCAAGTGTATTAACTTTGTTTCTTTTAAATATGGGTCTTATTGCTGGGCAACGTTTAGCCGTTGTTCGAAAACATGGGTTAAAATTACTTTCATTTGCACTTGTGATGCCGCTTCTGTATGGTGTCATCGGCGTTCTTGTTGGAATGGCTTGTGGTTTATCCGTAGGTGGTGCGACATTAATGGGTGTATTAGCTGCTAGTGCATCATATATTGCGGCTCCTGCAGCGATGAGTGCATCTGTTCCTGATGCCAATCCTTCGATCTATTTAGGGCTTGCACTCGGTATCACATTTCCATTTAATTTAACGATTGGAATACCGATTTTTTATTCAATTGCACAATGGCTTTATTAAGTAACCTAAAACTTTATTCTTGGAGGAGATCTAAATGAAAAATACGTTAATTATTTGTAATTGTAACCAATCCCTACCCTTCATTATAAAAGCGCTTGATAAAAAAAGAGATGAGGTATCCGTTATTAGCGGTTATCAACCATATATCGTTCATCCGTATGATTCTTTACTGCGAACCATTATAATGGCCACTCATCAACATGACACAAAAGAAGTGATATTTATTAGTGTAAAAGACAATAATCTTGAAACTAACATACCAGAGTGGACAGGAACAAATCGTACAAAACAAACAATTGACCTAATGAACTATACGTTAAATAATCAAGAGGCTGACTTTGGCAGTTGGCTTGGTGAGCAAGATGTACATGAAATGTTACGTAAAAGTATTCAATATGTAAAACAACATCCTTTATTGCCTGCAAATGTTAATGTGAAAGGGTTGATTTGGGAAGATGAGAACATCATAGAAACTGCATCGTAGATTACACATGTGGGAGCTCCTATTTTTTAGGAGTTCTATTTTTTTATCAACCATTTCATATATTAAAAAAATGCTATCTTAGGGGTAGTTTAATAATCGGTTAATACATTGAATTTTTATTGCCATTATCCTTTAATTCGTGGTTTAAGCATTTCCTTTGATTTTTATTTGTACGAATTTGTTAGAATGATCTCTTGCCTCTAAATTTTAATTCTTATATATTGCCACCGATTAATATATCGTGTAAGATTAAATCGCACACGATATATTAGTATTACTAGGAGGAATTTAAGATGAGTACGGTATATGACTTTAATGTAAAAATGACTAATGGTAAGGAAAAATCATTAAATGACTACAATGGCAAACCGTTATTAATAGTAAATACCGCTAGTAAATGTGGCTTAACCCCTCAATTTAAAGGTCTCCAGGAATTATATGACAACTACAAAGAACAAGGTTTAGAAATTTTGGGTTTTCCTTGTGATCAATTTAATAATCAAGAGTATGCTAATATTGATGAAACAACTCAGTTTTGTCAATTAAATTATGGTGTAACGTTTCCAATTTTCGCAAAGGTCGATGTCAATGGTGAAAATGAAGATCCATTATTCACTTACTTAAAAGAACAGAAAAAAGGAATGCTCTCTAAAAAAATAAAATGGAATTTCACTAAGTTTCTTGTAGACCAAGAAGGTAAAGTCATTGAACGTTATTCACCGACCACTGAACCAAGTAAAATTGAAAATGATATTAAGGAGCTTTTTTGAGGGGCTAACTAAAGACTACTGAGGGTGAACAACTTGGACGATTTTTTAACTTTAGAAAACCAACTTTGTTTTGCCATCTACGAAGCATCCAGCCGGTTTAATAAATTATATACGAAAGTACTCCGTCCATTTGGGATTACTTATCCCCAATATTTAGTCCTTTTAGCATTATGGGAAAGAAATGGGCTAACCGTAAAAGAATTGGGAGAAAAATTAAATCTCGGTACTGGCACTTTGACACCGATGCTTCAAAGAATGGAAGCCAATGGTTGGGTTATAAAAGAACGTTCTGCAGCGGACGAACGTCATGTATGTATATTATTACAAGAAAAATCAATAGAAAAAAAACAGATAATAACAGAAAAGATCTCAAATGAAATTCAATCCTGTAATATTGGGATAGATGAATACGAACAACTTATGAAACAATTAAAAAGCCTGCAAAAAAAATTAAAGGAACGAAAATCGTGTGAATAAACGACTGTAGCTAAAAATCATTAGGACAGCCGTGGTGTAAATCGATGTCCACGACTGTCCTAAATAAACAACTTCATTTGCAAAAAACTAATTAGGAAATAGCCTCATCTAAGACGAAACTTGGTAAACTACCCGCATAACGCATGCTTCAAATAGACCTTTTGCTTGTCCTAACTATCCCCTACTCACTTCTATTTCAATTAATTGATCCTACCGACACTAGCTAAAAAGCGCGGAGAATTTTGTGTATATTGGTCCTCGATTCGTTGTAAACCTCGAATACCTACCAATTGATTTTGTGTACCGATTACTTTTAAATAACCGTAAATGCTAACATCTAAAAAGACTATTTCATCTTTTTTCGTAGTAATATACATATCTTCTGCAAGAGTGTACTCATTTCCAAATAGATCTTCAAACACTTCGTCTTTAGAAATCATTTTTGTTTCAAAATGCTCAAATCCATAGTCGAAGAGACGATTCATATCCCGATACGCATGATTAGATGATGGGGCATTTAACGTCACAGCAAGGAGCTCCGTTTCTCCTTTTTCAACTGAGGTTACTAGTGTGTAACCTGATTTTTGAACATAGCCATTTTTTATTCCTGTAGCACCCTCATAGTTCCAAAGCATGCGATTATGATTATAAATCGTTGTTTCCCAACCTTCACCAACCCAAGGTAATTCTTTTGTACTTACGATTTCACGAAACGTCTCATTTTTCATCGCATACATAGAAATTTTTGCCATATCGTATGCCGTTGTATAATGCCTTTCATCAAATAAGCCATGTGGGTTGGTAAAATTAGTATCCTCGACCCCGACTGTTTCTTTTACAAACCTTGTCATATTATCAGCAAATGCTGTTTCGCTTCCAGAAATATGTTCAGCTATTGCCAAACCTGCATCGTTTCCTGAACTAATTAGTAATCCTTGAACAAGCTTTTTTAACTCTACTTCTTCGCCTTCAAGCAAATAAACACGAGTCCCAATCACTTCCCGCGCCTTCTGACTTACTGTAACCGTATCAGATAAATGACCTTCTTCTATTGCAAGAATGCCAGTAATGATTTTTGTAATACTTGCTGGATACATCTGCTGTTGACTATTTTTTTCATATAATACTTTTCCAGACTTACTATCTATTAAAATAACAGCTTCACTGTATAGGTCATCAGTAAACTCACCTTCATTAGCTAAGACAGCTCCATTTTCCATGAATAGAAATGTCAGGAATAAAATGAACAAATTGCTTATTTTTCTATACATATTCTCACCTCTCTTACTCTTCAAATTATAGATAAAAAATAATATGTTTTGCATTAAATTATGATGACAGTTTTATTACAATTAACGCTCCCTAGTTAGCTTAGTTTCTTTTTACTCCTCTAGTTTTTAGATGTATTCTCACTAATCACTCGCTTAGCTTACCTTGTAATCCTCTCATTCTGACAAACCAAAAAGCTGACTCCTCGGAATCAGCCTCCTATGATCAGATTTAGCAATCATAACCCTTTAAAGTAGATACTCTACTTTACCTCCTGTTTTCCTATTAAACGTCTTCCCTCGGTTTCTTGACAGAGTCAATTCTAACATTTGGATATTTTGCTTGTATTTTGTCTATTAAAGATTGAATGTCCTTATTAGAATTGATTTCATTGTATAGATTCTCTACTTCGTTTATTACATTCGATTCAGCTTGTTCAAGATGGTTGCATTTTTCGTTGTTTTGTTTTTCATTAGAAGCATTTGCATTACCTGTACATAAACTCGTCATAATTAAGGCTACAAATGATGTTGTCAGTAATTTCTTCAATGTAATACCTCCATTAACTATGTTTTGTACGAAGAATATTCGACCATTTCACTTTAGCATAATTAAAGGATAAAATGATGGGTCTATTTTCCAACTTTACTTATTTCATATTTTCTAAAACTGGCTTCAGCATATAGTTTAAAGGCTTTTACTGTACTTTGATAGGTTTTTATTCTTGTATTTTTCCGTAAATTAATAGATTATTACACAGTTAGTAATAGATTTGTAATATAAATGCTCAAACACTTGTCCTATACAGTTTTTTTACCTCTCTTAAAAACAGTTGGAAAACATCTCCTAAGGTAATCAGCTCTATTTCTTGTTAGCCTAGTTTGTGAGCTTACGAGAACAAAAGGAGGAAATACACTATGAAAAAACGAATTTGGTTATCTAGCTTTATCTTTACAATGAGTTTATTACTTTTTGGATTTACTTCTAATGCAGATGCAAATACAACTCATACTGTACGGTCAGGAGAAAGCTTATGGATTATTGGAAATCAATATGGTGTTCCAATCTCATCTATTAAAAGAGTTAACAATAAAACATCTGATATGGTTTTTGCTGGAGAAAGATTATCTATTCCTGCAGGAGTTACTGCTAGTGAAAGAGACTTAATGGCACGTTTAGTGCGTGCTGAGGCTGAAGGTGAACCTTACGCTGGTAAGGTAGCTGTTGCGACTGTCGTATTAAATCGTGTAGATCATAAAGATTTTCCGAATACGGTTCGCAGCGTTATTAATGAAGTATCCAATGGACATTATGCATTCTCACCAGTACAGAACGGTCGAATTAACCGAGCTGCTGATGCCGAATCTATTCGTGCGGTCAATGAAGCTTTAGCCTTTAGAGGACAAGGCTCAGGATCAGTTTTCTTCTATAATCCACGTATCGCTACAAACCACTGGATTGCCACTCGTCAACATACAGTAACGATTGGTAATCATGTATTTGCTAAGTAATCTTATGTAGTCCAAGGAGTCAGGTGCCTTTAGCCCACTAAAGGTGCCTGACTCCTTTTTTTATTCTTCTAACCGTCTAATATTAATCGCTTTCGATTGACCTGGGTATGATTCTGCTACCATATCATATTCTACAAGTACTTTTTCCCCAACACGTAAGTCGTCAAACAATTGTTGATCTTCAACTTCAAACCAAATCGCTGCTGATCCCAATCCTTTATTAAGGATCTCATCTATTTCGAACTGTTCTAATTGTTCCTGTGTCACATTTTCAATGACTAGTATCCGACTGCCTTCTTTTGCACTAATTAATCCCGTGATGCTTGAAAAATTCACTTCTTCACCATCGCCACACCCACTTACTAGTAGAACGTGTAGAAAAAATAACAACAATACTCTTTTCATGGAAACCCCTCACTTATTTCTCTTACTACCCTATTGACGTGGAAAGTCATAAAGACGTTACATGAAACGAAAAATTTTTTAAAATAAATGAACGATTAGCGTCCCTGCAACGTCATATCCATAAATGTATTTGTAAGGTGGTGCACGATCATGATTGCTGTTAAACAACTTTTTAAGTCATTTGGTAATCACAATGTCATTCAAGATATGAGCTTTTCCATAGAAGAAGGTGCAATTGTGGGATTAATCGGTCCTAATGGATCAGGGAAAACAACACTCATTAGATTAATGAACGGCATAATTGCTTCAAGTAGCGGTGGAATAAACATTGCTGGTTTTTCCCCTAACGATAATGGCAACGACATTCGCTCCATTAGTGGCACAATGACAGAAAATGCAGGTCTTTATGAACATATGACAGGTCGAGATAATCTTAACTTCTTTTCTTCTCTTTATAACAATATTAGCCAAGCACGAATAGATGAACTCATTCAACTGTTTCATCTCGAACCATTTATAGATCGAAAAGTCGGAACGTACAGTACAGGGATGAAAAAGCGGCTCGACCTTGCCAAAGTCTTACTAAACCGACCCAAAATATTATTCCTCGATGAACCTACAAATGGCTTAGATCCAGATGGTATAAGACTCGTTTTATCTTATTTAAAACAACTAAACCAACAAGAGAAAACAACAATCCTCATTTGCTCACACGTTCTTGAGCAATTAGAAACTGTATGTAATCGTTATATCTTTATTGAAAATGGTAGCAAAATTGAGGAAGGTACAAGGCAAGAGCTTGAACGAAAATATTTACATGAAATTCATCTTAAAATTAAGGGGGTCTTCCCCAATGTCATCAAGACAAGTTTCCAATTAGTTCCCAATTAGTAACTCTCATGAACCACACAGTATTAAAATGAAAAATTCCAAACTATGATACTGAAAACAACTAAAAAAAGACAATAGGATGCCCGGGAGATGTTTTACATTTTTTTACATCACCCTAAGGCATCCTATTTTACTTCGTTAAATGCTATAATGCAGACTTCTGAACTAGCCCGTTTCTATTAGCTCGCAACCCCTTAGTACGTTTGAAACTTCTACCTGGTCTTATGGGAGTACGATTCCTTTTGATTTCGTCAAGCATTTGCTTATATAGCTTTTTACGTCGTCTTGGACTTTCCTCTAATATAATACGGACTAGATTAGCTTTCAGCTTACCGGTCAAAACGTTGGCGTTAGCTGTGTATTCATATTTTAGATCCTTTCCTTCTTGCTCTTTGGCAATCATTTCGTCAGCCTCTTGTTTAACTAGCGAAGCCATGTTTGCTAGAAACATGGTCGCATAAAAATCTTGTTCAACTGAAAGAGGAGTATCACCTGTAAACTTTTGAAGTTGAAGTTTATTTTTTAATTCATCATATTTTGTTTCAATTCTCCACCGCTTAAAATAGAGTGTTTTAAAATCCTGTATCCCAAATGTTTCATCTTCTATATTTGTGATGAGCAACTCATCTTCACCCGATGGCAGTGTAAACCGTATAGCCCTTAAGCGCATCACGCTCCCTTTTCTTTTAAGCTCAATTATTTGGTCAGGCACCGAAGATTTAATACTAGATTTATAATAATTGACAGGTGTTCTAATCATAAATTTTACATTTAATTCTATTAGATAAGCGAAAAAATCTAATGATGGATATCCTCGATCAAAAAGAAAAAGGTCGTTATTGTTCAAGTGATCTTTAAAGCTGTTCATCAGTTTGATAGCGACAGACCGTTCTCCATCTGTACATTTTGTAATCAAAGCCTTTACAATTAGATTATTTTCGGTATCATAGATACAGGATGCCATTGCGCGAGCCAGTTCTAAAGAACTGCCTTTCGAAACGCCAAAGGCATCCCTTAATCTTATGGAATTATTTATTTCCAAGATGGATGCATCGATAGCGAAAATACGAAACCCCATAAATTTTTTATAAGGATTTTCCTTGTAGTACCAATCCACAATGGTATCAAATAATTTTATAAATGCTTCCGGTTTAATCTTCTTTCTAGCCTCAGAAAACGCCTGTTTACTAATACTTTCCGTCCTATTTCCAAGAAGCTTAAAATAGTCATCCAGCTCAATCTGAAAGCTTTTTTTCACGAAATTGAGCATAAAAAGAATAGTGCTAATAAAATTTAATTTGTTTCTCCCTTCACGAGTAAAATAGGTTGGTTTGGAACGTGATTCACACTTAAAAACATAGTCATGTAGGACGTTCTGGGTTACCTCTACAGCTTCTAAAAACAGGCTTTTTGCCACAAAAAATCACCACTTCATCGTTGATATACCAAAAAATGGTATTCAGGTCGATTATTGTGGTGATTTTGAAAAGTCAAGTGGTTTTTCGTGCTGTTAATAATATTTTTATGACAATCTTATCCATTTACATATTTTGTAATCTTAAGTTGATGACATTGGGGTCTTCCCTCATTCATTGTTAATCAACCAAGATCTCTCTATAGTTGAGGATAGCGATGGGATGACACTGACTTTACCTAATTTAGAAGCCGTATCTCAACTACTAAAAAAAGTTACAGATAATGGGAAATTGTACTCAGCTGAGATTTTAAACAATAATCTAGAGGCTCTATATTTTACAATTAGAAGGAGTTATCGTCATGAATAAAAAAGCGATGTGGTCGATTGCTGTGAAAGATATGAAGGCCATCACTTCCAATATTCAAATTTGGTTACCTATGTTGATCGTTCCATTCATTCTCGGTATTGTTGTTCCAAGTGCCCTAATAATCACTGCTAGAGCGTTTGATTTAACCGTTGTTGGAAATACGGAGGTTATTGTTAATGTTATTCAAGATCTACCTGAAGGAACGTTGAAACAAACTTTAGAAAGCCTACCTTCTTTAAATCATCAGCTCGTCTACTTTTTCATACTTTATGGGTTCACACCTTTCTTTATGCTCATTCCAGCGATGGCTTCAAGTGTCATCTCAGCGAATAGTTTTGTTGGTGAAAAAGAAAGGAAAACGTTAGAAAGTTTATTATTTGCCCCTATTTCTATGAAAACAATCTTTATTGGGAAAATTTTATCGGCCTTTATTCCTGCTGTCATTGTTACATTTATTACAGCCATATTGTATGGAGTTGTCACCAATTTCATAGCATACCCTATGTTTGATCGCATAATCTTTCCTAACTGGGGTTGGGTGATTTTGATCGTTTGGATCACTCCTTTTCTTAGTTTACTCGTCATTTTATTTAACGTTATTATTTCAGCTAAAGTAAAGGGTTATCAAGAGGCGTACCAACTTGGTGGGATTATTGTCCTTCCGATTGTTGGACTTATCGTCAGTCAATTAACAGGGTTGTTATTTTTAAGCCATACTGTTTTAATCCTCATTGGATTTATTTTATTGTTCCTAAATATTATCCTTCTTCAAGTCGCTTCGAAATGGAATGACCGTTTTCGCTTATCCGAGCAACAAATATAGAGCTGACGAAATCAGCTCTCCCCTTCCCTATCCGATTATACGAGTAGCTCTCAATCAAGCATTGCACGGCCTCATTAAAGCTCATTTTAAATCTTCTAACTTATTTTGCAATATTCTTTAACGTTAAGCTCAATCTTTCGATAAAATGAATAGAAGGGGAAAATGCATGAATCGAATTACGAGAGTTTCTTCATTACGAGCTAATTGGCTTCGTTCGAGCTATGTTAATCGAACAAGTGCTCATATGTAAGTAAAATAGAATTGTTAGCACTCATTGAAAAAGGAAACAATAACAATGAGCAACCACCTTAAAATTACTTAGGAATACAACGGCCTTATTATCGAGGAAGAAACATAATATCGCAAAACAACCAATAGATAGATTTATGATTAGGGGAGGATTATAAAATTGGAAATTATTATTTCACACGTTAATACAGACTTTGATGGACTAGCTTCGATGCTTGCAGCAAAGAAACTTTATCCTAATGCTAAAATGGTTATATCTGATAAACAAAATGCGGCAGTAAAGCAATTTTTAGCGATTTACCGAGATAGTCTTGATTTAGTTCAAGATCATCTTATTGACTGGTCTACTGTTACTGAGCTTATCCTTGTTGATGTTGCCTCTCTTACAAGAACGGGTGAATATACAAAGAACCTCAATAGAGACAACCTGAAAATAACCGTCTATGATCATCACCCTACTCAAGAAGGAGATGTGGTGAGCGATAAAGGGGCCATTGAAGCTGTTGGTGCAACCGTTACACTACTTATAGAAGAAATTAGACAACGTTCCTTTACGCTCTCACCTTTTGAAGCGACGGTTTTTGGTTTAGGGATGTATACTGACACAGGATCTTTTACTTATTCAAATACAACTTCAAGAGACCTGCAAGCAGCAAGCTTTCTTATGGAAAACGGAATGAGCTTAGAAATTATTCAACGTTTTTCTGATCAAATGTTATTTCAACAACAACAAGAAATATTTAACCACCTTCTCCTTCACTCGTCCGAATTTGAAATGGATGGATTAAATATTATTGTTAGCTCTTATCAACAGAAAAAGTTTCAAGGTGGACTATCGACATTAACTAGAAAGTTATTAGAAACAACAGGTGCAGATGCTGTTCTAACCATTGTAGAAATGCAAAAACGTATTTATATCGTTGGGAGAGCTAGTTCTGACCGAATTAATTTCCTTCCAATTCTATATGAATGGGGCGGTGGTGGTCACGAAAAAGCAGGGTCCGCAACATTAAAACACGCCGACCTAGAAACAGTAGTCAAAAAAGTAACAAACAATCTTGAACTGATCTTAAAACCTGCAATTACTGCGAAAGTGATTATGGCTAGCCCTGTCAAAACAATTCCACCTGAAATGACGATCGAAGAAGCTGGTCACCTCATGTATCGTTATGGACATACAGGTTTTCCGATTGTCAAAGAGGATAAACTGCTTGGAATTATTTCGAGACGTGATTTAGATAAAGCAACTCATCATGGTTTAGGACATGCACCAGTAAAAGCCTATATGAGTTCAAAAGTAATTTCAATTGGGCCGAATACATCGTTAGAAGAAATACAAACGATAATGATTAAGCATGATATTGGACGATTACCCGTTGTTGATAATGGAAAACTCGTCGGTATTTTATCACGAACGAACGTCATTGAAATTTTACATAATCAAGCGCTAAAAGAAGATCTACAGCAGTCAGCCATGAATGATTTGCAAAATAACTTACGTGCAAAAATGAAAAATCGACTTCCTACAGATGTTTTTCAGTTATTAAAAGAAATTGGTACGACTGCGACCAAAACGAATATGTCGGTTTATTTGATTGGTGGAATCGTCCGTGATATCTTGTTAGGACGTGAAAATGATGATATTGACATCGTCGTAGAAGGGGATGGAATCGCATTTGCTCATAATCTAGAATCAGACTATGGTGGTGAAGTTTTTACACACGAAGACTTTGGTACGGCAACATGGACGCACCCTACAGGATTAAAAATTGATATTACATCATCAAGACTCGAATATTATGACTGCCCTGCGGCCCTACCAGATGTAGAACACTCTTCCTTGAAAGAAGATTTATACCGTCGTGACTTTACGATTAATGCAATGGCCATTTGTTTAGATCGCAAAAATTTTGGTCAACTTGTTGATCCTTTTCTTGGGAAAACCCATCTTGAAGAAAAAACGATCAAGATTCTACATAATTTGAGCTTTATCGAGGATCCTACTCGAATTCTGCGTGCAGTTCGCTTCGAGACCCGTTTCCAGTTTTCCATGGATGAGCAAACAAAAGAACTAGCCCTTATTTCAATCGATAAAATGAAAGCTTTATCAGCGACAAGAGTAAACCATGAACTTGAAAAGCTTTTCAACGATGCCTCTCCATCTCGTGCAATGCAACGTCTATTTGAGCTTCAATTTTGGCAACAATTTGGCATCAACGACGATCAAGCAACACAAAGTTACAACCATGCTGTACAACTCGAAAACGTTTATAAAAATTATCAATCAGATAGGACAATCTCCGAAAGTCCAAGCTGGTTTATGTATTTCCTCATTCCTTTTTATTATGCAAACGATGTTGATGCAGCAAAGCACTTTGCCTTAACTAAAAAAGACGGAAAGCTTTTGAAAGAAGTTTCTGCCTTAAATTCAATACATGATTGGCAAAACTTAAAAAGTTGCGGTGAATTACATCGAATATTGAAGGTCTATTCTGTTGAAACGATACTTTTCTACACTTCAAAAGAACAGTCCGACTCTCACCCATATATGTTCGAGTATATACAAAAACGTAGTCAGCTTCGAATGCTATTAACAGGTGAAGATTTAAAAAGTCATGGATTAGAACCAGGGCCTGTGTTTTCGAAGGTTTTGTTAGACCTTGAAGTTGCTATATTAAATGAACAAATTACAAATAAAGACCAAGCGATCGAATGGTTACAACATCAAATCAATAATAATAGAAATGATTTGTGAAATATGGTTCACCATTAAGAATCCGAAAATCGTTATTTTACTAAAAATACATTTTTCAAAAAAAGTTTGAACGAATTACATTCACTAATCGTATGAATGATAAAGCAACTTAATCAGATTTATCAGCTTCCGAATTCTAAAAAGGAGTATCTTTACATGGGAGAAGACCAACTAATAAAGGAAGCAAAAAAAGGAAATAAGAAGGCACTCGCTATGCTGTTGCAACAAAATTATTCTTTTTTAAAACATTATTTAATTAAAGCAACATTACAGCCTTCCCTTGCGGATGACCTCACACAAGAAACGATGATGAAATGTATTGAAAGAATTCATCAGTATAACGGAAAAGCAAAGTTTTCAACATGGTTGATTCAAATCGGTACAAATCTTTATATCGATGCATTACGTAAGATAAAAACGGAAAACAAATGGGTTAAAGAACAACAATATGGTGAGTTGATAAAAAAAGTATCTCTTCAACCAAATGATAAATGGACAGACACCGTGGAACAGCTCTACCAATTATCTGAAGACGTACGCCTCCCACTCATACTAAAACATTATTATGGATACTCATACGACGAAATTGGACGCTTTCCAAAGATCCCTGAAGGAACAGCAAAATCTAGAGTTCATACTGCCATTCAACAGCTAAGGAAGGAGTTAAGTAGAGATGAATAATCAAAAGGACACTGAAAAAAAACTTGAACCGTTTGAACAAGAGATCCACAATTCATTAAATAAACTTGAACAAAATTTCGAAGTAACTCCCCCTTCAATTCTGGAACTTGAACAGCTAGTTGAAACGGTTCAAACCAATCAAAAGAAAAAACTTTATCAAGAGTTACTTCTGTTCTGGGGTATTGCTATCTTTGTGATAGCCCTTGTATTGTGGAGTTATGCTAATTTCTTTATTGTTATATTTATGGGACAAATTGCCATTGTTGCTTGTTTAATTGGATACTTTTACTATTCTTTAAGAAAAAATTGGTCGATAAGAAAGGGTTACCAAAATGAATGAGCTAAAAGACTTAACAATTTATCATTGGCTCATGATTGCAACAATTCTTATCATACAAAGCACGTGGTTATTTATTGATGCAAAACGACGTGGGCACCGACGGTGGTTTTGGGGCATATGGGGACTAATTCATGCTCCTATACCATTAATTGTATATTTATTATGGTCTAGATTACTCGTTCAAAAACTTCGTACCAAATAAGAGGCTGACATTACGTCAGCCTTCTATTTAGATTAAAAAGCCCATCTTCTTCGCTTCATAAGTTAACTCTTCTCTAAATTTCGGATGAGCGATTTCAATTAGATTTTTTGTTCGCTCACGAATTGTTTTTCCTCTTAGTTTTGCAACCCCATATTCCGTAACAACATAATCAACATCGTTTTTCGATGTCGTAACAACTGCTCCATTCGGTAAAGTAGGAACAATCTTGGAGATTTCTCCATTTTTTGCAGTGGAATGTAAACAAATCACCCCTCTACCTTCTTTTGCCATTCGAGCACCAATTCCAAAATCACCTTGTCCTCCTGTAGAAGAGTAATATCTTCCACCAATCGTTTCTGAATTACATTGACCAAGGAAATCTACTTCCACAGTTGCATTGATTGTTACAATTCGGTCGATACTGGCAATATAACGGACATTATTGGATTCATCTACTGGCAACATAAACACATTTTTATTTTCATGCATAAAATCATAAAGTCGTTTCGTTCCATACGCAAATGTCGCCGTCATTTTCCCAGGGGCTAGTGGATTATTCCGATTAGAGATAGCACTACTTTCAAAAAGATCCACGACTTGATCTGGAATCATTTCCGTAAAAATCGTTAAATCTTGGTAAGACTTTAAATCATTCATTATAGCGTTTGGGATTGCTCCAAAGCCAATTTGTAATGTATCACCGTTTTTAATCAATTCTGCGATTGAATTACCAATAATTTTATCCTCTTCACGGACTGGTATTGACGGTGTTTCTGGTAACGGTTGATGGTTTTCAAAGATAGCATCGACTTGACTAATATGAATTTGGTTTTTTCCATACGTTCTTGGCATATATTCGTTAACTTCTACAATAATCATTACGCTTTTGTCCATAAAAAAAGAAATATAATCACAATTCGTGCCGAGAGAGAAATATCCATTTTCATCCATTGGCGAAACTGCAACCATCAATACCCGATTTGAAGTAATTTCATTCAGTATATACGGTAAGTCTGAAAAATGGTTTGGTAATAAATCAATTTGATGTTCATAAAAAGCTCGCCGTTCATCCTTGTTTAAAAACATTGATACAATGTTTAATTTATCTTTGTTCGTTTGTAATACAGGTCGCAGCGAAAGCATTTGAAACAATCGATTTCCCTTTAGGTGATCAGCTTTTGGTAGTGCATCTAATAATCCAGGGGGTTCCCCTACTGCGATCGGAACAATAATATCTGTTTGTGGTTGGATCAAATTAACTGTCTGTAAAGCTGATGCTATTCGTTTTTGTTCAAATATTTTAGTAATGTTCATAATTCCTCCAACACTTAGTTCCAAAAATTTTTTTGATACGTAATAAAAATCAACAAATACTAATACTAAATTAACCTTATTTACTTTACTTAAGAACAAACATAACGTCAATTTATATAAATTATTTTTATAATTTAGCTTTTACTCAATTGTTAATCTTATTTAATTTTTTTCTGGATGCGATGAGGAGGGGGCCGAATAGTATGAGTTCACGTGATTATAGAAAACGAAACAAACAATATAAATGGAGAAAACGGATTACCATTCTCATTTCACTCACATTCCTACTTTTGATAGCTTTTGGAGCTTATGGAAAAATTGGATATGAAAACGCACGGAAAAATTCATTAGAAACACTTGAAGAATCTGCTTCTCTAGTTATAAAAGATCAAGAAGCCATTCCTTTTCATGCAGAAGTTCAAGAGAAAAATGGGCCTGTACATATTCTTTTAATTGGGGTAGACAAAGCAGAAGGAGATCGTTCACGAACAGACACGATTATGATTGCTCAATACCATCCTAATCAAGGAACTGCGAAAGTGGCTTCAATTATGCGAGATAGTTATGTTGCGATACCTGATCATCAACCGAACAAGATTAATGCTTCTTTTTTTCTCGGTGGTCCCGAACTCTTAAGAAGGACCATAAAAGAAAATTTTGACATTGATCTCCATTATTACGCGATGGTTAACTTTGATGGTTTTGAGCGAATCGTCGATACAATAGCACCAAATGGTATTGAGATTAACGTTGAACATCGAATGTATAAACCATCGATAAAATTACACTTTGAACCAGGTAAACAAATTGTAAATGGTAAAGATACGTTAAGATATGTTCGTTTTCGCGATGACCATGAAAATGATTTTGGACGAGTTCGCCGCCAACAAGAAGTGCTTTCCACTTTGAAAGATGAAATGCTAACGATTCGCGGTGTTACAAAAGTCCCGCAACTCATTGGTTCGATCGAACCCTACATTGATACAAATATGAATACGAGGAAAGTTTTAAGCTTAGGGAAGGACTTTTTCCTTAACCCCGTGGAAGACATTGATACCATCACCATACCAATTGAACATAGTTTTACAGACAAACGATATCCGCACGCAGGATTAGTTCTTGATATAGATATTGAAAAAAATAAAGAGGCTCTGCATCAATTTTTACAATATGATTAGAAGAACACAATTGACAGAATGGCGATTTAATTCCTTACATCCTCTAAAGAAAGACATATCAAGGTAAATAAAAAAAATGCCAGTCCCTTTAGACAGATAAGGAACTGGCACTTTTTTATTTATTCAGCATACTTCTTAAGAACGATGCAAGCATTATGTCCACCAAAACCGAGAGAGTTGCTAATCGCTGCTCTAATGTTTTGTTTTCTCGCTTCGTTTGGAACATAATCTAAATCACATTCAGGGTCAGGTGTTTCGTAATTGATCGTTGGAGGAATAATACCTTCTTCGATCGCTTTTGCTGTAAAAATTGCTTCTACAGCCCCAGCTGCCCCTAGTAAATGCCCCGTCATTGACTTTGTTGAACTAATAGCTAACTCTTTCGCATGATCTCCAAATACTGTTTTAATAGCCATCGTTTCAAACTTATCATTATATGGAGTACTTGTTCCATGTGCATTCATGTAATCTAATTCTTCAGGTTGCAAATCAGCGTCTGCAATAGCCTGGAGCATCGCTCGTACGCCGCCTTCACCTTCTGGAGCTGGAGCTGTTACATGGTAAGCATCACCTGTTGCGCCATATCCAGCGATTTCTGCATAGATTTTTGCTCCACGCGCTTGAGCTGACTCCAGTGACTCTAAAATAAGGATCCCAGCTCCTTCTCCCATAACAAAGCCATCTCGGTTCAAATCAAATGGTCTTGATGCATTTTTCGGATCTTCATTCGTCGAAATCGCTTTAGCAGCACAGAAACCAGCAACCGCCATGTCAGTAATCGGTGCTTCAGCTCCTCCTGTAATCATGAAATCCGCATCTCCACGTTGTATAACTTTAAATGCATCTCCAATTGAGTTTGTACCAGAAGCACATGCTGTTACCGAACAAGAATTAATCCCTTTTGCACCAGTTACAATTGACACTTGTCCTGAAGCCATATCAGGAATCATCATTGGCACAAAGAAAGGACTTACACGACGATAACCTTTTTCCTCAAATATACGGAATTGTTGTTCGTACGTTTCCATTCCACCGATACCTGACCCAATCCAAACACCAACACGAGGTGCGATCTCGTCCGTAATTTTTAAGTCAGCATCTTCTAGTGCCATTATTGATGCTGCAACCGCAAATTGAGTAAAGCGGTCCATTTTCCGAGCGTCTTTTTTATCCATAAATTGTGTAGGATCAAAATCGCTAACTTCCGCTGCAACTTTCATAGGAAATTTGGATGCATCCACACGTGTTAAAGGGGCAACACCCGAAACACCTGTAATGGCATTATTCCACATCGTTTCAACATCACAACCGATTGGTGACACAGTTCCTAATCCTGTAATAACTACACGTCTTTTCATATCGATCTCTCTCTCCTTTAATCACTTCATTTGCTTCGTTTTTCAATTGTAAGGTTAGCGCCCCCAGCGGATTGCGACTGCTCCCCAAACGAGGCCAGCACCAAACCCAACAAGGACAACCAAACTTCCATCTTTAATTTTACCATTTTTTAGTTCCTCAACTAATGCAATTGGAATTGAAGAAGAGGATGTGTTTCCGTATTTATTAACTGTTACAGCCATTTTTTCAATTGGAAGTTCTAATCTTTCACGAGAAGCTTCCATAATTCGAATATTAGCTTGATGTGGCACTAAATAGTCAACATCTTCTTTTGTTAGACCTGCTTTATCAAGTACTTTTAAAGAAGATTCACCCATTTGGCGAACAGCAAATTTAAAGACTTCACGTCCATTCATGTAAAGGTGTTTCTTTTGATGAATGTGCATCGCACCTCTACCATCTGCACCTAGTTCAAAGGATAGAATACCTTTGCCTTCTGATACAGGACCTAACACAGCCGCACCTGCACCGTCTCCAAAAAGAACAGCAGTATTACGGTCAGTCATGTCTGTTATTTTCGTTAACTTCTCAACACCGACTACGAGTACGTTTGTATATGCTCCTGTCGTGATAAATTGCTGCGCTGTTACTAATCCATAAATAAACCCTGCACACGCAGCACTAATATCCATTGCAGCTGCATTAATTGTACCTAGCTGATCTTGTATCATTGCTGAAACTGACGGAAACGGCATGTCAGGTGTAACCGTTGCCACTAATATTAAATCAATATCTTCAGGTGCAATTCCTGAATTTTCAATTGCTTCTTTTGCTGCTGCAAACGCCATATGAGAAGTATTAATGTTTTCAGAAGCAAATCGTCTTTCTTCAATTCCTGTCCTTGTTCTGATCCACTCATCTGATGTATCTAACATCTTTTCAAATTCTGCATTAGTTACTACTCGATCTCCTAAAAAGCTTCCCATACCAAGTATTCCAGCATTGATCTTCTTTTCCATATTCCTTCCCCCTTAACAATGACAATACTTCATATCTATAGATACTTACTATCAATTATTATGACCTAGTACTAATTTTATCTTAAAAATCATGTATTGTCTATATTCCTACAATTTCTCTCTATATTAAAATGGGTGTTTCAACTAAACACCTATTATTATGTACTAGCATATCTATTACTATAAGGGGTAGTTAAAATAACAATACTTTTTTGGGGAAAATTTCAATGCAAGGAGGCTTTATCTATGGAACAAGAAAAAAAATCACCTGAAAATCAAGGAGATTTCTTTGATCAATTAATGTTCGGAAAACCAAGATCACAAAGTGAAAATACAGAAGAACCTTCGTCAAACTCATCCGACAATGAAGAGACTACAAATCAGCAAGAAGCAAATCAAGAAAAAAGCCAAATAGAATATATTATGGAAATTGCTCAAGTCGTCGGTCCTTACCTTTCAAAACTTTCACCTATGCTCTCTAACTTACAATCATTTTTCTCTAACAAAAAATAAAGGAGGCTGACTCCCAAAGTGTTGGCCCTTCAGGTATCCACACAATGTGGTCCTGAAGGGTTTTTCACTTTTTAATGAGTCAGCCTCTTTATATTATTTAACTTTACCAAAATCCTCCGCCATAAGGGGTTGGACCAAACTGTGGACCGAAACTCGGGCCAAATTGCGGGCCATAACTCGGACCGAATTGCGGACCATAACTCGGGCCAAACTGTGGACCGTAATATGGGCCACCATAAGCTCCGCCACCAAATCCACCAAATAAGAAAGGACTAACTGCTAATCCAGCTAAAAACGGTAGTACTGGAAAGTGACGATGATGGCCATGGCCATGACCTGAACCATCTCGGTACATCGGATAGTAGTTCATTTTGGAAAACTCCTTCCATCATGTTTTCACTACTTATCCTATGTACTCGCCCTCCTCAATGAGCCTGTCCGATTTATGCAAATTTTTAATTGCTACTTTCTTCTTTTCCTAATTCATATGCTTCATTCATTACTTTTACTAACATATTAACCATCGGTTGTAAATCTTCCATGTTCAGTTCAATCCCTTTTTCATCAAGGATCGCTTTTCCTTCAGGTATGTATTTCATTGCAATTTGCATAAACTTCATTTGTAATTCTGGATTTACATTCATTACATTCACCTCATAATTTTATTCTTCTTTTGGTAGTTTTCCCGAAATAATATAGTATTCAATCGCTTCACGAATTTCAGCTTGAAATTCTTCAGGTACCACTGAACTGAATTCACCTAACGTTATTACTCCATCGGCAAAATCATAATATAAATTACCAGCAGCTAGCTCTCCTCGACTAAAATGTTCAGCAACGACTTGGTAGAGATGATCTACATGTTGAACCGTGCTTGTTAATACGGTAGATCCTCCTATATCAGATTGGTCACTTACAAAACCAATCGCAAATTGACCGTTATTCTTCACTTCTTCAATGACAGCTATGTGATATCCGTCTCCTGCTGGATAATATACGTCAATGCCATCCTTATTCATATTGGCCAAAAATTGTAGTGCTGTATCAACATCTCCCCAATCTTTAACGTAATCAACTTTCACATCAATTGTATTATTTTGATATTCTACACCTTTCATAAAACCATCTACTTCAGGTTGCCAAGAATAGGCCGCAATGATACCCACTTTGTTAGACTGCGTCATCTTGGCAGCAACCATTCCTGCAAAAAAACCCATAGCATGACTGTTAAAGTGCAAGCTAGTCACATTTTCTCCTGAAACTTCACCATTAAAACTGACAAAGTGGATATGTGGATAATTCTTACTAATCTCATTAAAGTACTCTGCAAAAATACGCCCATGACCGAAGATCAAATTCACGTCTTTTTCATCTAGTTCACTTATTGCAGCTTGTACTTTCGATAAAGTATTAATCTCTTCATTAAAATAAACATCTACATTTAAATCGGAATGAATTTTTAATAAACCTTGATACCCTTTAAAATTCCACCCTTTATCATCGATTGTGTCTTCTAATAATAGACCCACTTTTTTTAAATTTGATGCTGTAGGATTATTAGAACATCCACTTATCACCAATATAACAATTAGAATTAAAAAGAAATGTAATTTTCTCATAAAATAGTCACCTTAGCCAAATGTTATAAAATACTACACTAACCATTTGACATGTTGTAATCCTTTCTAGTTCCTCTTACGATACAAATACTCCAATAAAAAACCTATTACTAAAGCGATTATAACTTTAATTCCATCATTCCACTTCGTAATATAATCGATTACAAGATACATCGTAATTGTAGTTATTGAAAATATGAAAAAACCTATAACAACAGACTTTGTATTCAATTGTATCCTCCATTACTTCATACTCCTATTAATTTTACCTAATAATTTAATAGAAGGGAAGCAATGGAAGTTACCAATATTGACCGTTATTACGGTAATCTCTTTAGTTTTAACGATTTTTTAATGAATTCTTCCTGTTCTTTAATTCCTTTTTGAATTGAAGTCTTTTCTTTAAAACCAAGTTTTTTTGTCACTTTCTCATTCGAAATAAACACTTCATCACGAATGTTACGCCACCCAATATCTTTTTTACCTGTAATAAGCTCTTTACCTTTAAACCACTGCCTTTTCATTCCAGATGATAAATTATATACTTCATTTACATGCGTTGTTTCTCCAGCTAATAATAAACCATGAACCACATCTTCTATATATAATATATCATATGTTGATCGGTCGACAATTTCAGGGAAAGTTTTTTTTTGTAATTTTGCCTTCAATAATTGATGATACGCCATATCTTCTCGTTGAAAAGGACCGTACACCGTTGGAAGCCTCACAATAACTACTTCTATATTATTTTTTTTGCTTTGTTGGAGAAGTAATGATTCACCAGCCATTTTCGTTAGCCCATACGGATTTATTGGATTAGATGGCGTTCGTTCAGTAATTATCCCTGTTCTTTCTCCATATACTTGCACCGTTGAAGTAAAAACGATTCTTCCTTTTCCCGTCACTGCTTTAATTAAATGCTCTGTCGCTTTTACATTGTGATGGATTGTCTCTCGTAGTATCTTCCATTGGTTATCAGTTTGAGTCGATGCAGCAAGATGAAATATCACTGTATCATTCGTTAAAATCGCTGAAAAGTCTATACTTTCCACTGGCTGTGGAATATAGTGAAACAACGAATTTCTGCCCATATACAAAAGTCTTTCATCTGCTTGGCTTTGTTGTGCTGTATTAATCTTAGAATCTATTCCATACACTTCTATACCTTCTTCTATTAATTTCGAACATAAGTGGAAGCCAATGAAACCTAAAGCTCCTGTCACGATTGCTCGCTTCATACTTTTCCCCCATTCTTAAAATAAATCCTCTCTGAATATACTGTCAGAGAGGATTTGTTAAGTTTTTTTCATATTGCCGAAAAAAAGAAAAGATTTGGTTATTAAAATACGAAATTGATTTTCCTGGTAAATACAGTGTGAGGTTGATAGGATGATTGATTGAAGAACGATATTTCTCATATCTTTTACTATGTTCCTCAAATCTATATTTTCGATAACTTGTCTCGTGAAAAATGTGCAATGGTATTTGGTGTTTCGATTTCCACACCTTATTTACCTTCAATACTTGTTCTTCCACTTCTTCTTTTTCTACGCCGTAAGCGGAAGATAACTCTGAAAGAAGACGCTTATAAAATAAACGGTTATTTTGCTCTGTCTTGTAATGTCGATAAAGGTGAAGGCACGGATTAATCATGATTGCTGAACGGATATTATTATCCATTCTTTCAAAAAGCTTCAATGCCAATAATGCGCCCATTCCTTCAGCGATAATATGAATATGACGGTTTAAGGTTTCTCTTTTCATTATAAAGTGGTAAAGACTTTCGGCCAATTCATATGCTTTCTCACTACCCCAATGTCTTCCAAAAAAATTCGACGTGAAAATAGTATATCCTTCTTTTCTAAGTGTGTTTATAAAAATTAAGCGTTCTGGGTGTTTGAGCCACAACGACGTTCGTTCATTTACATAGTGATCAATATCACCTATTAATAGAATTGCAAATCCATTCGGTTTTTCTGGTAAATGGACAACACTCCACTGTTCATGGATACAAAAAAACCGTTCGCTTACGCTCATTTTTCCCTCATCCTCATGTGAATATTTCTCGAACATCTCAATTTAATTTATGCAAAAATTCGAGAAATGCAATAACTGAACGTTAGATTAGTTATGAGGCTATTCTTCTTCACTATTTAATTCTTGTAAAATCCACTCTATTCGTTCTCTACCAATTTCAGTTAAATTATTCTCTGGTTGCTCTAATAACGCATCTAACTCCGCTTTTAAATTTTCCATAAGAACCTCCAAAATATGTCCCTACTTCTTATTATTCATATGTACTAAATAAAAGAAAAATGCTTTTATTGTTAATTTATTACTCATTTTCCTGCTAATCTAAAGTAGGGTGACTACAAGTCCTCTACTGCAATTAGGCACTGGCCTAGTCACCCTATTGGGGATGTTTTATGGTTTGCGTTTAGGCATCCATTTGCGATTTTGGTTTGTTGCTTGTGGGAATGTATCGCCCGCTTTTAATTTTATAGACTTTGGATTTTGCACCATGCTTCCAGTTTCACCTATTTCAACGTATATTCCATTATTCGGCACTTTTTGCCCAGGTACAAATTGATGGTTTTGGCCCATTTTATTTCACTCCTTTTACAGTGTCATAAATAATATAACCAGTTAACGTGTATTTTACGTATTAGGAAGAAATTTATGAAGAGGATTTCCACGATTTAAGTACAAACCAAAGAGCGCAATGACTTTTACATTCATTACGCTCTTGATAGTATATATTTATTTTGCTGCGGTTATTTAATTAATGTTGCCAGTACTGCTTTTTGTACATGTAAACGGTTTTCCGCTTCATCAAAGACAACAGAGTGTGGGCTATCAATGATATCTGCGGTTACTTCTTCACCGCGATGAGCAGGCAGACAATGTAAGAAAATGTAATCATCTTTCGCGTAGCTGACTAATTCACGATTTACTTGGTACGGTGCAAAAGCAGCTTCTCGGTCTTTTTGCTCTGCCTCATAACCCATACTTGCCCAAACATCAGTATAGATGATGTCAGCATCTGTTACAGCCTCAATTGGATCATTTGTAATCGTTATGTTTGATCCCGTTAACGCAGCAACCTCTTGCGCTTTCTGAACAATATCTGGGTCCACTTCGTAACCACTTGGAGATGCTACCGAAATATCCATTCCTACTTTAGCAGCACCAATGATAAGCGAATGCGCGACATTGTTTCCATCGCCAACATACACTACTTTAATTCCTTCAAATGTTCCTTTATGCTCATAGATTGTTAACAGGTCTGCTAATCCTTGGCATGGATGATAATAGTCCGTCAGTGCATTAATGACGGGTACTGTTGAATAATTGGCCAGTTCTTCCACTTTCTCATGACTATTCGTACGGATCATAATCGCATCAACATAACGAGATAATGCACGGGCTGTATCTGAAATCGGCTCACCTCTTCCAATTTGAAGATCGCGAGGACTTAAAAATAACGCATGTCCTCCAAGCTGTGTCATACCAACTTCGAAGGATACCCTCGTTCTTGTCGACGCGTTTTCAAAGATCATTCCTAGGGATTTTCCTTGAAGTACATTTGAGATTATTCCTTCCTTTTGTTCCTTTTTCATTTTACTTGCTAACTCTAATAAGTAGAAAACTTCATCAGAACTAAAATCAAGTAAAGTTAAAAAATCTTTTCCTTTTAATTTATTCACATCTACTTTTGTTTCAAACTGTAGCATTTGATCACAACCTTATACACTTGATTTTGTTCGGTGCATCCATTCTTGTATAGAAACAACTTCATCAGCATTTCCATTTATGCTATTAAGCATCATCGATAACGTCGTCATTTCCGTAATGACGGTTACACGGTTTTTCAAAGCCTGTTGTCTTTGTTCTTTCCATGTCTTATACCCTTTTTTAGGTATACTAATATAGGCGACTGCATCTTCTTGGTCAATCCACTCATTAAAAGTGAGTGGTCTACTATCAGATAGAAGCTGGTTTTCTTCCACAATTGTAAACCCTAACTCGCTCATCTTTTTAACTAGAGGACGAAATTCAGCTAGCTCTTCCTCTGCGATGTTAACAAAAATCAATCCTTTTTGTCGATATAGCGGTGGAATTTGCCCTTCGCTCCAAGCAAATGCTTTTTTCATCGCATCTTCCACAGTATTACCAATACTGATTAATTCACCTGTCGATTTCATCTCAGCTTCAAGGATAGGATCTAATCCTGCTAATTTGCTATACGAGAAAATTGGTGCTTTGACTGTATAATAATTCGTCTCAGGAAGATGTCCTGTCGGTAATCCTAAATTACGTAATGACTGACCTAATAATAGTTGGACCGTCGTTTCCACCATATTAAGACCTGTTACTTTACTTAAGATTGGAACTGTTCTCGATGCTCGTGGGTTAATTTCAATTACATATAGCTGATGATTATACAAAACAAATTGGATATTAAAAATCCCTTTAAAATCCATTCCTTTTGCAATTTTATTCGTATATTCGTAAACCGTTTGTTTGACCTCTTCTTTTAAAGAAAACGGTGGAGTTACCGCCATACTATCTCCTGAATGAACTCCAGCTTTTTCAATATGTTCGAACATCCCAGGAATTAAAATATCTTCTCCGTCTGTAAGGGCATCAACTTCAATCTCTACCCCAGGATAATACGCATCAATTAAAATAGGAAAAACGATGGATTGGTCTTGATTATTTACATAATCAACCATTTCTTCTCGACTTGTAATAATGACCATTCCTTGACCACCAATAACATAAGAAGGACGAAGTAACACAGGATAACCGATTTTTTCTGCTTGTTCTACTAAGCCAACTTCATCGTACACAGTAACTCCTGGAATATGTGGAACATTCACGCTCTTCATAAAATCATAAAATCGTCCACGGTCTTCAAGTTGATCAATTGTATCCATTGTTGTGCCATAGAGACGAACTCCAGCTTCTTCTAACCCTTGAACGAGAGAGATAGCCGTTTGACCTCCTAACTGAACGATTACACCTTCTATTTGTTCTAATTCCACAACATTCAAGACATCCTCGACTGTTAATGGTTCAAAATAGAGACGGTCTGCCATTTCATAGTCGGTACTTACCGTTTCTGGATTGTTATTCATGATAATCGCTTCATAACCAAGCTTTTTTAAACTAATGGCCCCGTGAACTGAGCAGTAGTCAAACTCAATCCCTTGACCAATTCGGATTGGCCCTGAGCCAACGATTAATATTTTCTTTTTATTGCTTGAAACATCAACATCATGTTCGCCGTGCCAACTTGAATAATAGTAGGCAGTATTAGCAGTAAACTCTGCTGCACACGTATCGACCATTTTATATGATGGTAAGATGCCATAAGCTTTTCGCTTTTCACGCACATCATGAAGAGAAACATTCCAAACTTGACTGATCCATTGGTCAGAAAATCCAAATCGTTTATATTTGATTAAATCCGCTTCACTAACCAACTCAAGTGATGAATTTGTAATTTCTTGTTCTAAATCAATCAAGTGTTTGAAGCTATATAAGAAAAACAAGTTAATCATCGTTTCCTCATGTATAGTATCTACTGTAATCCCGCGACGCAACAACTCGAGGATCGCAAAGAAGCGTCGATCATCAGCTTTCTTCACGACTTCCCAAAGCTCTTCGTCACCCCATTTCTTTAGGGCTGGGAACGATAAACCGTCTGTTTTGATCTCTAAAGAACGAACAGCTTTTTGAATACCACTTTCCAAGTTTCTTTCAATCGCCATAACTTCCCCTGTCGCTTTCATTTGTGTTCCAAGCTTACGATCAGCTTGAGTAAATTTATCAAACGGCCAACGTGGGAATTTTACGACGACATAGTCAAGGGCAGGTTCAAAACTTGCGTACGTATGTCCTGTTACAGGATTTAGTAGTTCATGCAAATGATAACCTATACTTAACTTCGCCGCCATACGAGCAATCGGATAGCCTGTTGCTTTAGATGCAAGTGCTGAAGACCTACTTACACGTGGGTTTACTTCAATTAAATAATATTGCTTACTATTAGGATCAAGTGCAAATTGAATATTACAACCACCAACAATTCCTAATGCGCGAATAATTTTAACAGAAGCCGATCTAAGCATTTGGTACTCAACATCTGTTAATGTTTGAGAAGGTGCAACAACAATCGAATCTCCTGTATGAATACCTACTGGATCGATGTTTTCCATATTACAAACCGTAATGCACGTATCGTTTGCATCACGCATGACTTCATATTCAATTTCTTTAAAACCTGCGATACTTCGTTCAATTAAGCATTGCGTAATCGGGCTTTGCGCTAAACCACCTTTTACGATATAACGAAGTTCCTTTTCATCATCTGCTATGCCACCACCAGCTCCTCCTAATGTGTAAGCGGGACGGATAATAATTGGATACCCTACTGAGTTTGCAAACTTCACAGCAGCTTCTTCCGTTGATACAATTTGACTTTCAGGAACAGGCTCATTTAACTCGTTCATTAAGTCGCGAAATTCTTCACGGTCTTCACCTTTCATAATCGACTCGATCGGTGTACCTAAAAGATGAACGTTATATTTGTCTAAAATATTAGCCTTATGAAGAGCAAAAGCCAAATTCAATCCCGTTTGACCACCTAATGTTGCTAGAAGCCCATCGGGTTGTTCTTTTTGAATGATTTTCTCAATACTCTCAACGGTTAGCGGTTCAAAATAAACTACGTCTGCACACGCTTCGTCGGTCATGACAGTTGCTGGATTGTTATTAACGAGTATAACGCGGATTCCTTCTTCTTTTAGTGCAAGACATGCTTGTGTTCCAGCATAATCAAATTCTGCCGCTTGCCCAATGACAATTGGTCCTGAGCCAATCACAAGCACTGACGATATCGACGTAATTCTAGGCATAAGCTTTCTCTCTCCTCTTGCTGCTCATTTCTTTTATGAAAATTGAAAAAATCTCTTCACTATCTGACGGGCCAGGATGGGCTTCAGGATGAAATTGAACGGATGCTACTGGTAATTGAGTGTGAATAAGACCTTCAACCGATCCATCATTAATATTTTTATAACGAGCGACTAGACCCGTATCTTGTAAAGAATTTTCTTTTACAACATAACTATGGTTTTGTGAGGTCATATACACTCTTTTCGTAAGTAAATCTTGGACAGGCTGGTTTGCACCACGATGACCAAAACGAAGCTTTTCTGTATCTGCTCCAAACGCTAATGCTAGCAATTGATGACCTAAACAAATACCGAACGTTGGATATGTTGCTGCTAATTTTTTAATATCATTTAGTTGAGCTGCCATCTGTTTTGGATTACCAGGGCCATTGGATAATAAAATGCCATCTGGCTTTAACGTTACTATCGTTTCAAACGGTGTATCGTAGGGAACGACTGTAACTTTACAATCGAATTTCACTAATGTATCGACAATCGATTTCTTATAACCAAAATCGATGAGAACGACATGAGAACTACCTTCACCGTAAGTAACAGTTTCTTTTGTCGAAACTTCTTCGACTAAATTTAACTGATCAATCGGTTCATATTGGTCAAAGTTCACTCGACTTAAATCTGTCGTTATAATAGCACCCATGTCACCTAGTTCACGAATACGCTTCACAACCGCACGTGTGTCAATGCCCGTTAACATTGGAATATTTGAGCTTTCACAATTATCTTGAAAAGATTGTTTCGATTCGTAGTGAAAACCACTTGGGTTGCATTCACTCATAATTACACCTGAAACTTGTGGATGCTTACTTTCATTATCAAAATCATTTACGCCGTAATTTCCGATCAACGGATACGTAAATACGACGATTTGACCTTTAAAAGAAGGGTCTGTTATTACCTCTTGATATCCTGTCATCCCTGTAAAGAAAACGACCTCACCGTACACATCTACTTCTTGGCCAACCCATTCCCCTTCAAATGTTTCTCCTGTGGAGAGCACTAAATAGCCTTTCATTTCCTTCTCCTCCTCACCACACTCAATGTCCGTATATTTATTTTAGTTTTAGTATTTTTATTCAATATTACTTAAAAAAAATTTCGTCATTTGAGATATCTATTTTATTATGGTTTATAGAACATCGGCTAGTATTGCTGCCGCTTTTTCCAATTGATCTTTCGTCACCGTTAATGGCGGTAATAATCGAATAACATTAGGGCCTGCACTTAGGGCTAAGAAGCCTTCTTCTCTCATTTGCGTTAATAATGGACCTACTTCACCTGTACATTCAATTCCAATCATTAAACCTTTTCCTTTGATTTCTTTAACAAAGCTTGAAGTTAGTTTTTCCGTTAATAACTTCATAAAATAATGCCCGTTTTCTTCTACCTGCTTAAGAAATTCAGGCCGAAAAACTTCTGACATTACAGCACTAGCGGCAGCGGTTGCTAACGGGTTTCCACCATATGTGGAGCCATGGCTTCCTGGACCAAAGGCTTCTTTCAACTTTTCTTTTCCGATAACCGCACCGATTGGAAATCCGTTTCCTAAACCTTTTGCAGATACGATAATGTCTGGTGAAATGTTGTAATGTTCATAAGCAAATGCCTTTCCTGTTCGGCCAATACCTGTTTGCACTTCGTCCACAATTAATAAGATCCCGTTTTCTTGACATAACTGCTCAAGTGCTTCCATAAAGACTGGATCAGCAGGATGGACGCCACCTTCACCTTGGATCACTTCAATCATGACAGCTGCCACTTGATCATCTACTAAACTCTTAACCGAGTCGATATCATTAAAAGTTGCATATTCAAAAGAAGGTAGTAATGGACCATAGCCTTCATGAATTTTATCCTGACCTGTCGCAGACATTGAACCGAACGTTCTGCCGTGAAATGATTGTTTAAAAGAAATGATTTTCCATTTCCCTGTATATTTTCGTGCTAGTTTTATCGCACCTTCATTTCCCTCTGCACCACTATTACAAAAGAAAACATAATCACCACATGTATGTTCAGTTAACATCATCGCAGCTTGCTCTTGTGTCGGTATATGAAATAAATTAGATACATGCCACACTTGATCTAATTGTTCTATAACTTTTTCTTTTACAGTCGGGTGATTGTGTCCTAAATTACAAACACCAATTCCCGATGTAAAGTCTAAATATTCTTTGTCATTCGTATCAACTAATATAGCTCCATCTGCTTTTTGCACTGTTACGTCCCATCTTGCATACGTTGGAAAAATCGAACTCATGATAAGGCCACCTTTTCTTTAATCACTTTCGTGCCAACGATTGAACCGTGTTTCGTTAATGAAGTTCCCTTTCCATTAACAATCATCACCGTTTCAATCTTGCCTTGTAGACTTTTAATTGCTGCTTTTACTTTAGGGATCATACCACCATAAATCGTTCCACTTTCAATTAATTGCTCTACCTCTTCTGTTGTAACTTGTTCTAATAAAGTTCCATTTTTTAGAATACCTGGGACATCTGTTACGAATAATAGCTGTTTCGCAATTAAAGCGTCTGCAATAACCCCCGCAGCTGTGTCTGCATTGATATTATATCGTTCGCCATTCTCACCAAGTCCAATTGGAGCAATAACAGGGACTAAATCGCTGTCGATTAACTGTTCTAGCATTTGCTTATTAACAGAAACGGGTTCACCAACAAAACCTAATCTTTCTTTATCGATCGGTTTAGCGGTCATAAGCTTCCCATCACAACCTGATAATCCAATACTATTTAACCCTGCTTCTTGCAACTTTAAAACTAAATTTTTGTTTACTTTTCCGCAAAGAACCATTTCAGCAGTATCTAGTACATCTTTTGTTGTTTTTCGTAAACCATTTATAAATTCACTCTCTATTTTCATTACAGTTAATAGTTTGTTAATTTCCGGCCCACCGCCATGGACGATCACAGGTGACTTTCCTGCATCTTTTAAAGACTTTATACTTAGAAAAAAATCATCTGAAAGTTCTCCGATTGTACTTCCTCCACATTTAACAACGACAATCTCTTTCATAGTTCTCCCCTCACTTGTTATCGTTTACGTACGATAACCGGCATTTATTCTGACATAGTCATACGTTAAATCACAACCCCATGCTTTTCCAAAACCATCACCAACATGTAAGTCTACGTTTATCGTAATATTTTCATTATTTAAATACGCCGTTGCTTCTTCTTCAGAAAAGGAGACAGGCTGGCTCATCTTTAACGTTTCAATTGATCCAAGTGCAATATCAATCGTTTCTGGTTCGATATCAGCGCCACTATAACCGATCGCACAAATAATACGTCCCCAGTTTGCATCTGTACCGTATATCGCTGACTTAACTAGATCAGATCCGACGATTTGTTTTGCCACTTTACCTGCTTCTTCATCATTCTTCGCACCACGTACTTGGACTTCAATAAGCTTTGTGGCACCTTCACCATCTCTAGCAATCTTTTTCGATAAGCCTTCACACGTCTTCTCTAAAGCTGTAAGAAAATCTGACCAATTTGGGTGCTCTTCAGTTAAAGGCTCATTATTTGCTAACCCACTAGCCATGACCACAACCATATCATTCGTTGACGTATCTCCATCAACTGTTATGCGATTAAATGTTTTGTCAGTCACATAGGATAAAGCTTTTTGTAAATCTTCTGCTTCAATATTTGCATCTGTTGTTACAAAGCCAAGCATCGTCGCCATATTCGGATGAATCATTCCTGATCCCTTTGCGACTCCACCAATCGTCACTTCTTTTCCATCGATTTTCGTTTGATAACAAGCATGTTTCTTTACTGTATCCGTAGTTAAAATCGCTTCATTAAAACGTTCAGCACCTTCAAATGACGCCTCAGGATCTAACTCGGTAATCCCTTTTCTTATTTTATCCATTTGTAAAAATTCACCAATAACTCCTGTTGAAGTTACGGCGACTTGATGTACAGGTAAAGAGAACTTTTTTGCTCCTAGTTCACGCATTTCATAAGCATCTTCTAACCCTTTTTTACCTGTGCAAGCATTCGCATTCCCACTATTAACGATAATGGCACGTAATTTACCTTCTGCTGCAATACTTTCTTTCGTTACTTTTAATGGTGCAGCTTGAATTTTATTTAACGTGAATACCCCAGCACTACTTGCTGGCACTTCACATACAATTGCCCCTAAGTCAAGACGTCTCTTTTTGACAGCCGTGTATACACCCGCCGCCGAAAATCCTTTTGGAGTCACGATGCTTCCACCTTCAACAGGAATTACGGCCTCCACCTTTTTACTAATTGTTTTCATATTGTATTTCCACCTCTCATCATCCTGGTTGCTTAAGGGTAAGTTGGGATATAATTTAATCCTAAAGTCTCCTCAAACCCGTGCATTAAATTTAAGTTTTGAATCGCTTGACCTGCAGCGCCTTTCATTAAGTTATCGATCACTGAAACAACGGTAATTCTTCCAGTTCTCTCATCATACGTAATCCCGATATCACAATAGTTCGTACCGTAAACCTCTTTTGTAGATGGGTAATGACCCATTTTTCGAACTCTTACGAAAGGTGAATTCTTATATGTTTCTTCAAACAGTTCTCGTAACTGTTCTTCAGTTATTTGATCACTCTTACTATTCACGTAAATCGTTGCCATGATCCCTCTTGTCATTGGCACAAGGTGAGTACTAAAGGTAACAAAAGGTACTTCCCCTGCGTATACATTTAATCCTTGTTCAATTTCTGGAATATGTTTATGTTGATTCACTTTATATATTTTAAAATTATCATTCATTTCACTAAAGTGTGTCACGGCTGATGGGGATCTCCCTGCACCTGAAACCGCTGATTTCGCATCGACGATAATACTTTGATTATCAACTAATTCATTTTTTATGAGTGGTAAAAGTCCAAGTAATGTAGCTGTCGGATAACAGCCAGGGTTGGATATTAATTCAGCTTGTTGTATTTTTTCTTTTTCCCATTCAGGTAATCCATACACTGCTTTTTCTAGTAAACTATCCTTTGCAGCATCGATACCATACCATTTCTCATAAACATTCCCATCTACTAACCGTAAATCTCCTGATAAATCAATCACTTTCAGACCTACATCTAATAGTTGTTCTGAAATGTCCCTTGATACTCCAGGTGGTGTCGATAAGAATACAATATCTGCTTGTTCTTTAATTATTTGAGGGTCTATATCTTGTAAAACTAAGTCATTTATTCCTTGTAAGTGCGGATAGCTATCACTGATCTTTATTCCTTGTTGTGAGGAAGAGTGAACAGAACGTAACTCAACCTCTGGATGATTATGTAGTAGCCGGATTAAGTCTGCTCCGCCGTAACCCGTTGCACCGATAATTGCTGCCTTCATTAGTTTCTCCTCCTCCAATTACTTCTTCATTCAATTCAATCTATTCCATATTCTTAACGTTGTGTATAATTATAAGTATGAATAAAAATAAATGCAACTGTATTTTTATTTTTAATTGAAATTTTCTTAACCTTTTTTCACTGGAATGTTTTATACAAGCTCTTCATTTCTGTTTACGTTTTTTAAATGTAAATTCCTTGAATATACAATTAACCATAACCAAATTTTAAGTGAATAAGAACAAATACTGAAATGTTTACATTCGTGACTTTCCTTGCTAAACCAAAGAGTCCTAGTTTGGACTATCTTGCTATGCTATTAACTCAATTACAAAGCCATCGAACACAAAAAAGCAAAGAAAATGAATTTCTCTGCTTTTTGTATATCTAATTTTATGTGTTTGTATGATAACGAATGATTTTATATGTAATCACCACGTACACTACTTAACTAAAAGTAATTATCGTAAGTAGTTTTTTACATCATTAATAATGGGTTGTGGATCGGCATTTAAACCATCATACTTCCGAATAACGTTTCCTGCTTCATCTATTAAATAGAAGCTCGTTCCATGCATAATATCGTCACTATCAGCTAATGGTTGGACGATGGTTTGAAAAGAACTTGTAGCAAGAGCCGAAATCTCTTCTTCTGAATAGCCTGTTAAAAACATCCAACGTGAGAAGTCTGCGTCATTATTTTCACCATACTTTTTTAACACTTCTGGTGAGTCATATTCTGGGTCTACGGTAAATGAAACCATCTTTACGTCTAACCCCTCATCTTCTAATGCATATTGCAACACTCTAAAGTTAGGTGTCATCAAATTACAAACGGTTGGACAACGAGTAAACACCATATTAGCGATCCATGGCGTTCCAAGTAAATCTTCATTTGTAATGATTTCTCCCGATTGATTCTCGGCTGCAAACGCGCTAATTGTTAAATTAGCTGCTGTGAGGTCAAAGTCGTTTTCTTCCTTTTTTTCTGTGTGGTAAAGCCAGCCACACCCACTTAACAAAACAGTGAATGCTAATACAGGTACTAGTATTTTTATTTGACCAAGTGACTTCATTAATTTATAACTCATATTTACAACTCCTAATCATTAAAAACTTCCATAAGTGGAGTTTTTTCTCTCCACTTATGGATCGATGATAATCAATACTATTAATTTTTAATTGTGTGAGTGACTGGAATATCACTAATTGAAGGTCCTTCAGACTGCTTTTCTTTCTTAATCCATTGTTTAAAAACATAGCCAATGGTAAAGCCATACGTAATTTCTTGCATAATTTTCATTACAATCCCTGCTAATTGTTGATCATAGAGAGGCTTCATTGGTGAGAATGGATTGGCCCCACTCGCAAAAAGGTCATATGGAATATCTGCACCTGCAGGTAAACAAAACGCCATGACCGTTGCCCACGTGTTCGGATCTGTATAGACTCCATACATCGGTGTACCTGCAAATATAATGAGAGCACAAGCAGGCGTGATTAAAATACCATTTGCAAAAATATAACCAATACGTCGTAAATCAGAAAGCTGGAATTTACTTGGAATTGGTGCTAACATATGCCACCACATTAAAGTAGCAGCAACAAACATCAACATCTCATATGCACTATGGAGCATTACATTTCGCATTAAGAAATCAAAGATGTTGGGTAAATGATAAACCGAAAAAAGAAAGTTAAAGAATAATACCCCTATTAACGGGTTAAAAAAAAGTCGCCCAATCGGCTCAAGCGATGTCCCTTTTGATTTATGCAAAACGGCACGGAAGAACCATTTTGGTGTACCTAGAATAAAAAGTGGGACGGCAACAAAATATGCAAACACCATTTGCGTCATATGAAAAGAGATCATTAAATGTCCTGCTATATAAAGCGGACTTCCCCAACCTAGATAGAGTGCGATGAGACCGAGAATAAAATATGTTTTTTGTTTTCCTGAGACAGGTTCAGCTCCAACAAAACGGTCGCGCCACTTTCCGACTAATCTAAAATAGAGCCAGCCGACAATAACTAATATAATGATGAGCTCTGGTGTCCAAAGTGCACGAAAACCAAAGTTTGTAAATAACTGTTGTATCACTGATCTTTCCTCCTATCGAGTGCATTCCTTCATTAAAAATAGGGAATAAAATTACTATTAGTAGTGTAAATATACGATGTATGATACTCTCGTCTATAACTATAGCACACTTTATTCCTTTTCCTAAGGTGTAAAGTGATGGCTAATTTCTAACAATATTTTGAACGTAAAGGAGTCGTAATATGAGTAAACCACATTTAATTGCTCTTGATCTCGACGGTACTTTGTTAAAAGATGATAAAACCATCTCATCTCGGACGAAAAAAGTAATTGAACTAGCGAAATCTCAAGGTCATATCGTTTGTATTTCTACTGGAAGACCGTACCGCGCAAGCGTACAATATTATAACGAGTTATCTCTAACTACACCTATTGTGAATTTTAACGGTGCGTTTGTTCATCATCCTTTGGAAAGCTCCTTTGGATATCATCATACCCCCTTAGACATAAAAACTGCGAAAACAATCATTGAAACATGTGAAGCCTTTAGAGTTAATAATATTATGGTAGAAATTATTGACGATTATTACCTCCGTTATTATGATAAAGTATTTATTGAAACATTTACAATGGGACAAACTCCTGTAGAACACGGTAATTTACAACAAATTCTCCAAGATGACCCTACCTCTGTACTCGTTCACCCTAAAGGCGAGCATATCGATGATTTACGTAATTTGTTAGCAGACGCTCATGCTGAAGTTGTAGATCAACGTTCATGGGGAGCCCCCTGGAATATTATTGAAATTATTCGTGCAGGGATGAATAAAGCAGTCGGTTTAAAACGAATTGCTGAATATTACCATATTCCAAAAGATCGAATTATCGCCTTTGGCGATGAAGACAACGATCTTGAAATGATTGAATATGCAGGTACAGGTGTAGCAATGAAAAACGGTATAACTGAGTTAAAATCGATCGCTAATGAAATAACCTTAAGTAATGAAGACGATGGTATTGCAATCTTTCTGGAAGAAAAGCTCAATCTTAAACTTACATAAGAAAATGACTCCTTGGAAAAAATACTAGTGCGTAAGAGCATTACTTTTTAATTTTTTTCAAAGGAGACAAAAAAATGAGCAAACGATCTCGATCTAAGCGTGAAATACAGCAAGGTAAAGATGCGGTACAACCAGAAAACGAACGATATACAAACGTGACAACAATGGCTGAAGCTGAAAAATCCAGTCGTCACTCTAAGAGGGATTGTCATGAGTAATCAACTTTTACAAGAAGCTCGTACAGCGATTGAGTTAGCCGAGCAAATGGCACAACATGCTGTAACACCAGAAGAAACGCAAGCCGCACAAGTACAAGTTGAAAAAGCAAGAAATAATTTGCTATCTGCTTACGCCAATTCGACTATTGCCCAAAAACAACAATTAGAAGAAATGCAAGAGTGTCTAAATCAAATCGATAATGAATATCAATAAATACAACCCACTTAACCTCCTTTTTTTGGCAAAAATTGCCTAGGTTAAGTGGCTTTTTTCAATTATCGATCTTCGTCTTCCAAAAAGTTTATAAAATGTATTTTTCATGTATAAGCGTTAGATTAAACCTCTTTATGTAAATGAAGAATCATTTCGATAACCCTATTCGCTCTAATCTTTTTATGTTACTCTATTAAATGGAGAATCGTTTCGTTTGTAGACACATGAAAAACATGTAATTTTACTCTAGAATTGAATATATTGGTCTTGGATAGGGGGACTAGGGTTTATGAAAGTTTATGAAGTTCCAAAAAACGCTGATCAAGCATTACGAATTCGTCTAGCGGATCTTTTAATGGGGCAAATGGAATCACTTGGTAAAGAAGACGCTTATGATCAATTATTAAATGCTATTAATCTAGCACTGCAAGAAGGATCGCCCGCACATATTTTTGTAGCCGAATTGGAAGACGCCATTATCGGTGCTGCGTTCTTCAATATCGGAATTAGTATGACTAAAGGTGGTCATTACATTTGGTTAAATGATCTCTATGTTCATAAAGAGTACCGAAATCGTGGAATCGCCAAGAAACTTCTATTAAAGATAATTTACTGGTCTGAAAATACAAGTATCAAAGGAATTGAATTAGAAACAGGTATTAATAATGAAGCAACGAAAGCCTTGTATAATTCTTTAGGTTTTTATGACATCATTTCAAAACGATATGGATTTAGATTTTAAAACTGTTGAGTAATATTCAACAGTTTTATTTTTTTTACTTCTTTTTCTTTTTTGTTGTTCATAGTATAGTAGCAACCTCTAGAAAACTCAGTCATGACAGTGATAAAGGAGTGTGGCCCATGTCTTATTATTACTACGAAGCAGAATTTAACAACCTCCATGTGGAACTGTCCAAGCATGCACTCCATCAGTTTATTAAAAAAATGATGAATGAAGATTTCTCACTCTTTTGGCGGTATGAAGACGACTCGATCTTACTTATTATCGACAACCATGAAACACTTTACGAAATACCATTCTTCCGAAATAATGAATTTTTAACTTTAGATATTGAACACCTCACAGTTAACGATGAGATTATTGTTGAAGCCCTAGAAGTCATTATTTCTCGGTTTAACGGGAATGGTGTAGTAAAAAAGTTCACGGGTACTGGCGGTCCCCATTACATCACAAATTACAAAACGGGGAGTATTCAGTCTATTATCGAAATTGATGGGAGTGAAAAAATTATTATGAATAGGAATGGTTCGATTGTAGAATACAGAGAGTATGGTCATAATTTGGAACCCCAGACAGTTTATAATATTACCAATATGGAGATTGATTATGAACTGATGGAATTACATGAAGCTATTCAAGAAAACGATGAACAAAAAATAAGAGTGCACAAAAAACGCTTAAGGAAATTACTTAATCGCAAGGAAGAAGTATCTCAACTTTTATAATATGTAAAATGAATAAAGCTAATACAACAATTATGATAAACTGCGTTCCTTTTCACTTCTAAGCTTTTTCACCAACGCTCACCATACACTCTAATTTTAATGGTCAAAAGTTAGGCTGACTCTATTTCATGTATCAAACACCTCTTAGACACTATTAGCCGTTCCCATCAATGGTAGCACTCTCTTGTAATGAGGAAACATGAAACTTGTGAGTCAGCCTAAACTTTTATGAATAACACAGTTCCATCCACCATGTTAATACATATACCCCTGATTGAAAAAAAGTAGGAACTTCTTAGTTAGTCTCTATAAAATAGAAATGGTGTCTTTGTTAATTGTTTGTTTGAATAAGACAAGTTTCAAGATTAATATTTACCACTATACAAGACCTAGAAAAGACGCAAAACCGTGTGGCTTGCGTCTTTTTAGATATTTCCTACATATTAACCTTATCCATTTTATCCTTTTTTCTCTTACTTATGGCTGTATAGAGTGCTGGTACTAATATAAGCGTAAAAAATGTTGAAAAGAAAATACCTGACATAATGGAAATCGCTAACGGTGTAAATAATACATCCCCACTTAACGCAATTGGAATCAGTGCAGCAATAGCCGTGAGTGCTGTTAAGATTATCGGACGTAACCTCGCTCTACCTGCTTCTATAACTGCTCTTGTGAGTGAATACCCTTCCCGCATTCGTTGCTCAATAAATTCAATAAGTACCACCGAATTTCGAACAACAATCCCAGCTAATGATACTACACCCATCATCGCCATAAACCCTAACCCTGTCTGAGTAATAAAAAGACCGATTACTGCACCTGAGATCGCTAAATATACTGTACTCATTACAAGTATAGGCGTAGATAAAGAATAAAATTGGACAGCCATCACAATGTAAATAAGAAAGATAACAATGATAAACAGTTTACCTACTTCAATAAAGAAGTCACTTCTTGCTTCTGTTTCTCCACCTATAGTGATCGAATATTCTTCATTGTACGAATACCCTTGAATATAATCATTAATATTTGTTTCTAACATTGTTTTCTTATCTTCTCGCGGATAAACACGTAAAGTTACCGTACGAATACCATTTTCATGCGGAATTCTTTGAATATTTTCTGTCCGTTTTTCAACTAATAGGTCATTTAATAAAGTTGATGAACCTTCCTCACCTCTCCCTGAAATTTCAAATTGCGATAAATCTAATTCATCAGTAGAACCGTCTCCTTGAATAACTAACCTCATATCATAATAATTGAAGCCATCATCAAATTGCCCTACTGGTATACCTTCTGTTACTAGACGAATTTGTTGACTAATGTCCCTCATCGTAATTCCATGTTCGTTCATTTTTTCACGGTCTGGTTCAAATAAAATAGTAGGCCAAGGATCGCCAACATCGTCTACAACTGTACGCGTTTCTTCCATAGTTAAAATGGAATTCTTCAAATCTTCTACAATATCGAGAATCGTTTGCATTTCTTTTCCTGAAACTTTAATAGCTATTGGTGCACCAACGGGTGGTCCTGCTTCAATGGTTGTTAACTTCGTTTCAAGGGAAGGAAACTCTTCTTGTAAAATATCACTCCATTTACTGATCGTTTCTTCTGCTGATTGAATATCTTTGTCAACCCGTACGAGTAATTGTCCTGTGTTCTCACCTGCACCTGAAAGAACTGATCCGAATAGAGGTGGTAAACCTCCTCCTGTAAACCGAGAAACTTCAAGGATGGCCTCGTCCGCTCTCATACTTTCCTCAATGGTTACTAATAGATCATCGGTTTGTTCAATAGTCATTTCAATAGGTGCAGTCACATCGACAGTAACTTCTTGTCGATCTGCACTTGGGAAAAAGACAACAGGAATAAATGGGACCAAACCGTATACAACAGTACATAGCGCAAGCCCAAAGATTCCAATCCGCCATGGCTTTAAAACAATTCTCCCCAAAATTTTATCCGCATACCAATTAGCTAGTTTATCAATTGGGGTTCCAAGTAAACCGTTATCAAACTTTCTAGGCGCTTTTCTTTTTTTGTGACGCCAAATTTGAAAAATGGGTACTAGCGTTAACGAAATAATCGTCGATGCAATAATCGTTGTAATTAAAACACTTGGAAGCGCTCGAATGAAATCTCCACCGCTACCTGATATAAACACAAGTGGTAAAAAGGTAAATACGATCGCTAATGTTGAAGTAATAATTGAAACTCTAACTTCTCTCGTTCCAATTAAAGCACCTTCTAGTGCTGAGTCACCTAGTTTGTATCTACGTTCAATATTATCGTTAACGACTATCGCATCGTCAACTAATATCCCTATAGCAATAATGAAGCCAATAATGGAAATTTGGTTTAAATCCACCCCTAAATAAGGGAGCGGAATAAGCCCAAGCAATATCGAAGTAGGAATCGCTAGTGCAACGATAATTGCTGAAATAAAATTTAGTCCTAATAATGTTACGATAATGACCACAATAACAGCGATGATAAAAGAAACCGCTAAATCACTAAAAATCTCTGTAACAATACTATTTTGAGTATAGAATAAGTCCAACTCAATGGTAGCTGGTAGTGCTTGACTTAGTTCTTTCATTTTTTCATCTACATTACGGTGAAGCGAAGGTACATCGATTCCGCTTTCAGGAATGATCGTAAATGATACTGTAAACTTTCCTTCATACGTAATAATATCGGTCGGCTGTTCGTATCGAATTTCAACTTCTCCTATCTCATTTAATTGAACAGGTTCTCCATTCGAAAACCCAACAACGAGTTCCCCAAGTTGATCAATGTTTGTTACGACAGGTAATGTTAGTTGGTTCAGACGGCCATTTATTTCTTGTTTTCCTAACGGTACTTGGTCAAACTCACCTTCAAGTGCATCTATTACACTAGGTAAGTAAATCTCCAATTGATTCATTACATCTTGATCAAGTTTTAAAAGCAATTCCTGATTTGGAATTCCTTTTACGATCGTTGCTTTTACCCCTGAGATACTTTCAATAACCCTTTGCCATTCAGTAATAAGTGGCTGTAAATAATAAAGTTCTTCATAACTTTCTTCGGTTACAAAATGGTAAGATGACAGTGCACCTAATGCCCGATCATCACTAATAGTTGGAGGTAAGGTCCCTTCTGGAAAAGAAATATTTAACATGGACTGAGTAACTTTAGTTAAAACATTTTCTTGGTCAACACCTTCTTCAAGCTCCAAAACAATCGTTGATACACTCGATGCAGAAAATGATGAATAAGCACTTATCCCCTCCACTCTTTCTATCTCTTCCTCAATAGGAACCGTAATAAATCGCTCTACCGTTTCAGGATTAGCTCCTGGAAAAACGGTTGACACTGTAGCTATCGGTAATGAAATTTCTGGAATTTCTCTCTGCGGTAATTGATAAAACGTAATCAACCCAATAAGCATTAGGAAAAATAATAACATAAGGGTAATTTTTGACTTTTTAATTAGCCAATCAAACATCGCTTTTTCGCCCCTCTCAAAACAAACAACAAAACCTATACATTTGTTATACGATATGTATAATTATATTACAACTATTTTTACTTAAGAAAACAAAAAAAATGACTTAGCCTATGCTCACATCATCATTCAAGAGAAAAGAATAGTTGTTTTCACCTGAACAACTTCTGTAATTCCCCCTAAAATGAAGTGCTGAAAACGGATAAGTCATCTTCATTTATTTATTTATTTATTAGATTGCGTAAAAAATTATCATCGTTGCAATGGCATCTTCTACACCTTTATTAATGTAACGATGCTTGTAGTGAGCTGAAAAACGGATCCCTTCCCCAGTACAAATGGAAAATTTTTCTTCAACCACTCCAATTTCCATTTTTCCTTTTTCAACTAATATATATTCTTCGACACCATACGCATGAGGATCCGACTCATGGTGACATCCAGGTTGAAGAATGAGAGAAAAGATTTCAAATGGCTTTTGGTATTCTTTCGGAAACAACGGATAAACTTGAACTACGCCTTTTTCTTCGATCAGCGGTTCAACTTCTTGACGACTTACAATTTGAATAAAAGGGGTTTCTTCTTCAATAAATGTGGTAAAAGGGACTTTCAAACCGTTAGCAATTTTCCATAATGTACTGACCGTTGGATTTGATTCCCCTCGTTCAATTTGTCCAAGCATTGGTTTACTAACTTCGGTTATTTGAGCTAACTTATCTAAACTTAGTCCTCGTTCTGCACGAATTTGTTTAAGTCTCTTACCAATAATTTCATTTAAATTCAATTTACTCATAGAAGAATTCTCCTTGAAAACATGTATATTATGATTTACAATTCAGTATATCATAACATACAATCTATTATTCTAGAAGCGAGGGAATAGAATGGCAACTTTAACGAGCGCTAACCGTGCGAATCAACCTTTCACAAAAGGGGTGATGGTTGGTGTCGGTATTGCGATCGGTTATACACCTGCAGCGATTACCTTTGGCCTTTTAGCGAAAGCTACAGGATTAGGCTTTGTCGAGACGGTCGCGATGAGCATGTTTGTTTTTGCTGGTGCATCTCAATATATGGCACTCAATTTACTTGCAATCGGTACGGGTGCTTTTGAAATTATTTTTACTACTTTTATTGTCAACATTCGTCATTTACTTATGAGTGCTGCTGTTAGTGAAAAAGTAGAAGACGAGCATCCGATAAAGAAGGCTCTTTATTCATTCGGAATCACCGATGAAGTATTCGCAGTAACATCAACACAGGAAGGTACGATTAAGACAGGCTTTATCGTAGGTGTTGCTTCTATGGCTTACGGCAGCTGGGTTATCAATTCAGGGTTAGGGTTTCTAGCAGGTTCAATCCTCCCCGAAACATTACAACAAAGTATGGCCATTGCTTTATATGCCATGTTTATCGCCTTGCTTATGCCTTCATTGAAAAAACATCGAAAAGTAGTATCATTAGCTGTGTTTGCCGCTGTACTAAATATGATACTATCTCAATTTATTCCAAGTGGATGGGCGATCATTTGTGCGACATTAACCTCTTGTATCGTCATTGAACTCATTGACAAAAAAACTGCATAGGAGTGTAAAACATAATGGATACGAGCATTCTCCTCATTATTGCTGGAATGGCAATTGTAACTTACATCCCTAGAATGTTACCGCTTGTATTTTGGGACGCTAAAAAAATTCCACCAAAAATGCAAGCCATTTTAAGAAATGTACCGTATGCAGCTCTTGGTGCATTAATCTTCCCTGGCATCTTAACCGTACATGAGAACGTCATGTTTGGGATTATTGGCGGAATTACAGCTGCCATTATTGCCTATTTCGGTGCAAGTTTGATTGTTGTAGTCCTCAGTAGTATTGGAATTTTATCAATCATTTCCTTTTTTTTATAAAGTGAAACTTCCATCAGTGAGAGGTTTTCCTCTTCCCCCACTGATGGTTAGTTGCGGCCCACACGATGTGGGTCACACAGACGTTGCCACAGGACGTGGCAACGTCTGTGTTCATTAAGCACTTACTGGCAGTTTATCCCCCACTTATCCTTCTTTAATTCCTCGAAGTCTTGAAGCGGGGGTATCACTGTCAGTTGTTGCGGGATAAAAGAATAGCGCTTACCCTCTAGGTTGATGAATTTATTTGTCAGCCCTTTTTGGTTAAACGAAGTAATGTGGCATTCGCTTCTTCCATTATCCGATCAATGATTTGTTTAGCCCCGATACCTTCAGTTAGACGCAATCCTTGTCCTGCCCACATCGACATCCATTCTGACTTTTCTTGCTTCGCTGCTTCTTTACGTAAGGGTTGAGTTAATGCATTTTGCACTGGATAAATTGGAACTTCACTAACAGGTACATCCTTTAAACGATCAATAAATTCATTTTTAAGTCCTCTTGCAGCTTTTCCTGAAAATTTGGTCGTTACGGTTGTCGCTGCTTCCGTTGCTTGAATTATTGCTTTTTTATAAAGCGGATTGGCTCCACTCTCAAGCGTCGGTAAGAAAGCCGTTCCCATTTGAACAGCACTTGCACCAAGTGAAATACTTGCAATTAAGCCTCTTCCGTCCATAATTCCACCTGCAGCTATCACTGGAATATGTACAGCATCAACCATTTGTGGAACGAGCGCCATCGTCCCAATCATCGCATCTTCAGCAGCACCTGAAAAAGTCCCACGATGTCCACCTGCTTCACTTCCTTGCGCTACAATCGCATCGACATTCATTTTTTCAAGTTGCAAAGCTTCTTCAACTGTTGTTGCTGTGCCAATTACAATTGTTCCATTAGCCCTCAACCTATTTATCCATTCTGTTTCGAGTATTCCAAATGTAAATGAAAAAACAGGCACACTTTCTTCAATAATCACTTCGATTTGTTTTTCAAAGTTAGGTCCCCATTCATCTTGTAACGATAGCTGTTCTATCCCAAGCTTTTCATAAAATCCTTTTAAAGTATCCGTCATTTTTATAATTTTACTTTCTTCTATCGTCGTAGTCTCTGGAATAAATAAATTTACGGCATACGGTTGATCCGTTAATTGTTTAATTCTTTGGATCGCTCCTTTTATTTCTTCAGGCCCCATATAGCCTGCCCCTAATGTTCCTAGACCCCCACAATTTGAAACCGTTGCGATTAACTCAGGCGTTGTCGGTCCTCCTGCCATCCCCGCTTGAATAATTGGTCGTTTTATTTTTAGTAATTTGGTTAACTTTGTCTCATACCACATTTTATTTTCCTCCTAATTTAATATAAAACTGAGAAAATGAATTGTTTTCATAACTTAGAATGAAGGTTGTATAAGTGCCAAAAAAAGATAGAAGGAATAACCTGCCATATCCTTCTACCTTTTTTTTATTGTTTCGTCTTTTAGGGTAAAGGTCCCCCCTCTTAACGTAGGTGGGATGTCTAATCAGGTGGGATCGAGAATCCATCTGATTCCCCGATGGTCCAGCTTGCTGGAACGAGTTCGCTTTTTTATCGAATTGAATGAACAGTAGTTCAGCTTACAATTAATTGTTTGTCCCCATGTATTGCTTTGATTGCTCGGTTTACCGCTGCACGATGATTCCATATTAGCTTTTTTACGTCGTCTATTTGTAGTAAAGTTTCCTCATGATCACAATAACTTTCGCCCTTTCCATGAATAGACCACCGACCATCTTTGTTCATTAATGTAATAATTCCACCGCGCTCCTTATCATCGAAGATAAAATAATATTTTAAGTGAACAGCATCATATTCGGACCATTTACTAAACGACTGTAGTAATTGTTCAATATGCAGTTTACTACGAATACTCATTTCATACCCACTCCTTTTTCTATTCGTCTAAAGATTATTTATATCTCTTTCATTCTTTATGCTTTTCGTATTTCCTCCTTAAATTTTAGGTATCTTACAAGCTTTTTTGTTACTATTGTATAATAAAGCGATTTTGACCATCCTATGAAATAGTTGAAGTAAAGGATTGATAGTAGTAATGCTGAACTTAAAACAATACGACCATGATGAAATAAACGACCTTGAAGGACATATTCTTGAGCTGTATAAAAAAATAACGTCTTCTACTTATTTAAAGGATGTTCAAATTTCAGAACTTGTAGAAGAAACTATGGATAAACTCCATAAACAGTTAGATCCATTGTCAATTGTTGACCAAGCGTTCATGATCATGAACGGTCTATTATCACTTAGTGTGAAATTTACGACTTACACTTCTTTTGAACGAAGGTTTCACCTTTTCTTAACCATTCTCGGTGACAGAATTATTGGGTTATTAGATAATCATTTTTCTAATTTAAAAATGGAAGAAAAGCAAGCCATTACAGAAGTACTTGTTCTTTTGTTTATTCGATATTTGGATTTAGGAGAAACCGTATGGTATAACCTCCTCCCTAAATGGTTGGTCAAAAATGAGCATGAGCCATGGGTTAAACCTTATTATCAATATTTTCAAAAGATGCACCAAGAACAGAATGGCCCGTTTCAGCTTACCATTATAACAAGCTTATTAGCCCTAATTTGTCAGGACGGTGTCGGGTCTCTTACTTATTTAAAACTTTATAAACAAAGATTAACTGCAAACGATTTGTATCACCATTTTTCGTTGTTAAACACCCGTCGTGAATGGGATACGATGCAAAGGTGGTTCGAACTTTTTACAGCGAGTTGGAATCATTCGATTGGCAATCTTCAGCCTTTCTACACTAAATTAATAAAACATAACAAAAGCTCATTTCACTTTACGGACCGGTTAACAAAATGGATCAATTATCCTACACTTCAATCTTATATGGAGTTATCTAGTTCCGTAGAAAACAATGAAAGAGAATTACTTTTTGAAAAAGTTAAAGAGAGTTTCAATAATCAACTATCTTATCCAACAATTCAAAAGCTCTTTATTGAAATTATTTTATACGAAAAGAAATGGGATGAGGCTATTTATTACTTTTTAAACCAAGAGCACAATCCCTTTCAACTAAGTGTAGAAAAGCAGCAATTGTTAGAAAAGCTAGAAAAGCACCTCCCTGAAAGAACAATACCGATCTACCATCAATTTATCGTTCGCTTAGTGGAGAAAAAAACCCGGTCACATTATTCAGACGCTGTTCAATATATGAAAAAATTGAAACGATTATATGAAACGCTCAACCAAACTGAGCGATTTCATGAATATACTGCTATTTTTAAGCAAACCTATAAAACTTACCGTGCATTAATTCAGGAGATGAAAACGATTGATGAGTAATTATAATCCAAACAACGTCCTCATTCATGGTGGCTGGTTAGGAGACTACTTTTTTATATGGGGTGAACAAAAACAACATAAGAAGTATAAAGATTATTTAAACTTTCAATACCCATTTCTTTATTCACCTTTTGAATTAAAGTTAACTCTTTTTCAAGATGACGCGGCTTCATTTTATGGAACATTCATTCCTACAAAAAAAGCTTCCTTAATCGCTCCTGTAGAAGATCGAATGTTTTATAGCGAAGTAGGCGATACTCTCGTCTATCAAGCAACGACCACATCGACTGAATTTGTGTTCCCGCTAGAAGGCATTATCATTCACAAAAAAGACTTACCTAAAGCTGTGGAAAGCATGAAAACATGGGAACAACGACCTAAAATAACATTAGCGTATGACTTTACCTTTTGGTTGACGACTTTTACAAACATTCAATCTGAAATTATCAACGGTAATCTTTTGTTAACACCTTCCGGAGCATGGGAAATTGCGAAATGGAATTGGGATGACTGGGAGGATGCCTTACCGACTGTTTCGTTTTCTTTAATGGAATCGGGAGTTCATGCTCATCTTCTTGATAAACAACGTGAGAATTATTCCTACAAAGAAATAACAAATGAAATTTGTAGTCACTTTATTCGTTACTTGATTGCAGAAAATCCATATGTTCAAAAAGCATTTACTGAACTTCATGTATCAAAACAATATTTATTAAATGATGTCGATAACCAAGAAACAAATGACAAAACATTTCTCGAAGAACTTGGAGCGATCCCAACCGTACCTTTTCAGACGACAATCGCTATTGAAGAACCTGCACAAGATGAAGAGAGTTGGAAAATTTTACTTTTCCTACAAGATCGTAAAGATCCTTCTTTGATCGTTGCACTTGAAGAACTACATAGCGGACATCACCCGTGGAGAACGAACCCGATTACTCGTTTAAAAGAAGATATAGCAGAAATTATTCAAATCATTCCTGAACTTTCTGCGTTATCGATAACACACCCTACTTCACTGGTATCAAAAGAAGTCGTTTACGAACTGCTTACTGAGCAATACGATCAACTACGACGTTTAGGAATAGGTGTTGTTGTTCCAAATTGGCTAAAAAAACGGCCCAATCATTTTCAAACTACTATTCAAGTTGCTGATAAGCCTAGTGAATTTACGAGCGAAAGCGAATCGACGTTCAATTGGCAAAACATTAGCGAATTTAATTATGAAATTGTCCTTGATGGTGAAAAGTTAAGCGAAGAACAATTTAAAAAGCTAGTTGAAATGAAAACACCCTTTATTAAATGGAATGGGAAATGGTTATATTGGGACCCGATTGAAGCAAAGCATTTAAATCAATATTTAAACCGACAAAAAGATAATCAACCATCGCTTCTCGACACATGGAAAACGTACCTGATAGCCGATGCAGAAGAAAATGATGGGTTCGATATATCAATCCAATGGGACGATAAACTTTCAAGTGCCGTTGATGCTACGCTTAATAAAAAAGTACCTACCATTACACCACCCTCTTCATTAAAAGGAGAGCTTAGACCTTATCAAGTGGAAGGGATGTCATGGTTGTTACATATGCGTAAAGTTGGATTCGGAGCTTGTTTAGCTGATGATATGGGGTTAGGAAAATCTATTCAAACAATTGCCTACATGTTAGAAGTTATTGAAAACCAAGTAAAAGATCAAACAGCACCATTTCTCATTATTTGTCCTACATCACTCATCGGAAATTGGGAAGAAGAATTGCACCGGTTCGCTCCTGGCCTTTCAATATTTATCCACCATGGTGTTGAGCGCTTAACCGAACAAGAAGGTAATCAAACGGACTATGATATTGTTATTACTTCTTATACACTCGCTTTTCGTGATGAAAGCATTTTTTCGAACACAGTTTGGAACGGACTCATTCTTGATGAAGCACAGCAAATCAAAAATGTGGAAACAAAACAACGAAAAGCAATTAAAATGTTTAACGCTTTCCATCGCATCGCTTTAACAGGGACACCTATTGAAAATCGTCTGAAAGAGCTTTGGTCAATTATGGATATGTTAAATGATCGGTATTTAGGCAGCTTCCAACAATTTCAACGAGCTTTTGTAAAAGCAATTGAAGGCGGTCAACCAAATGAAAAGAAGCTACATCAATTACAACTATTAATATCGCCTTTCCTGTTAAGACGAAAAAAATCTGACGAAGCATTAGAGCTTCAATTACCAGATAAAACCGAGCAAACCTATATTGTCGGCTTAACCGCTGAACAAGCTTCACTATACCAGGCGGTCGTCAATGAGCTACTAACAACCATTGATGAAAAAAATTCAATCGAAAGAAGAGCAACCATCTTAAGTAGTATTACGAGACTTAAACAAATTTGTAACCACCCATCGCAATTTTTAAAAGATCGCGGTCGTCTCCAGCATCGTTCTGAAAAATGGGATTTACTATTTACACTCGTCGAGCAAATTATTGACAATGAAGAAAAACTGTTAATTTTTACGCAATATCGAGAAATGGGAGAGTTATTACAACTGGGCCTTAGAGAACAGTTTAATGTGGAAGTACCTTTCCTACATGGAGGATTAGCGCGACATGAGCGGGAAGAACTGATTACGACGTTTAAACAAGACAAAAAAACTCCTATTTTCATTTTATCCTTAAGAGCAGGTGGAGTTGGTTTAAATTTAACAGCTGCTAATCATGTCATCCATTATGATCGGTGGTGGAATCCAGCCGTTGAAAATCAAGCGACTGATCGAGCGTACCGAATTGGTCAAACTGAAAAAGTAACCGTTTATAAACTAGTTGCTAAAGGTACAATCGAAGAAAAAATTGATCGGCTACTCATGAAAAAGCAGTCTCTTTCAGACGACATATTATCTTCAGATGAAAAAAGTGTCTCTGAGTTATCAACGGATGAACTAAAATCTTTACTCGAGTGGAGTGACGCGTCATCATGAAACGAGTAGTTCCGAAACATTGTGCCGAATACTGGAAGGGAAAAGGAATTTTGCCCGAAAAAGAAGCTAATATAACTAACTATGAAGAACTTGGAAAAGAGTGGAAATTATTGTTGGAATCTATTCAAAACGCTGCCCAAAAAGAGTGGGGACCGAAATAGTAATTTTGATCAAAAGGCTATTTAAAGCGCGTGAAATGGGAACTCTTCTCATTTTTCGCGTTTTTTTAATCTTTCTTTTTTGAGACCTCATTCACCTACTTGTTTTATGGGGATTAATCTGCCTCTTTCGTTACCGAGTTCTCCTAATTTTTTCCTCCTACGGGCACTAATCCTCCTCTTTCGTTACCGTATTCTCCTGAATTTTCCTCTTGCGGGCACTAATCCTCTTCTTTCGTTACCGTATTTTCCTGATTTCCCCTCTTACGGGCACTAATCCTCCTCTTTCGTTACCGTATTCTCCTGAATTTTCCTCTTGCGGGCACTAATCCTCCTCTTTCGTTACCGTATTCTCCTGATTTTTCCTCTTACGGGCACTAATCCTCCTCTTTCGTTACGGCTGTCTCTTGATTTTTCCTCTTATGGACACTTATCCTCTTCTTTCGTTACGGCTGTCTCCTGATTTTTCCACAACAGGATTGCAATAAAACCGAAAAGAGGTACAACATTTAATATTTGTTGTACCTCTAGCTATTCAGTGGGTCAACGAATACACATTCTAAGTGGCAAAACTTAGAGACGTCTTTCCATTGTTTTTATTTTACTCGATAATAATATTTTCCTCGACGAGAAATTGTTCTCTAAATGCTTCGTTTCCATTCACTGTCATGATTGGTAGTTCGCCAATTACTCTATAACTACCAGCAGGTACTCTCTCCCCATCGAACGTTAAATCCCATTCATCTGTAAACGTAATCGTTTCATTCGGACCTAACTGTTTTTCAACGATTGCTTGAGTGAACATCATTCCTTCTGAATACTTATAAACCACTTCACTTTTTTCTGTGGCGACCATAAAATCAAACAATTGTCCTGTTGGGAATTGCAAACTCACTTCTTCTGTACCTTTATTGGTTAGCGATATTGTAAAAGCAAGTTGGTCTTCTTCTTTATCTACTTTTAAAGATGTTGCTAGTGTACTCACTTCTTCTCCCCCTTGATTACCTTCACCGTTTGTTTCGGTAACTTCATCAGATGTACCACATCCTACTAATGCTATAACAATCAATAACGACAAAGAGAGTATTTTTTTCATCTCACTTCTTCCTTTCTAATTTTCTTTCCTAAATAAACCAAAGATACCCGCGGTTTCCACAATGTTTGTAAAGGCACTAGGATCTACTTCTTGAATGACTTTCTTTAATTCATAGAGCTCATATCTCGTAATAACTATCATCACTATTTCTTTTTCTTCTTGTGAATAGCCACCTTTTGCAGGTATTCGTGTTATACCTCTCGTAATTCGATCATGTATAGTTTTTTTTAATTTATCAGCGTTTTTCGTAATAATAAAAGCTGTTAATTTTACGTGACGTGTGTAAATAGCGTCAATCACTCTTGAACTGACATATAACGATACTAGTGTATAAAGCGCTCTTTCCCAATCAAATAATAAACCTGAAGTAATCACAATAAGTGCATTTAAACCGAAAAAATAAATACCAACAGGGCGATCACTCTTACGTGATAAAAATAGAGCAATGATATCCAAACCACCAGAAGATGCCCCCCATTTAAGGGTGATCCCCGCACCTAACGCTAAAATAACTCCACCAAACACGGCATTTAAAAGTAAGTCAGATGAAATTTCAATCACAGGAATGATTTCTAGAAAGATTGTCGTAAGCACTACATTTAAAAAACTATAAAGAGTAAAAGCTTTCCCAATTTTTAACCAACCTAAGATCGCAACTGGTATATTTAAAAGTAATAAAAGGATACCTGTCGACAACGGAATAAGCGTTGCGATGAGCTGAGCTACCCCTGTAAATCCACTCGCAAATACGTTAGCTGGAATTAAAAAGATATTTAAGCCTATAGCTAATAGAAGGGCACCCAAAATAATTACAATTAACTTTTTTACAATTTCCATGCTTATCTTCTCCTACATAATAGTGCTAATTGTAGTTTTAACGTTTCGAGACTATATTAAACACATAAAGAGAAAGCTCACTTGAAATCAGTAAGCTTTCTCTCCATGCCTTTTGTGTATTCAAGTTTCATATCTATAAATTTATTTTAGCTTATTCTTTAAAAAAGGAAATCGAGTAGAGGGAAAATAAGTTAACCTATTTTCGCCCCTCTCACAACACCGTACATACGGGTCTCGTATACGGCGTTTCAATTTATATTACAGTGTGTACTTTTAAGTAACGTTCTAAAGCAGAGGGTACTCCCCTTTGTTTTAGTCTTTTGTTTGAGATTGCTTTTTGAACAACTTTCGATAATCCGATATACCGATAACCTTTCCGGCAGAACGTTAATCCTTTCGCTTCTTCTTCAGGTATCCCTAATTGAGTTAGCGACTTGATTTGTTTTTTCGCTACCTTCCATTGTTTCCAGATGATTACCCTTAATCTTGAGCGTAATTTCTTATCTATTCGACTCATTGCTGTTTTCATATTTGCGATTCTAAAGTAATTCACCCATCCGAATATGACTTGTTTCAGTTTCAGTATTCGGTAGTCTAACGGAACACTCCAATTTCGCTTTGTCAATTGTCGAAGCTTCCTTTGAAATTTCTGTACTGAAATTGGATGAGGCCGCACTTGATATCTCTTGTTATTAGGATCATAATAATACCCAAATCCCAAGAATTTTAACTCTTTTGGGCGAGAAACTTTACTCTTTTCGGCATTTACTATCAATCCTAATTTCTCTTCTATAAATCTCACGATTGATTTCATCACTCTGTCAGCGGCTTTTTCGCTTTTCACAAAGATGAGTGCGTCATCAGCGTATCTTATGAATCGTAATCCTCTACTTTCTAATTCCTTATCGAGTTCATTCAACATAATATTACTCAATAATGGACTGAGGTTACCTCCTTGCGGAGTCCCGGTTGGTGTTTCTTCATATTTCCCATTCACCATGACCCCACTAACAAGATATTTTCTTATTAGAGAGATAACGTCTCCATCATCTATTGTGTTGGCAATAATTCGCATGAGTTTATCGTGGTGGACTGTATCGAAGAATCTTTCAAGGTCAATGTCCACTATCCAATCGTGTCCATCATTCAGATATTCCAAGCTTTTTATAATTGCCATCTCACAACTTCTTTTTGGTCTAAAGCCGTAACTGAATTCACTGAACTGCTTTTCGAATATCGGACTAAGTACTTGGTGAATTGCTTGTTGAACTACCCTATCCACTACTGTTGGTATTCCCAATTTGCGCATCTTTCCATTTTCTTTTGGGATCTCCACTCTTAAGGCAGCTTGTGGTTGGTATTTTCTTGTTCTGATGCGCTGGCGCAGTTCATCCTTGTTCTCTTTCAGATATTGTTTTAGTTCGTCGACTGTTACTCCGTCGACCCCACTTGCACCCTTATTTCTATAAACACGCAGGTAAGCTTCGTTCATGTTTTGATTACTTAAAATCTGCTCTAAAAGCTTCACACTCGTTTCTCCTCTCCTCTCACGTAGTAAGTGATAGCTCCATTTTGGCTATCCTTTGAGATACGCTCATTCTTTCACCATTAACACATTCGGAGTTCGTCACTTACGCATTCGTGGCGTTGAAACACTATAAATTGTTCAGCCCTTCATGAGATTACTCATTACTATGGCTTCTGCTGACTTCTTGCGGTTAACCTTTTTCGAATGTACATATGTACATTCGCAAGATCTCCCAGGGTAAGACAACTATCTTTCCTCTTTTACTCGCCTGATTTACTCTATAAAGTTACGCACATCTTTTGGACTTTGACTTGTCATGGAGCCTCATCCCTTTATAAAGCCTTGGTATCAGATTTCTGTTCGTCGAGCCAAGATTTTATTCCACGCTTCCTCTAGCCCTTACCTCACGATAAGTACCTTGCGCTTCCTTAGTGGTTGGTCGATGTGTACCCCCACAGTGGACTTTCACCACCTAGATAGTTGCCATGCCTGGCACACAAGTAAAAAGAGCTGATCGTATCAGCTCAAAGGGTTTACGTCGTCTTATTTTCGTCCTTTTGTTGAACCTCTTCATTATACCGCTGTATCGCATATAAAGCCCCTTCACTAACCATCGTGTTATCCTTCACATCATAAGGGTCGGGATGTCCAACGTTTTTATCTATCTTTATCTGATTTGAAGATCTTTTTTTTCTGACTTTATTCATGACTTTTTCTCGTTTAGTTCTGTCGCTAAATGTATATATGGCTGTTCCTACCGCCCCTACTGCTACTGCTGTTATCATAATTCCTTTACCAACCATTTATATTCCCTCCCAATTATTTGTTAATGATTTTATACCCTTAAAGATAAATGCTAAACATATCGGGTCAAATACATGGTTACAATAAAGGAGAACACCGATGATGAGGGAGGTAACAAGTATGTCTGTAACGAAAGATGACGACAAGAAGAAGAAAGATAACAATGCAAAGCTGCAACAAAAAAACAGCTTACGCGAGAAAAATGCTGAACGAGGCAAAAATCAATATTCTAAGAAAACCGACCATTTGTAAATAAACAGGAAAAGAGATGCAAGCGTCTTGATAATCGTTTGCATCTCTTCTTGGTTATTTATAAAGTTCTTTAACATCTGTAATGACACGTTCCATACCTGTTGCTAATTCGCCATCCCAAGCTAACATGCCACCGGCATAGTTACTTACTTTATCAAAGCCACGTTCTTTGAAAAACATCGCTACATTTTGGCTTCGATTACCACTTCGACAAACGAAAATATATTCTTTATCCTTATCAAATTGATCGATAAGCGCAGGCAAATTATGCATAGGGATTAAAGGAATATTGCTAATATGCCCTTCTACATATTCTTCAGGCTCTCGAACATCTACTAAAATAGGGTCTGCTTTCCCTTCATTTACAATTTCCTGTAACTCATTTGTTTCAATTTGTTTAATACCTTCAACTTCGTATGCCATAGAGAATCACCTCATCGTAAGAATTTAACTATTTTATCACTTTGCCACTTATTACTCAATCGGATACTTTTTCAGCTTCCATAACCGATACGTATGACTAACAATTACTTTTCCGACTGCATAGGTGGGTACTGCTAATAAGAGACCTAACAGCCCGGCGTAGCGACCAGCTACTAAAAGGAGTAAGATAATCGTTAAAGGATGTATCGCTAATTTCCTTCCCATTACTTGTGGTGAAATTAAATTACTTTCCACTTGTTGAACAATAATGACAACGATGATGACGAGTAACACCATTAAGGGTGAATGAAGTAATCCGACAATCACACTCGGTATCGTGCCGATCCAAGGTCCAACGAAAGGAATAACATTCGTAAACATGGCAATTAATGCTAGCACGAGCGGATAATCGAGACCGATAATGAGAAAACCGATGTAACACAGCACTCCGACACAAATACTTACAATAATTTGACCTTGAATATAGGAACTCAGGGCCGTATCCATATCACTTAAAATATGCCGACCTTCTTGTTGCTGCTTTACTGGTAATAAGCGAATTACTTGTTGAGGCGCCTTTTCACCTTCTTTTAACATATAAAACAACACGAAAGGAATGATGATCATAATGATGATAATATTAGTAATAAAACCAATGAACGTTGCAACATTCGAACCAATTGCTGAAACTAATTCATTTAAATACTCAACAAGACTAGACGTAATTTCTTCAATCGTGTAATTTTCATTTTGTTGGAATCTTGCAACCCATTCATTTTCCTGTACTTGAATAAGTAGATCTCTCATCTCATTAACAAATAGAGGCATATTTTTAACTAAACTGTTAAACTGTATTTGTAGTTCAGGTCCAATTAATAAGATAAGCATGGTGAAAATCGATATCGCACTTAAATACAAAATTAAGATGGATATTCCTCTTGGCATCCAGCGAGACAGAAGATTAACGAACGGTCGCGATAAGTAAAACAATACTCCTGCAATAATGATCGGTGCAAACAATGTTTGCACAAGAACAACGAGCGGTCTAAAGATAAATTGTACTTTTGAACCTAACAAAATAATTAAAAATACAAGTATTACGCCATAACAAAAATAGAAAAATTTGCCACGAGGCATTTTCTCACCCCATATGTAAAATTGTGCTAATAAATCTATTATATCATTATACTGGGTTTAAATAACAATAAAAATAGCTAAACGATTTCTTTTGCAGTTCTACAGGCATACTCCCTCCCATTTCCATTTGAAATCTCACCTTATGTTTTCCGACAATTTTTTTCGGGTAACAGTTAAACAACCAAGCAATAAAACAAGGAGGAAATTTCAATGAATAAAAATGTAGAAGTACAAAAGCGGAATGTTGAAAAGAAAGAAAATTCTAGTATGGTTGCTGCCACTTTTATTAAGTATGTTGCTTACATTGTCATCTTTTTCGGTTTTCTTTGGTTCCTAGTACAATACGTATTTCCTTTTTTTCAAAATTAATGATAAACGACGAAATCATTAGGAATACACACTTTATTCACTTATCCTTAGCTTTGTTCTTTATTTTCTATTAAAGTGTAGAGCATATTTTGAGCAAAAAATGATTGAATTTTGTCGCCTATATTGTACAATAGAAAAAAATTGGCTTTATTTTCTAAGCACTTTGTGAATAAAAGCCAACTTAATAGAAATAGGGAAATTAAATTTGTATTAATAAACCTATTTCTTACTTTTAGGGGGATCTATATGACAAAATCATTACATCTGTTGTTTGTAGCAATTCTGACTGCTCTCATATTAGCTGCTTGTGGACAAGGTGAAGGACCTATTGAGCCTGAAGAAAATGGTAGTGGAATTGACTCAGACCATAATGAAGAGCTTATTGAGGATAATGATCAACAAGAAGAAGATAACTTAGCAGAACCAATTACCGAAGATGAGGAAAATACAGAAGTTACAACAGAAGATACCGTCCATCCTGTTGAGTTATTTTTTGCAGATAATCAAGTTATGAATATGTACAGAGTAGAGACAACGATTGAAGCTGAAAAAGAAGATGTTTTTGTCAAAACATTAGAAGCTTGGGTTGCTGGTCCTACACACGATCAATTAATTTCATTAATTCCATCTAATGTTCAAGTGCAATATGTAGAAGAAAAAGGTGGCATTGCTCATGTATCGTTTTCAGAAGAATTACTAGATGCCAATGTAGGATCTGGTATTGAGGAAATGCTTCTACAACAAATTGCCCTCACAATGAAACAATTCGGATTTAACGAAACACAAATATTAATTGATGGAAATATTAAGGATGCGCTTTTTGGTCATATTGAAACAAATGTCCCAATTCAAGCAAATAATCCTGCCAATTATGAAAAAATAAATTAGTAGCGTTGAAAGCTGACTTCGAGGAGTCAGCTTTTTTTGATCTAATTTAACGAGGCAAATCTCTAACCTGAATTATTCATAGAAAATCATTAATTGGCCATTAATGCCTATCTAATAAGTTTTTTTGTTAAATAGTTTTTCACTTGAAAAATGAAAAAAGAACCCATTTCTGATAAGGTTAAAATGCGACTAATAACCACCAGAAAGGATTCTTATAATGGCTACTTTACCGCAATTAACACTAGATTTCAATCGTCAAATTAAATTATCTAATGATGGAGGAGAACTCTCGTCCGATACTGGCGAATTCCTTTTTAGAGAATTCGATGAAAAGGTAGGTTTTTCTTCTACATTGGCACAGTTTTTAAACCTGAAAGACAACAGACGTTACTACGTTCATTCGAATGAAAACTTACTTCGTCAAAAGATTTATCAAATCATTGCGGGTTATACCGAAGATGATGCAGCGGATCAATTGACGAAAGATCCTGTATTTACTCGAATCATCGGTACTGATGCGCTAGCTTCGCAGCCTAGCCTATCTCGTTTCTTTAGACGTTTCGATAACCAATCTATCGAACAGTTAAATCAAGCCAACCAAGAACTGATTGACAAAGTTCATCAATTTAGAGAGTCTAAATCACTCATTTTTGACTTGGATTCAACGCATTCAGATACCTATGGAGATCAAGAAGCTGCAGCTTACAATGCTCATTATGGAACTGTTGGTTTCCATCCATTAGTTGCCTTTGACGGAGTAACAGGCGATTTCCTTAAAGCCAAGCTACGACCTGGGAATGTCTATACCTCTAATGGTGTTGTGGAATTTATACAACCTCTCATTGAACATTACAACGAAAAATTCCCAGAGACGACATCATTTATTCGCGGGGATAGTGGGTTTGCCGTACCTGCTTTGTATGATTTGTGCGAAAAAGAATCGGTTTATTACGTGATTCGGCTCAAATCCAATGCAAATTTGCAACGAATCGCGGATGAACTCCTTCCATCATCTCTACCTTCCGATGTTACGAAGGCAGAATGCTATTATGAAGAAACTATTTATCAAGCCAAATCTTGGGCTAAGCCTAGAAAAGTGATTATAAAATCAGTCCGCTCGGCTGGTGAATTAATTTTCAGCCATTCGTTCTTTGTCACTAATTTAGTAGATGTCTTTTCTCCCAAGGATATCGTTCTTTCTTATCAAAAAAGGGGAACGATGGAGAACTACATTAAAGAAACCAAGAATGGTTTTAGTTTTGATAAAATGAATAGTCATTCTTTCCAAGTAAACGAGGTAAAGATGATGTTGAGCCTGTTAGCCTATAATCTAACCAATTGGCTACGTACTCTTTGTTTTCCAGAAGAACAAAAGAACATGCAAATTGATACAATCCGAACACGAAGTATTAAAGTTGCTAGTAAATTAGTAACGTCAGGACGGTCCCTTTACTTTAAACTATCGTCAAGTTTCGTCTACCAAGAATTCTTTTGGAAAGTACTTCAGCGAATTCAGAAGCTAAAGCTAGAGTGAACTACCCTAATACCTATTTTTAAAATTAAATGTCAGAACAAGGGAGTAGTCTGCCCAAAAACTGATTATATTCAAGCATTTAATATAAAATCACATCTTAAGTAGCGAAATCAACTTGATAAGTTTCAAGAGAGCAGAAAAATATCTGGTATTGTCTTCATTCATGTATTAACTAGGAAGTATGAATAATTCAGGTCTAATATTATATTTTATTCCATTCGTAAATTTCTTTGATAAAAGTCACCCTTTTTGTAAAAAATAAGCAAAGTCATCATATAAGAAAACATTTTACAAAAGGGGGAATTTATGATGAGAAAAAAATTAATGCCTTTTCTACTCGTGTTATTTGTAATAAGTTTCATTCTACCTGCTTGTGGAACGGATGGAGGCGGACAAGCTGGTGACGAAAACTTTATGACGACTCTTCAATTAGGCACTGGTAGTACAGGTGGAACTTATTATCCGTTAGGGCAAGAGATCGCTAATGTAATGAATGCCAATGTAGATACTGAAGGGTTTGACGTAAGTGCGATTGCATCGGGGGCATCTGTTGAAAATTTAGCGAGTATTTTACAAGGAAATTTCCAATTAGGAATGACCGTACATGTAACAGCGATTGATGCATTAAATGGTCAAGGTGAATTTGATGGTACTCCTATTGAAAACTTCGGCTTTATTTCTCATATTTATCCTGAAGTTATGCAAGTTATCGCTCGGGCCGATGCAGGAATTAATTCAATTGCAGACTTGGAAGGAAAACGCGTTGCTATTGGTCCACCAGGAAGTGCTACTCAGTCTGCAGCAAAATTAATACTTGAAGCTTACGGTCTCGAAGATGGTGATTATACACCTTTACAAGAAGGCTTTGGTGTTGCCGCAGATGCTATTGGTGACGGTACAGTTGATGCTTCATTTGGATTGCTAGGACTTCCATACGGTGAAATGGAATCGATAAACAGGTCTCGTAATATCGTCCTTCTACCAATTGAAGGCGAGGCATTACAATATATTGAAGAAAATAGTGGTTATGGATCATTAGAAATTCCTGATGATACGTATAACTTCCTTGATGGTCCTGTTAATACGATTACAGCTTATGCCGTACTCGTTGGTTCAACAAATCAAATCAGTGAAGAATTAGGCTACGAGATTACAAAAGCGTTATATGAAAACATCGATACGATGACACATGACGTAGCAAGACGCTTTATGACACAAGAGAACTTCTTAAATGGTTCAGAGCTGCTTCCGTTGCATCCAGGTGCCGAAATGTACTTTAGAGAAATCGGACTTCAAGACTAAAGCTAATAGACGTGGTTAACTCAAAGATTCAATTAATTTCTGGCATATAATTAGCTTATATGCCCCTAACATGAGTTAACCTCTTTTCCCTTATAGGTGGTGATTTTTTTTGAGTAATGAAAGTGATCAAAATATTAGTGCAAAACAATTATTGGAGAAGTATGATAAAGAATCTGCCTACCGATCCCAAATTGGGAAATGGGCATGGATTGTTGCGATCATTGGAAGTTCATTAACCATTTTTCATTTATATACGGCTATTACAGTTCCATTGCCACGTATTATGCAAGGAGCTATACATCTTGGAACAGGACTTTCACTTATTTTTATTTTATATCCGTTCAAAAGGTCCCTTTTAAAAAGAGACGGTGTCCCTTGGTATGACGTGCTTTTAGCCTTTACTTCGTTAGCAACCCATTATTATATTATTTTTAATTATACGAGGTTAACAAGTACGCAAACCATTATCCTTGGTTTTTCAACATTGGATATCATCATGGCTACTCTCGGTGTCTTATTAATACTTGAAGGGACAAGACGAGCTGTTGGTCTACCGATCGTCATAATTGCTCTTATCGCACTAGCATACGGTCTTTGGGGAAAAGGAATTCCTCACTTTGGACATGCTGGATTTAATTTTGATCGACTAATGACGAGAATGTTTTATACAACAGAAGCTGTATTTGGCATTCCAATACAAATTTCCTCTACATTTATTTATTTGTTTTTATTTTTCGGTGTCATTTTAACTGGAACGGGAATTGCCCGCTTTTTTAATGATCTCGCATTTGGATTAACAGGACGTATGACGGGTGGGACTGCAAAAGCGGCCGTTTCTGCTAGTGCGCTTCAAGGGATGGTGACGGGAAGTTCAGTAGCAAATACTGTTGGTTCAGGTTCATTTACCATTCCTATGATGAAACGAGCAGGCTTTAAGCCTGAGTTTGCTGCAGCGGCTGAAGCATCTGCCTCAACAGGTGGTCAAATTATGCCCCCGATTATGGGAGCTGCCGCATTTATTATGGCGGAGTATACAGGAGTTCCTTATAACGAAATTATTTTAGTTGCATTAATTCCTGCACTCCTCTATTTTTCAGGAATTTTTATCGGCACTCATTTTCAAGCAAAAAAACAAGGAATACGTGGATTGCCTAAAAATGAGCTTCCTTCTTTATCAGGAATAGTAAAGCGTCTCGATCTATTGCTTCCTTTGTTTACAATCATCATTCTTCTTTATCTTGGCTATACCCCAACATTTGCAGCCTTATGGGCAATTGCCGTTGCATTTGGGTTAAGCTTTTTACGAAAAGATACTCGGATGACGATAAGCAATATGTTACAAACATTAGAACAAGGGGCAAGAGTCGCATTACCTGTAATCGCTGCTTGTGCTTCAGCTGGGATTATCGTCGGAATTGTCGTCTTAACAGGTCTAGGCGGAAAAATTGCAGGAGGGATATTGAATTTAGCTGGTGGAAATTTCTTTTTACTTCTGTTGTTTACGATGATCGCTTGTATTTTACTCGGTATGGGATTACCAACGACAGCAAATTACGTCGTTACTGCTTCTATGGCTGCACCAGCCCTTATTGCTTTTGATATTCCTGTTATTGCTGCGCACTTGTTTGTGTTTTACTTTGGAATTGTAGCGGACATCACACCTCCCGTTTGTTTAGCTGCGTACGCAGGAGCAGGAATTGCAGGAGCAAACCCAATGAAAGCAGGGGTAACTGCATTAAAATTAGCGATAGCGGCCTTTATTATCCCATATGCTTTCGTGTATAACCCCGTGCTTGTTTTACATGAAGCAACACTAGCTACACTAGCACCTGCTTTAATTACTGCACTCGTTGGGATGACAGCCGTTAGTGCTTCAATGATGAACTATTACATCACATCACCAAACATAGTCGAACGTGGTTTGCTATTTATTAGCGGCTTATTACTCATCTATCCTGGAAACATCTCCGTATCATTATCAGGATTAGCCATATTCGTCGGTATTTCTATTCTTCAACTTTTTCGTAGTCGCAGGCAAAAAGTTGCCACATAATAATCCACATTAATTCGTAGTATTTAAAGCATTACAAATGGCTTAGAGAATTCTCTAAGCCTACTTTTTATAATAAAGTGAAATCTCCATCAGTCAGGGGTTTACCTCTTCCCCCACTGATGGTTATTTGAGGCCCACACGATGTGGGTCACATATTAATCAGTGAACACATCAAAACTTTCCCAAAGCCCTTCTAACTGACCTAACCTTTTTTCCACTTTAATATGTTCCGATCGAGTAACTGCTGTAATTAGAGCGCTTACAAGACTTAATGGCGCGGAAAAGGAATCGATAAATGAATTGATCTCTGTAGCTGCTAGTAAGTTTTTATCGCCAAACGGGACTAGAGGAGACATTAGATGATCCGTGATCACTAAAGTTTTTGCACCTTTGTGCTTCGCATATTTTAATACCTCTACTGTTCTCTTCGTGTATCGTGCAAATCCAAACCCAATCACTAAGTCGTTTTCCGTTAAGTCTAATAGATGCTCGGATACCCCATCAGCTTGATCAATCATTTCTGTATTTTGTAACACGAGATCTAAATAAAATTGTAAAAACATACCTAAACTCATTGCACTTCGGTACGCTACAATATAAATCCGTTTGGCTGAAATAATCTCATTGACTGCCTCTTGAAAAACGTCAGGATTGATTTGCTGTAAAGTACTTTTTATATTTTGAATATCGTCAGACAAAACTTCCTTTAATGCATTTTCAGGTACATCCGTTGCATCTGTTGTTCTTGCAAACACTTCCGCTGATGTCCATTTGCGCTTTAATGCATCCTGTAAATGTCTTTGCAGGTCTGGATATCCTTTATAATCTAAAAAGACAGCAAATCGAATAACAGTTGCTTCTCCAACTCCTGCATTTTTGGCTAATTTGGAAGCCGTCAAAAATGGCGCTGTTTCAGAATATTCAATGAGGTAGTTCGCAATTTTCATTTGCGATTTACTCATCTTATTCTTCATTTCACTAATCCTTTGATATACTTCGCTTTGTAGCATCGTAATCACCCTTTGATGACGGGACCCCCATACATTTTTTTCAAAACTCGTTCATATGCCGCTACCGTTTGATCTACTTCTATCATAGTATGTGCAGTAGATAAACTATATCGATTAAGCGGCTTCGTATAAATGCCTTCACTCAATAAATATAAGTCTATTTCTTTTCTTGTCATGAGGTCGGCTTCTTGAAGGTCTCGATAGTTTCGTATTTTCTCTTTACTAGTTAATACTACACTAAAGATTGAACCAACGCCAATCGCTTTCATCGGTATATCATAATAGGAGAACAGCTTTTCTAGTCGCTTTTTTAATTGATCCGTTACATGAAGAACATGAGAGATCTCTCTCTCTAATACATTTATCGTTGCAAGACCAGCTGCTAATATCGTCGGATGACCATTATAAGTACCACTATGAAAAAGAACATCTTTTGCTGAAGAAGTATTGCTCTGGCTGTTGTCAAATACATCGGATGCAACACTTGGAGCCGTTATCTCCATAACTTCTTTTTTTCCACCGATAACACCAATTGGATAACCGCCTCCAATTACTTTTCCTAATGTAGTTAAGTCTGGTTTGATGTTGTAAAGGGCTTGTGCTCCACCTAGTCCTACTCTAAACCCTGTTTTTACTTCATCAAAAATGAATAGTATATTAAGTTCTTTTGTGACCTTTCGTAGTCCATCCATAAATTCCTGTTCCGCTGGGATAAACCCTCCTTGGACAGGCTCAATTATTACTGCTCCTATTTCCTCGTGTTTTTCTCTCAAAATCGCTTCACAACTCTCAAGGTCATTAAATGGTAAAATGATTGTATGTTTTTGATAGTAATCATTAATCCCTTTAGACTCGATGACTGGAAGGGGCTTCTCTATTGGACCTGCTTCTGATACAGGCGGATTTACACTTAGCAACATTTGATCAAATCCACCATGATAATGACCTTCAAACTTCGCAACTTTATACTTGCCTGTATACGCAGCTGCAATACGAAGCGATAATAACGTCGCTTCTGTACCTGAATTGGTATACCTTAACAACTCCATACTTGGATAATAATGTTGAATTTTTTTTCCTAATTCGTACTCTAGTGGGTGCGGTGTACCAAATAAACAAGTTCCATTGTTGTGCAGTTGTTCTTCAACTGCTTGTTGTATTTTTGGATGTCCGTGACCGAGCATCAATGCCCCATATGATAACAGGTAGTCAATATATTGATTATTATCAATATCTGTCAAATACGCCCCTTTCCCCTTTTTCATAACAATCGGATACGGAGCAAAGTATTTTATATTGGCTGTCACACCCCCAGGCATTACTTCTTTTGCCTGTTCATTAAAAACTAAAGACCCTTTCGTTCTTTTCATTAACTCGATGATTGGGTGTTCACTCTTTCGTAAAGCCACTTTTGATCCCCCATTATTAAAATATTTCTTCATCACATGAGTATTCTCATACACCTCACTAAATGAAGGTAATATTTCATTTTTATATATCATATGAAAAATTACATTCAACACATACTCTTTTTCCTATAATTAGTCTGTTACCTACGCCTATTTCAACGTCTAGCATTTTACATAGAATGTTATTAAAATATCATCTAACGCATAAAGCTATCGTCGTATTTCTACTCAATTTCGAATAAATTTGAAGTAAAAACTTCAAAAAATATAAAAAAAGTAATGATTTCTTTCTTTTTTGACGATATTCTACTAATCTTGTTATAATATTAAAGACTACGAAAATGGAGGGTGATAGTTGTGGCTCAGCCAAAATATATTATGAACATTGATAAACTTGAGCAGATCCCTAAAGCAGAGCGGGAAAAACTCAAGCAAATTACCGATAAATTTGTTTTCAGAGTAAACGAATATTATTTAAGCTTAATTGATTGGGATAATCCGAACGATCCTATACGGAAATTGGTCATACCTAATGAAAATGAATTAGAAGAGTATGGGCGCTGGGATGCTTCCGATGAAGACACCAACTATGCGGTTCCTGGTTGTCAGCACAAATATAAAACAACTGCACTTCTTATCTGTTCTGAAGTGTGTGGTGCTTATTGTCGTTATTGTTTCCGAAAACGCTTGTTCCGTAACGATGTAAAAGAAGCAATGTCTGATGTTGATCCTGGTTTAGAATACATTGCGAACACTCCAGAGATTAATAATGTTCTTCTTACTGGTGGAGATCCATTAATTCTTGCAACAAAGAAACTTCGCTATATTCTCGATCGTCTACGTGCGATTGATCACGTAAAAATTATCCGTATTGGTTCTAAGCTACCAGTATTTAACCCAATGCGAATCTATGAAGATGAAGAGTTGCTAAACTTAATTCGTGAATACTCAACATCTGAAAAACGAATTTACATTATGGCACATATTAACCATCCAGTAGAAATTACTGATGAAGCAAGAAAAGGTTTCCAAGCCCTTCATGAAGCTGGTGCAATCGTAGTTAACCAAACCCCAGTTTTAAGAGGGATTAATGACGATCCTGTCGTTTTAGGAGAACTTCTTGATAAACTATCTTGGGCTGGTGTTACACCGTACTATTTCTTCGTCAATCGCCCAGTTGCAGGTAACAAAGATTTCGTTCTTTCGTTAGAAGAAGTGTATAATATCGTGGAAGGGGCAAAAGCTCGCACGTCTGGATTAGGAAAACGAGTTCGCCTTTCAATGAGTCATACATCTGGTAAAATTGAAATACTAGCGATCGAAAATGGAAAAGCCTATTTAAAATATCACCAATCTCGTGATAATGAATATGGTAAATTTATGGTACTGGACTGTCCGAAAGAAGCAGCTTGGTTTGATGATCTTCCAGGTAACGAACAATACTGGAATAAACCATCTAAGAAAACAGATAAAGTCATCTCTGTTAATGAACTTCCAGATGTACCACAAGGAAAACAAGGAAAAGCAATTGTTAAATAATAATTTTGAGGCTGACAAATTTTGTCAGCCTCTTTCATTTTTTCTAATATTTAGTCTCTATTCGACAACACGAGAAAGTGCTAGAATAGAACTATCTTTACTTCGAGAGGTGTATCATGAAACTTTCCATCCGATTTTTCATGTTAATTGTAATCTTCATACTGAGCGGTTGTAATCTTGGTTCTGAAACAAAATCAACTGCCTCTCCTTCTCAATTTGAAAATCAACATCTTTCTGTTGCCTATGACGGTCTTGCAAATACAAATAAAGATGCGGAAAACGGCTTTTATATGACTTTTCAAATTGACCAAATTGGACCTTATCCATTAGATGATAAGCATTTTTCATTTGCGTTACAGCGGGTGATTGAAGATGATGTAGGCAATCAATATGAAAGTGTAAAAACTGAAATCATTACAGAAAAAGAAAACGGAGAAACGCTACCAGAGGGGACCGTTTATTTTAGACAATATTTTAAACCTGAGTTAAACATAGAAAGTAGTAAACTATCCGTATTGTTCTATGCTAAGCCCTTATATTATCAACAAACCGTTCTCTTCGAAGAATTAGATCACGATAGCGAAAATGTGGTTGTTAATGATTTAAACATTGCTCGTGTAAAAACAGATAAAAATAAATTAACCTTATATATAGAAGATGTACACAATATACAAGGCTTAGAAACAACAATGGTCCATGGTGGAGAAGAAATTTATCCTGTTTTTTCATCAACTGAAATTGGTAAATTTAATCATTCTATTATCGCAAACCATGAATTTGCTATCAATATACCTGACCCTTTCACACTAAAAGTGAAACGTCATCGTCTTCAAGATATGCTTTGGGACTATCCAATCACGATCACGCTAAAATAAGCTGACCCCTCGGAATGGGTCAGCTTTTCATGTGACGTTATTATTCAATTGTATTTGTTAATACACCTAACCCATTGACCCTAATTTCGATTTCATCCCCAGATTTCATATATCTAGGAGGATTGAAACCACTTCCAACCCCTGATGGAGTTCCAGTAGCTATAATGTCTCCTGGTTCTAACGTCATTCCTTGGGAAATAACCGAAATAATTGTCGGAATTGAGAATATCATTTGGTTCGTACTCCCTTTTTGTCTTAATTCCCCATTTACTCTCGTTTCAATATCTAATTCATTATGATTAACGAAGCTAGAATGAGTTATCCATGGCCCAATCGGACAGGTTGTATCTAAGCTTTTCCCTAAAAAGAATTGGTTATGTCTTTTTTGAAGATCTCTTGCGGTAATATCATTAAGAAGTGTATATCCAAATATGTAATCTAATGCTTCTTCTTCTTTAATGGCCTTCCCCTTTTTACCAATGACAATTGCAATTTCACCTTCATAATCTAATTCACTCGTTAGTTCAGCATGGTTTAATACCGTCTCTTCTGTTCCAATAACAGCGGTAGGTGCTTTCGTAAACATTAATAAATGTTTAGGAATATCATCTGCACTTCCCATTTCAATTGCATGTGCTGCATAATTTTTCCCTACACAGAAAATATTTTTTGTTGGCCTTGGTATTGGAGCTAGTACCTTCACATTAGGATTGGAGAGAGGATACGAATATTCTTCGGAGTTTCTTTCTTCAACCCACTTCAAAATTTCAGTAGCTTCATGAATAAAGGCCTCTCCTAATTCGATTGCTTCAAGTAAAGAATTAGGCACCTTTACATGATGTTCTTTATCGTTTTGAACTTTTTGTAGACCAATAATTCTCGTTTGATCTTGATTTAAAATCCCAACCCCTTGTAAACCATTATACTCAAATGTAAGAAACTTCATAGATAACACCCTTTCAAAAAATGATTATTACTAGCCACTAATATTATGAAGTGAAACTTCCATCAGTTAGGGTTTTCTCTTTCCCCACTGATAGTTAGTTGAAGTCCAAAGTTGGTACAACGCCCGTTGTCTGTTTCACAACTTGTTGAGTTAAAGCGTGTTTCTTCCTTTAAAATAATTCCTCGTTTTCCTTCAAAATCCTCTTTCTTTTCATCGTTTGTTTCCAGATTTTTTCGTTCATCTCTATTTTTTATCTCAACAAAAGCACTCGAGCTTTTCGCAATAGGATGTTCATCTTTAAATATGTTCTTTTTGATATACAGCGATTTTCGTTGGAGAATCACTAACTCGTTCCTCACTTCGGTCATAAGCACAATTTAGAACGGAACAAGCCGTACACAAATAAAATAAGAGGAGCTGACTATTAAATGTCTAAGCTCCTCTACGTCCATATAAATGAATATTTAGTAGGTTCATTTTTTACCCAAGTACTGCTTTATCACTAGCCATCTGTTCTCCACGAATGCGTTGAAACTCACTTAATAGTTTTTCTATCGTTAAATTCTGCTTTTCCTTACCTTTTACATCAAAGATGATCTGCCCTTTATCCATCATGATTAAACGATTTCCTAAGTCTAGCGCTTGCTGCATATTATGTGTAACCATTAATGTTGTTAAATTGAAGTTACGAACAATTTCACCTGTCAGGCGTGTAATGAGCTCTGCTCTTGAAGGGTCAAGCGCAGCGGTATGTTCATCTAATAAGAGAATTTTCGGTTCTGTAAAAGTCGCCATCAATAACGATAACGCTTGTCTTTCTCCACCTGATAATAAGCCTACTTTTGCTGTGAGTCGGTCTTCTAAACCTAAATTTAGCGTTGCTAAATATTCACGAAACATTTCACGACGTTTTTTCGTTACGCCAAAACGAAGCGTTCGTTTTTTATTTCGTGAATACGCCATTGCTAAATTTTCTTCAATCGTCATCGTCGGTGCTGTTCCAGCCATCGGATCTTGGAACACACGACCAATGAAAGTAGATCGTTTATATTCTGGTAAATGGGTCACGTGATTTCCATCAATAATAACATCTCCGACATCTGGAGATAGTGTTCCAGAAATGGTGTTCATTAACGTTGATTTCCCTGCACCATTACTTCCAATAACCGTAATAAAATCTCCAGATTCTAGTGCTAGATTAATATGTTGTAACGCTTTTTTCTCATCTAGTGTACCTTCATTAAAGGTAATGCTAATGTTATTAAGATGCAACATTTCCATCCCCCCCAAGTTGTGAAAGCTGTGCCCGTTTCTTTAATCGTCGTCGTTTTTCTTTCCGGGCCGCTAATATTTTCGGAGTTACAAGTGCTGCAACGACGATCACCGCTGTTATCAACTTCATATCTCCTGTTTCTAAGAACTCAACACGTAGTGCTAAGGTCAGAACAATTCGGTAAATAATCGCACCACCAATTACCGCTAATGTTGTACGTGCGATCGTTTTAGTTCCAAAGAGTGCTTCACCAATAATAACAGAGGCAAGGCCTATAATAATCATCCCTATACCCATACCAACATCAGCAAACCCGCCGTATTGGGCAATGAGTGAACCAGATAAAGCAACAAGTCCATTTGAAATCCCTAAACCTAGTATAATTAAATAGTCAGTATTCGCAGAAAAACTACGAATCATGCGCTTGTTATCCCCTGTTGCTCTAAGTGCCAAACCAACTTCTGTTTTCAAAAATTGGTCAAGTAAAATCTTAATCACTAATGTAATAATTAAAGCAAAAAAGACAACAGCCCACGTACGTGGAAGTTGTGGCACTCCTAAAAGCGTTAAAATACTATTAAAAAATTGATCAAACCCTAGGCTTTGCCAAAAGCCCGTGAGTTGGTTGACTAATGTCGTCTCATTTAATAATGGTAGATTAGGTCGTCCCATAATACGTAAATTAATAGAATAAAGTGCAATCATCATTAATATACCAGACAATAACGGATTAATTTTTCCTTTTGTATGGAGAATCCCTGTGACACAACCAGCAATAAATCCGGCCAGGACAGCCACAATAGTAGCAATGATAGGAGAATACCCATTAATAATCATCATCGCAGCAACTGCTGCTCCTGTCACAAAGCTCCCATCCACAGTTAAGTCTGGGAAATCAAGAATCCGAAAGGTGAGGTAGACCCCTAGTGCCATGAGTGCATAAATGATTCCAGATTCAATTGAGCCAAATATCGAGATAAACATGATGAACCTCTTCCTTCCCTCTTAATATTTCTCTATTATTAGACACACTAGCCGACTCTATATCCAGCATAGGTTTTACACTATTAGAAAGCATCATAGACTAACTGCTTTACTATTTAGAGCCGACCGTGCCTTTTTTATTATTCGATTATTTCAGCAATTGCATCCCACTCATCGTTCCACTCTACGCCCTGTTCTTCAGCTGCTTTTTTGTTGATTAATAAAGAAAGCTCTGGTGGAATTTCAATATGAATGTCTGAAGGTATTTTTTCACCTGTTAAAATCTGTACAGCCATTTCACCTGCACGGTAACCAATAGAGAAGAAATCAACTCCATACGTTACAAACCCACCACCATCTAGTGAGTCAGGGTCTCCCACTACTAATGGAATATCGTAGTCGTTTGCAATTCCGACTAAAGCTCCTAGTCCTTGCACAACTGTATTATCCGTTGTCATTAGGAAAACGTCGACTCGATCTGCTAACGAACGCGCCGCTTCAGCTACAACTGCTGATGAGTCAACACTTCTTTCAACGAGTGTAAGACTAGTTCCTTCCATCGCTGCTTTAACTGCTTCCAATTGAGAAATTGAGTTTTGCTCGCCAGAATCAATGATAATTCCAACGGTAGCACCTTCAAAATTTTCTTCAATAAATTCTACTGTTTTCTTTGTAAATTCAGGATGTAAGTCAATAACACCTGTGATATTTTCGCCTGGTTCATCTAATGAAGTAACAAGTCCTGCTGCTACTGGATCTGAAACTGAAGCAAAGACAATTGGAATTTCATCAGTTGCATTTAATGCACCTAGCGTACTGACAGTAGAATTCGTGAAAATTAAGTCTACATTATTAGCGACAAAGTTATTCGCAATCGTATGAACATTGTTTTGATCACCTTGTGCACTTTGGAAATCATATGTAACCGAAAGTCCAGCATCTTCGATTGCTTTTTTAAACCCTTCATAAGCCGCATCAAGTGAAGGATGTTCCACAATTTGGGTTGCACCAATTTTAAAAGTAACTTCTTCCTCTGCAGGTGCTTCTTCTCCACCTTGATTTTCTTCTGGTTCTGCTGGTGCACTACTATCCTGACCACATGCAGTAAGCGCCATTAGACCTACAGCTGCAGTCCCTACTAATTTCATCCATTTCTTCATTTCATTATCCCCCTATAGTTTTTATAATTTTCTAATAGTTATGTATAATCATAGTACAACTGTCCTCAGATTGTAAATAACTTTTTTTATTGGGTTAAAGCGTTTATGCAAACAAGTACTGAACTCTCTTACACCGAAACTTTCTTATTTGTTGAATATGACTTGCGAATATCTTGATTTGAGATGGTTTATACTGTTTTTCAGAATAGTTTCAGTTCCATAATTTTTTTAAAAAAAGGGGGGTATTCTCGATATAATTTCCTTTGCTAACTATACGCATCGCTATTTGATGATAAAAATATTGTTCTTGCAATTAATTTATCCTTTTCATACAGTAAGGAAAGAACTAGATTAAAAAGGGTCGATTAAAATGGATGTCTTACAATTTATACTGTTTATTACACTTTCAATTATAGGAGGGACGATTGGACAAAAATTAAAAATTCCTGTCGGGACCATCGTTGGAGCAATGTTTGCGGTTGGACTTGCCAAAACATTTCAACTACTAACGTTAGAAACGACCGTGCTTATGTCATTTCTTCTACAAGTGACATTAGGGTTAATGGTCGGTTTAACGTTTTTGAAGTTATCCGTGACACAACTCCGCCAATTAGCCACGAGTCTCGTTGCAGTTACATTTAGCATTTTTTTCATCACGCTGGGCAGTGGAGTGCTTATTTCAACATTCTCTTCTTTTGAGCTTAGTGATGCTATTTTATCCGCTGCCCCTGGTGGAATGATAGAAATGGCGACGATTGCTAAAACACTTTCCCTTCATGCTCCTGTCGTCATTATGCTTCATCTAATTCGGGTTCTTAGTGTTATGACGATCTTTCCAATTTTACTTGATTATTTACATCGGAAAGAGCTACAAAAGGGAGGCTCTCATTATGAAACGCTGGGTCATCACTAGTTTACTAGCTTTACTTGGTGGACTGTTTGGATATCTAACGTCGTTTCCTTTAGACCCTCTCTTAGGTGCACTAATAATGATTGCTATCTTTCAAATGAAGACCAATAAACTTCCTTCATTGCCCCAAAAAGCAAAACAAATTATCCAAATGCTCTTAGGAGGAAGCATCGGACTTACTTTTAGTCAGGAAACATTTTCTGTATTATCATCCATCTGGCTTTCCGCACTTTTATTACCATTATTACAAATTATTGGTTCGTTGCTGTTAGCGTTTTTTCTAATAAAATGGCTTAAATTTGATACATTAACGGCAGTATGTAGCTCAGCACCTGCAGGGATGACAGAAATGATCGTCCTTGCTGAAAAATATCCTGTTTCCGTTCCAACGGTAGTTACACTACATTTATTCCGTCTTATGCTCATTGTAAGTGTGATGCCCTTTCTCATTTATTATTTATTCATTCGTTAAAAAGTAAGCAAGCACCTAATCACTTCTCCTACTCTTAGAGCAAAAACCAAAAGTAATGAGGGTAATCGATGTCACCCTCGTTACTTTACACATGTCACTTCATACTCATAATAGTCTTTCTCCATTTGCGCTAACTCCTGTTTTAGCGACGGTAGAAGATTTTCACATGATTGAGTAGAGTCCACTCCTTCAATAACTTGTTTAACCTTTTCGAAATGTTCGCGCTCAAAATAAATGTCAAACGGGAAATGATGTTGGACATACCCTTCAATTCCTTCTTGCTCATACTTCTTCATATATGTTAATAACGGTCGAAAATCATTTATTGCAACTGTTACTCGCACATTTTCGTTTTCTTTGTTGTTCATTTGAAAATTTTCCCCGTAGTTTACCTGTGCAAAAAGATAATCAATAATAATTACATCATTAAGAGTTAAAAATTCAGCGCTTGAATACGGAACTTCAACAATCCCATCTTCTGTCACAATTAAACTTCCCTCATACACACTCGTAAACATATTCTCTTTTATAAACATTGCACTGGCAAAGACTACAATAACGATTAAAAATGCCGCAACATTTTCGATCCGTTTGTCTATTATGTTTTTCTTTTTCATCCACTTTGAAATAAAAATTGATAAACAAGCACAAAGAATACCAACTAATAGTAAGCCGACTACAATGAATAGCCAACTTGGAAATAATAACAACATTCTATCAAATCCTATCTATATAATTCTCCATAGAAAATATGGTATCATACTTAACGTATAAATTACCGCTCAAAAGCAAAACAATGAGCATAAGACTTTTTTATTCTTGTCAAAGAAAAGGCTCGGACCATCTGATGTAAACATAAAGTACTATAGAATAGAGGTAAACTAAAATGAAAGTCGTTGTAACTACATTAAATGCGAAGTATATTCATACTTGCTTAGCGCTTCGCTGTTTGAAAGCTTATGCTGAACCTGAATACCCTATAGAAATGATCGAGTTTACAATAAAAGATCCGATCATGAATATCGTGACTGACCTTTACAAAAAAAATCCTGATGTTATCGGATTTAGTTGTTACATTTGGAATATTGAAGAAACGATCAAAGTCGTTGAAATGATAAAAAAAGTAATGCCAAACGTGAAAATTGTCCTTGGTGGACCAGAAGTTTCTTATGATACTGCTTACTGGCTTGACCAAATTCCTGAAGCAGACTTTATCGTTGTCGGTGAGGGAGAAGAAGCATTTAAACTGTTATTGGATGAATTGAGCCGTGATAAAAAATATCATATGGTGTTTGGACTGGCATATCGAAAAGACGGAAAAGGAATTGTTAATCCACCAAGTTCAAAACTAAATTTAAATGCTATTCCATCTCCTTACCGCTTTCAGGAAGATTTACCCGCTCTATCAAAGCGTGTCACTTACTTTGAAACGAGTCGAGGCTGTCCGTTTAGCTGTCAATTTTGTTTATCTTCCATTGAAGTCGGAGTCAGGTACTTTGATATTGAACGAGTCAAATCAGATTTACTTTTCTTAATTAAAAGTGGAGCAAAACTCATAAAATTTGTCGATCGAACGTTTAATATTAAACGCGATTATGCTCTTGAAATTTTTCAATTTCTTATTGATCACCACGAAGGCTGTGTTTTTCAATTTGAAATAACAGCTGATATTATGCGTCCAGAAGTTCTGGAGTTTTTAAATGAAAATGCTCCTGCTGGCGTCTTCCGATTTGAAATTGGGGTTCAATCCACAAATGATGCAACAAATGAGCTCGTGAAGCGAAAGCAAAATTTTGAAAAGCTATCTCGAACGGTAACACTCGTTAAAGAAGGTGGCAAAATCGATCAACATCTTGATTTAATTGCTGGCTTACCCGAAGAAAATTATGAGTCGTTTAAAAATACTTTTAATGATGTATTTGCTCTTCGTCCTGAAGAACTACAACTCGGTTTCTTAAAAATGTTAAGAGGAACTGGACTTCGTCTTCGCGCAAACGATCATGACTATGTCTATATGGAGCACGCCCCATATGAAATTTTAGGCAATAATGTGCTCGCTTTTCAAGACATCGTTCGGATTAAACGGGTAGAAGATGTGTTAGAAAAATATTGGAACGATCATCGAATGGATGAAACGATCGAATATTTAGTAACGAAAGAGTTTGCATCGCCATTTGATTTTTTTCAACAATTTGGAGATTATTGGGATCAACAAGGCTGGGCAAAGATTGGTCACCAACTTGAAGATTTATTTCGACGCTTATATCAGTTTTTACAAGAAAGAGAGACGAATAATCTTGAAATCATTAAAGGATTAATGATCTATGACTATTTCATTCGTCACAAACATAAGCCACGAACAACATGGTGGAATTTCTCGTTAACAAAAGACGAACAATCTCACTACTTGAAATCAGTTGCTGCATCACCAAAGTTGATTTCCGACTCTTTTAGTGAATTAGACCTTTCAGAAAAAAATCTTCATAAACATACAATGATTGAAGTCATATCCTTTGATCTTGATCATTATTTACAAACTAATGAAATAGTTTGTAAAGAGCAATTAATCGTCGCTTATTTCAATCCAAAAGATCAGGAAACAACACATTATACTTGCTCTCTAACCAAACTCCAACAAGGCGCCTTTTCATAAGTCGTTTTTTCCACTTTAGAACTGAATTATCCTGTTGTAGTTTTAATTAGGAGGGGAAAAATTGAATCGTTGGGCTTATATATCCATTGCCGCAGGTGCTGCGCTTTGGGGAACGATTGGGTTGTTTGTACAAGAGCTTTATCGCCTTGGGTTAACTCCATTACAAGTCGTTGCTCTCCGTGTCAGCTGTGCAGTTATTTTTCTAGTAAGCTATGCATTCGTTATTAATCGACAGTGGCTTCGTATTCATATCAAAGATAGTCCCATTTTTATTGGAACTGGGGTTATAAGTGTGGTATTTTTCAATTGGTGTTTTTTTATTGCTATCCAAGAAACATCAATTTCAGTTGCCGCCATTTTACTTTATACGGCTCCTGCATTTGTCCTGCTGTTGTCACGAATTTTATTTAAAGAACCATTAACGGCAAGGAAGCTCGTTTCTCTTGCCTTGACATTGAGTGGTTGTATGCTTGTCGTCGAATTACTACCGAATGGCTTGATCACAATGACAACGTTTGGCATTCTTGCAGGAATCGCTTCTGGGTTATTTTACGGCTTGTATAGTATCTTTGGAAAGTTTGCTCTAAAAATATATCATCCAATAACCGTCACGACCTATACTTTTATATTTGCAACTATATTTATTCTACCTGTAAGTCAAATTTGGACATGGGCGGCCTATCTATCCGATTTAAAAATTTGGCTCTATGCTGCTAGCTTAGGATTGTTTCCAACCGTGTTAGCCTTTATTTTTTATACGAAAGGCCTTGGGCAAGTTGAAGCAGGCAAAGCTTCTATCGTAGCCACGTTAGAACCTGTTGTCGCTGCTTTTATCGGGATGTTATTTTATGCTGAAGTTTTACAAGTCTGGCAATACATAGGCGTAATTCTCGTCATTATCTCTGTCATTGCGGTTCAAAATATCTCGATTACGAAATTTAATAAGAAGTCAAAGATGGATCAATCGGTGTAATTTGTAGGTTAGGTTCTTTGCTTTTATTCTTAAAAAGTCTTATGCTAATGAAAAAAGAATGGGAGGAATTTCAATGAATAAAGTCATTGAAACATTAAAGAACCATCGGTCCATTCGCAAATACATGAATGAACCTGTAAGTGAAGAATACTTATCAGCCATCGTTGAAGCAGTTCAAGCAGCCCCTTCTTGGGTGAATGGACAGCAAGTTTCGATTATTTGCGTAAAAGATGAGCAGAAAAAAAAGAAATTATCAGAACTCGTTGGTAATCAAAAGTTCGTTGATGAAGCTCCTGTTTTTTTCGTGTTTTGTGCTGATTTTTATCGTTCTTCTTTAGCCGCTGAAAAAGAAGGTTTAGCCCTAGCGATTGAAGAGGATGTCGATTTCCTTTTAGTTGGTGCTACAGATGTAGGTCTTGCACTAGGAAATGCGATTACTGCTGCTGAATCATTAGGATTAGGTTGTGTACCAATCGGTGGTATCCGTCGAAATTCACTTGAAGTCATTAACCTACTTGAACTTCCTAAATACGTTATTCCTATTTCAGGGTTGTGTATCGGTTATGCAGCTGAAGACCCTGTAAAAAAGCTACGTTTTCCTAAAGAAGCAGTACTTCATACCGAAACTTATAATTCAAATCTTAAAGAAATCCTTGATACGTATGATGAACAAATGGAACAACATACTTCAAAGCATTCGAATGGACAAACGAAAACGAATTGGTCAACTCGGATTGGTACCCTTTACAGCAAACCTTATTATCAAAATGTTGCCGAAATGCTAAAACAACAAGGATATAACTGTAAGAATATGAACTAAATAATTCAACGGTGTCAGGCACCTATAGTATAATAAAGGTACCTGGCACCGTTTATTTTAAACATTTTGGACGATATTTTCATTTTTCTTCTTTTTCGTATATTGCATAGACATGAGTAGAACAACCAGGGTAATACCGATCAAATCTGTTATAAGAGAACCGTGAATAAGTACGAGCGCAGCCGCTAATGCAAGAAGCCGTTCGTATATTCGCAGCTTCGTAAATAAATAGTTTTGAATAAACATAACAAAAGCAATAATCCCAACTAACGCTGTAAAGATATTTTGTGCAATAACAGGCCAACTATATAGCCCGGCGTTTTCTGGAAGTAATAAAATAATCGTATTCGTTGCAAATACAAACGGTAACAGCAATGCTCCTGAGTCAAACTTAAACCCTTGGATACCTGTTCGGATCGGTTCAGAATTGGCAATTCCCGATACAGCATAAGCTGGTAAATTAATCGGTGGTGTGTCGTCAGCTAAAATTCCATAGTAAAGTACGAATAAATGCGCCGCCAAAATAGGAACACCCATCTGCACAAGTGCTGGTGCTACCATGGCCGCCAAGATGACATACGTCGCAGTCGTTGGTAACCCTAACCCTAAAATTAAACAAGCCACTAAAGTAAAAGCTAGTGCAAGATAAAGATTGTCACCTGCAAAATTAACGATAATAATCGGTATCTTCGCTGAAAGCCCTGTTAAGTTAATGACCCCGATTAAAATACCTGCTGTCGCACAGGCAACAACAACCGTCAATGAGTTTCTTGCTGCCATCTCAAAACCAGCTGCTAATTCTCGTAATCCAAAACGAACAGGTGCCGCATCAATTTTATACTTGGTTTGTAGTAAGACAACGAATAAAGCCACAAAAATTCCAATTGAAATCATAACCGCGATTTCAATTCTCCAGTCCAGTACAAAATGCATTCCATAAGCCATTCCCCCAATAATCGCAGCGATTAAGATCCCTGTTCCCATTTTCTCGCGAATGCGATGCGTAAACACAGCTAAAGTAAGGAGTATCATGATCGAAAAAAAGGCTGCGTTTGGAACCGTATTCCCCTTTACTAAAAAGTAGATTAGAACAATAACAGGTAATATTAAATAACCATGTTGTATTAATGTTTTCCGCGCGGAAACGAGAGATTCTTTAGGCAAACCTTTAATATTATTTTTCGAAGCTTCAAGATGAACCATAAATAAGATCGCCAAGTAACTTAAAATGGCTGGAATAGCTGCTGACGTAATAATTTCCGCATATGAATACGGTGTATATTCGATCATTAAAAATGCTGCTGCCCCCATAATCGGCGGTAACAATTGACCGCTAGATGAAGCTGCGACCTCTATTCCCCCTGCCACTTGCGGCTTAAATCCTACTCTTTTCATTAGTGGTATAGTAAACGTCCCTGTCGTTACGGCGTTCGCTACTGAACTACCAGAGATAGACCCTAGCATCCCTGAGGAAACAACTGCAGCTTTTGCAGGACCCCCTTTATATTTACCAAACGCTCTTAGTGCTAAATCGATAAACATTTTCCCAGCACCAGTAGCCTCCAAAATCGCGCCGAATAAAATAAACACAAAAACATAAGTAGCAGATACAGACAGTGGTGTGCTAAAAATGCCCGAACCTGTATAGGTCATCTCGTAAATAAAGTTATCAAAGTTTGCTCGTGTATGTCTAAAGGGAGGATTTAAATAGCCCCCTAAGAAGAAATACGCGATAAACAAAGAAGCAATGATCACTAAAGGTTTCCCTACCACGCGCCTCGTCGCTTCTAACACAAGTACAAGTAATCCGATGCCCACTACTTTATCCATTATCGTCATTCGCCCAGCTAAAACCGATGGCGATGTTTGATTTGTGTATAAGTAATACCCAATAAGAACAACAATGATCGCGAGTAAAAGATCATACCAAACGATCGACTTTTGTCCTAGCCCTCTTTTGATTGGAAAAATTAAATAAACGAGTGATAGCCCAAACGTTAAATGAATGATCATATGTGACCTTGTTCCAACACCTGGCATTAAGCCAAAACCTGCCGTATAAAAATGATATAATGACATCGCAATAGTGACCGCTAAAATTAATAATGCCATCCACCCACGCACGACACGATCACTTCCTGCGAGTTCATTCATTTTTTGATTTATCGTAGTATCAGGCTTGTAGCTACTCTCTTCCTTTTGGTTTGTCATGAATTCAACTCCTTTACTTCAAAAGGACTCTAATCCGAAACGGCTTCCCACTTAAATACTGACTAGACAGCTCTACCTGTTCTTTACCTACATACAAATAATGTGGAAATAAATGTGAAGATTGCATATTAATATACTCAATGGGTCGCTCATCGCGAATGACCATAAATCCATCCTTAAACTCGATCTCCCTTTTCTTTTCTGTAGGTAAACCCGCACCGAACGATTTCGTCCAACTTTCTTGTGCTACTAGTGAATACTGCTCGACTATAAAATAATATTCTCTGACAGGACTTAGCTCGACCGAATGAATATATTCATGATAAAACGTATCGTTCTTATTCACTTTCGTTTCCCAGTAAACCTCATTTTCTTTTAAAAGATATATTTGTAAATAATAGTTTTCCGCTTCCGCTTTAGTCATCGATAAAATACTGTAAGGAATAAGGAACAAAAAGGCAAAGCTTAAAAGCAATGCCTTTTTCCTGTTCATGTTTATGAGCATTACTGTTCATCATAGAAGCGCTGTGCTCCCGGGTGAACATCAATTGGCATACCGTCTAATGACGTATCTAACGTAATGTTGAGACCTTGCTGATGGGCATTACCGAATTGTTCCACATGTTCAAACATCGCTTTGGTTATTTCATATACAAGATCCTCACTCATATCGGATTTGACGATTAACATCGCTAGTACGGCAACAGTTGTTGCATCAGAAGGTGTTCCATATTCATCTGCAGACACAGTATACGGAGTATAGTAAGGATACTCTGATTTTATTTCAGCAATTTTATCAGCATTGATGGATACGAGTCGAATATCTTTCGTTGCTTTTAATGCTTCAACTGCACCTGTTGGTAATCCAGCAGTAATGAACGCAGCATCAATGTTACCGTCTTGAATGCTTCCAGCCGCATCACCGAAACTCATATATTCTTCATTAATGTCATCATACGTGATTCCATGTATATCCAATATTTGTTTGGCATTCGCTTCAGCACCTGAACCGATATCTCCAACTGCTACTCGCTTGCCAACTAGATCATCTACCGTTTCAATCCCACTGTCTGCCGCAGTAATAATTTGGACAACTTCAGGATACAATGTTGCGATTCCGTGGAAACCTGTTAACGGGACATCACCTTCAAACATATTAAGTCCGTTTGAAGCATAATACGCTATATCATTTTGTACTAATGCTAAATCAGCACCTCCGTCCACAATATCATTTATATTGGCAACGGAAGCTCCCGAAGAAAATGAAGAAGCAATAACATTATCAACGTTTGGATTAATAATATTATTCGCAAGTGCTGCTCCTAGTGGAAAATATGTACCTTGTTCTCCACCAGTTAAAACCGTAATATCAACCATACCTCCTTCTTCTGCTATATCCGTATTACCACCATCTATTTCTGCTTCACTACTTCCATCATTCGTACCTCCACTACCACACGCTGCTAAAAAGAAGATGAGAGCAAACATCAGAGATGTGAACCAACTCAATTTTTTCATACCTTTCCCCCCTATTTCTATTATTTAGTTAAACTAGAGTAGTTACAAAATGACTTCTTAAGTACAGACCACCCTAAAGTAACCTGAACAACCGTCATTCTCCTCTTAATAACAATATGAAAGGGAGAGGGAAATATTAACAAATTATTAAGTTTTGAATTTAGCACTAAAAAAAGAGCTTGGACCAATATCCAAACTCTTTCATTGATAGGCTTTTTAATCTATGTTGGTTGTTTTTATTCAGAGCAAACTAGTGTACATGCCTAGAATTTATGTTATTAATTATTGACTGATCATCCATCTATCTAGCATGATTTCCTATTATGTATTACATGATATAAATAACACTTTATATGAACGAAAGATGAACAAAATAAGTCGTCCATTAAAGGCTAACGGTATAAATGAATTGTATTCGTAACCGTTTGATGAACGATTTGACAATGGGGTTCATTTTTCAATTCTATTAGCTTTTTTGCAATATGCTTTAGCAATAATGGTGTTGTTTCTAGTTGTTCAAATGGACCATTATAAGGCCAAGGACCATCTGTTTCGATCAGCAATTGCGTAAGTGGTACTATCTCAGCGAGTTTTTGATCACGTTCACGGTAACAAATTTCAGGAGTAAATGAAATAAAGTGGCCTGCTGCTACAATTTCTTGAACAACTGGTACAGGAGCCTTTAACCAATGAAAATGAGCAGAAACGGTAGGTACTTTTTTTAGTATCGCGAGTGCTCGTTCAGCTTGAGAGTGAACCGCATGAATGGCCAACGGTAAGTTTTCTCGGCGAGCAATTTCCACCCACCAAGCAAACTGCTCCAGATGGAGGTCTTGTTCACGTTCCGTTAATCGATTTAGTTCATAGTAAGGCAGTCCTACTTCTCCAATTAGAGAAATAGCCTTTTTTTCAGAATAGATCAAGTTTATGAATTCGTTCATCTCTCGTACTTGCATCGGTTTTTGTTCAGGATGATAACCTACTCCTGCAAGAATAAAATTCGGAAATCTTTGTTTTAACTCTAACGTTTCATAGGCAGATTTGAGATCATTTGAAACAGCTACGACTTTGTGAATTCCTTCTGATAGCCACTGATTCATTCTTTTTTCGACTTGATCATACTGATAAAGGTGAATATGTGAATCAATCATACATTCCTCCAAAGAAAAAAATTTTGACAGTACTTAAGATTAAGCTACAATGAAACTATTACTATTAAAAAAGAAGGATTACTAATGGAAATATACGTTGTCGTAACCTCTATAACCGTGATGGGAATTATTATTGCATTAGGAGCGTTGTTAGCTTTTAAAGCAGATATTACAAAAGAAATAAAACATGTCCTTATTTTAATCATATTAAATATTGCCGTACCTTCTATTATTTTGAATGGTGTTTTTAATACAGAAGTAACATCACAATTATTACATCAAGTACTCATCATTTTTATTGTGTCGATTTTATTTCATTTAGGTGCACTATTATTTGCATGGATTTTAGCAAAAGTATGTCGTTTCAAGAGTTCTTTTGCTAAAAAAATGACCATTTTAGCAGCTCTTGGAAATACTGGCTTCATCGGAATACCGCTATGTGCAACCATTTTTGGCCCAATTGGAGGCCTATTAGCAGCTATTTTTGATGCGGGGCTAGACATCGTCTTATTTTCAGTTGTTATTTACATGTTGCAGTCCGAAAAACGCTTTCAATTTAGACAATTAAAAGCGCTATTAAATGTACCTTTATTGGCCATCATCCTTGGCTTAACAGCAGTAATAACAGGAGTAGAGCCACCACAATTTATTAAACAACTAACGAGTATGCTAGCTGGCCTCGCTGCACCGTTAGCAATGCTATATATTGGAATGTTACTACCACCGCTTTTTCAAAAAAGAGAATCCTTAGGTTACCGACAAATGTGGTTTCCACTAAGTGTTCGACTTTTAGTTATTCCTATTGTAACACTAGCGATTATGTATGTACTTCCATTAGATCACTTATTAAAAAACATCGTGATCATTCTTTCCGCAATGCCAACGATCATGCTCGCAACTGTCCTATTTGCTCAATATTCAAACGATGAGGAACTCGCTGTTGTAACAACCGTTTACTCCACATTATTGTCATTACTCACGATACCGATTGTTGCCCTCTTTGTTTCCTGGTTGCTTTAAATTGAATGACACTCGCTGCTCTCTTGTAGAAAAATGTCCTTTTTCAAGCTTCAATCCTTAAAAGATTGAAGCTTTTCTAATACTTTATAACTTTAGAAAAATTAAACTCTCTAAAGTGTAAAAAAAACCACAGAAAAAATCTGTGGTTACATCATAATGCCGCCGTCGACATGTAGAACCGTACCATTTACATAATCAGATTCATCAGAAGCTAAAAATAAATACGCATTCGCAATATCAGTAGGCTTTCCGAGTCGGTTAACTGGGATCGTCATTTTTAACTTTTCAATCACTTTGTCAGGAACTTTTGCAACCATTCCCGTTTCAACGAATCCTGGTGCAACCGCATTGACATTAATGCCTTTTCCGCCTAGTTCCTTTGCCCATGATTTTGTCATACCAACGACGCCTGCTTTTGTTGCTGCATAATTCGTTTGACCGACATTCCCATAAACCCCTGAAACACTAGAAGTCGTAACGATTTTTCCTTTTCCTTGTTCGACCATCTTTGGAATAACTGCTTGCGTACAATAGAATACACCTGTTAAATTCACATCAATGACTTTTTGCCAATCTTCAGGCGTTAGCTTATGTAGCATAGCGTCTGCTGTAATACCCGCATTGTTAATTAAAATGTGAACGGTTCCAAATGCATTTACCGTTTCTTCTACCATTTGTGTAACACTCGTTTGATCTGCAACATTCACTTTTACCGCTATTCCTTGACCACCGTTTTCTTTAATTTCAGCCACTACCGCTTCGGCAGCTACTTCGTCAAAATCAGCTACAACTACATTAGCTCCTTCTCTACTAAATGTAAGAGCAGCTTCTCTACCAATCCCATTTCCTCCACCCGTAATGATTGCTGTTTTGTCTTTTAATCTCATCAAACTTCCTCCTATTTAGATAGATTAATACTTTCCACAATTACTCAAAGTACTTCTATGTACTTAACTTTGTGAACGTTTTCAAAATCTAACAATTATCACTTTCCTTCTTACAATTCCGACATCATTATACTTCGACAAATATACTTCAACTCCTGCCTGTCATATTATATCTCTTTTAAAGTAAACTTCATTCAGTTACTTGCTCTTATCCCACACTTTGTCTTTCTTGCTTCCTGAGTACTTTGAAGTGGGAGTCACAGCCCCAATTAAACGTGATACACTTTCGCCTTATCCAAGAAGACTTTCATCAAAGTATACGTACAAAGAAATGAAAAATAGAACTCAAAAAAGAAAAAGACTGACAAATCGATGTCAGACCTACAGATGATAATGGACGGGGTGAATACAGGAGACGCTTTTGGTTTCCTATAAAATACCCTTGGGCTAAATCAATACCGATATCTTTACAATATAATAGTTCTTCTTTTCGCTCAATCCCCTCAGCCAATAAGGTTATCCCTTTTTCACAAGTGATTCTTTTATGCTCCGTATTTTTCGCTGCTTTTCTTGATCTATGTCACAATGATTAATTAGGGATCGGTCAATCCTTTGCAAAGTCCAAAACACCTTCAACCTCGTCACTCAACGCTTGATAAATCTCACTAAATTTAAAGTTGTAAAACAAAAAAACTAGACCCTTTAAGACCTAACCTTCACATACAATCGTATGGATGATTGTCTGTCAGTAAAGAGCCTAGACCATGGTTTATCCAATTTAGATAGTACCTTCATCATAGATTTTTAATAACGTTTGAACAGCTAGTGTTGGGGATGTCTCACCATTGATTAGTAACTTTTCAATGGTAGGCAAATTTTCTTTCACCTGTTCATTTTGGTAGAACCGTGTTTTTAGCTGATCGTCGATTAACGTTCTTACCCAGTCTAACATCTGCTGTTTCCTGCGTTCGTCAAACACTCCTGATGCCTTCGTATCTTGTTCGTATTGTTGGATTACTTCCCAAATATTTGGGACACCTTCACCAGTTAAAGCTGAGACTGTATAGGCTTTCGTTTCCCACCCTTGGGTGGCGGGCTGCAGAAAGTGTAATAAACGATTATATTCTGCTCTCGCAGTCAAAGCCGCTTGCTTATTATTGCCATCCGCTTTATTTATGAAAATCGCATCAGCAATTTCCATCACGCCTTTTTTCATGCCTTGTAATTCATCACCAGCACCAGTCAACATGATTACAAGAAAGAAATCGACCATCGAACGAACGGTAATTTCACTTTGTCCAACGCCAACGGTTTCTACTATGATGACATCATATCCAGCCGCTTCACAAATAAGTAGTGTCTCGCGGCTTTTTCTGGCGACACCACCTAATGTTCCTCCCGCTGGTGATGGACGAACGTAAGCATTTTGATGTCTTGATAGTTGTTCCATTCTCGTTTTATCACCGAGTATGCTCCCCTTTGATAAACTACTCGATGGATCTACCGCTAAAACTGCCACTTTATGACCTTGGTCACATAACATCGTACCAAAGGATTCAATAAGTGTACTTTTTCCTGCCCCAGGGACACCAGTAAACCCTATTCGAACGGAGTTCCCAGTGTAAGGCATTAATTTCTTTAACACTTCTTGACCGAGTTGGATATGCTTTTGTGAATTACTTTCCACTAATGTGATCGCTTGAGCTATTATTGCCCTATTTCCTTCAAGAACCCCCGCAACATAGTCGTCAACTGAAAGCTGACGGCGACGAGGAAATTGGTTCCCTGTCACCGTTTTTTTATCATTGCTCATACCGTCATGTCCCCCTTCAATTCCTTTAAGGTAGTGACTAGCATAGCCTTCAGCTTGATTTGTTACCCATTCTGGTCTTGATTTTTCGTTACTCATTGTGATCCTCGTAACCTAGTCTACGATTCACTTCAACTAACACTTTTTCAGCTGCAACTGGAATAACTGTACCTGGTCCAAAAATAGCGGCAGCTCCTTTTTCTTTCAAGTAATCATAATCTTGAGCTGGGATAACCCCACCAATTACGACAGCAATATCTCCTCGCCCAAGACGTTCTAATTCAGCAACGACTTGAGGTAGAAGTGTTTTATGACCAGCTGCTAGTGAGCTTACACCTAATACATGAACATCATTTTCAACCGCTTGTAATGCAGCTTCTTCTGGAGTTTGGAAAAGTGGTCCGATATCAACATCAAACCCTAAATCAGCAAAAGCAGTCGAAATAACCTTCGCCCCACGATCATGTCCATCTTGCCCCATCTTAGCAATCATAATCCTCGGTCTACGTCCTTCACGCTCTTCGAACTCATCTGTCATTGTGCGAACGACTTTCACTTGTTCTGCATCACCAAACTCTGAACTATATACTCCACTAATCGACCTAATCACCGCCTTATGTCTTCCTGCTACTTTTTCAATCGCATCAGAAATTTCACCTAAGCTCGCACGTACACGAGCGGCTTCAACAGCAAGTTCAAGTAAGTTGCCTTTACCCGTTTCAGCTGCTTGTGTGATCGCGTTTAACGCTGCTTCGACTTTTTGTGGGTCACGTTCAGCTCTTAATTTTTCAAGTCGACGAAGTTGTGCTTCACGAACTGCTGTGTTATCAATATCCAAAATTTCAATTGGATCTTCTTTTTCTAAACGGTATTTGTTTACACCGATAATCGATTCTTTTCCAGAGTCAATATGCGCTTGTCGTCTTGCTGCAGCTTCTTCAATACGCATTTTCGGAAGACCCGTCTCAATTGCTTTTGACATTCCACCAAGCTCTTCAACTTCTTGAATGTGAGCCCATGCTTTTTCAACGAGTTCTGCCGTTAATGACTCAACGTAATACGAACCACCCCAAGGATCTAACACATTACAAATACCTGTTTCATCTTGAAGATATAGTTGCGTATTCCGAGCAATACGAGCTGAGAAGTCCGTTGGTAAAGCGATCGCTTCATCTAATGCATTTGTATGCAACGATTGTGTATGCCCTAATGCAGCTGCCATCGCTTCAATGCATGTACGCGTCACATTATTAAATGGATCTTGCTCTGTTAAGCTCCATCCCGATGTTTGTGAGTGTGTACGAAGAGCTAATGACTTGTCGTTTTTCGGGTTAAACTGCTTCATTAGTTTTGCCCAAATCAGACGCCCTGCGCGCATTTTTGCGACTTCCATGTAATAGTTCATTCCGATGGCCCAGAAGAACGATAAACGTGGTGCGAACTTATCAATATCGATACCCGCTTTTAAGCCTGTCTTAACGTATTCTAAACCATCAGCTAATGTATAACCTAATTCGATATCAGCAGTTGCACCTGCTTCTTGCATGTGGTAACCCGAAATACTAATACTATTAAATTTCGGCATATATTTGGATGTATACTCAAAAATGTCTGCGATGATTTTCATCGACATTTCAGGTCCATAAATATACGTATTACGTACCATGTATTCTTTTAAAATATCATTTTGGATCGTCCCAGAAAGAAGTTCTTGTGCTACCCCTTGTTCTTCTGCAGCAACGATATAAAAGGCCATAACTGGAAGAACCGCACCGTTCATTGTCATTGAAACTGACATTTGATCGAGCGGAATGCCATCAAATAAGATTTTCATATCTAAGATCGAATCTACGGCAACCCCTGCTTTACCTACGTCACCGACAACACGCGGATGGTCAGAATCATAACCACGGTGAGTCGCTAAATCAAACGCAATCGATAAACCTTTTTGTCCAGCCGCTAAGTTACGTCTATAAAAGGCATTACTTTCTTCCGCTGTAGAAAACCCAGCATATTGGCGGACTGTCCATGGGCGCGCTTTATACATCGCAGGATATGGCCCACGGAAAAATGGTGCAATCCCGGCCACATAGTCAAGATGCTTCATACCTTCTGTATCTTCTTTTGTATAAAGTGGTTTTACATCGATTTTTTCGGTCGTATGAAATGTTAGTTCTTCTAATGAAGCTCCAGTCGTTTGCTCCGCTTGCTGGCGCCAGTTGTCTAAATTAGAAGAAGGTTTTTCTGCGGTAAAAGATATACTTGTGAAATCCGGCTTCGTCATCCTTTAACAACTCCTTTCTCGACTTGAAGCTTCCTTAGAACTTCATAACAGTTAGATCGAATATGAACGAATTCATCCACACCTGCGTTACGGTAGTTCGCCTCGTCTTCATCCGCTGGCTTCCCTGCGATCATCACTGTAACCTCTTCGTTTTCTTGCTTGATCGCTTTAATAATGTCTGCAGCTTGCTCTTGATAACTTTCATCTTTCCCACAGATCACTACTACACTAGCCTTTGAATCAATAGCTGCTTGAGCCGCTTCAGAACTTGTCATAAAGCCATTATTACGAAGTACTTCAAAGCTACCAACTTCAAAGAAACCTGCCGTAAAGTCAGCACGAGCTTTATGACTAGGAATAGGTCCGAGATTTGCTAAAAATACTTTAACAGACTCACCTTGTTCTTTCGCATACGTTTCACTTGCTTGGCGAATTTCTTCAAACTTCTCTGCTCCTCTGCTAGGAACGATCGGCTCAATTGCTAACGCTACTTCCGTTTGCCCTAATCCAGTAGCGAGCTCGGCAACTGTTGCCCCGTTAACTGCAAATTGAATGGCTTGATCCACAACATTCGTTTCATTTGTAAATTGAACCGTCGTAGCTCCTGCTTTCAACTTTTCAGCAACATGTTTTTCAATATAAGCCGAATCATCTTCTGGCAATACATCAATCGTCTTTTCGGTCGTATTCGCATACATATTCGTCCCGACAAAAATATCTTTGCGTTGTTCAATATTTTTGAGACGGTTTGCTTTTGTATCAGCAACTTCCTGTTGTGGTAATCCCGAATGTAATGCTGTTACAATCCCACCAGTCATTTCTACTTTTTGGAAAAGTGCCCAAGCCTTTTCAGCTAGTTCATTCGTTAATACTTCGATATACCAAGAGCCACCAGCAGGGTCTACTGTTTTACCAATATGAGATTCTTCTTGCAAAATAATCGAAATGTTACGTGCTATTCTACGAGAAAAAGCGGTTGACTTTTGGATTGGCTCATCAAACGGGCTTACATGAATACTGTTGGCTCCACCTACAGCCGCTGCGAATGCTTCAGACGTACTTCTTAACATATTCACATAAGGATCGTACTTTGTTTTCGTCCATGAAGATGTGCGGGCATGAATATAAAGCTGTCCATCACTTTCTTCTCCACCGAAAGCGGTAACAATTTTAGACCAAAGAATTCTAGCTGCACGGATTTTACCGATTTCCATAAAGTAATCTGAGCCAACTGAGAAAACAAACCGAATTGATTTTGCTGCATCTTGAATCGACACTCCACGAGAAGTTAACGCCTGTAAGTACTCAACTCCAGTAGCTAATGAAAATGCTAATTCCTCAACCGCACTGCTTCCACCATTATGATACGGAGTTCCTTCCACAAGTACTGTTTGAAGAGCTGGTGTATTTTCTTTTGACCATTTTACGACATCAGCCATTACGTTATAGCATTCCTCTAATGCTGTATCGATCGTACCATTTTCAACTAATTGGCCAATCGGGTCCATTCCGACTACACCATTAAGTTTTGAAACCTCAATATTATTCTTTTGTAACGCACCTAATAATATTGCTAAAACTGGAACTGAATTGACTCCAGTATGGATATGAACAGGGGTATTGGCTAAATCAATATCTTCAATTGCAACTTGCATATCTTCTACTGTTGCAACATTTAACCCTAATTGGCCTACTAACCCCTTCGCATCTTCAATAGGAAGCCTTTTCTTGGTAACTTCATCTAGTACGATATGAAGTGCAGTTTGACCACGAGACAAGTCGTGTTTCGCAGCAAGATTAAATTCCTTAGGTGTTGAAACTGTGAGTTCTTGGCTAATCTCCCATGCTTTATCCTTCGTAGGAACTACTCCTGCTCCTCTTAAAAATGGATTTTGACCAGGAAGCGAATCAATAAATGGTAAATCTTGTGCATCTTTTTGTTGATACATCGGTTGTAAGGCAATTCCTTCATACGTCTTCGTAACTAATTTCTTTTCAAAAGAAGCACCTTTTAACGATTTTTCAGTTACTTCACGCCATTCATCGTACGACGGAATTGGAAATTCCCAAAATGGTTCTAACGCTTTTTTATCACCCATAATAGTTGCGGTAAGCACTCCAATGAATACTTACCGCTCTCTCCCTTCTTTTTAAGATCGTTCAAAAGTTCATTCTTGTTACTATAAAACGAGGATGAAGCCAATCGACTTCGTCCATTTTTTCTTTTGAACGGCTATGGAAATGATCAATCGTTTACTCCGTCCGATCCAAGTCGGCTCTCTCCACTTTATCTATCTCTAAAAAGTCGTACAATCTATAGTCCCACTCCTACCCTACTATTCTTTCTTTTATAGCGGGATATTTCCGTGCTTTTTCTTCGGTAATGATTTCTTCTTGTTTTTCAACATATCTAAAGCATTTGCTAAACTTTTTCGTGTGTCGCGAGGATCGATAACGTCATCAACGATACCATTAGCTGCTGCAACATACGGATTTGCAAATCGTTCACGATATTCTTGAATTTTTGCCGCTCTTGTTGCTTCTGGGTCAGCACTCTCGCGGATTTCTTTTGCAAAAATGATGTTCGCTGCTCCTTCAGGACCCATTACGGCAATTTCTGCATTCGGCCATGCAAATACTAAGTCGGCACCAATTGCTTTACTGTTAAGGGCAACATATGCACCACCAAACGCTTTACGAAGGATCACAGTAATCTTCGGAACAGTTGCTTCAGAATATGCGTATAAGATTTTCGCACCGTGACGGATAATTCCACCGTGTTCTTGTTGAACACCTGGAATAAAGCCACTTACATCTTCAAACGTAATGATCGGAATGTTAAAGCAATCACAGAAACGAATGAAACGAGCACATTTATCAGAGGAGTCAATATCAAGTCCTCCAGCCATCATTTTTGGATTGTTCGCTACAATTCCTACTGTTTCTCCATTAATACGACCAAAACCATTCACAATGTTTTTAGCGAATTTCGGTTGAACTTCCATGAATTCACCATCATCAAGAATTAAGTTGAGAACTTTGCGAACATCGTACACTTTTGTTCCGTCAACAGGAACTGCATCAATTAGCTCATCAACTCTTTCATTGATTGGCTTCTTCTCTTTAGGATCTACAGTAGGCGGTTTTTGTTCATTATTTGGTGGTAAATAACTTACTAATTTACGAACATCCTCTAGAACTTCTTCTTCTGAAGTAGCTGTAAAATGAGCATTACCACTTACTGATGAATGAACACGCGCACCACCCAAGTCTTCTGCATTAATCTTTGCACCTGTCACACTTTCAATTACTTTTGGACCCGTAATGAACATTTGACTTGTTTTTTCTACCATGAACACAAAATCTGTTATTGCTGGAGAATATACAGCTCCTCCTGCACAAGGTCCCATAATAACGGAGATTTGCGGTATTACACCTGAATAAATCGAGTTACGGTAAAAAATATGACCATAACCATCCAGAGATAGCACACCTTCTTGAATACGCGCACCACCTGAGTCATTTAAACCAATGAATGGCGCACCGTTTTCAGCTGCTAAGTCCATGACTTTTGCAATCTTTTGAGCATGCATTTCTCCTAGTGCTCCACCAAATACAGTGAAATCTTGGGCGAAAAGAAAAACTAAGCGACCATCAATCTTACCGTAACCAGTCACAACCCCTTCACCAGGAGCTTCTGCCATACCAAATTCAACACTTCTCGTTTCAGTAAAAGGGTTGATTTCTACAAATGTATCTTCATCAAGAAGTAGGTCAATACGCTCACGAGCTGTTAACTTACCTTTAGCATGTTGAGATTCAATACGATCTTCACCACCACCAAGTTTAACTTTCTCGCGGCGATCTTCCATAATTTCGATTTTATCAAACATGTCCATCGTCTATTCCTCCATTCTGTTCGGTATTTATCTTTTGCAAATTAAGCTTATTTTACGAGGAATAAAGGTTGACCGTATTCTACTAATTGGCCGTTTTCTACTAATACTTCAACAACTTCACCGCTAATTTCTGCTTCTAACTCATTCATTAATTTCATCGCTTCAACGATACAAACAACACTGTCTGGAGTTACTTTATCGCCAGCTTTTACGTATGGATCTGCATCTGGAGATGGAGATGCGTAAAACGTTCCTACCATTGGCGATACGATTTTCTGTAGATTTGCATCTTCTACAGCTGGTGCTTGTGCTTCAGGTTGTTTTTCGTCTTTCACTGGTGCTACTGCTACTGGTGCTGGAGTAGGTGCTGGTGCTGAAGTAACTGCTTCTGCTGGTGCTACAAATTCTGTTGCTGTTCCACGTTTGATTGTAACTTCTTGTTTACCTTCCCCTTTAATTGTTAACTCTGTAATCGTTGAACGGTCCACCGCACGGATAAGTTCTTTAAGATCAGTAATTTTTAACATGTAAAACACTCCTTAATATTTTTTAGTTTGGTTGATTTTTCAAGAAAAATCGTTGATACTCTGGTTTTTCAAGAGTATCTTTTGTAAGAATTGAATGCATAACGAAATCTGCATATATTGTTGCAATTTCTTCTATTGAATAACGTCCATTGGATTTATACCATTTGTATGTCCAGTTAATCATCCCGAATATCCCCATCGATGTGATCGGTACAGGTAGCTCTGGACGAAACTCCCCTTGGTCAATTCCTTCTCGAACCACTTTAAACATCATTTCTTTATAACGATCTCGCTTATGTTTAATCGATTGAAAATAATCAGCTGATAAGTACAAGCTTTCTTGATAAAAAACAGTAACGTGTGGCCGATACATATCAAACATCATAACAAACGATTTAACCGTTTCGTATAAGATTTCTGCTGGAGTGTTATACGTTTGATAGGCTTCCTCTGCTTTATCTAGTACATACGTTATAAATGAGTCATGAATTGTGTATAGCAGTTCATCTTTTGATTTAAAATTGTGATAAAAACCACCCTTGGATGTACCACTTGCTCTCGCAATCTTATCGACCGTTACTGCATGGAAGCCGTTTTCTTCAAACAAATGAAGAGCAGCTTCCGTAATTCGCTCTTTTGTCGATCGTTGTGTCAATTTCAACTCACCTACTTTTTAAGACGGTCGACATTTATAGCAACTTGTTATACTTTGTTTTTTTCTAAAAACTTTGTATTAAAGTTGCCAGAAATGAAATCTGGATGTTCTAATAATCGAAGGTGGAACGGGATCGTTGTTTCCACACCATCAATTACGAATTCATTAAGTGCTCGTTTCATTCTTGCAATAGCTTCCTCACGAGTTCTACCATGAACGATAAGCTTTGCAATCATTGAATCATAGAAAGGTGTAATCGTATAACCTGGGTATACGGCACTATCAACACGAACACCTAATCCTCCTGGCGGTAAGTACATTTCTATTTTTCCAGGTGATGGCATAAAGTTTTTATCTGGATTTTCTGCATTGATACGACACTCTATCGACCATCCGTCAATTTGAATTTCTTCTTGTGTGAATGATAGTTTTTTACCACTTGCAACTAAAATTTGTTCCTTTATTAAGTCTACCCCTGTTACTAATTCAGATACAGGATGCTCAACTTGAATACGAGTATTCATTTCCATAAAATAGAAGTTCTTATGCTTGTCTAATAAAAACTCGACCGTTCCAGCACCACAGTAGCTAACCGCTTGCGCTGCTTTAAGTGCAGCTTCACCCATTTTTGCACGAAGGTCTTCGTCAAGCGCTGGTGATGGAGCTTCTTCAATTAATTTTTGGTGTCTACGTTGGATAGAGCAATCACGCTCTCCTAAATGAACAACGTTTCCAAAACTATCACCGATAATTTGGATTTCAACGTGACGTGGTTCTTCAACGAATTTCTCTAAATAAACACCTGGGTTACCGAAAGCGGTTTCAGCTTCTTGCTGTGCCATGGAAATCGCTTTTTGTAAATCAGCTTCTGTCTGAGCGACACGCATTCCTTTACCGCCACCACCTGCTGTAGCTTTAACCATTACAGGGAAACCAATATCTCTAGCAGTAACGAGTGCATCATCGATATTTTCTATAATTCCATCAGTACCTGGAACAATTGGAACACCTGCTGCTTGCATCGTGTCACGAGCTACAGCTTTTGCACCCATTTTATTGATCGCTTCTGGTGAAGGACCGATAAAAGTAATGTTATGCTCAGCACACTTCTCTGCAAAATCAGCATTTTCAGCTAGGAAACCGTATCCTGGGTGAATGGCATCTGCTCCAGTACTTACGGCAACACTCAAAAGGTTAATCATATTTAAGTAACTTTTACTAGAAAGGTGCGGTCCAATGCAGTATGCTTCATCTGCTAAATGAACGTGTAAAGCTTCTTTATCCGCTTCTGAAAAAACAGCTACTGTCTCAATTCCTAATTCTTTACAAGCACGAATGACGCGAACTGCAATCTCGCCTCGATTGGCAATCAATACCTTTTTAAACATTCTCTCACCCTTTTCCGTTTATGAGCCTTTTTGTTTTTACCGAGACCGACTAGTCAGTCTGTATACCTGAATTTTAAGAAAATTAACGGTTTTTGTCAAGTAATTGTTTCTAGCTAACTATTAGTTTTATTTTGTTAACTGAAATTTTTGTTCTATCTAACACTCCATTTCGTATTATACCCAAATTCGGTTGGAAGCATGAAATGGAGTTCATTGATTTTGGTTTAGTTTTTAGGGTAAAGACCTCCACCTCTTAGCGTAGCGTTGGTAGGATGTTCTCATCAGGTGGAGTCGCGAACATCTGCATCCTCGATGTTTCAGCTTGCTAAAACGAATTCGCTTGAGGGATCCATTCATATATTTTCCTTATATAATACATACGCTTCACGTAATGAATGGTTGGAGAATTCAGATGGGGCTAACCTAAAACCGAGCTATAACGGAGTCATGTCTTCTAACTATAATCTATGAATTGTTAACCTTTCTTTATAGTGAATTAACATTTATGCTTCCTAAATGGGTGACTACAAAAAATATTTTTTTAACATTTTAGCGGACCGTAAAGCCGTTATTTCTAAAAATAACGGCTTCACGGTCCGTTCCCACCGCGTAGCGTAGGTGGGATGATCTAATCAAGGTGGAGCCTCGACTCCACCTGATTCCCCGATGTTCTAGGTTGCTGGAACGAGTTCGCTCTATTGCGCAGTATAACCACCATCAATAACAACAGCTTGCCCCGTAACCCCTGCTCCTTGCTCGCTTGCTAAAAACATCGCATAATGAGCAACCTCTTCTACATCCAACAGTCGCCTTTGCGGAACGAGTGGATAAATGATATCTTCAAGGACCCTTTCTAATGATACATTTCTTGTTTTCGATAACCCCTCGAGTTGATTGCGGACTAATGGTGTATCTACATAACCAGGACACAGAGCATTGACGGTTACCCCATCACTTGCACACTCTAGTGCCGCAACCTTTGTTAATCCAATTACACCATGCTTTGCACTATTATATGCAGCTTTTCCAGCAAATCCTACTAATCCATTAATAGAAGCGATATTAAGGATGCGACCATATTGTTGTTTTTTCATATAAGGGAGAACATACTTCATCGCCAAAAAAGGGGCAACGAGCATGATTTTCATTAATTGTTCAAACGTTTCTGATGGAAACTCTTCAATCTTTGCAATATGTTGCTTCCCTGCATTATTAATTAAGACATCAATTTTTCCGTAGTGATCATAGATCTGTTGAACGGCATCCACCATTTGTTGTTCATTCGTTACATCACATGCTAATGTTAATATATTTTCAGAATGAGCCTTCAGTTTCTCTCCTGCTTGTTCCACAGTTTGTTCGTTAATATCGCATATGGCTAAATAAGCTCCATTTTTGACAAAATATTCGGCTAATGCATAGCCAATCCCACTACCTGCGCCAGTAATAAAAACAACTCGCTCGTTAAGCATCTATACCTCTCCTTCTACTCCAACTATTAGAGCTATTCATAAATTCCTGAAATCTAACTAGCTAACCTCATTACCTACGTTTTTACTAGCCCTAACGTTATACGATATCGATTAAAAATCTTTAATTTCCAATCATTTTATTCGGTAACCAAAGAACAATCTCTGGAAAAAGTGCACATAAAATGAGAGTTAATACTTGAATACCGACAAACGGCCAAACCCCTCTCATAATATCAGACGTTTGCACTTCCTTAGGGGCAACACCTTTAAGGTAAAAAATAGAGTAAGCGAAAGGTGGAGTTAAGAAAGACGTTTGATACATAATACAAACCATCGTTGCAAACCAAATCGGATCAAACCCTAGCATTGCAGCAATTGGCGTAAAGATCGGGATAATAATTAAGATCGAAGCAATCCAGTCCATTAATAAACCTAGAACGAAGACGATAAGCATCATCATAATGAAAATGCCCCATTTTTCTAAAGGAATAGCGAGAATTGCTTGTTCTACTATTCGTCCGCCACCCAACCGCATAAACACACTGACGAAAAATCCTGCAAAGATAATAATTGCATAAACCATCGCGGACACTTGGAGTGTTCGATAGAGCGACTCTTTAATTACCGTAAAATTTAACTCTCGATACGCAGCTGCAACAATTAATGAAGCAAATGCTCCGACAGCTGCTGCTTCAGTAGGAGGTGCAATACCAAACCAAATCGAACCTAGAACAGCAAACACAATGGCTAATACAGGTAAAATATGAAGGATACCAATAACTTTATCTTTTGTTGAGTATTGAGCTAACTCTTCTTTAGGAATAGCAGGGGCAAAGGTTGGATTCGTGTATGAACGAACGAGTACATACACAATATATAAGAAACCCATTAATAACCCTGGAATTAAGGCCGCATAAAAAAGTTGCCCGACAGATATACCTGCTGCTGGACCATAAAGAATTAACATAATACTTGGAGGTATTAAAACACCTAAAGTTCCTCCCGCACATATTACACCAGTCGCCATCGACTTATTGTAGTTTCTTTTTAACATTGCTGGAAGAAATAACACCCCCATCGTAACGACGGTTGCCCCGACAACACCTGTACTTGCACCAAATAAAATAGATATCAATAATGCCGATATCGCTAAGCCACCACGAATACTGCCTAAATTTATACTTAACGCATGAAACAATCGCTCTGCTATACCCGATCGATCAATGACGTTCCCCATAAAAATAAATAACGGGATTGCAAGAAGTGAATAGTTCCTAATAGTATCAAATGCATTTAATGTGATTAAGTTAATAACGCCTTCTCCCCAAAAGATCAGACCGAATAACAATCCTAAAGCACCTAATACGATAAAAAGATAATACCCAGAGAAAATTCCGATCATTAAACCGACGAGCATTAATATAAATATCGTTAAAGCACTAGCATCCATTGGCTATTCCTCCTTTCCCGTTAGTTGTAAAATACTTTTGCATAGCTCACTTATACCTTGGATAAGTAATAGAAAAAAGGCTATTGGAATCGCACTTTTTAGTGGATAAATTGGAGGTTGCCAGTTTCCAGTCATAATATGTTCGTTTCTTTGCCACGAAAGTAAAGCCGCATCAAACGAATTCATAAGGCCAAAGATAATTAACGGGAAAAACAGTAAAAGAACAAACACAATATCAATAATCGCTTTCATCTTAGGTGGAAACCGATCGTAAAAAGTATCTACTCTTACATGTTGGCGGTTTTTCAATGCCCAAGCCGCTCCAATGATAATGGCCGAACCACCGAGCATATAACTGACATCCATCGCCCATGGTACGTTTCGATTAAATAGAAACCTAGAAATGACTTCATACGTTAAAATTAAAATCAATACTCCGATGAACCAACTTATTAATTTTCCTGCCCATTCACTAATTGCATCACATGTTTGTGACACTTTTATTAAGATATTCGTCACTTGTATCCCTCCTGAAGAGAAAACTCGTTCTAGCTTTGCTAGAACTTCGGAAATTCAAGGGGAGTCTTCACTCCCCCTGAATGAGAGTCAGCCTCAAACATTTATCTTAGTAACTTGGACTCATAAAGTCTCTCCAAAAATTGTATTTCTCAAGGAAACGATTTTGTGATTCCCATACCTTTCTAAACTGTTCATCATTTTCTGCAAGTTCTGCATAGTATTCATTCGTTACTTCACTCATACGAACTTGGTCACTGGAATCAAATTCAATAATTGTTAGCTTTCCTTGCTCTTCTAACTCACGATACTTTTCCATTGTTTGCATATCTTGATAAGCAGCATAAGACCAAGCTTTCCCCCACATATTTTCAGTGACTAGTGACACAATTTCTTTTAAATCATCTGGAAGCTCTTCCCAACGTTGTTTATTAACCATAAACGAAAACGTTGATGTCGGTTGATGGGCTCCAGGTACAACAAGATACTCTGCAACTTCATGGAAACCTAATCCAAAATTATCCGTAGGTGTCGCAAATTCTGCAGCATCAACCATTCCACGTTCAAGCGCTTGATACACCTCGCCACCTGGAACGTTTACAACATTTGCTCCTAAGCGTGATTGAATTTCGCCCCAGAACGCCGAACCACGTACTCTCAAACCTTTTAAATCATCTAAATTATGAATAGGAACTGTAGAATGATAGAAAACCTCTGGTGTATAGGCGCCCGCTGGAAGAACTTCTACATTGTAATCTGAGAACGTCTCTTGCCAAAGTTCCGTACCTTCATCTTGTAATACCCACGTCATATATTGTTGTTCATTCATCCCAAGAGGCATGGATGCAAAGAAACCTGCCGCTTGTATTTGTCCAACCCAGTACCCTTCCCAGCTATGAATTGCATCGAGAGTTCCTGTATCCACCGCGTCTAAGATATCGAATGCTGCTACGATCGACCCTGCTGGATGCATTTCAACTTCTATACGTCCACCAGTAGCTGCAGTAATGTCTCTGGCAATTTCTTCTGCCATCCAGTGAAGAGTTGTCCCTGAAGGCCATGGTGACTGCGCAACCCATTTATACGTTTTCCCACTATTTCCAGCATCAGCACTACCTTCTCCCCCACCACTTGACTCTTTAGACGTACAACCTACCATAAAAATAGAAGCAATCATTACGACTGATAACATCATTAACAACTTTTTTTTCATACTTTATTCCCCCTTTGGTTATTAATCAACCATTAAGTAAACGCTTACATTAATAGATTAGAAATTACCCCTCCTTTTATTAAGCTAATGGTTTGCTTATCTCCTATCTGCAATATTTATGCCATGTTTCATTTTTTTTGTTTCTTTCCCTTCTATCCCTCTTGTTATAAGAGAAAACTCAAATTATGAAACTGAATCCGTTTATTTAATATTCCATATATTCGGAAAAATCAAAGCGCTAACTTAGTCGTTTCATTCAAAAATCAAGGTAAAACAAGCAAAAGTAAAAATTCCGTAATTTTGGAATGAATTCCAAGATTACGGAATGAAGGCATAGCTTAATATTTAAACTTATATTTCGCCAGCTTTTCATAAAAACTCGATTTACTTACACCTAAATACTTAGCCGTCTTTAACTTATCATAGTTATGCTTGACCAACATATTCTTAATGACTTTTCTTTCCGTCTCCTCAAGTATTTCTTTCAACGTTTTTTCACCAGTTGCAAGACTTACGGTTTCTTTTAAGTATTCAGGCAATGCTTCTATAGTAATTTCATTGCCATTTGCAAAATGTACGGATGCCTCAACTACATTTTCTAACTCTCTCACATTACCTGGCCAATGATGTTGCAGCAATACTTCTTCAACTTCTGGGGAAAGAAGTAGTTTTCGCTTTCCAATTTTTTTGGTTACTTTTTCGATAAGAGCGTTAGAAATAGGGATAATGTCTTCTACTCGCTCTCGTAATGGAGGGATTGTCAAAGGAATAACATTAATTCGATAAAATAAATCTTCTCTGAACTTGCCATCTTTCACCATCTTTTCTAAGGGACGGTTAGTCGCCGTAATAATTCGAACATCAATAGACTCTGACTTCGTTGCCCCAACAGGCTCGACTTCCTTTTCTTGCAAAACACGTAACAGTTTTACCTGCATATTAATCGGCATATCACCAATTTCGTCAAGAAAAATTGTTCCTGAATCAGCAAGTTGAAATTTGCCTGGCTTACCACCCTTTCTAGCTCCTGTAAATGCACCTTCCTCATAGCCGAATAGCTCTGATTCCAGAAGATGTTCTGGTATTGCTCCACAATTCACTTTAACAAACGGTTTATGACTACGGTTGCTTAACTGATGAATTGCATGAGCAAAAAGTTCCTTACCCGTTCCACTTTCTCCACGAATGAGAACAGAAATATCACTTGCTGCCACTTTCTGTACTTGATCGTGGATCTGTTGGAGCTTTTCTGAATTACCTATAATATCACTTAAGTCATATTTAGCACCTGATGTTTTTTCCCATTCTTTACGATAATACTCAAGCTGGGACATTAATGCTTTAATGTGAGTGTTCATCTGTTGCCATTCTTCTGTATCTCTAAATATGACATTACCAACTGCCCCGATGATTTCATCACCACGTAATATAGGTACACGATTAGCGATCATATACGTACCATTTATATAATGAAGTTGTGCAATTTCCTCTTTACCACTTTCAACGACAATATGCATTCGCGTATTTTCAATCACGTCAGTCACATGTTTGCCAATTACTTCTTCTATATCCACACCTATAAACTCACAATACGACCGATTCAAATACGTAATATAACCACTTTGATCAACCACTACAATTCTTTCGTACGCAGAATCAATTATCGTTTCAAGTATTTCTTTATTTATGTCGTATCTAATCATAAGATCATTCCTTCAATACTTTACTTAATATTTAATTCTATTTCAATAAACGCTTTCCCTTTTTTTACATAAATACTGTCGAATGAGAATAGATTTTAATTAAAACCAAAACCCTTTCACCATTTTCTTATACAGCTAATACATATATATTACATACGTTTAAGTTCTATCCTTTGCGGTTATAGAATGAGTAGGCATTATTTTATCGTTCACATATCTAGACGAATTCGACATAGTATGCTAATAATAGTAAAAAAACGCGAAGGATAAAGTGGCTATGCATAATAACGGAAGGGTGATGGTGATGGGTTACAATCCAATAAAAATGAAAAAGTTGTTAGAAGTTGACAGGTTTCTACATGGCACTTATGAAGATGTGAAAGAAAAAGTAGGTTGCGAAGATACTGCACTCGAAATTGTCTTTCAAACATATGTTATGAAAGAAAAAATTCTCCAAAATGCTTATGTTCATTTAACGTAAATAATGAAGTATACGATTAATTTAAAGTTATACCCAACTATTGATATAAAGAAAGAATAGAGAAGCATCCGTCACCATATTTCATGACATTAGGATGCTTCTTTTATCTTTTTAACTACCTTTTATTGCTTTATGTGAAAGTTTTCGTTTTATGTTTTATGGCACTAAACTTTAATTATTAGATCTCTTCAAACTTTCCATCAGTCGAGTTAAATTTTTAACTTTGCTATGTTTTCGTTAATTCTGTTTTCCCTACCCCTGTTTGACCGACAAACATGAATGAGGCAATCGGACGATTGGCACGGCTAAACCCTGCACGACTTCTGCGTACTGCCTTTGCAACACTTTCAACCGCAGCTTGTTGTCCAATGACTTTATTTCCAAGTTCTTCTGACTAAATTTGACCAATTATTTTATTTTGTTATTTTCAGAATTTTGTTACAATATTAGTGGCACTTATTTTTAAAAGGATGTGAGCAAATGCTAACTATCGGAACTTTTTTCAAACAAAATAACTTGAAGTATGGAAATAAAATTGCCATCATCGATCGTGACCAGACCCTTACATATCAAGAATTAAACGAAAGAGCAAATCGATTGGCAAATGCTCTTGTTAAAAAAGGCTATCAAAAAGGTGACAAAATTGCAGTGCTTATGAAGAATCATGCCGCTTATATTGAAATAATTGGTGCACTTGCAAAAATTGGTGTCATCATCGTTCCCATTAACTACCGACTTCTTCGTAAAGATGTTCAATATATTATTAACCATTCCAAATGTCGTGCGGTTATTACAACAGGAGAATATGAAAGTCTCATTCGTTCTGTTATCCCTGCTACTCCCCAGCTTGACACGTTACTTATGCTTGGAAGTGAGGGAGAATATCCCTTTCATCAATACGAGCCATTCCTTCAATCTGGTTCCAACGAAGAACCCGACGTAGAAATTCATGAAAATGATCCCTTTTATTTTGGCTATACTTCTGGAACAACAGGAAAACCTAAGGCCGTTGTCATTTCTCATCGTTCTCGTGTACTTACTGGCATCGTGGCTGCCACTGAATACAAAGTGGCCGAAGATGATGTTCATATTGTTGCTGGCCCAATTTATCATGCAGCACCATGGATTTTCTTACTAATGCAACTCATTGTTGGTGGTACGATCATTATTCAAGAAACATTCGATCCCGAAGAATTTTTACAACTTACGGAAAAATACCAGGCAACAAACACATTTCTGGCACCAACTATGTTTAATTTCATCGTGAACCTCCCGACTGATATTAAGCAAAAGTATAATCACGAGTCGATGCGGGTACTGATTTCAGCTGGTGCTCCCTTGCCAACACAAACAAAAAATGATGTGCTTAAATATTTTATTGATGCTGATCTTCATGAGTTTTACGGGTCCACAGAGAGTGGAATTACTTTAAATATTAAACCAAAGGATATTCGGCAAAAAGAAGCTTGTGTAGGACTTCCATTTCCAATGGTTGAGTGTTTACTTTTAGATGATCAAAAAAATCCTATGGCAAGAGGAGAAGTTGGCGAACTTTATATTAAAGCCCCTTATTTGCTAGATGAATATTACCAAAATGATCAAACGAATCAAGATGCTTTTTACGGTAATTACTTTACAGTCGGGGATATGGCTCGACAGGATGATGACGGTTATTATTATATCGTGGATCGTAAAAAAGATATGCTGATTAGTGGTGGTGTTAACATTTATCCACGTGAAATTGAGGAGTTTTTATATACAAATGCAGGCATTTTAGAAGTTGCTGTCATCGGTGTGCCTGATCCAGTTTGGGGTGAAGCGGTTAAGGCGATTGTCGTACCTAAAGCAGGTGTTTCCTTAACAGAAGAAGAAATTATCTCCTACTGTGAAGGCAGATTAGCTAGTTACAAGAAGCCTAAATCGGTAGACTTCGTTTCAGTCTTGCCTCGTAATCCGTCTGGTAAAATACTAAAAACAGACCTTCGTGCACCTTACTGGCAAGGTCAAGGAAAAAGGATCTAATTTCCATGTTTCACGATATTATTTTTTTTAGAGCGACATCCACTGAACGCTGCGAGGCATCTAGAAACGAAAACAGAAGGTCCTGTTTCAGGCCCTCTGTTTTTCGATGCTGCTAATCGATATCTTTATAAATTCGACTTCCTACAGCTTGACGTTGTCCTTGGTATTTTCCTTGATAAGGTGTTTTTGCTTCTTGATCCATTAATGCAAAAACGAGCTGACAAATTCGACGCCCTGACTTCAATTTAATAGGAAGTCGGTTCGCATTATATAGCTCTAATGTAATTTCACCTTCAAAGCCAGGGTCGACCCAGCCAGCATTCTGAATAAATAATCCCATTCTTCCAATTGAACTTCGCCCTTCTACAAATGCGGTTACATGGTTTGGGAGCTTTATATATTCTTTCGTTGTTGCTAATAGAAATGAGTTTGATGGAATGACAACTTCATCACTTTCAAATTCAATATACTTAGCTTCTTTATCAAGTGATATCGATTCGATGGCATTTTCATCAATTTTTAAAAAGTGTGTTCCCAAACGAATGTCTACAGAAGCGGGTTGTACTTGTCCATCCACTAAAGGCTCTATTGAAAGCTCTCCCTTGTTTAACATTTCATTTATTGTTTTATCTGATAAGATCATCGCTTTCTCCTCACTATTACTATAATTATTTATTATAAACAAAACGAAACTGTTACGATTTGAAGTGTACCATATTCTTCTCCATCATAAAAGAATACATTGCATAATAAACTGTATTTTTGTATATTAAATAGTAATGATTACGATTATAGTTTTGGAGGTTACATCATGTTTGACTGGCTAATTATTGGTGGAGGTATTCAAGGTTGCACGGCAGCTGTTTATCTCATAAAACAGAAAAAAGTTGCAATTGAAAACTTAGCCATAATCGACCCAAATGAAAAGCCATTATCCATGTGGCTTCATTGTACATCTACTATTGAAATGCCTTATTTACGTTCCCCATCGATTCATCATCTGGCACCCGCTCATTTTGACCTTGAAAAGTTTTCGAAAACGGCAAGCGGAAAGCCTTACGCTGCTTTTTATAAGCCTTATGATCGACCTGGTTTAAAGCTTTTTAACAATCACTGTGAGCACCTATTTGAAGAAACTACACTTTATAATAGTTGGATTCAAGGCAGAGTCGTTCAGTTAAAGAAAGGTAATAAAAATTGGCAAGTTGTCCTTAAGGATGGTCAACAGCTTGAAAGCAAAAATGTTATATTAGCCATTGGATTGAGTGAACATCCATACTGGCCTGAGTGGGCGGTTATGGCTAAGGAAAACGGTGCTTCTATTTCACATGTGTTCGACCGTGAACGACAGGTACCGGAGACGACCAAATCCTTAATAATTGTCGGTGGTGGGATTACAGCTGCCCATGCGTCCATCAAATGGAGCCGTCATCTTCCAGGAAACGTGACTCAAATTTCAAGACATCCGCTTCGAGTCCACCAATTTGACTCTGACCCTGGATGGCTTGGTCCAAAATTAATGAGAAGCTTCCAAGCCGTTTCGAGTTATGACAAGCGACGAGATATGATACGTCAAGCTAGGCATAGAGGTTCACTCCCCCTTGACCTTAAAGCGAAAATTAGTAAACAAATAAAAAGCGGCGCTCTGTCCTTTTTACGTGATGAAGTTGTGGGTCTACAAATAAACGACTCCATGAATGTAGTTAAGTTACTGTCTGGTGATACGGTTAACAGTGAACATATTCTTCTTGCAACTGGTTTTCATCAATCACCACCTGGCATTGAATGGCTAAGTACAACGATTGAAGAACGCAAGCTTCGATGTGCTGCGTGCGGCTATCCTATATTGTCTAATTCATTACAATGGGATGAAGGATTATATGCTATTGGTGCACTTTCTGAACTTGAGATTGGACCTGTCGCAAGAAATATATCGGGTGCGCGCCGTGGAATTGAAAAAATACTACAGTCCTTTTAACTTCATATTCATTTTGACTTTCTCAGTAGCTAACCCACCATAAGTAAACAATAAAAAAAACAAAAAAAGCAGAGTGCACAAAGACACTCTGCTATGATTAATCAATAAATTGTATATCTAATTCATATCCTTTTTCAAATAACATTTTGCCTGGTCGATAACGATCTAACAGTTCATTGTATTGCGTTGATAATACGAAAAACCTTTGTTCATTATTTTCCTCTAATGCATCATCAATCTGCTTACAAATCTCGTTCTTTTGATACTCGTATATTGAATATTCAAGCATCGCTTGGGCATAGAGGGAATTCAGAATTTCTTCTGAAGGCTTCTTCTTGTTACGAATCGCGGCTAATTGTTTCATAAGCTTTTTATCAATGGCAAATTTGTTCATAGAAGTTACCTCCTTTTTGTTATTTTACACTAAATTTTCGGATAATTCAAACATTTTAATTGTCTAATTTTACCCAATTTTATCTAATTATTTTGATTTACAATCTTTTTACCCTACTTTATCTATAAATAAACCTTTCTATCAGACGAATTTGCCCTATTTGAAACACTAAAAAACACCTCTACACAATAAAACGCAGTCCAAATTTCGTTGCATGCAAAATTGTTAGAGGTGTTGAATTATTTATTATATATAATTAGTCAGGTCTACTCATGATCTCTTATCGCTTCAACCATTACTTTTAAACTTCTTATTTGTTCATTTAACGACATACTTGGTATATTCGGGCGAGTTGTTACCATATCTGGTGTTGCTGGAAAATGAACAAACCCAGCCTTAATATTTAACTCATTTTGCTGAATATGATGCAAGACCCCATATAATGTATTATTACAAATATAAGTACCAGCCGTATTCGAAATTTGCGCTGGAATGCCTTCAGAAACTAGCCGTTCTACCATATTGCGAATTGGTAATGTCGTAAATAACCCATCTGGACCATCACTAAAAATCGTACGATCGACCGGCTTATCTCCTTGATTATCGCCTTTATCTCCTTCACCAGCTGTATCCTGAACATTGATCCCAATTCGCTCCGGAGTAATCGCTGCTCGTCCAAAAGCAAGTCCACAAGAAATGACAACATCTGGATTTATCTCTTCCATTTTTATTAGAAGGGTATCTACACATTGACCATACACTACTGGTAGTCCGATCGTCTCGATTTCTACTCCTTCTACCCCTTGGTTCTTTAATGCCTTTACTATTTCTAAAGTAGGGTTTACGTTGAAATCACCAAACGGCTCAAACCCTGATAATAATACTTTCATAATTATGATTGCCTCCTTCATTGCTGTATAGTTTTATTGTAAAGGTCGCTACACTAAGTGGCAATGTAAAGCCGCTTCCAAATATTATGCAGTTGTAAAAGAACGTTAGTTCTCATATAATAAATACAAACAAACGTTCTTACAACGGGGGGATTGATCGTTTATGGTGATAACGAAGGAAGACCAAACAACCATTCATCAATTTGTGCTATTAACAATTGCACGGAAAGCATTAGAAAAAGACCTTGAACAACTAAAAGCATCTTCTTTAAAACTACAACCAGCTTATCTAAACCTAACAACAACTGTACTCGATCAACTAAGTAAAGAACTTGGAGTCATTAAGCGTTATATGAAACAAAAAGAGTTGAAAGTTGAAGTTGGAAAAAATGACGGCACATTTTCTTATTACCATTATTTCTGTCGTGGGTATGAAGGGCAAAATCATTACTTAAATGTGAACTTAAAAAATCAAGTTACACAATATATAACGAACTGTTTTGCAAATGGAGTAAAATAAGCAAATTATGAAACGAGGGCCAACAAAGTATTTGTTGCCCTCTTCTTTTTTTTCATTTTACACTCAAATAAGAATGATTAATGATAGTTAACTAAACTATTAAAATTCTAACAAATTTAATAGTTTTTAAAAGAAGGCATAATTTTATATATATTTTATATTAATAATATAATAGTTAACTCTAAAAATAGTTAGAGGAGGTGAAGAAGATATTACATGATGTAATTAATTATGAAATTTTTGTAAAAATGAGTTTTGCTGCCGTAGCTGGATTAGTAATAGGTTTGGAGAGAGAACTTAAGGGGAAACCATTAGGATTAAAAACTTGCCTAATTGTATCTGTAATATCTTGTTTACTAACCGTCGTATCATTTGAGTCGGCTTTTTTATATTCTAAGGAGTATTCACGACCAATGGACCCAGGTCGTATCCCTTCCTATATTATCAGTGGTATCGGTTTTTTAGGTGCTGGTGTAATTCTTCGGAGAAGTAATGAAGCAATCTCAGGCTTAACCACAGCTGCATTAGTCCTAGGTTCAGCAGCGTTAGGAATAACTATTGGTGCAGGTTTTTATATCGAAGCGTTAACAGGTGTAATTTTTATCATTATAGGAATGAAAGTCATTCCCTATCTATTTAATAAGCTCGGACCAAAAAAATTAAATGAAAAGGAAATAAAAATAAAACTATATATTAAAATGGCAACCGATTTAACTACATTACTCAAAGAAATGAAATCAAAAGATCTAGGAATCAAACATGTGAAGATAAAAGAAGAGGGAGCCGACGATATTATTATTACCTGTATTGTGACCGTCCATAAAAAGGTTTATACAACAGATATTTATTATTCCATTAAATCATTAAATGGGGTAATAAAGGTAGAAGCCGAAAGTTTAGAATAAGTAAATTAGATACGAAAGACGAATCAGAGAATGGTGTCAGACGCCATTCTCTTCAATACACTCACACACTTGTCATTTAAACATATTGAAGCAAGGTAGTAGCAACTGAAAAATAAATGAACAACCCAACAATATCATTGATCGTTGTAATAAATGGTCCTGAAGCAACGGCAGGATCTATTTTTAAACGATGAACAACCCAAGGAATAATTGTTCCTGTAATCGTCGATATAACAATAGTAAAAAACAATGAAATACCGACTACTACACCAAAATACATTCCACTAATATCAAAAATTAAAGCAATTAGAAACGCAATAACACCGCAACAAACTCCCATAATTAATCCTGTTAACGCTTCTCTTTTTAACAATTTACGAAAAATATTTTGTTCGTCTAAATTACCAAGTGCAATACTCCTTACTACAACTGCCAATGATTGCGTACCAGTGTTACCGCCCATATCAGCAATTAACGGAATAAATATCGCTAATATGGTCATTTCAGCTAATGTACTTTCAAATTGTCCGATAATACCTGCTGTACCGATTCCTAATATCATTAAGATAATTAACCACGGTAAGCGCCGTTTAGCGGCTATTAGAGGACCGACTTCAAGATCAACAGAACCTTTCGTCGCCATTAAGTCTTCAATGTCTTCAGTCGTTTCTTCTTCAACAATATCCATCACATCGTCCACTGTTACAATTCCTATGATAACGTCTTTTTCAGTCACGACGGGAACGGCTATTAAATCATAGTTTTTAATAACTTCTGCTACTTGCTCTTGGTCAGTTGATGGTAGTACTGAAATAAACCTATTTTTCATTATATTTGCAACCATATCAAGTGGTTCAGCTAAGATCATTTCTCTTAAAGAAAGAACTCCTTTTAAGACCATCTTCTCATCTGTCACATAAATATAGTAAATCGTTTCAGCATCTTTTGCTTCCGTTCGTAATCTCTCCATAATATGCTCGGCGGTTTCCGTTTCTAATGCCGTAATAAATTCCGTCGTCATTAAGGAGCCCGCCGTATCATGGTGATAAGATAACAGCTTTTTAATATTATCTGCGTCTTCTTTACTCATTCGCTCTAAAAAGTAATTGGCAATGTGGTCTGGTATTTCACTTAAAAAATCGGTCACATCATCTGCAGAAAGTTCTTCTAGTAACGTGGGGACCAAGTGTTCATCTAACTCTGAAATGACAATTTTCTGTTGTTTTACTGGAAGCCCTACAAAAATATTTGAGAGTTCCTCTGTTGATAAATATTGATAAACGAGCTTTCTTTGGATCTCACTAAATTCTTGAAAGATGTCGATTTGATCCGTTGGATGAAGAGAAAGGAAATCTTTACAAAATTCTTCTCTTTTCTCTTGTTTTAAATATAATTGTAAATAAAATGTATATTCTTCTCTGTTTTTAAAATTTAGCATCACCATATCAGTTACCTCCCTTCACAGAGGCTAATTTTTATAAATGTTCCACATCAACCGTTAATACGTGGTCAATTTTTTTAAATAAATAGTAAATTTCAGTTGTATATTGCTTTTCAGGAGCTGAAATGACTAGATCGATTTGTTGATTTCCGTTTTCAAGATCTTTAATTTTCACATTACGAATGTTGATTTCGTAATTTTTTCTTTCTTTTAAGCTATCTCCTTTTCGTTCAATCGCTCGCAATAGCTCGGTCATTTTCATATTCTGTTCCATCACAATTTTTACTGAGACATCTCGTTTACTCAATGTACTCGGGCCAATTCTCTTCACAAAAAAAGGAAGGGTATTCACTGCTACAATAAGAAGAAGGACTACATAAAGTGCCTCAGCATAAAATCCAGCCCCGATCGCAATTCCAAGTCCTGAAGCAGCCCAAATCATCGCTGCCGTCGTTAAACCTGAAATGACATCGTTATTTCGTCTTAGTATTACCCCTGCACCTAAGAAACCGACACCACTTACGATTTGCGCTGCTAATCGCATCGGATCCATAGTATTAAAGGTAGGCGTTGCATAACGATGAAATGATTCAACTGATACGATAGTTATGAGACAACTCGCTACACAAATGACCATGCTTGTCTTTAAGCCAAGTGGCTTATGCTTGAGCTGCCGATCAATTCCAATCAAAAGTCCGAGTAAAAGAGCAAAAGAAAGTTTCATGAACACTTCGTATGTTAGGATCATCCTTTTCACCTACCTTTACACATTGATACCAGGCACCTTAAAGGAGCCTGGCACCGTTTTTACCTGCTTATAAATATTGAATTAAAGAAGTTGCAATTGAAAAATAAATGAGTAACCCTAAAATATCATTTACGGTTGTAATAAATGGACCTGATGCAATCGCAGGATCTAACTTTAATTTATTAATAAGTAGCGGTACAGTTGCACCAACAACCGTTGCGATACTTAAGGTTATGAATAAAGAAACACCAACAATAAAGGCAATCATATAGCCATAAAGGAACGGAACAACAAGAATTAATGTCACGGCACATATTAGTCCTAACATCATACCTGTTCCAAACTCACGCTTAACCGTTTTCCATAATCCTTTTTTCTCTAATGTTCCTGTTGCTAATGCACGGACAGTAACTGCAAGAGACTGTGTACCTGTATTACCTGCAGAGTCCATAATTAACGGAATAAACACGGCTAAAAGAACGATTTCCTCAAGTGTTTCCTCAAATGTGCCAATTACGCCAGCCGTAATCAATCCAAAAAACATTAATAGGATAATCCACGGGGAACGTTTCTTCGCTGCAGTAAATGCGGTGACATTAACATCCGTTGCCCCTCTTACTGCAGAAATTTCTCCTAAATCTTCGGTTGCTTCATCTTCTAATACATCCATTACATCATCGACGGTTACGATACCTATTAACTCTCCCGTGCTTGTAACAACTGGTGCAGCAAGAAAATCATATTTCTTAATTAACTTTGCCACTTCTTCTTGGTCCATATGCGCCTCAATTGAAACAACTCGAGAGCTCATAATGTTTTCAATTTTTTCTGTAATTGGTGCAATGATGAGATCACGCAACGAAATTACTCCTACTAATTTGTCTTTCTCATCTACAACATATAGATAATATACCGTTTCCGCATCTGGACCTTGCTCGCGTAGAAGGTCAATTACCTCTGATGCAGCTTGCGACGCTTTTATGGATATATATTCTTTTGTCATGATCGCACCAGCTGTTTCTGGTGGATATGATAATAATTCTTTTACGTCATCCGCATCTTCTTTATCCATTGCGCTAAGAATTGCTTTTGCTTTTACATCTTTAATTTCAGCAAGATAATCGGCGACATCATCGGCATACATGTTATTAAACATTTCTGCAATAAAATCATCATCTAATTCAAGCGCAATATTTTTTTGATCATCAATGTCTAACTCTTGGAATACTTCCGCAAATTCAGCAGCTGAAAGATAGCCATACATGAGCTGACGTTGATCCTTTTCTAAATTGGAGAAAATATCCATTTGATCAGTTGGATGTAGCTCCAGAAATGCTTCTCTAAATTGTGCTTTGTCATTTTCTTTTAATACGTGAAGTATATGATTGACGTATTCTTCACGTGTTTGTTCGTTAAGTCTAACCATGGTCGCTTCCTCCCTAGAGGGAGAATTCGTTCACACCACATCGGAAGTGAAGTGGAATCCTCCCTTTTCCTTGTATTATTCCTTTTGTTTTATATACTAAACACCAAATTTCAGGTTCGGGTTCGGGTTCGGGATAGCTATCCATTCCACATCACCTCCAAAAAAGATTTATTGACAGAAGATTTTTACGGTAAGAAAATACGATTGATCTGTTGTAAATTGTGATGATCAATGATTTTCTTAAGCTTAATCCTCTATAAAAGTTGAACTTGCTTAAAGTGAAACAAAAAACACCTTCTACGAAAGAAGGTGTTAAATCCACATCAAAATTAAGGCATACTTTAATATATAAGCATACTTAAAAAAGTGTTCATTAGCATTCCTTCAATCGTAGAGCTTTAGCACTGTACGGCATAGGTCTATGACCAGCTACATTAAAAACCACCTTATTTCGATGGTTCCTGTTGACCCATTGGCGTCTTTGGACATTTTTGGGCAGCAGCATATCTCCGTACAGGAGCCTCACCTAACGAGGAATTATATTTAATTTCCTTATTGCATTGTTGATGTTACAGCAAGGCTAGTAATCTGTCAACAAGTGAATTAAAATTTGTCAACTTTTTATAAATTTGTTATTCTAGTATATTTTTATCATTAAACAAGCAGCCTTCTTTAGAGCTACTATAAAGTTTTAGCGTTTAAATTGACTATTTTTTCGTTGACGCAGTTTACTCATTTTATCAGAAATTCGTTTCGTTGTTTCTTTATTTTCGTTAGGACTGATAGTTAAGATCGTTAACATCTCACCTTTAAACTCAACTTCAACTATGCTTCCTTCTTTCACGTTTGCTGGAAGTTTTTCGATTGAAATATTATATTCTTTTTCTTCGTTTTCTACGAGTACTACAGCTATTTCACCAATTATTCGATCAATGACCGCTTTCATTCAAATTCACCTCTTTTTATTCGAGACAAGCCAAGCCTTGTTCGATAATTTCTGCTAACCGTCCACTTCCAATTCCGTTAATTTTCGTTAAGTCTTCTATCTTTTCAAATGGTCTAAAAGCTAAAAGCTGTTCAACTCGCTCATCTCCAATATGGACAATTTCAATTAAATCTTCGAGGGTTGCATTGTTAATATTTATACATTCTTCTCTACTATCAGCTAAGTCGCCATCTATAAGATTTACTTCCTCTTCGTTTCCATCTGCTCTTTCTTCATCTAAATTTACTTCCTGATTAACTTCATGTTCCGTGTGTAATTCTAAGTCTTTTCCGTCTGTGATTATTACAATTGTTCCTTGTTGGTCAGTACCATATACAGGAATATTCATTCCATTTAAACGCTCTATCACTTCTCGATGAGGGTGACCATACTCGTTATTTTTACCTGCCGAGTAAATTGCAATTTGTGGATCAACTGCCTCCAGAAAAGCTTCTGTATTGGATGTACTTGAACCATGGTGACCAAGTTGAAAAATAGTTGATGTTAAATTAAACCGTTGCGAAAGGATCCATTCTTCTGTTTGTTTTTCAGCATCTCCTGTCAATAGTATGGATACTTCTCCATAAGTAAGCTTCATACTTAATGATCCTTCATGAAAATCAGTCGTTAATTCTTCTGGATTAACTACTTCTATGAAAAGTGAACCAATTTCAAATGTTTCCCCCGCCCGCGGCTCATAATATTCAGCATCTGTTTCCATGATTGCATCAATAGTACGCTCAAACGTCCGTGTTGTATGTTCATCTCCTGACATCCACACTTCTTTTGTAGGAAATGCTTTTAATACTTGGTCCATTTGCCCAATATGATCTGCGTGAGGATGAGTACCCACCACTAGGTCAAACTTCGTGACCCCTACTTGCTGCAAATATGGAACAACATCACTTCGATCATGTCTTCCTGCATCAACAAGGATCGTAAAATCAGGTCCTTGGAATAACGTGGCGTCTCCTTGACCTACATCAATAAAATGAATGAGTAGTTCTTCACCGTTTGTTTCAGTCACAACAGGGGCTTTCGGTTGATTCTGGCCTAATTCACACCCTGTCAATAGCAATATAAAAATAATAACAGATAAACTCCAAGTTCTAAGTTGCATAACTTCTCCTCAATTCATTTTTATCTCCACTAGCATTACACTATTAAGCTTATTTTAACAAATTAAATCAATCATGAAACCAAGTCTACTAAAATGCAAAAAAAACTGACCCCTAGTGTCAACGCGTCTCCTAAACGAAACATGATAGCCAATTACTAGCTTTTGATTCGCTGATTGAGTTGCCTGACATTCTACTAAGAGTCAGTCTATTATTCATAAGAGGTACAGTTACGAATTCGCAACTTTTTGAAGAGCTTCAATTACTCGGTCCGCTTGAAACGGTTTTACGATAAAATCCTTAGCGCCTGATTGAATCGCATCAATAACCATCGCTTGCTGCCCCATTGCTGAACACATGATGACTTTAGCATCTGGATCGATACTTTTAATATCACGAAGTGCTTCAATCCCATCTTTTTCAGGCATTGTAATATCCATTGTTACAATCTGAGGATTTAATTCCTTATACTTGTCAACAGCCTCTTGACCATTCGCCGCTTCACCAACAACATCAAAGTTATTCTTGGTTAAAATATCCTTAATCATCATTCTCATAAAAGCAGCATCATCAACAACTAAAACTGAAGTCATTTAAACATCTCACCCCTATATTGAAATCTATTACTGAGAAACTATGAATTTAATATTACCTTATCAATATTTAACAATGTAAATAGTCGAGTGTCGAGCTTTACGACCCCACTTAAATAGTCAGCCTCAACTCCACCAACGACTTCAGGCGTTGGTTCGATTTTTCCTGACGGAATATCAATGACATCATTCGCCCCATCTACAATAAAGCCAATTTCAATATTGTCTTTTGAAATAACAAGAATGCGAGTCGCATCATCTGACTTTTTAGACTCTATCCCAAATCGCGTTCTTAAATCCATTATTGGGGTAATTACGCCACGTAAATTCATAACTCCTTTTATAAATGAATAAGTTTTAGGAATACGAGTTACGGGTTGCATTCTCTCTATGGATTGAATGTATTCAACTTCGATTGCGTATTCTTCGTCTTTCAGTTGAAAAACAATAACTTTTAACTCAGTACCTACTGCACTTTCAACAGACATCGAGGTTTGCCTCCATCCTTGTAATCACTTAATTAGTGCATTCGTATCAACAATTAAGGCTACTTGTCCATTCCCTAAAATGGTTGCACCTGAAATAGCGAACACATTTGTTAGATAGTTTCCTAATGATTTTAATACAATATCATGTTGTCCAATTAGTGAATCGACAACTAATCCTGCCACTTTGTCTCCTTTATGAACAATAACAAGAGAATAGTACTCTTCGTCTAGTTCATCTTCCACAGGTATTTCAAATAAATCCTTAAGAAATACAAGAGGAACTACTTTTCCACGGAAGTCAATCACCTTTTGATTATGAGCACTAAATACATTTTTCTTATTCACAATCGCTGTCTCAACGATCGATGATAAAGGAATCGCATACTTTTCATCACTTACTTCTACTAACATAACGTCTATAATCGATAGAGTTAATGGGAGTTGAATAGAGAAAACAGACCCCCGACCTAATGTAGAGTCCACGGTTACAACACCGCCTAAAGACTCAAATGTAGAGCGAACAACATCCAAACCTACACCTCGACCGGATACGTCAGTCACTTTATCAGCTGTACTAAAGCCCGCTCTAAACAATAGACCATAAATTTGCTGATCTGTCATTTTACTTGCTTCATCTTCAGTTACAACACCGTTTGTTAATGCTTTTTTTAATACTTTGTCACGATCAATTCCTGCACCGTCATCTTCAATTTCGATAAAGACATTATTTCCGCTATGGAAAGCTTTCAGAATAACTGTTCCTTCTTCAGGTTTTCCTAATTCAAGGCGTTTTTGTGGCGTTTCAATTCCATGATCAATTGAATTTCGAATTAAATGAACGAGGGGGTCACCAATTTCATCAATGATGGTTCGATCAAGCTCCGTTTCCGCTCCTAAGATTTGCAGATTTACTTTTTTATTTAAATCTTTCGAAAGGCTTCGAACCATGCGTGGGAATCGATTAAATACCTGTTCGACTGGCATCATTCTCATGTTTAATATGATTTCTTGAAGGTCCCCTGAAATTCTAGACATTCTTTCAACCGTTTCATTTAGTTCATTATTTTTCAGGTCGCTAGCAATTTGCTCAAGACGACCACGATCAATAACAAGTTCTTCAAATAAATTCATCAATACATCAAGTCTTTCGATATTCACTCGAATCGTTTTATTTGCTTCATTTGTTACTTTTTTTCCATTAATCGCCGTTGTTTTTTCTTGCGGTGCTTCTTCAACGGCTTTTTGAGGAGATACGACCGTTTCTACTACTACTTCCTCAAGACCTGTTTCTTTTTCAGAGGCTGCTTTCTTTAACTCCTCAATATTTAATTGATGGACTTGAACAGATGATATCTCGGAAACTTTATTTACTCGCTTAACAATTTCCTCAGCTTCTATTTTGGAAATAAATGTAACCACAAATTCAAGATCAAATTTCTCTTCCTCTAAATCTTCTGCACTTGGATTCGATTTTATGATTTCACCGACTTGTTCAAGCACTTCAAAAACCATAAACACACGAGCAGCTTTTAACATCGTCCGCTCATCTAAAGAAATTTTAATTTGATACGAATGATAGCCTTGTTCTTGAGATTGCATAAGTACAGTCAGTTCAAACTGGTCATAAGAAACATCAAATGCTGCTGTCAATGTTTCTTCAGTTGTTGGTATTTCTACCTCTTCTACCGTCGCAGCAACTTGAGAAGGTGAACCCCCTTTTTCAATTTGCTCAAGTAATACGGTTACATTTGAGACATCACGCTTCCCTGTTCCCCCTGATGCGATATCATTTACCATCGCTTCTAAATCATCGACGGCTGCAAATACTACATCTAGAACAGGAGTTGAAACATCCAGTTTTTGGTTTCTTATTAAATCTAATACATTTTCCATACTATGTGTTAAATGAGCTAAATCATCATAGCCCATTGTCGCTGCCATACCTTTTAGAGTATGAGCCGAACGAAAAATTTCACCAACAATTGCTAAATTAGTAGGTTCATTTTCTAATAATAATAGGTTGTCATTTAATGACTGTAAGTGTTCTTGGCTCTCATCAATAAACACATCTAAGTATTCTGAAGTACTCAAGACTCTCTTCACCTCAACATTTAAAGTCTACCAGAGTTTTATTTTTATATAATCATTGTAAAAAATTATTAATAGAAATACTTAATAAATAGTACCATGAATCTAGGAAATAAGTAACGTGCCATAGAGTTTATTTACACATATCATAAACTAATCTCGCCTAAGAATATAGTCGAATTAATAAATTTCGTAAAATTATCGCTATTGATTTGTTAATTTTTGTCGAAATTCTTTACATGAAAAATAGCTGAGAGAATATTCCCTCAGCCATTATTTTCATACACGTCTTATTCTTATTCGAATCACTTTTAAGATTCCTTATTAGGTTTTGAACGGTCCAGACATCCGGTATTTTAGAAAAACGTCACTTTTTAACGTTTTGCTGACACAGCTTCCTTTAATTGCTGAATTTTATTAAAAAAGACCTATCTTAACAGACAATAAAGGAACCAAGGTCGGTTTGATCCTAAAATTCACACTACTTTATGAATATAAAGTACCCGTAGTCCATGCTTCTTCACTTTTTCTACCACCATCTATTAATGATCATGGTCTCCATGGTCTTCATGGTCTTCATGGCTATTATGACCGCCCATTTTCGTTGAAATCGTATCAGGTTCAGCTGTAATCGCATCTACATCTACATCGCCAACAACGAGCATCTCTTTTTCCATACGGTGCATGCTACATGCGGTTACATGATAATATGCATAGTATACGCCATCTTCTTGGAATGTCCAATCTAATGTGTATAACCCTTCTCCCTGATTTTCAGTTTCTAACATATGATGATAATCTGGATTGGCATGTTCCCAAATTTCAAATTTCACGTCTTCAGCTTCCTCAACATCAAATCCATCATGTGTAACATGCGCTGAAAAAAGGTGGCTTTGTCCACTTTCTAGCGTGTCAGGAGTCCAGGTAAAATCAACTTCAATCGGTACGAGTGGATTATCACATGCGCCTGTTGTCCCTTCCGTTTGCCCTTCATCTCCTGACTGTCCACAAGCAGTCAAAAACCCTAATAATAAAACTGTGCTAATTACACTTAATTTTTTTCTCATTTTCCTTATCTCCCTTAAATATTGATAGGATTACCCTATAGTATTAAATTTACTGTCGTATTAGTAATAAATGATCGCGCTAATTTGTGATAAAACTTTGAAATCTCTCAAACAAATTATTGAACAACAGCAATCATCCTGAATATTAGTATTAATCATGAACCTTAAAAACCTTAAAGTGATAGTCTTAACGCCATTTATACGGGATAAATAGGAAGAAAGACAGAAACCGTTGTACCTTGTCTAAGTTCTGATTGAATCTCTATTTTTCCACCATGAAGCTTCACGATTTGATGCACAATGGCCAGTCCTAAGCCTGTTCCACCGTCTTTACGAGTACGCCCTTTATTTACTCGGTAAAACCGTTCCGTTATTTTATCTACGTCATCTTTAGGAATACCTATTCCTTCATCTCTAAATATTAATACGGCTTCATTGTCATGGGCATCAAGACGAATACTGAGGTTCCCATGTTCGTTACTATATCGAATCGCATTAGTAAGCACGTTTGAAATCACTTGAGCAAGACGATCTTCATCACCTTCTACAATTATTTCTTCATCTAGTTCTTTCCGAATCGTTAGCTTTTTATTTTTTATACTCCACTCAAATTTTTCGACAACCTCTTCAATCAACTGGGCAAATGGTAACGGCACTTTAGTGATGGGATATGTATCGCCTTCTAATTGCGCTAAATCTAATAGATCATGAACAAGCCTACCAATGTATGCCGTTTCTTTTTTCATCGTTTGCATATACTTTTCTGGTGTAATCATCTTTTCTTCAAATGCTTCCGTATATCCTTGCATATAGCTAATTGGCGTCCTTAGCTCATGTGAAACATTAGATAAAAACTCTCTCCGTTTCGTCTCTGCTTGCTCTAAAGAAGATGACATTCGATTGAATGATATGGCTAATTGACCTAGTTCATCCCTTCGGTTTATTTCAAGTCGTTCCGTTAAATCTCCATTTGCCATTTTCTTTGTTATTTCCATCATTTCTTCGATAGGGCGAATAAAGTAGTTCGTAATTTTACGGGTCACAAAGCTAACAACCATCACCGTCAGAACAACAAACCCAATCAGTATATACCGGATCGATTCAAATGGTTCATAAACAGTAACCAACGGCATATACAAAAATAGAACAGCTTCAAGTCCTTGACTTCCCATAATCGGCGTTACAACAGCTAATATATCTTGCGCAAACCGAGGATGTTCACGAATAAGTACAAGCGTATCTCCTTCGAGTAGCACTTGACGTTCTTCAAATGTTATTAATGTTTCTTCAATCTCCATTTCAAATGGAAGACCACCACTCAATAACATCGGGTCTGATGTAAAAATAACATTAGCCTCTAGTACACTATCGAGCCAGTTAATTTTCTCGATGAACTCCGAATTTGAAAACTGACCATATTGAGCAGCAACTAATTGCCCATGTGATTGAAGTAATGAGATTTGCTTCTCCACATAAAACTTCTCATATAAGAAGTAGGTTAACATAATAATAGTAATTACCGTTAAAGAAATAAGTAAAATGAAGGACACCCGTACTCTTTGTTTCAACACGCTTCGCTTCATCCATGGTCACCTTCAAATTTATATCCTACACCCCAAACGGTTTTAATCCATTTCCCATACTCTCCTAGCTTAATACGTAACGTTTTAATGTGGGTATCGACTGTACGAAACGTACCTTTTTCATAATCCATTCCCCACACATAGTCATGAATTTGTTCTCGACTGAACACTTGTTTTTCATGCTGGATTAAGTATAAAAGTAAATCGTATTCTTTTCTCGTCAATACTACTTGACTGCCACGAACATTAACTGACCGTCCGTCAAGATCTAGTTCAAGCTCACCATAGCGAATTATAGATGGTTTCATAGTCACTAACTCGATACGACGAAGCTGCGCTTCTATTCTCGCTACAAGTTCTTTCGGACTGAAAGGCTTCACGACATAATCGTCAGCCCCAATTTTTAATCCTTGAACTCGATCCATTTCACCGCCTTTTGCAGTTAGCATTATAATAGGAACTGTCCACTTTTTTCTGATCATCTCACATGCGGTAAAACCATCTATTGTCGGCATCATCACATCTAAAACGATAAGATCAACTTTTTCTCGTTGTAGGATTGGTATTATTTCATGGCCATCATACGCTTTAATTACATCCATACCTTCTTTGATCAGATAAGAAGATACTAATTCCACTAATTCTTTCTCATCGTCAACAACTAATATGGTTTTTTTACTCATCTTCTAACTCTCCTATCGCAATCCCAAATGGTCCTGCAGCCATGTCCGTTTTCGCTATTACTTCATAAGTATTGCGATCAATGACCGTTAATTTATTACCATCTAAACTTGTGACAAACAAATACTGATCATTTCCACTCATATAATGAGGGTTATCATCAACTAATACTGTCTCCGTCACTTCATAAGTGTTGCGGTCAATCGCATACATCTCATTAGACCCGTGACATAAGACAAAAAATTCCTCTCCCATTGAGTCATCATAGAAATAAATCGGCATTAGACCAACTTTTACCTCTCGGACGTTTTCACCAGATAGCGGGTCATATGCTTTAATGCTTTCGTTCCAGTTTGTGTAATGACCATGTCCAGTTACCCAGGCGTACTGTCCATCAAAGATTAGGTCTGTTGGCATATCCAGGACAGGAAATGTTAGCTCCACCGCATAATTTAATCGATTAATGACGGTTATGGACGGATTCCCTCCACTCAAGACATATATATAATTTCCACCATCATCTAAAGAAACTTGAAGCGGATGATTTTCCACTTGTATAGATTGAACGACTTCATCTTTACCCAAATGATACACATGTAATCGATGGTGTTTTGCATCTGTTATGAACAAAAGCTGTTCACGTTGATCATAATTCATACTTGTAATTCCCTGCCCAAGCCCAAGGAGGGTCTCGGTACGCCCAGAACTTAGATCAAGTACTAATACCTCTTCCTCTAATTGACCTGCAAGAGCGACTTGATTTCGTGCAAGCATTTCTAATGAGTGAATTTCAAATGGAAATGCTTCTGAATATACCAACTCAAATGTATTAAGGTCGACAAAACTGAGTTTTTGTTCTTTTAAATGTGTCACCATTAATAGCGGCTTCTTCTCAGGAAGTGATAGATGCAGGTGCTGACAGCCAGACACCAGAAATATGAATACAAAAATCACTACATATCCTTTCATTTCATCACCTATTTTCGTATTCGTCCTACTCTAATTAAACTACTATACAATTGTGATGAGTTTGTGAAAAAAGAGGCTAACGTTATAATGTTAGCCTCTCTACCAATTCTTTAGTCTAAAGCTTTCACTTGTTCAAACCAAAGGTTATATTGTTCTTCAGGATACAACCCTTCTACTCTTCCAGCTTCTTGACCATCCTGATAATGGATGACGGTAGGTGTTGATTGAATGTTGTGTTCCGCCCATCCTTCGTTAAACTCTAAAAGGTTGTATAACTTTAAATCGATTCCCATATCAGCTGTCATCGGAACGATAATAGGTGAAGCCTCAACACATGCAGGACATGTCGGTTGATAAAAATAAACAGTCATACTTTCATCAGCATCTAATGAAGATTTTAGCTCTTCTGGTAAAATAATATTTTGATAATTTGGATTATCTAATTGTTTAATCGTTTCTGGATGTAGGCTTGATTTTTCAAATGGATTTCCCTCGACCTTTTTACTCGTTGAAGCATTATTTACGATCGCTAACCCTGCAAACAGAACAACCACGACCCCTAAAAAGATTAATATTTTTTTCATCGGTTTCTATCTCCCTCGGTTTGTTTTTAAAATCATGACACTTAATACAAAAATAATAGTAAATCCAACTAAAGCTAAAAATGGAATCGTAATAAACCCTAACCAATTAATATATTGGCCCGCACAAGGTATTAATCCACACGAATCCAGTTCAGACATTCCTGGTACTTTTTGAAGCAAGTAATGGTAAAAAGCAATTAAAATCCCTATTCCTGAAAATACTGCAGAATATAAAGCTTGCTTTAAATCTTTTTTCACAACAGCTATCCCTAAAATAAGAACGATAGGATACATAAAAATCCGCTGATACCAACAAAGTTCACACGGAATATATCCAAGTACTTCTGAAAAATATAAACTTCCCAACGTCGCAACTAAAGAAACGCTCCATGCTGCAAACAACAGATTTTCACTTTGTTTTTGATTTTTCATTCTCCACCCTCATTAAGCTTATTAGTCCCTAAACTCTAATCCTTATAGTACAAAAAAAACAGAAACACAGCAAACAAATACCTCTATATAATAAAAGGAAAATATGAATAAAATATGAAACAAAAAAAAATAGAGAAAAAGATTACTCTTTCTCTACTCATTAACAAGACTATTTAATTCTTTCGTTAAACTTGCACATTTGATGTGACTTCGATAAGATAAACGCGTTATTGAGTAAAGGAGTATATATTGTGAAATTAAAATATTCGCTTTTAGTTTTTATTGGAGCTTGCAGTTATGGTATTTTATCCACATTCGTGAAACTTGCTTATGGACAAGGGTTTAGTCACTCTGAAGTCATTGGAAGTCAATTTTTTATCGGCTGGTTTTTATTACTTTTGCTCATCTTGTTTATTCATAAACAGAAAATGACACGAAAAAACCTCTTTCTATTACTTGCAGCAGGAACAACAACTAGTTTAACAGGAATTTTTTACTATTTGGCTCTTGAAACGATTCCAGCTTCTCTAGCCATTATTCTATTATTTCAATTTACATGGATAGGTGTACTAATAGAAGCGATCTCGGAAAAAAAATGGCCATCTAAATCCAAATTGATCTCCATAGGGCTGATCTTTATCGGAACATTTTTAGCCGCAGGTCCCCTTTTACGGTTAACGGAAGAATTGACTTTGATAGGAGTTATGTATGGGCTGATTGCTGCTTTTGCTTTTGCATGGTTTATCTTTTTAAGCGGAAAAGTTGCTATATCCGTTAATCCAATCTTACGGAGTTTTTTGTTCGTCACAGGTGCGATGTTGTTTACACTACTCGTTTTCCCTCCCTCCTTCCTATTAAGTGGGGCATTACAGAATGGATTGTGGATTTATGCACTTCCCTTAGGCTTTTTCGGATTAGTTTTACCAACTATCTTATTTGCCATCGGGATCCCAAAAATCGGGACAGGCCTAGGAACCATCCTCAGCGCTGCAGAATTACCGACTGCTGTAGTGATGTCCGTTCTCGTATTAAAAGAATTTGTTTCACTGGCTCAATGGGCAGGTGTCATCTTGATCTTAGCCGCCATTACCTATTCTCAGTACCAGAACCTTCCCCTTATTCGAAAAAAACATGAGAAAACATCATGATGTTAAAAAAGGAGGTTGACAATTTGTCAGCCTTTTTGTTGTTCCTTTGGTAGTTTATTCATAAGATATATGCTGATGGGTTAAACAAAACATATTCACCTAATAATACAGGTTTCAGTGTTAAAGTAAACCAATGTTTTGTTAATCCAGTGTAAATTTCGTTAAGATCCGAATAATTATATTAAGAAAATTTAAAGATGTTCGTACTACCCCTAGATTTTATAAAAATCTTAAGGCATAATGTCAAAGTACTTAAAATTCTTATTGAGGTGAAAAAAATGAAAAAGATTTATTCAATGGTACTTGCCCTTGCAATGAGCATCGCACTTGTTGGCTGTGGAACGGCTGATGATACTGAACCTCCAGAAGAAAATGCTGGTGGAGATACACCAGAAACAACTGAAGAGGACGCTACAGTAGCGGAATGGCCTGATGAATTAATCATGGGATTTGTTCCTTCTCAAGATTCAGCGAATATCGCTGACACAGTTGCCCCACTTGCAGATCGCTTATCTGAAGAATTAGGTGTTAATGTTCGTGGTGAAGTTATGACGAACTACACAGCACTCGTTGAAGCAATGGGTAATGATCAAGTACATATCGGTTTCATTCCAGCTTTCGGTTACGTTTTAGCAACAGAACGTTATGATAATATAGATGCTGTTTTAAAATCAATCCGTCATGGTAGTTCAACATACAAAGCACAATACACTGTACGTACAGATTCAGATATTCAATCCCTTGAAGATTTAGAAGGAAAAGTTTGGGCATTCCCAGACCTTGCATCTACAAGTGGTTACCTTTTCCCAGCAGCACAACTCGTAAACGAATATGGAGTTGACCCAGAAAATATCAGCGGTTTCTTCTCTGATTTAATTCAAGCTGGTGGTCATGATAATGCATTAATTCAAGTACTTGAAGGAAATGCCGATGTGGCAACAACATTCGATGATGCTCGTACAGCAATCGAAGCTGATTATCCTGAAGCGATGGAAGAGCTTCGTATACTGGATTACACTGCTGAGATTCCGAACGATACTATCTCTCTAAACACAAATCTTCCACAAGAGTTAAGAGATTTAATCGTTGAAGTATTTATGGCTTTTAATAGTGACGAAGAAATGTTAACGATTATGGATGAAGTATATAACTGGACTGGTATCGATACAGCATCTGACAGCGACTATGATGTAGTACGTGAAACAGCACAAGTTTTCCCAGACATGCTAAACTAATTTAATATGTGCTAGGGGAGGAGACCACTTCTCCCCTCCTCTTATGTCCTCTATCATTTAGAGGACATAAGAGGAGGGCAATACTTACAAAGATGACGAAATGAGGGAAGAACATGATCGAGTTTAAGGACGTATCACTTGTTTATCCAAATGGAACACAAGGCTTAAAAAATGTAAACCTTAAAATAAATCAAGGTGAATTTGTTGTAATTGTAGGGTTGTCTGGTGCAGGAAAATCAACACTCATCCGTAGCATGAACCGACTCGTTACTCCAACAAATGGTGAGCTCCTTATTGATGAAGAAGATATCTTAAAGTATAAACAACGTAAACTCCGTAAGCTTCGTACAGAAGTTGGAATGATCTTTCAGAACTATAACTTAGTCAAACGTTCCACTGTTATGAAGAATGTTATTTCTGGACGCTTAGGACATACAAGTACTTTACGAAGTCTATTAAACTTATATTCAAAAGAAGATATTGCTTTAGCTTATAACAGCCTTCAACGTGTAAATATTGCTGAGAAAGTATACCAAAGAGCGGATCAGCTTAGTGGTGGTCAACAACAACGGGTTGCTATTGCTCGTGTTCTAACTCAACAGCCGAAAATTATTCTTGCCGATGAGCCCGTTGCGAGCCTTGACCCACCAACATCTCATCAGGTCATGACCTATTTACGTAAAGTAAACAAGGAAGACAATATTACGACGATTGTTAACCTCCACTTTATTGACATGGCCATGGAGTATGCTGACCGTATTATTGGTATGCGTGCAGGAGAAGTTGTATTTGATGGTCCTTCTAGTGAAGTATCTGAACAAACATTCGAAGAAATATACGGTCGAAAAATTCGAGAGGATGACCTTGTAGGAGGTCAAGACGATGAGTAATCCCGAAATAAAAGGTGTTATATCCTCAAAAGCTAAACTAAGAATGACCCTTATTTTAATCGCAATCGTCGGAGTATACATTTACACATCTTGGGCAACCCGGTCCACACCAGGAGATCTTATTCGAGGATGGAGTGGCTTTCAGCGAATTACAACGGATTTGTTTCCTCCAAACTTGGCTTACGCACCACAAGTTTGGGATAAGCTAGCCGAAACCATACATATGGCTATCATCGCAACAACGCTTGCCGCCATTATTAGTATTCCTATTTTTTTATTATCAGCAGCAAACCTATTTCCAAGCCCATGGATCCACCAACCCGTTCGTTTTATCATGAATGTATTACGAACGATTCCTGACATTTTACTCGCCATTATTTTCGTTGGAATTTTTGGTGTAGGTGTTTTCCCTGGTATTATTGCTTTATTTATCTTTTCTCTTGGCCTACTTGCCAAGTTAATGTATGAGACAATTGAAGCTATTGATATGAACCCGCTTGATGCCATTCGGGCATCTGGAGGAAATACGTTACAAGTAATTTGGTATGCGGTACTTCCGCAAGTATTACCACAATTCGTCTCCTTTAGCTTGTATGTTTTTGAAGTCAATGTACGAGCATCAACCGTATTAGGATTTGTCGGGGCTGGTGGTATCGGTTTATTACTTCAACAACAAATTAGTTTCTTTAATTATCCACGAGTCATGACGATCATTATCATTATTTTTGTCGCCGTTATCATCATTGACTACATTAGTAATAAGATAAGGGAGAGAATTGTCTAATGGAACTAATTATGCCACCGAAGAAAAAACGTTCGGTTAAAAAGATTATTCGTAACATTCTTATCGCAATTGCTATTATTGCACTTTATACATGGACGTTCGTTTCTATTGATATTCGTTGGGACCGAGTATTCAGTGAACAAACCTTACGAAATGTTGGACGGGTCATTCCTCAGTTATTTTCACCTGATTGGAGTGCTTTTCCAAAGGTGATGGGCTTAATGTGGCAAACTTTACAAATGGCCTATACTGGAACACTACTAGCCGCGATTTTAGCCATTCCTTTTGGCCTTTTTGCAGCTAGTAATATGGTCAAGAACAAGGTATTAAATAACTTTTCCAAAGGAGTTTTAAATGGAATTCGTGCTTTCCCTGAGTTAGTACTTGCCCTTATGTTCGTTGCCGCTGTAGGTCCGAGACCGTTTGCTGGGGTATTAGCCATTGCAATTGGTTCAATCGGAATGCTAGGTAAGCTCTATTCCGAAGTAATCGAATCGATTGATATGAATGTTGTTGAAGCTTTACAAGCAAATGGCGCCAATCGTATTCAAGTTCTTTTTTACGGAGTCTTACCACAAATCATTCCTGAGTTCTTATCTTATGCTATTTACCGGTTTGAAATCGACGTCCGTGCCTCTACCATTTTAGGGATCATTGGTGCAGGTGGTATCGGTACTTTAATTACTATTTCAATTTCTAACCGTAAATGGGATGAAGTCGGTATGATTTTACTTGTCATTATAGTTGTTGTAACACTTATTGATACGATCAGTGCACAGATTCGAAAGCGAATCGTATAATCAAAACACGAATTGTCACGAAGGATTCACTCCCAAACCAATAGAAAGAGCGTTCAATCTTTGAACGCTCTTCTTTATTTTACTATTAGAAATATTGACGTACATGTCTGTAGCGGTCAATCTTTTCTTTTATTTCTTTTTCACGTTGTTCACGTTGGTGATATTTTTCAACATCAGTTTCCGCTATTTTACGTTTCGTAATCGTAATCGTGAAAAATAAAAACTGGATCGTCATACTAATTGCCTCCTTTTCATTAGAACATGATTAGGTGAGGCCTTTCACCTTCTTATACCAAATAATTACAGAACTTTGAACAATCATCATTGTTATTACCTCCTTTTTTTGAATTTATAAGCAAAAATATATATAAAAAGCCACAGGTCGGCCTCTGACCCGTGGCTTTCTATAACATAAAGAAATTATAATCTCAAATAGAAAACACTCTATAATTAGGAACCAAACGAATGATAAAAGTATTTAGTTGTATGTCATTCATTGCAACAGCTCTCATCATGTTGTTCAGCCCCTTTCTTTTACGTTATAAATCTTACAAAGGAAATTATAACCAACTATGAAATATTTGTAAATGCTTTTTTTGTAAATAATACATAAATTTTTGAACATTCGCACAGATAACATTCGAAATAGATTGACAGTTTAAAGGTGAAACCTTAAACTAAGTAAACATATATGAATTAACGTAAATATCCTATGGACGTTGGCCCAAATTTTATGAAATAAGTTGTTTTAAGGAGGATTATAATGAATCAATTACAAAACAAAGTTGTTGTCATTACAGGAGCGAGTACTGGATTAGGCCGTGAAACAACATTCCAAGCCGTTCAAGCAGGGGCTAACGTTGCGATTTGCTGCCGACATTTAAATCGTATTCAAGAAGTAGAACAACTGTTATCTACTCATTCCCCTAATGTTTTAGCAGTTCAAGCCGATGTTTCTCTTGAAGAAGATGTTCATCGTTTTGTACAAGAAACCGTGGATCGATTTGGAAAGATTGATGTATTAATTAACAATGCCGCTATCTTCGAAAACTATTCCATTGCTGACTCTTCACTTGAGTCTTGGCAATACCATTTTGATAACAACGTAAGAAGTGCATTTTTAATGATACGAGAATGTCTTCCAGTGATGCGGAAGCAAAAAAATGGGAGAATTATTTCACTGACTACTGGACTAGCGAGACAAGGCTCGAGTGGGTTTGGTGCTTATAGTGCAAGTAAAGCCGCATTAGAGACCCTAACTTTTACAGTTGAAGAAGAGGAATACCAAAATGGAATTTCAGCGATTGCATTTAATCCTGGAGTTATGAAAACAGGAATTCAAGCAATTGGCGAAGATCCGAAAGATATTGCACCGATTTTATTAGATATCGCGAGTCAAGTTGAACTCGGACATGGTAAAATCATTACAGCAGACGATTGGAAGGTACTACTCGAAAAGAGCTTATCAACGAATTAAATCATACAAAGAAAAGCAGCAAACTCCGCAAAGTCTGCTGCTTTTCTTTCATTTAAAAAGTTAATACTCGAAAACCAATTAATACGACGAGTACTAATGTAGCAATAAGCATGATCCAATAGTATGTTTCCTTGCCTGCGAGTGTTCCCTTTTTTGTACGTACTAATAACATTTCCATAAAGTAAATTAACGATATTGCTAAAATACCTTTTAGAACGTATGTGAAAGCAAAATTCCACTGGATTAATAGTCCGATTCCAGAAACAACCATAATCACATAGAACAGGCGTAAAACCATGTGAACAATTTTTGCACCTTTTTCTTTATTTGCTTTCAATAAAAAATAAGCAATGAAAAATAATAACACTGTGATCGCCCAAGAACCCGAGTGGGTATGTAATAAACCTGTATACATTTTTTCCTCCTACAATTACGTAAAATTTCAACCTCTACTATTATAATATAACAGCGACAATAAACCAAAAAATTCTACTTCATTTTCATCAAGGAATTCGAATGGCATCAAATGGGGTAACAATACCAAGTAAAGGTTCATTTGGATCTCCATTTTCTGTAACTAGTACCGCCTCGAGACGAGTAATTTTTTTATCAAGATAATGCAGAAATAATTCCTTTACGTCATAAATAGACTTTTCTTTACAAACAAACTTTACATTGTTCATATGTTTCTCATAAATAATAACATCTGAAAGTTTCACTTTGTCTAATTCAAAAGCAAATTGATTTTTATGATGCGCTAGCCAAGCAGTAATACCGTAATTCGTAAGTAAACACTTAAAAATACCATGATCATAAATTGGAAACTGAGTATAAGCATGTCGCTCTATCGTATCTAAAACAATGCTAAACGGATCATTGATACTGAATGTTTTGACTTGCCGCTTATATTTTGGAATTACTTTTTCAGGTTCAATTAGTTCTTTATGAATTTTTTCGATCAGTGCTACTATTTCTTTATGTGGTTCAGCAATGATAAAGTCTGGTGAAGTTTGTTCATGAACAATAACGTTTCTAAGTTCCGCAAACTTTTTTAAATCAATTTCATATTTCGCAACAATCGGATGTTTTTTCTTTGCCCCATCAATCATCCTTGAAAACGAAAAATGACGGTGCATGTTTAACTGGTCTTTTAGCCCTTTTTCAATTGAATTAAAAGCTGCCAAAAATCGGTCAGCGTTCTCCCCCATAAAGACAACTCCTATCTATTCTCTGATGATATTATAATATTCGATAAGAGTTTTGTAATTCCTTGTCGAAAAACAAAAGACTGACAATAAATATCTTGTCAGCCTTAAAATATTGATCTAATCTTCTTCTCCGATAACATCTTCTGCAATGTTTACAGCATGATCACCGATACGTTCTAAGTTACTAACGATATCAACATAAACGATACCAGATTGTCCTGTACATTTACCTTCATTTAAGCGGATAATATGCTTTTTCCGTAGTTCTCGTTCCATTTTATCTATTCTTTCTTCTTTTTCGAGAACAGCTCGAGCTTCTTCAAGGTCATTGGTTTCTAATGCCTTGATCGATTGTCTAATTGTTGAGAGTGTTAAATCAAACATTCTATCCAAATCCTCAATTGCTGTATCTGAGAATTTCACTTTGTTTGTTATTTGATAATCAACCAATTCCATTATGTTTTCCATATGGTCACCAATTCGTTCTATGTCACGAATCGTACTCATTAGTGTTGAATGTAATTTAGAGTCATGAGCAGATAACGAATGAGAAGATAATTGAATTAGGTAATCCGTAATTTTACGGTCTAAGTTATTAATGGCATCTTCAAATTGTGGCACAATTTCACCATGCTTCTTTTGATGAGTTTTTAAATAAAGTCCTGTTTCTTCTAGTCCCTTTTCTGCTAACTCAGCCATTCTCAATATCTCTTTCTTCCCTTGACCAAGGGCAATTGCTGGTGACTGTTTGATAAATGTTTCATCTAAATGAACAGCTTTATATTCAACCGCAGAGTCTTTACCTGGAATAAGTTTTACAACAATCCATGCTAACACTGCGATAAACGGTAGCTGAATAAGTGTATTAGAAACATTGAATATTCCGTGAGCAAATGCAATCGTCATTTCTGGATTAAGACTAAGTGTTTCTTGTAAATTTGCAATTAAATAAGTAAATGGTTTCAATAATATTAATACAATTATTGTACCAATAATGTTAAAAATAACATGGGTTGCTGCTGCTCTTTTCGCAGCGACTGAAGCACCAATTGCTGCTAATACAGCCGTAATTGTTGTTCCTATATTGTCACCAAAAAGAACAGGTAAAGCTGCATCTAATGTCATTGCTCCTTGTGCAAAAAGGGTTTGTAGCAAACCTATAGACGCTGAGGAACTTTGAACGACCACTGTAAAGATTGTACCGATTAGGACACCTAATAGTGGATTATCACTCATACTCACTGTTAAATCAGCAAATGTTTGTAATTCCCTCAATGGTTTTAAGCCATCCCCCATAAAATTTAAACCTAAAAATAAAGCCCCAAATCCAAAAATAACTTGTCCATAATTATTTATTTTACGGTTTTTAAAGAAGAAAATAAAAAATGTCCCGAGGGCAACGATAGGTAATGCATATTTTGATATTTTAATACCGATAATGAATGCCGTTGCTGTTGTACCTATATTAGCTCCTAAAATAACACCTATAGCTTGTTGTAACGTCATAAAACCTGCATTAACTAATCCAATTGTTAATACAGTTGTACCGGTACTCGTTTGTAATAAAATAGTTACAAAAATACCAGCAATTATTCCCATAATTGGATTAGTAGTGAAGCGGTCTAACATGTCTCTTAGTCCATCACCTGCTACCTTTTGTAAACCATCCCCTAGGTATTTTATTCCAAATAGAAAGATACCAAGACCACCAAAAAACATAAATAGTATTGTTTGTGTATCCAACTTCAAATCATCCCTTCAATAATGATATAACCCTTCGACAAATCTCTACAAGAACCCCTCATCAATACTAATGGTATGTTAAGAAATTGTAAATATAAATTAATGTAAAGATTATGTAAAGTTTATTTAATTTTAAATATTTTCCTTGAATTTTACTCTAAGTTATGACATTCCCTAGTGTTTCCAAAGATAAGTGTTAGTATCAGGAATTATTGTTTTTATCAAAGGAATCTTCGATATGATGTCCAGTTAAATTAAGGCTCTCTTCTCAATGAATGTGCTCCTTGCCTTCGTACCAAAGCCAAGCAACAAAGTTTACGAAAACAGCAAAAAATAATAGCACCACCAAAAAAGGCAGTGCTACAAGGAAACAAAGATTCATTTGACAATAAACTAAAGAATTCTAGATATCTTGTAGTTTAAATGCTTAATTTAAATCAAAATATTGTCCGTTCACTTCATATACAATACATTCAGCTAAATTAGTGGCATAATCGGCAATTCGCTCAATATAGCGACCAATAAAAGCTAAATTAATAACATTCTCCACTTGTCTAGAATTGCTCTCTAATTTAAATAGGCTTTGAATAAATTCACCATACATCCTGTCAACCGTATCATCTAAATTCGCTATCTTCTGAGCCTTTAATATGTCACTATGATAATAAGCAGCTATTGCGCTTGAAAGCATTTCAGTAGCTCGTTGAGAAATCGATATCAATTGGCTACGATACTCTTTCAAATCAGATGGGCGTACTCGTTTCCCAACTTTTGCAATGTCTACTGCAAGGTCTCCTATTCGTTCAAGATCACTTGAAATTTTGAGAGCCACAATAAGTTTGCGTAAATCCGATGCTACTGGTTGTTGCTTCGCAATTAGTAAAGTGACACTCTCATTAATATTGAGTTCAAACTGATTTATTTTATGATCATTGCGTATTACCTCATCCATACCTATATGGTCATTCACTTTAAATGAATCAATCGACCTTTGGAGTGCCATTTCGACGACTTGACCCATTTCTAGAATTTTTGATTTTATTTCTTTAAGTTCACTTTCAAATCCGCCTCGTATCATCATGTCTTATCACTTCACTTTCCTTATCCAAAACGACCTGTAATATAGTCTTCCGTCCGCTTATCAGTAGGGTTTGAAAAGATTTTTCCTGTTTGATCGTACTCTACTAAGTCACCACTTAAAAAGAATGCAGTTTTATCTGAAATCCGAGCAGCTTGTTGCATATTATGAGTAACAATAGCTATACTAAATTCTTTCTTTAACTCTTGGACAAGCTCCTCTACTTTTAGTGTTGAAATTGGATCTAATGCTGATGTTGGTTCATCCATTAAAATTACTTCGGGTTCAATCGCTAAGCAACGTGCAATACATACACGTTGTTGCTGTCCTCCAGATAAGCCATAAGCATTTTCATGCAAACGATCCTTTACTTCATCCCATATAGCTGCGCCACGTAAGCTTTTTTCAACGATTTCATTTAAAATCCTTTTATCCCGAATTCCATGAATTTTCGGTCCATAGGCAATATTTTCGTAAATCGATTTAGGAAATGGATTTGGTTTTTGAAATACCATCCCTACTTTCGTACGAAGTTCTTCAACCCGATAATTTTTATCGAAAATATTACGACCACGATATTCGATTTCTCCAGATGTTTTTACAATCGGAATCATTTCTACCATTCGATTTAAAGTTTTTATAAATGTCGATTTCCCACATCCTGATGGACCAATAATAGCTGTAACTTGATTTTTCGGTATATCCATATCAATATTTTTTAACGCATGATCATTTCCATACCATAGGTTCAAACCTTTTACATTATATACTGATTCTATGGTTGCTGTTTTATTGTTCGTAGACTCATTTTCAACTACATCTACATTAACTTGAATTTCCTTTGTTAATACCGCCATTTCAATTCATCCCCTTTTGAAATTGAAAAGTTTTTATATCAAAATAATTAAAAACGATTTTGAAATTTGTTCCGGATCCAAACTGCGATCGAATTCATAAAAAGTAACATTGCAAGTAACACGATAATTCCCGCTGCAGCAACGAAATGGAACGTTTCCTGTGGTCGACTCGTCCAGTTGTATATCTGAATTGGCATGACTGTAAATTGTGACAGGATTCCATCTGGAACAAACGCAACATATGAAAGTGCTCCAATCATAATTAGTGGTGCGGTTTCACCAATCGCCCTAGAAAGTGCTAATATATTACCTGTTAAAATTCCTGGTAAAGCCGATGGGAATACTACGCGGCGGATTGTTTGCCATTTTGTCGCTCCCATTCCAAATGACGCTTCTCGTAACTCTTTTGGAACAGAACGTATAGCTTCCTGTGAAGCTACTACAATAATAGGTAGAATTAATAATGCCATAGTTAATCCACCTGCTAATACACTTCTCCCCAAGTCCATACCACGAACAAATAATGTTAACCCGAGTAAACCGAAGACAATCGATGGCACTCCTGCTAAATTGGAAATGTTCATCTGTACAAATCTAGTAAATTTTCCTTTTTTAGAGTATTCCTCTAGATAGACAGCAGTACCCACACCTAATATAAATGCTATTGGTGCTGTAACAACCATTAACCAAATCGTTCCAAAAATTGCTGATTTTATTCCAGCATCTTCTGGACGTCTAGATGGAAAGCTCGATAAAAAGTCCCAATTTAAATAGCCAATTCCTTGAGTGAATATCCGATAAAGAAGTATAAACAAAACAAACAAAGCAAAAATCGTGGCAATGATGAAAATTCCTTTGTATAGTTTGTTCTTAACTAATCGTCCAGAAATGTGATCAATTACTTTCTGCTGGTCGATAAGATTCATTTTAGTATTCCTCCCTGAAACGCTTGGAAATGTATTGTGCTAATAGGTTCATAATGAGTGTGAAAATAAATAATGTCATACCTACTGCATATATACTGTAATATTCAATAGTTCCATAACCCGCGTCACCTAAACTTACTTGAACAATATAAGCTGTTAGTGTTTGTATTGCCGAAGTCACATCATAAGATATACTTGGATTTGCTCCACCAGCAACTGTAACAATCATCGTTTCACCAATCGCACGAGAAATCGCTAAAACAAACGATGCAATAACACCAGAAAGTGCTGCAGGTAAAACAACTTTAATCGCAACTTCAAACTTTGTAGATCCCATTCCATAAGCACCTTCACGAATAGAACGCGGTACAGAGCTCATTGCGTCTTCAGATAATGAAGCGATCATCGGAATAATCATGATACCAACAACTATACCTGGACTTAATGCGTTAAAAAGAGAAAGACCAGGAACAACTTTTTGTAAGATTGGAGTAACAAATGTTAAGGCGAAAAAACCATAAACGATGGTTGGAACACCCGCTAAAACTTCTAATATCGGTTTTACCGTTCTTCTAGTACGATCTGAAGCATACTCACTCAAAAATATCGCTGCGCCTAATCCAATTGGAATAGCAACTAACATCGCAATGATGGCAACCTTTAATGTCCCCACGATTAAAGGTGCAATACCAAAGCTAGCATTACTATGCATTGGATACCATTCTTTACTAGTTATAAATTCAATAAATGATACTTGGTTAAAGAAAGTGAACGTTTCACTCAACAATGTAAATACAATGCCGAAAGTAGTTAATATCGAAACAATCGCACAAGTTAAAAATAACTTAGGCATAGTTTTTTCTATAATATTTCCTAATTGTCTTGATGATTGTTGGTCTTCAATCATTTGTGCAACTGATTTCCCCTTAGGGCTTTGCAAAGCCATTTATTACACCCCTTTGATTTTTCAAAAGTGAAGGTAAGATGTGCGCAGTAGCACACCTTACCTCTCAAATTTAATTTTTTGCTGCTGCTTCAATTTTCTCTAGGTTAGCATCATATCTTTCTTGCGGAAGGTTGATATAACCAACTTCAAGCGCCAAATCTCCAACGTGTTCGTTTAAGAATTTCAAGTAATCATAAACTTCAGTACGTTTCACCGACTCAACATTCACATAAGTGAAGATCGGACGAGAAAGTGGTGCATAAGTTCCATCGTTAATTGTTTCAATTGTAGGAATGATTGCTCCATCACCATTATCAATCGGAACGATATTTAATTTATCTTGGTTTTCTTCATAGTAAGCATAACCGAAATATGCAATAGCATATGGACTTGCAACTGTACCATTAACTAGAACATTGTCATCTTCAGAAAGAGTAGCATCTCTACGAAGGTCTGCATCTTTACCTAAGATAACTTCTTTCCAGTAATCAAAAGTACCTGAGTCAGTTCCTGGGCTGTAAAATTCAATTTTTTCTTCAGGCCATCCCTCACGCACATCCGCCCAAGTTTCTACTTCAGTACCATCAGTCCACATTTTACTTAACTCTTCAACTGTTAAGTAATCAACGAAGTCGTTTTCTTGACTAACTACGACAGACAATCCGTCATATGCTAATTCTAATTCAATATATTCAATACTATTTTCTTTAGCAAGTTCCGCTTCTTCTTCTTTAATATGGCGTGATGCATTACTCATATCTGTTTCTCCAACCACGAAACGTTTAAATCCACCACCAGTACCTGATACACCGACGGGAGCTCGTACACCTGGCTGAACTTGAGTATATTCTTCAGATACTGCTTCTAAAATTGGAAAAACTGTCGACGATCCATCAATTGCAATTTCTCCAGATAATGTTGCATCGTCTTGATCCTGTTGTTCTTCTTGTGCTGGTTCTGAACTACTGTTATCAGTTGTAGATCCTGAACCACTTGTTTCGTTTCCACCTGCGCCACATGCTGTAGCGATCATCATCATTGATGCCATTCCTAATGTTAATGCTGAACGTTTGAAAAATCTCATTAATATTTCCCCCTAAGAGTTAATTGTTTTTTAGATTAATAGTTATATTTGATAGATTGGTTAATTTGTTTAGACCCCCTCTACCATCCCTCCTCAGACGCTTGTGTTTCCTACTACGTTTCTAAGAATACTCCCTATCTATTAACGTGATATGAATGTAATGTAAACATTTTGTAAATTTTATTGAATTCATTTAATAATTTTTTGACACATTTTTTTATAAACGTTGAAGTATCAACATTTTTAAATTTATCAGCTTCCTTTTTATTACACGATTTACCACTATAACTAGTGGTTTCTTTATCTAGACGAGGTTTACAATATTTAATACCTTACAATTATTAGATCACTTTGTTCTTTTTTCTCTTCAAAATAATGCTTCAATAAAAAAAAACTGCTGACGATGTAGTCAACAGTTTTTTCATTCGATTAAATGATAATTACCCAACTAAATCCTAATACTTTTGAACTTGCTTCTTGAAGCATATACCCTACATTACGAATCGTTTTTATATATTTATTTTCACTCTTCGATGGTTCAATTTTGCTACGTATCCGATTAATAAATACATCAATGATGCGATGATCCCCTTTTTCTTCATAACCACGAATAGCTGTGAGTAGCTTTTTTCGCGAAACAGCTTTTCCCCGATTTTCGTACAGATACATTAAAATTTCAAATTCTTTTTGTGTAAGGTCAATCGGTTCCTTTTTATAATAAACAGTAAAACTATCAGGAAAAATATCAATTTCACCAACAGTACATTTCCGATTTTTCTTTTGAAAGGAAACCATTTCAGTTACTTTAGTTTTTTCTCCAAACCCGACTTGGGCACGTCGTAAAATGGCTTTAATTTTTGCAACAAGCTTTTTCATATGAAGTGGCTTTGCATAATAAGCATCTGCTCCGAGCTCTAACCCCAGCACTGCATCTAATTCATGGAAATGCTCTGATATTAAGATGATAGGTGTCCAATTTTTTTCTTCATAACGCATTTCACGACAGAGTTCAATTCCATCAATTTCTGAGCCATGCATTTCTGTAATAATTGTTAATGGCTTTTTCACTTTAATTATTTCAAGAGCTTCCTCATCACGTGACGCAGTAAATAAAATATAGCCTACTTCTTCAAGTCGATAACGTAAAGTCTTGATGAGAGAATGATCAGTAGAAATTAAGAGGATGTTATTTTCATTCATATTTTCTCCCTCCAAACACCTCATAATTCAATCATGGTGTTTCCCCTATAATTAATTACAGTATAACGTATAACTAATGATAGTTTACTTTAAAAGGTAAACCTTTTTCATAATACGCAAATCTCTGTCGCCATCATACAGTAGCAAAGATATATCTTTCTATTAACCGAAACGTCCCGTAATGTAATTCTCCGTGCTTTCGTGCTGTGGATTTGTAAAAATTGTATTTGTTTTATCAAATTCAACTAAGTCCCCATTTAAGAAAAATGCTGTCTTATCGGAAATTCTCGCAGCTTGTTGCATATTATGAGTAACAATGATGATCGAGTACTGTTCTTTTAACGTTTGAATTAACTCTTCAATATTTGCTGTTGAACGTGGATCAAGGGCCGAGGTCGGTTCATCCATTAAAATTACTTCTGGTTGTACCGCAAGACAACGGGCGATACATAAACGTTGTTGTTGCCCTCCTGATAACCCGAGAGCAGATTCATTTAAACGATCTTTAACTTCTTCCCATAAAGCTGCGCCACGTAAACTTTTCTCTACAATTACAGCTAACTTTTTCTTATCTTTTAATCCATGAACGCGTGGTCCAAATGCGACGTTATCAAAAATAGTCTTCGGAAATGGGTTCGGTTTTTGAAACACCATCCCTATTGCACTACGTAACTCTACAAGGTTAACAGATGGATCAAATATATTCGTTTCATGATACTCAACTTCACCACTAATTTTTACGATAGGCACGAGTTCAACCATTCGATTAAGAGTTTTTAAGAATGTTGACTTCCCACAACCTGATGGGCCAATGATCGCTGTCACACCATTTTTTGGAATTTGCAAATTAATATTATTTAAAGCTTGATCATTACCATACCAAAGGTTTAAACCTCTGACATCGAAAATATTTTCTTGTAAGCCTGTTTCAATCTGTACCGTTTCTTTTGATTTTACAACCGTTTCTAATATCGCCATTATGGATGCCTCCTTATTATTTTTACCTTCATATTACTTCAACTAAAAAGCTACTTTTACATTTCCTTACTATTCCTACAATAATTCATTCTTTTTACGGAAATGATTTCTTAATAGAATTGCTGATAAATTTAAGAGAACGACCATCAAAATAAGCACTAACGCTGTACCATATGCGATTGGACGGACAACAGATGACTGTGCGTGCTGTGTTGCTAAAATATATAAATGATAAGGTAAGGCCATGAAATTATCTTGAATAGAAGCAGGTAATACAGGTAAAAAGTAAGCTGCTCCTGTTAAAATAATGGGTGCCGTTTCCCCTGCCGCACGTGCTAATCCAAGAATAGATCCTGTTGCCATTCCTGGAATAGCTGAAGGTAAAACGAGTTGACGTATCGTTTGCCACTTTGTAGCTCCTAAAGCTAATCCCCCTTCCCTAAATGAGGTTGGTACAGCCTTTAATGCTTCTTCTGTAGAGGTAATTACCCATGGCAACACCATAATAGCTAGAGTAATAGCTGCTGTAATTAATCCCGTTCCTAACTTTAACATTGAAGCAAAGATGGCTAAGCCGAATAAACCATATACGATGGATGGTACTCCTGCAAGGTTGCGAATACTCATTCGAATTATTTGTACAACCGGGCCTTGCTTTGCGTATTCATTTAAGTAAATTGCTGCCCCAATCCCTACAGGTACTGATATTAAAATTGTTAATGAAGCAACATAAAAGGTACCTACGATTGCTGGCCAAATTCCACCTTCTGTCATATTTTTTCGAGGGGTATCTGTAATAAAGGTCCAACTCAATACGTGGGCTCCATTACTAACTATCCAATAGAGTAATAGTAGGAGTGCACCGATGGTCATTGCTGCAAACAGGCCACAAATTGTAAACCAAATTTTCTCTGTCATTTGTTTAGTCATTTTGGAGTTTTCTCCTTTGTCTAGAAATAAGAAGATCTGCAATTAAATTGACGACGAATGTAATGGCAAATAAAATGAGCGCTGTAACAAATAAAGCGCTATAGTGTAAGCTCCCCCAAGCTACATCAGATCCTTCAATTGCAATATTGGCTGTTAAAGTACGTACAGATGTAAAGAAGTCTGGAATAACCACGCCGAAAAATTCTCGTAATGGCATATCTATTGCATTACCTGCTGCCATTAGCACGGTCATCGTTTCACCAACTGCTCGACCAAAGCCTAACATAATCCCTGCGACAATTCCTGACTTTGCAGCTGGAACGACAATCATTTTAATCGTTTCCCACTTTGATGCACCTAGCGCATATGCTGCTTCGCGATAGTCTTTCGGTACACTTTTAATTGAGTCCTCAGAAATACTAATAACAGTAGGTAATACCATTACCGATAAGATGACGGATGCTGTAAATGCCGTTAAACCATTTGATAAATTAAAGGTATTTGCAATGATTGGCGATAAAATAACTAGTGCAATAAATCCTAATACAACTGATGGAAAAATGGCTAATACTTCTACGACTGGTTTTAAGACTTCTCTTATTCTTTTCGGTGCTATTTCTGCGATATAGATTGCTGTGAATATTCCCCAAGGAATAGCAATTAACAATGCCCCTGTAGTCACCATAAAGGAACTAATGATAAATGGTAATGCACCATAACCAGCTCCCTGTGGTGAAGATGGATACCAACGTGTCCCTGTTAAAAACTCCATTAATCCTACTTCTCGAATTGCTCCTGATCCTTCCCTCACTAAAAAAAAGAGTAATAGAAACAGAATAAAAATCGCCATCATCCCAAAAATAAAAAATGCTTTTTCAATCATGAAATCTAGAATGTTTGATTTGAACGATTTCTGGGTTAACTTTTCTTTTGTAACAAGCTTCAACTCATCCATTTGAGTGTCATCCCTTGTCTTTTCAGCATGTAATGCCACTATGTCCCCTCCATATCGAAAATGTCTTAACATAACACGGGGAATTATCCACAGTTGGATAATTCCCTGCTATGATTTTTTTCAAAGATAAAAATTAAAAATCTAAACCTAAATTTGCGATTACTTGGTTATTTTGGTCTTCATATTGACCAATTTGATAGAAACCAACATCATAAATGACTTGATGAGCATCTTCTGAAGTGATAACCCATTTTAAATAATCTAAAAGTAAACCTTCAGGTACACCATTTGTATAGAAATACAGTGGCCGTGCAATCGGGTATTTACCAGTGTTAACGTTATTTGCCTCAAACGGCGTTACATACTCACTATTTTCATCAAGTGCAATGTTAGCAGCATTAATTCCATCAATATATCCAATACCGATATAGCCAATTGCATTTACTTCTTGCTCTATCGCTTCTTTAATAGCAGAAGAACCTGGCATAAATTTAGTTCCTGCCCCGAAGTCTTCACCATCCATTACATTTTCATTGAAATAAACGTAAGTACCTGAGTTCGATTGACGAGAATATACAGATATTTCTCCGCCTTCCTCCCATCCCAAGTCAGACCAATCTGTCGTTTTACCCGTGAAAATATCTTTTACTTGTTGCATCGTCATTTCAGTTACAGGATTATCGTTATGAATAGCCACTGCTAAACCGTCTTGAGCTACAATAAATTCATGCGCATCTGCTCCATTGGCTTCTGCTTCATCTAACTCTTCATCTTTCATCGCACGTGAAGATTGAGCTATGTCTACATTGTTATTAATCATGGCCGCAATACCCGTACCTGACCCACCGCCTGTTACTGAAAGACCAGCCAGTTCATTGTATTCCATGTATGTTTCCGCAAGCGCTTGTCCGAGGTTTACCATTGTGTCTGATCCACGAATGTCAAGCGCACCTGATGGTAACTCTGCTACCTCTTCTGTCGGAGTGGTATCTTCAGTATTGTCACCACCTGTTGTCCCATCATCAGTTGTAGTCGGTTCTGAAGCGTTCCCTCCACCACATGCAGCTAGCGTCATAATTGAAGCCCCTAAAATAACTGATAAAATTCTACCTCTAAATTTCATTATATTGCTCCTCCTTCTCCTAATCCCATTTTGTTATTTTTGTTTCTTTTGTTTCATTTCGATTACAAGTATAGATTTTAATTATTAAGGGATTCATGAGTTGGAGTTAATAAAACGTTAAACTAATATAAACAGCCATTAATATTTCTCTAACTAATTGTGTGAAAGTATGAAAATGGTTTGTAATTATCTAAAAATTTCCTTTTTTCACTTATATTCCCTCACCTTTTCTAGTAAGATAGGCAATAGCACATTAGCTAATCGTTAATGTGACTTCAACGTTACCTTGCCCGTGAGTCAAAACATTCGGGAAATGGATCTCAATGGAGGGAGAACAATGAAGAAAAAATGGTTACTCACCTTAATGTCTGGAGCTTTAGCTGTTAGTGTTTTAGCCGCATGTGGGGAAGTCGATAATGAAATGATTGAAGATCAAAATGAGGAAATTCCTATTGAAGAATCTGAAACAACAGATTAAAAGATCACAAGGAAAAACTCGAATTGTCTCTAAGTCCTGTTAAACGATATCTTCTTTAATACGTTAAATATAAGTAAAACTTTTTACGAATAAATAAAAGGGTGGAACATAATATGTTTCCACCCTTCTTATTCGTTAGCGTTCATATGACCACCCTGATTTCGCTAATTCTGTAGGACCTTGATAGTAAGACTCCACTTGTTTCACTAATTGGTTTCGATCTCCAAAGTGTGGTAAGTGCGTTAGTAACAATTTTTTTGCATTCGCTTTTTGAGAAAGTATCCCAACATCTCGGCTGTTCATATGACCAGCCGCGGTCGGATCTTGATGTTCATAGAAAGTGCATTCCGCAATTAAAAGGTCACAATCTAGTGCAAACTGATGTAATTCTTGAAAATAACTTGTATCAGCAGTATACACTATTGTAGTATTACCATCGGTTATCTTCATTGCACAACATGGTGCAGGATGTTTAGTTCGTAAAAAAGAAATTGTAAACGGGCCTACGTTTAATACTTTGTCAGGATTGTATGGCATTGCTGTAACATGCGGCTCATAAGATAACAAATTGTATTTTTCTTTATCAAGCAGATGGCCATAAGCCATTAATTTCCTATCTTCAGCTTTCCATGCATTATGAACTAACCGTGCATATTGAAGAACACCAATATCACTAAAATGGTCGTGATGGTAATGAGATAAAATTAAGGCATCTACTTCCTCAATCGGGCAATACTTTTGCAGTTGACTTACTACTCCACTACCACAATCAATGAGTAGACGAAAATCATCCTTTTCAAGTAAATATCCACTCGAAGCTTCTCCAGCTTCAGGGAAGCCATGCCAAAAACCAAGTACAGTAAACCTCATCTTCATTCACACTCCTTAAGTTTGCATAATAACTTTTGTATATTGTTGAAAATCAATTAAATGATTTTCTAGAATACTTTTCAAAATATCTAAATTTACTTTTTGATAATCATGAACGGCTATATTTCTAAAGCCGACCATCGCTTTCATTTTTTTTGCTAATTCTTCAGGTATGAGGTCTTGTTGGTGCAGAACGTCAAAAGCTTCTCTACTTGTTTGAGGAACTCCAAGCTTTTTCTTTGCTATCAAGTGCATTGCTAAGTCAATCGATGCTTCACATGCCCTTTGTAAATTTAGGATTATAGAATCTTGCTTAGTATAATTCTTCAAATTCTCAGGATTGTTATCATATTCTTCGTTAATTCTTTTTAAACAACGTTCAATTATATTGGCCTTATTTATAATTACATCATCATTCATAGATTTTTCCACTCTCTTTAATTTGGTCTAATATCGGTTTACGTTCTTCATTTAATTTTGCATACATTTTTAATGTGAGCATCTCAAATTCATGACGCTGTTTTTCATTAGAGCAATAAATGACTTTTCCCAAACCCACGATCTGCGCTTGAAATACAGTAGATGCTTGTTTTATATCGACTAAGTCCACTTCTTTTTTTACCAAATCAGCTAGATATTGAGCTAGAATAAATCTTTCATAATTTGTTAATGACGTTTCTGAGAAATAAGCTATATCAATATCACTACTTTCTGTTGCTGTACCTTTGGCATAAGAGCCAAAAAGATAAATAATCGAAGGATTTAGACGAGGAACAAGTTCGTCTACGACCAACTTTTCCATTTCCGATAGAAATTTCAATCGCTCGCTCACCTCTCTTACTTCTTTCTTCATCATGTATTAATAATTCGCTTCCTATACATAAATTTCCTGCTTAGCATCGTTTCAGTCAGTATTATTCCGATAAAGATGCCTCATACGACGAAAAAGCTCCTGCACTCAAAAGAGTACAGGAGCTTTGGCAACATTATTGAGCTGCTGGGTATACACTTACTTGTTTGCGATCACGACCTACGCGCTCGAATTTTACAACGCCGTCTACTTTCGCAAATAACGTGTCATCTCCACCTTTACCTACGTTTACACCTGGGTAAATACGAGTTCCACGTTGACGTACTAGGATAGAACCACCTGTTACTGTTTGACCGTCAGCACGCTTTGTACCTAGACGTTTAGAGATAGAGTCACGACCGTTCTTAGTACTACCTACCCCTTTTTTACTTGCGAAAAATTGAAGGTTCATTTTTAACATTGAATTCACCTCCCCTAGTTTTGAATTGTAATATGCTTACTGTACTCTGCTTCAATGGAACGTAAGGCAACGATCATTCCTTCTAATAGAAGTTGTACTTTCTCGTATGTTTGTACGTCTAGTCCATCTGGAACCGTACAGCGGAGAAAGCCACCGTCCCCTTCTATGTCAATGTGGGGTTCCACTTGACATAGCTCTGCGATTGCATTGATTGCTCCAAATGAAACTGCAGAAGCACCAGCACAAACAATGTCATGACCATAAGGACCAGCGTCCGCATGACCACTCATTGTAAAAGAATGTATGTGTCGTTTATCATTACGTTCTACTTGAACTGTAATCATCGTTTGCCTATTAAGCGTTGATTTTTTCAATCACAACTTTAGTGTAAGGTTGACGATGACCTTGCTTACGACGGTAGTTTTTCTTAGCTTTGTATTTGTAAACAGTGATCTTCTTAGCACGACCGTGTTTTTCAACTTTAGCCGTTACTGATGCACCTTCAACAAATGGAGCTCCGACTTTAACATCGTCACCACCGACAAATAGTACTTTATCGAAAGTCACTTGCTCATCAGCTGTATTTAGCTTCTCGATGTAAACCTCTTGACCTTCTTGTACTTTAATTTGCTTTCCGCCTGTTTCAATAATTGCGTACATGTACTTGCACCTCCTCGATTTCTAAGACTCGCCAATTGCAGGTAGCTACAATCGTAGCTTTAACAAACCTGTTCTGTGCGGTTGTAGCTTTTTGGGTGCGATCCAAATAACTAACAAAAAATATAATACCATAAATGAAAAAGAAAAGTCAATGTTCTTTCATGAGGCGTTCAAGCTTTTTCTTAGCTTCAGGAACGCTTCCCATGAAAGGAATTTCATACTGTTCCTCTGCTAGTTCTCGATTTTCAAATAAAAGAATTTGAAAATGTAAAGCTTCTTCTAACCGTTTTAAATGCTCATCCTTTTTCCCACGTAAAACAGTAGCAATATGTGGTGGTAATTCAAGTACTAATGCTTCATTATCCATACCGCGGTATTCCCATAATAACCGTTCAACGCGATACGCTTGCGCTTCGTTTGAAAGAACTGAACCTTTCCCTTTACATGTCGGACAAACTTTTGAAAGGCTATCTTGCAAGTTTTGTCTTATTTTTTTTCTTGTCATCTCAACAAGCCCAAGACCTGTTATACCCAGAACATTTGTCTTCGTGCGATCGTTTTCTAGTGCATTTTTGAAAAAATTCAGCACTTGAACTTGGTCCTTTTCAGCTTTCATATCAATAAAATCGATAATAATAATACCTGAGATATCTCTTAACCTGAGTTGTCTCGCGATTTCTTTTGCCGCTTCAATGTTGGTCCTCTTAATCGTATCTTGTAAATCATTTTTCCCAATGAATTTTCCTGTGTTGACGTCGATCACCGTTAATGCCTCGGTTTGATCAATCATAAGATAGGCTCCATTTTTCAACCAAACTTGGCGTTTTAATGCCTTATCTAAATCTTTATCGATCGTAAAAGCAGAAAAAATATTTTCCTTTCCTTGATAAAAATGGAGCTTTTCCTTTCTTTCAGGCCCTAAAAGGTCAACAAGTCTTTTGTAATCCCGAAAATTATCAATATAAATATCTGCGACAAGATCTAATGAAAAATCACGGATAATCCGTTCAATTAATCCCGTATCTTGATGGATCAGTGCAGGCGGTTTTTCATCCTTCTTTTCTTTCCAGGTTTCCTCCCAGAAGCCACGTAAAATGCGAATATCCTCATCAATTTCTTCATGTGTTGCGCCTTCACATACCGTACGAATAATTAACCCTTCATCTTTTTCAATAAGTTCCTCTCCCAAAATACGTAACCTTTCTCTCTCTTCTTCTGAACGTATTTTCCGCGAAACGCCTATGTAATTACCGTTTGGCATATAAACGACAAACTTGCCAGGAAATGAAACTACACCCGATAACCTTGGACCTTTTGTTCCAAAACCTTCCTTTGTTACTTGAACAAGAAGCTCTTCCCCTTTTTTCACTAATTCACTAATATTCTTTTTCTTCTTCTCTTCATCACTTACTGAGAGCTTTTGAAACGACAGTAAATCATCTCGGTATAAAAATGCATTTTTATCACGACCAATGTCTACAAAAGCTGCCTGCATTCCAGGAAGAACGTTTACCACTCGGCCTTTATATACATTACCAACAATACGATTTTCTATTGAACGTTCAATCAGTAGTTCAACTACTTTATCGTCCTCAACAATCGCTGCACGTCTTTCTCTTGTTGCCATATTAAAGTAAATACGATACAACTACTATCACCAACTTCGATTTATATCCTATTATTGTACTGTAAAGCTATCATAAAGTGAAACGGAAGTGAACTACCCACCACTTACCACCCTTACGGGTTGTTTGAAGTGGGGGCTTCTTGGGTAATCGCCACTTTTGGTAGCTGACGAATTTGACCAAGCTAACCCTCTTGTTCCAAGAGTTTATATTTGCATTAGGCAGTTGCTAATAAGCGTATGCCTTCTTTTTTGATATTTAGCGCCGAATTGTAATCTCTATCAAGATTTAGCCCACAATCGCACTGATAGGTACGTTCCGATAATCGTATTTCTCTTATCGAACCACAACTCGAACAAGTTTTAGTAGATGGGAACCATTTATCTATTTTGACAAGTTGTTTCCCTTGTTCTTTTAGCTTGTAGTGTAAGAAAGAAGTGAACATTCCCCAACCGTTATCAGCGACACTTTTCCCGAATTTTAGAGCTTGTGACATCCCTTTCATATCCAAGTCCTCGATAATAACCGCATCATAAGATGTAACTAATGCTTTCGATTGATGATGTAAGTAGTTTTTTCGTTGATTGGCGACTTTTTCTTGGATTTTAGCCACTCGAATACGTTGTTTGTTCCAATTTGAGGACCCCTTCTTTTTGCGAGAAAGTTTACGTTGTTCAATTGCTAATTTATCAATCATTTGTCGATAGAAACGTGGGTAATTGGCTTTCTTACCTGTTTCACTATCAACAAATAACCCATTCATCGCAAAATCTAAACCTACAACATTTTCAATGTCCTTACTCTTAATCTCTTTTTCGTACTCTGTGAGAATGGAAATATAGTATTTTCCTGATGAAGTCATAGAAACTGTACAAGATTTGATTGTATGGTCAGAAGGAATGTTTCGATGTTGTTTGATTTTCACCATTTTTAGTTTCGGTAATTTGATATGACCATCCAACAACTGAATATTCCCATTTACGACATTCGTTGTGTAGCTTTGGTTATGTCGCTTACTTTTGAAATTTGGAAACTTTGCATTACCTTTGAAGAATGCTTTATATGCCTTATTCAAGTTTAGTTGTGCATTTGCTAGGGCTAATGAGTCTACTTCTTTTAACCATGCAAACTCCTTTTTATATTTAGCAGGAGTGGGATGCTTCACCTTTTTCAATGCTTCTTTATCATCTTTCAGGTTTTCGTACGTTTCTTTTCGTTCTGCTAACATTTTATTGTAGACAAAACGAACGCAACCAAAAGTTTTGCGTATCATCAAAGCCTGTTCATCTGTTGGATACAGTCGAAACTTATAAGCCTTGTTTTGTTTAGCCATATCAAATCACCTCACTTCATTCCTTGATTTTCAATATATTTTTTCACCACTTCAATAGGCGAACCACCAGTAGTCAATAAACAAAAGCTTCTTGACCAAAACATTTCTTTCCACAACTTTTTACGAACATGAGGAAAATCCTTCTTGATGAGTCTTGAACTTGCACTTTTGTAGGCGTTGATAAATTTGGACAATTCACTATTAGGTTGTGCTTTGAAAAGAATATGTACATGGTCAATATCATGGTTCCACTCGACTAATGTAATATTGTATTTCTCACTCAACGACACGAATTTATCTCTTGCATAGTTTGAAATAGTATCATCAATGACCTTTCTTCGATATTTCACAACTAATACAAGGTGATAATACATCAAGAATACTGAATGGTTATTACTATCTAACTTCATTGTTATATCAATCCTTATTCTTTATAAGACTGATTATAACATAACGAGAAAAAAGACAAAAGAAAAAAGCCTTTGGGCTAAAGCCCAACCGAAATTCATCTCCCCCTTACCGTTGGGCTACGCCCTTCACACGCTTGAAGAGGGAGACTTCGACGTTAAAACCGTTCAAGTCGCACAATCGTCTTTCCTCATTCTACACCCTTATATCAGTTAAAGATAACATCGAATAACGGTGTTCAACATAAAAACCACATTATTCGATAGTATTCCCTTTTAAATTGTTAATTTTTCACTAAAAAAATTGATATATTTTTTACAAAGAGTTAATATTAATCATATAGAGATAGATAGATATACATTTTTTTTCATACTATAGGAGGAGTTATGGGTAGGAAACCATTTATTTATTTGGTTGAGGATGAGCCAGCTCATGCTATGTTACTAACCTATCATATTGAAAAACTAGGGTATGAGGTTATTCATTTTGAAAATAGTGTAGATTTTCTCGATGCATTGCCAGCAGACCTTGAGTTCTTGATTGTTAGCGACCAATTAGCGGATATGGCAGCTACAAAACTCTGTCAAATCGTCCGTGACAAACTCAATAAACCCATTCGCATGATTATTACAAGTACTGGAGTAACTAATCAACCTTGTGAATGCAGTTCCTTTGCTTCTTTTTTACAAAAGCCATTTTCAATTACAGACTTAAAAGAAAAACTAAATTATACATTTCAACACCACTCTCTTACATAATAACTATGTTCATGAGACTAAATATAGTTAGCAGACGAATAAACTTCGTCTGCTTTTATTTTGGCTAGTATTTATTCGTTTTCGTAAATTTTAACGCTTCCTAGAAAGAAGCCTTCCTCTTCAAGCGATAGCTAAGTGGTGAGTAGTACACTGGCACTTCTACCTAAGGAATAAAAACTTCTTTTATATTACGATCAACTGCTTTCTTATGAAAATATGCTTCTAGGAGCATTTTTTCAGAAACACAGTGCCGTCGGTCAATCGTAATCGTATGGTGACACCCTCTACGAAATTGTTCTAACACTTGGCGAATCTTCATATGTTGATGAACTGCAATCGAGTGACGCTTTAAAGGACGATCTTCAACATATAAACGGTCTAATAAAAAGCGGATAAATACATAATGGCGTTGTTTCCATTCTAAGTAATTAGAAACACATAAAAATAATAGCACAACCCAGAGATTGAGATGGAATGGAAACAACTGGTAGCTTATGATCCCAATTAGCAAAATCCCAATAATAGAAAATAATAATGTTAGCTTTTGTCCTTGCTTATATGGAAGCCTGTACGTACAAGCTAAATGCATAATTCTTCCACCGTCTAACGGCCAGATCGGTAATAAATTAAACCCGAGTATCATTACATTATGCCAAACAAACAGTTGGTGATCTGCTGTTGACCAGATAGGGGTTTGCACCAAAAGAAAAGAAGCTCCTATCATCCAAAGGTGCTGTGCAGGGCCCGAAACGATAACGATGAACTCCTCACGAAACGGTCGATTCGAGCTCTCATTCATTTCTGCCACTCCTCCGAATGGAAGCAACTCCACTTTAGCAATCCTCCATTTAAACCATCTCGCAGCCAACACATGCCCCATTTCATGTATAAAAACGATCGTAAAAACCATGATGACTTCTCGAAAATAGCCTGTTAAAATACCGATACCGAGTACAAACCAAAATAGAGGATTTATTTTTATTTTTGAAAGAAGCGCATTATTCAAAGCTTATCACATCGTTCGGATCAATATAGTCTTCGCCTTCTTTAATTGATAAGTAATAAATACCTTTGTTTTCTTCACCACTAGAAACTTTTCCTACTGGTTTACCTGCTTCGATATGATCATATAATTTTACCTCGACCGTTTCTAGCATCCCGTACCATGATTGTCCACCATCATAATGCTGAATAGCAACCGTACGTCCTAACCTCTCCTCTTCGCCTACGAAAATGACAAGCCCAGATTTCACAGCCTCGACGTTTGCATCTTTCGCTGTTTCTACTAAAATTCCAGTTCCATTTTGTTCAAAGTTCTCACGGATTTGTCCCGTTGCTGGGACCGCGTAGGCTACTGGTGGGGCTTCATCGGTATCTTCAAGTGCCACATCCATCGACATTGGCAAAAGTGCTAACGGACGACCAAATTGATTTTCGTACCAATTTGAAATTGCCGCAAATTGAAACTCTTGCTCATAGGATTGTTTTACGACTTGCCTCGCACTTTCAAGTTGTGGCATACCACTATTAAACATAATAGCGATCATCAAAAATAGAGCGACTGCGATGAGTGAGCGCATTAAAAACCAATCTTTTTGTTTCCACCTATCTTGAGACACTTCTTTCTTTTCTTGAAAAACATAAAAATCTGGATCGTCTCTCGATTCGTCATGACGATCGTAGAAAAGGGGCGCTGAACGTTCTCGTTCTTTGCGTGCCCCTTTTCCTTGAACTTCTCGTCGTCTCGATTCTATTTGTTTTTTGATCTTATCAATTCGCTTAGACATCGCATACCCCATCCTTTTCCCCACAAATTCTTCTAGTCTCGTCCCACTTTTTTACTCTATCTTATGACTTGTCCGCTGCTTATATGACTCAAATCATTTAAGAATGGAGAGAAATCTACCTAGAAAAATAAAAAGACACACAAACTGTGTGCCGTAAAATGAATATTCGTTTTTTAGCTAATATTTGACTCTTGTAAACTAGAAAACTCCTCAATACTTTCTTCACCAAACCAAGCCAGTTGCTCTCTTAGTTTCACAACTTCTCCTACGACAATAATAGCTGGAGATTGAATCTTAGCTTCGGCCGCCTTTTCAACGATTGTCGATAGGTCACCTACCACCGTGCGCTGGTGAATGGTTGTTCCATGTTGAACTAATGCCACTGGCGTACTCGACGTGCGACCATATTGCATTAACTTTTCACAAATCATTGCTAAGTTGGACAATCCCATATAAAAAACGAGCGTATCACCACCAGGCGCAAGTTGTTCCCAATTAATACTTAGGCTCTTTTTATCTGTACGTTTATGACCTGTAATAAATGTAACTGAAGAGCTATAATCTCGATGGGTAACTGGGATACCCGCATACATCGGTGCAGAAATGCCTGATGTAATTCCTGGGATGAACTCAAATTCAATATGATGTTCAGCGCAAAACTCTGCTTCCTCACCACCTCGACCAAACATGCAAGGATCCCCTCCCTTAAGGCGAACCACTCGTTTTCCTCTTTTTGCTTGATATACTAAGATCTCATTAATATGGTGCTGGGGGATCGTATGTTGGTTGGGCATTTTCCCACAATATATCAATTCTACTTTTTGCTCTGCATATTTAATCAACTCGGAATTTACTAAACGATCATAAACAATAACATCTGCCTTTTGAATGGCTTCTAACCCTTTAATTGTAAGGAGCTTTGGATCACCAGGTCCTGCTCCGACAAGGAACACCTTCCCTTTTGTTTTCATCTCCTTTGCCCCCTCTTTATCTTTTAAATGACGACCGATTGTTTTTCAACCTTTTCTTTACTTAGCTGAATAGGACTAATATTGACGGCACTCATTTTAAATTCTGGCATTCGGCAAACAGGATCTAACGCTGGATTTGTCACACGGTTGATACATTGTGTGTCTCCCCAATGAAATGGGGCAAATAGCGTATCTTTACGTATCCTGTTTGTCACTTTGCTTTTTACAATCACTGAACCTCGTTTCGACTCAATGCGTACCATAACATCATCTTCTATGTTATATTGTTCAGCTGTTTCAGGATGAATTTCTACATACGGTTCTTTAGACCTCTCGACTAATTCTTGGCTTCTTCGCGTTTGAACACCTGTTAAATAGTGTTCCATTAATCGCCCCGTCGTTAAGACAAGTGGAAATTTCTTCGAGGCCTTCTCACTTCGTATTAGATCGTTGCTTAGGTTAAACGAAGCAAAACCATCTTTAGTATGAAAGTTTTTTTCAAATAATTGGAGTGTACCAGGGTGATCTTCCTCTGGACACGGCCAAAAGACACCCCCATCCTTAACTCGTTCATACGTTATTCCATAGTAATCAGCGGTTCCACCTTTACTTGCTTTTCGCAATTCAGTAAAAATGTCTTCTGCATTTTCGTATGAAAAGTATTCTTCTTTCCCAAGAGCCTTCCCAATTTCACAAAGAATTTCCCAATCGTGTTTAACTTCCTTCGGTGCTTTTCGCTCCGCATGCCGGAAGACGACTCGACCTTCTAGGTTTGTCATCGTACCTTCATCTTCTAAATAAGATGTAGTGGGTAAAATTAAGTCTGCCATTCGAGCCGTTTCTGAAACAAACATATCCACAACGACTAAAAAATCTAGCTTTTCCAATGCTTTTTCAACAAAAATAGCATTCGGACTTGAAACAACTGGATTTGAGCCCATCAAAAACAATGCTTTAATCTCTTCTTGATCAATCTTCTCTATTAACTCGTAAGCCGAGACTCCTTTTCGCGGAAGTTCAGCTTCTTCTATACCCCATACATCAGCAATATATTTACGATCTGCTTCAATTTCAATCGAGCGATAACCTGGCAATTGATCCGCTTTCTGACCATGTTCTCTACCACCTTGCCCGTTTCCTTGACCCGTGATCGCTCCGTAACCACATGCGTGCTTGCCGATCTTTCCTGTCGCTAGGACGAGATTTAAAAAATGACGAACTGTCTGATAGCCATTGGCATGTTGCTCTACACCCCTAGCCGTAAAGACCATCCCTGTTTCAGCTTTCCCATAAATACGAGCGGCTTCAAGTATCTCTGACTTTGGAATATCACATTGTTTTGCAATCTCGGATAGCGAAAGTCCATTTAACTCGTCAATGACTTGGTCAAAACCTTTTGTTCGCTCACTAATAAATGTTTCATCACAATAATTTTCGTCAACGAGTACTTTCAGTAAGCCTACCGCTAAATTGGCATCCGTCCCTGGTTTCACTTTAATGTGCAAATCCGCAAATTTCGTCGTTGCAGTTTCACGAGGGTCAATTGCAATTATAAAAGCTCCATTCTTTTTGGCTTTACGGAAATACGGCATGATCGTTGGCTGACACTCTGCAATGTTCGTTCCCGCTAAAATAATACATTTAGCATCAGCAATTTCGGTTAACTGCATTGTCATGCCACGATCGATACCGAAAGTAGCATTGGCTGCAGACGCTGCTGCACTCATACAGAAGCGTCCATTGTAATCAATATATTTCGTTTGCAAACCGACTCTAGCAAATTTGCCTAGTAAATAAGCTTCTTCATTCGTTAACGAACCACCACCGTATACCCCGATTGAATCTTTTCCATATTCACTTTGCATTTGCGAAAATTGTTCCGCGATCATTTCAATGGCTAATTCCCATGAAATTCGAACCCATTCTCCATCGATTTTAAAAAGAGGGTATTTTACTCGCTCGCTATTAATCGCATGTTGATGGGCTTGAAGACCTTTTATACACAGTCGCCCTTCTGAAGTTGGATCTTGTTTATTCGGCTTTACTTTAAATCGTTTACGTTTAATGATGTGCTCTTCAATGAGTTCCATCGAACATTGCATACTACAGTAGGGGCAGCGCCCTTTCATAAGTTGTTCAGAGCTTTGCTTTAGTTGCTTTTCACGAAAATACTGAATTAAATCACTCATTCACTTTACACCCTCTTGGTCCCCTTATAAGGGTTGTTCAAACTACTACTAATCGGTAAATTTTCTAGTCAACTAGTAGAAACACTGCGTCTCCATCAATTACCGTTTCAAACGTCTTCACACAACCAATATCTGGTTTTTGAACTAACCCATCATCTAAACAAACTTTCCAATCATGCAACGGACAGAAAACATGTTCACCCGCTACAATCCCTTGAGAGAGAGGCCCGTTTTTATGCGGGCACTTATTTTCAACAGCACGTACTTTTCCACTAGCTAAGCGAAAAACAGCAATACTCTGGTCTCCAACGATCACTTCTTTACCTACTTTATCTGGAAGATCAGTTAATTTTCCAATCATCACTTTATTCCCTGCTTCTATCTTACTCATCAACAGTTCCCCCTTTTATTGAATGATTTCAACGTGTTTATTTTTAAATAACTCATTTTGAAGTTCATCACTTTCATAAATTTCACTCCAAGGATCCTTCACTGTAGATAAAACAACATCCATTCTAGCGCTTAGTTCTTTACGGTTTTGTTCATTGGAAATAATATGGTCTATAACATAATCTAGGCCAACTCTTTCAATCCAGTGAGATGTTCTCTCTAAGTAACGAGCCGTTTCTCTGTAAAGTTGTAAATAAGCCGCTGTTATTACAAGCACTTCCTCACTTGTTTTTACTTTACATAGAAGATCGCCTTTTCGCAGTTCGGTGCCGCCATTTCCTCCGACGTAAATTTCCCATGCGCCTTCGACACCGACTATACCAACGTCTTTGATTCCAGATTCCGCACAGTTTCTTGGACAAGCGGACACAGCCATCTTAACTTTATGTGGTGTATTCAACCCTTCGAATTTTTTCTCTAGTGCAATCCCCATCCCAATCGAATCTTGGGTACCAAAGCGACAGAAACTTTCACCGACACATGTTTTCACCGTTCTTAGCGTTTTACCATATGCATGCCCTGATGGCATTCCTATTTCTTTCCACACATTCGGTAAATCTTCTTTTTTAATTCCGAGCAAGTCAATCCGTTGACCTCCTGTTAATTTAACGAGAGGAACATTATATTTTTCAGCGACTTCCGCAATTCGCTTTAATTCCTTAGGATTTGTTACGCCACCGTACATTCTTGGAACAACGGAGTATGTCCCGTCTTTTTGAATATTGGCATGCATTCTTTCATTTACAAATCGAGATTCTTTTTCATCTTCATAGTTTTTCGGATGAACCATTCCTAAATAGTAGTTAATCGCTGGGCGACACTTAGAACAACCGCCTTCATTTTTCCATCCGAGGACATTCATGACTTCTTTTGTATGTGTTAAACCTTTTTCACGTATTTCAGCTACAACTTGTTCATGACTTAAATCAGTACATCCGCAAACCGCTTCTGATTTTGCTGCGGCGTCAAATTCATCGCCTAGCGTATCCGCCAGTAGCTCAGAAATCATTGGCTTACACGTTCCACACGAACGTCCTGCACTTGTACAGCCACTAACTTCTTCAACTGAACAAAGACTTTGCTCACGTATCGCTGAAACGATCGCCCCTTTGGATACACCATTACATCCACATACATGATCACCATCGGCTAGTGCTGCTGTTAAACTCTCAGACTCCCCACCACTACTACTTTGCAATATATTAATCGGAGCCATACCTGAAACGTCAGCGCCCTCATTAATCATACTGAGTAGCTTCGTACCTTCCTTCGTATCACCGAATAACACAGCGCCGACCACTTTCTCATTACGGATCATTACTTTTTTATAAATACCTTCAAACTCATCATAAACTCGAACACTCCTTGTTGAGCCATCGTCCATGAATTCGCCAGCTGAAAATACGTTAACTCCAGACACCTTTAATTTCGTTGAAAGGACCGAACCTTGATATCCTTCGCCAGCATCCTGACCGACAATATGTTTTGCCAACACTTTGCCTTGCTCATACAGCGGGGCAACGAGTCCGTAAACGACTTCCCGATGCTCAGCACATTCTCCAACCGCATACACATTTGACACATTTGTCTGCATATAGTTGTTAACAACGACACCTCGATTCACTTCAATTCCACTTTCATTCGCCAATGTCGTATTAGGACGGATACCTACAGCCATGACGACGAGGTCTGCCTTTGTTTCGCTCCCATCTTTAAAAACCACTTTTTCTACACGGTCTGTTCCAACAATCTTATCTGTCAACTGTGGCATAAGGAAGTTCATGCCTTGCTTTTCTAGTTCAATACGAAGTAACTTGGCAGCATCTTGGTCAAGTTGTCTTTCCATTAAATAGTCTTGTAAATGAACAACATCTACTTCCATTCCTAAATTTAATAGACCACGTGCCGCTTCTAGACCAAGCAATCCCCCACCAATAACAACAGCTTTTTTATAGTTTTTCGATGCATCGATCATCGTCTCACAATCCTTAATATCTCGAAACGCGATAACACCCTCTAACTCAGCACCTGGTATAGGGAGAATAAACGGGTTCGATCCCGTCGCCATAATAACGTGATCATAGCTCATTTCTCTTCCATTATCGGTATAAAGAATTTTTCGCTCTGTATCTAGCTTTGTCACAGTTTCGTTCGTAAAAAGCTCGATATTATTCTCTTCATACCATTCTAAACTGTTGATTTCGATATCTTTTATCGTTGTATCTCCAGCTAATACAGCGGAAAGCATAATGCGGTTATAGTTAACATGTGGCTCACTACCAAAGATCTTAATATCAAATGCCTCTTGACCATTCAACTTTAAAATTTCCTCAATACTACGAACACCTGCCATACCATTTCCAATTAGTACAAGTTTTTTCTTCTCCAACGTAACCCCTCCTGAAATCCATTTGATTTATTTTCTAAGAAACTATTTTTATTGAGCTTTCTTCGTTAATACCTGTTCTTCCACTTCATCCTCTTCCATATCGACTGATGAGAGATGATATTCCTCACCAAACGAATTTTCAGGCTCTTCTAATAGAAAGAAGCAAGCTAAAAAGCTAAGAAATGCACCTATTGCCAAAATGAAAAAGAATTGTTGTGGTGTGACGAGTGTATATAAAGTTAAATAAATCGTTGATCCTACACTACCGTAAGCACCTGTCATCCCAGCGACTTGCCCTGTGATCCGTTTTTTTATCATCGGAATAACTGCAAATGTTGCGCCTTCAGCACCCTGTATGAATATGGACGTTAATATTATAACTGCAACAGCAGCAATAAGTGGCCAAGATGAGTCTATAAAGCCCATTGCTACTAGGCCTATAGTGATTCCAATCATATAGACAAGCATCACTTTCCTTCGGCTGCCCATGCGGTCTGAAAGCATACCACCAAGTGGTCGTGCGACTAAGTTAATAAAAGCGAACGATGCCGCAATTAAACCTGCTGATGTTGCACTTAGTGAAAACGTCAGTTGAAAAAACATTGGGAGCATTGAAACAATCGCTAATTCTGCACCAAAGTTTGCAAAATAGGTACTGTTTAATGCAGCTACATTTTTAAATTTATATTGATCATCTTTTGGCACACCTTTTTTTAAGATAGGAACATTCACTTTCAATATCTTATAAACTTGATAAACAAAAGTAAGTACGATTGCCGTATATAGTGCATACAGCACATTCGTTGAGATAAAGCCCATCCCTTCCAATCTCCAAGAAAGGACGGCTAGAGCTCCACCAAGTGGGACTGTCCAAATAATGAGTTGGACTAGATCGCCCCAACTACTTACTTCCATTGCTCCAGTTCGTTTCGGTTTAACGTATTCTTTTCCTTCTGGTGTATCACGGACATTCAAGTAGTAAATGACACCATACACGAGACAAAAGACTCCTGTTAACGCTACAGCATAACGCCACCCATTATCGCCACCGAACATCGTTAAGGCAACCCAAGGAAGTAACATTGCACCAGCAGCAGAACCAAAATTCCCCCAACCACCGTAGACCCCTTCAGCAAAGCCGACATCTTTTGGCGGATACCACTCTGCTACCATTCGAATACCAATAACAAAGCTTGCACCAATACTACTTAGTAATAACCTCGAAATCATCATTTGTGACCAGCTATCTCCGAAAGCAAACACAAACGTTGGTATTGACATTAGAATTAATAAACTTGAATAGACAAGTCTCGGACCAAATCGGTCTAACAACATCCCGATAACAATTCGAGCTGGGATCGTTAAGGCAACATTGATAATGGCTAATGCTGCAATATGTTCACTCGTCAACCAGTCTGAGCTCTCAAGCATCGTCGTCGCTAGTGGTGCCATATTGAACCAGGTGAAAAAAGATACAAAAAAGGCAAACCAGGTAAAGTGTAAAATTTTCGTCCTCTCGTCCTTAAAGGTAAAAAGATCAGAAACTTTCAACTCGTATTCCCCCTAAACATTCTTTTTTTACTCTTACGAATGGTTGTAAGGTTACCTAATTCCCCTTATTCAAATATGGATACAAGGAATTATAGTAACAGTAAGACGACCACTTGGTCCTTTTCTTGTTTGACTAATACTGGGTGAACATCCGTAAGAAGTTTCTGACTATTTGAATTACTGTCATTTTGCCATAAAAGATGACGACTGTGTTCTCAATTGAAAGAAGATCTGACAAGGTTTTACCCTATCCATACAATGAAAACAGTATTTTGTAAGTGAAATTACTTAGCAAAATAGCTATAAAATAAGGAACTTAGCCTTTTTCGAAGGTTGTTAGTTTTTTACTCATAAAATGAGTCTTCATTGATTATTTTGTTAAAAGTTTACAAATAACATGATAATAACTACCATCAGTTGTTATTTATCATTTACCTTTACTATCCTTATTCTCCTACTTGCCTTGAGTGGCGGAGTCTTAGCGCCAGTAAAACGGATAAAAAAAGAAGCGTAATGGAAAAGTCCACTACACTTCTTAATCACTTTTATATCACCCTAAAATTGGTCTACAAACGAGTTATTATATTCGCTAGTTTTTACCGAATTCCAAAGAATTTTTTCATTTTGTTAAATACACCTTTTTCCTCTCCTAATGCCATTAGAGGGACTGTTTCACCTAAAATACGTCTTGCGATATTCCGGTAAGCAATCGATGCTTTGCTTCCAGGATGAAGAGCGACAGGCTCTCCCTTATTAGAATGTTTAATAACATTTTCATCATCAACGACAATTCCTAGTAATTCAATAGCTAAAATACTAACAATCTCGTCAACATCTAGCATTTCTCCACTTTTCATCATATGATTTCGAATACGATTCACGATGAGCAATGGTGGTTCCACATTCTCTTTTTCTAGTAGACCAATAATTCGGTCTGCATCACGAACGGCTGACAACTCAGGAGTTGTCACGACAATCGCTTTATCTGCTCCAGCAACGGCATTCTTAAATCCTTGTTCGATACCTGCAGGGCAATCGATTAAAACGTAATCATAATCTCGTTTTAACTCTTCAACGATTATTTTCATTTGATCTGGATTAATTGACGATTTATCCTTTGTTTGTGCAGCTGGCAATAAATATAAACATTCAAAGCGCTTGTCTTTAATCAGGGCTTGCTGTAAGCGACAACGCTCTTCTGCAACATCGACAAGATCATAAATGATTCGGTTTTCAAGCCCCATAACAACATCAAGGTTACGAAGGCCGATATCTGTATCGATTAAGCACACTCTTTTACCTGAAAGGGCTAGGGCTGTTCCGATGTTAGCGGAAGTTGTCGTTTTCCCGACGCCCCCTTTTCCAGAAGTAATTACGATAGCCTCTCCCACACATATTTCCCCTTTCTTCCTCTATGTCAAATTCCAATACGGTTTATCCGTTTACGAAAACACTTTTTCTGGTGATCGATTTAAGCTTGGACGTAGCCAAGGCAATTGTTGAATACGTTCTAAGACAATCGCACCGTCTTTCGTATTTATGTAGGCACATTCCATTTGTCGGTCCACTTGTTCATTTCGATTTGGCTCTTGACGTAAGTGCTCATTAATTTTCAACTGAGAAGGTGCCATAACTGCGGCTGCGATCACCGCCGTTTCATCTCCTTCGCTCCCAGCTTGCGCCATTCCACGCAAAGCTCCCATGACAAAAATATTACCTGTCGCAATGACCGTTCCACCTGGATTTACGTCGCCAATCAGTAATAAATCGCCATTGACTTTAAAGACTTGTCCTGAACGTACAATTTTTGAAACCATGACCATTTGCTTTTCTTCTGCAATTCTTTCAGCTTCTTCTTTGGTAATGACATTGGTTTCAAGTTTATCAATAACTAAATTTTTTTCATGACAAACAAGTTGACGAAGTGTGTTTTCTTGGTCTTCTGTTAAATAACGATTTCCAGTAACTACATGAACTTTGACTGCTGGACCATCTGATTTTTCATAATGCTTCGATGATAATTTTTCTTTTAGTTCTTCCATCACATTTTCAAAACAACAATTATCATCCAATAAAAATGTTAATCCGTCTTTCGTTCCTTTTATTGTAACGTGGTGTTTCTTTTGTACCATTTATATTTCACCTCAAAATAGGTTAAATCCATTTACACCATTACTGTTAATTCTACAAAAAGACTAAAATCTCCTCTTTTTCTATAGAGAAAATTGCAATGACTAGTGCTTTTGAATTTCTTCCATTCGTTTTAAATAAAGAAGATACTTTCGTAAAGGATACAATAAGATCAGTGAAAAAAGAAAGTTCATACCTAAAGTTGATAATAAACGTTGTCGTAAAAATTCATCATGCATCATTCCAGTTATATTCAACATCCAATTAATCCCATAAGTGAAATACTCAACGATTAGCACGGCCGCTAAGGTGAGAATGACGACAAGAGAATAGCTTCTTCTAACATAAGGGTGTGATAACGACAACAAATAGCCAATCAACCCAAGACAAAACATATAGACACCTAACAATTCTGTATAAACAACATCATACAGAATTCCAAAAATTAATCCGTAAATAATTGCATGAGTCCGACCTAAGAAAATACCGATAATCACAATTGCAACGACGACAAACCTAGGAATATACAGTATACCACTGCCATATTGCTCTGGGGCAAATACTTGAAATAGAGACCCTTCGACGACAAAAAAGAACAGCATGATTAAAGGAAGAAGAATACGATTCACGATCCGTCCTCCTCCATAAGTTCTGGCTGTAAGCTCGTACTCGTACGTTCAATAACAAGGACATAATCCAATCCATAAAAATTAGCCGCAGGCTGAATGTAAGCATTTTTTGTCAAACCGTATTCATCAGGTACAATCTCCACAATTTCACCGATGATCAAGCCACGCGGATATACACCACCTAGTCCTGATGTCGTTACCGTTTGTTCCACTTCAATATCCGCATCAATATCCATTTTCTTCAACATAAGTAATCCCGACTCTTGATCGAACCCTTCAATAAATCCATATACAGGATCGTCTGCTTGTACCATCGCAGATACTCGATTTGTTCGATCATTATCCGTTAAGAGCTGTACTTTGGATGAAAATTGACCGACTTGATGGACTTTACCGATTAAACCACCAGATGTAATAACTGCCATATTTCGCTCGATCCCGTGTTCTGAGCCACGATTAATTCCAATATACTCACTCCAGCGATCAGGATTACGATGAATGACAGTTGCTGTACGCATTTGGTAATCACTTAGTGTTTCTTCAATTTCAAGGGTTGCTTTTAACGTATCATTTTCTACTTTCAACATATTTCGCTCAACAGAAACTTGAGCATATTCTTCTAATCTTGCTTTTAATACTTGATTTTCTGCATAGATTCCTTGTAGTTCACTCAGATTCTCAAAGAAACCCGCTGCAAAATGAGCGGGTTTGGAAACGAGGGTTTGAACCCATCCAACAGTGTCCTTCATAAATTGCTCTGGCCAAGTTAGTCGGTCACGGTCACTCATGGAATATCCAATTAACGCAACAAGTATAATAATGCTCACCATTAAGACAATGAGCCGTTTATTTGAAAAAAATGTCATTGTCTACACCTACTTACAATTACGATTTGCGACCCGAACGAACTGTGATACCTGCCCTCGAGCGGAATAAATGAAGATTTTCTAATGCACGACCCGTACCGAGTGCCACACAATCGAGCGGATCTTCAGCAACAATAACTGGCATATTTGTTTCATCACTAAGGACACGATCTAAATTACGAAGCAACGCGCCTCCACCAGTTAACACAATTCCTCGATCCATAATGTCAGCTGCTAATTCAGGTGGTGATTTTTCTAATGTGTTTTTCACTGCATCGACAATCGAATCAACCGTATCTTTTAAGGCATCAGAAATCTCTGCACCAGTGACTGTTACCGTCTTCGGTAAACCTGTCACAAGATCACGTCCACGAATGTCCATATCTTCAACGCCTTCTGGAGAACCTGCCGAACCGATTTCTAACTTAAGAGCCTCAGCTGTGCGTTCACCGATCATCAAATTATATGTCTTTTTAATGTATTGAATAATGGAATCATCCATTTCATCCCCAGCGACACGGATCGACTGACTTGTAACGATCCCACCTAGTGAAATGATCGCCACTTCAGTCGTACCGCCACCGATATCGACAACCATACTTCCCGTTGGCTCCCAGACAGGTAAATCTGCACCGATCGCTGCAGCAAAAGGCTCTTCAATCGTATACGCTTCGCGAGCGCCTGCTTGTTTTGTCGCATCTTCGACAGCTCTTTTTTCGACAGCCGTAATACCAGAAGGCACACAAACCATTACATTCGGTTTTCTTGTGAAAATTGAACGTTGTCGAAGCGCTTGTCGTATGAAATGTTTTAACATTGTTGCAGTTGTGTCGAAATCAGCAATAACGCCGTCCTTCATTGGACGAATGGCAACGATATTCCCTGGAGTACGTCCGATCATATTTTTTGCATCGTTCCCGACCGCTTCTATCGATCCTGTATCTGTTCGCAAGGCAACTACTGATGGTTCACGAACAATAACGCCCTTACCCTTCACATATACAAGAGTATTGGCAGTACCTAAATCAATCCCTAAATCTTTTGAAAAGCCACCAAACATCTATGTATCTCCCTTCATGAAACCCAAAACTCATAAAGTATATTATACTGAATATCAAGGCAAAAGAATAGTCTCAAAGTACCTATACGATAATTTTACACGTTTATTTTTCTTATGATGTTGTGGATTTCTTAAAATTTCATGTCAAATATCCTTTCTCCTTTAAACTGATATACGTTCGATCACCAATGATGACATGGTCCAACAGCTCAATTCCAAGAATTCTTCCGCATTCCGTTAACCGTTTCGTCACTTCTATATCTTCCCTACTCGGAGTTGGGTCTCCAGAAGGATGATTATGCAGACAAATGAATGAAGCTGCGGAGCGCCGCAACGCTTCCTTGAAAACCTCACGTGGATGAACAATCGAAGCGTTTAAGCTGCCGATAAAAATCGTTTCACGATGAAGGACGTGATTTTTCGTATTTAAATAAAGACATACGAAATGCTCTTGCGTTAGAGACCGCATGTCTTCCATTACGTATCGAGACACATCTTCAGGTGATCGTATGACGTATCGTTCATCAAATTTTAAGCTACTAATTCTCCTACCCAACTCAAGTACTGCACAAACTTCTACTGCTTTTGCTTCACCGATCCCTTTGATTTCTTGTAGTTCTTCGACAGTCGCATCTTTTAACAACATTAACCCATCAAACTTTTGTAACACTCGCTGAGCTAATTGTAATACCGATTCTTCTTTTGAACCTGTTCGTAAAATAATCGCAAGCAGTTCTTGGTTCGATAAAAACTTGGCCCCTTCTGCGAGAAGTCTTTCGCGAGGGCGCTCATGAAACGGTACATCACGAATCAATAAGGACTGCTTGGTCAAAGTAATATCCTCACTTTCCTAGCGTTTGCCAATATTCTTCATTTCATCCTATCGAAAAGGGATTTTTATACTAAAAATTGGGGGTGATTCCAAAGTGGATCAACTCTCGTACAGTCAAAGCCAGTGGTAAACCAACAACGGAAAAATAGTCACCTGAGATTTCTTTGACTAACGTTGCACCAAAGCCTTGAATTCCATAAGCTCCAGCCTTATCAAAAGGTTCATTTGTATCAAGGTAACGTTCAATCTCCTTATTCGACAATTCCCAAAATTGCACGTAAGTTTCAACAAAAAAAGTACGTTGTTGTTCCTGACTTAAAATCGATACTCCAGTAAGAACAGAATGCTTCTTTCCAGACAAACTCAAAAGCATCTCTCTTGCATGGTTACGGTCATTGGGCTTCCCGAGCACTTGACCATCTAATACGACGATCGTATCTGCGCCTAATACGACTGCATTTTGGTTCATAGCAAAAACAGCTTCTGCCTTTTGATAAGCTAACGACTGAACTAATTCTTTTGAAGATAAATTGGAATTGATCGTTTCATCAACATCACTGGTTTGTACGGTAAATGAAATTTGCGCTTGTTCTAGTAACTCTTTTCTGCGAGGTGAACCTGAGGCTAATACGAATGGTTTCATGAAGGGCACATCCTTTACAATAATCTATGATTAAGCTCAAAAAAGACCTTTCTGAACTTACAATTCATATGTTTATTGTACAAGGATTAGTTAAATGATAACAAATGATACTTATTAAATGAAAGATAGCAGAGTAAATCTTTACATTAACTTAATAATTTCTCTGATTTGTGATGCCCAACAGCTTTCCAATATATTAATGCAAGTGCTCATAAATATTCGTGAATTTATTGTCTTCTATAATAATTAACCCTATAAAGAAATTCGGACTTACCTCAGAACAAAAAAACTCACCTTACGAAGATGAGTCTTAACTAATTCTAATTTATTATTTTAATACGTGTATCAACGCTTCATATGATAATAGCGCTTCTAACAAATGTTGTTGGATACCCCACAGCTTGATTTCTTGTTGTTCCCCTTTATATCCTTCTAATTCGGCGGCAGCTCCTGACATACTCGTGATGAATTGTTGAGCCTGTCCTCTAACTTCTTCTGGTAGTGCCGACAGAACAGTGGCTCCATTATTGTTCCACTCTTGAAATTGATTTAGAAACGTTTCTATATTTCCAATCTCTACACTTTGTCCTGCAAGGCCTGCCACCGAAAAACGCACGAGTTCATTAAACATGTTACCCGCTTGTGTGAAAAACTGTTTTCCCGCTTCACTATCAACCGAAGCAATAGAACCGTTTACTGCAAAAGGTTTCACATACGTATCTTGCCCTTGCGCTTGATACAGTTGACTTAACCGGCCTGCTTCTTCTTTTTGAAGTCCGAGTCCAATGAACATATACATCGGGTCACTGCCTGTTTTTAAGACCGCGGCTTGTCCTCTTGCTTTAATCGCTGAGACAATTTCATTTCCTTTTTCTGATGTTGAAAAAGCTCCGCCTTGAACAATTTCGACCGACAAATCTGGGAGAGTCGCAGCTTGAACAGCCTGTCCAGTCGCTATTGTCTCAACGACTTCATTCGCTGGCGTAAGTGAGGCCGTATTCCCGTCAGCTTCCCCAGTAAAGGCGGTCAACACCATAAATCCAAATCCTACCCCAACGATAATGGCGGATAATCCAGCCACAATGAGTGAAATGGGTAATTGCGCCAATGTACTTTTGAAACGATTTGTTCCTTTTTTCTTTCGGTTTACAGGGGGGAGTTTAGGACTCCAACCTCTATTACCATCATCCCAGAAGGGTTGGCTTCTCTCTTCTTTCGCTTCTTTTAACTTGTTAAAGTCGATAATGTTATTGCTAAACCAACCTTTAGAGCTATCGTTAATACGTGGTTCTTCTTCATCACTCTCGCGAATTTCCTCTAGATTTGGCGGTTCCACTATTTCTCGCTCACTAGGGAATTTCCATGGAGTCGGTTGTATAGGTTGAGACACCTCGCTAAAATCTAGAGGTTGTCTGAATTCACTTTCGCTAAGTTCTTTAAGTACCTTAGGTTCATTTGATTTCTCTATCTCATGAAACGAATGTTCTTTACCGTTCAACTTTACCGAAATTCGTTGCTTACCTTGCTCCACATCACTCGCTCCTCTCCTACTTCTTATTTTCTTATTCCTATTCTATTAATTTGAATTAGTAGATAGAACTAAAAGTAAAAATTTAATAGAGAAAAAGGGTAAGCAGCAGAGTTCCTGCTTAGCCACATAAAATAGCTAGTTTTCTTATGATCTAGGACAATTTTATTGAAAATGTTTTTGTGATGATCGACAGGGAGAGATTGGGGGAAGAACTCTTTTAGTTATTGAAATTATTTTTCATTAAACGTTCGGTTAGTTACGATCATATCCATTTATAAGAAGAATATGAACTTAAATCTCATTTACTTATTATTATACCTAATTACTGGTAAAATGTTTATTTAAGTTTCAATGGTATCGCCTCAAACTTATTGTTAAAGATAAAGTGAAACTTCCATCAGTGAGGGGTTTTCCTCTTCCCCCACTGACGGTTAGTTGAGGCCCACACGATGTGGGTCACACAGACGTTGCCACAGGACGTGGCGCCTTTAGTCTGTGTTCATTAAGCTTTTACTGGCAGTTTATCCCCCACTTATCCTTCTTTGATTCCTAGAAGTCTTGAAGTGGGGGTATTATTGCCAGTTGTTGCGGGATATAAAAAGAACAAGACGTAGAAGTATGTCTTGTTCTTATCGTTAGCCACTAAAATTATTATAAATTGAGAACATCGGTAACATCGCTGCAAGAACGATCGTTCCAACGACAACCCCGAGAATAACGATCATTAATGGCTCGATGATCGCACTCATTCGCGAAGCCATTTGTTCAACGTCCTCCTCGTAAAAATCTGCAACTTTTTCTAGCATCGTATCTAATTGACCTGTTTCTTCCCCGACTTTAATCATATGACTGACGATTTTGGGGAACACCCAACTTTTCGCTAAAGGTTCTGATAGACTTTCCCCTGCTCGTAAAGATTCTTTTGACTCCTCTAGTACTTTAGCAACAACATCATTATTGGCAATTTCAGAGCTCATCGTTAACGTTTGTAATACGGGAACAGAGCTGGCAAAAAGGGAAGCCATCGTTCGTGTGACGCGAGCAATGATCGTTTTTTGCATAAGTACTCCAAAGACAGGAATTCGTAATTTCACATAGTCTAGCATAAAATGGCCTTTAGGATTTCGATAGATCGCTATAAATACAACAATGAACAAAGTGACAAACATTAAAGCTAAATACCATCTGTGAATGAGAAAATCAGAAATACCCATGACGATTAACGTTGGCACAGGAATTTCTCCACCCATACTCGTCAAGTTATTTAATAGACTCGGTAATACGTTCGTTAATAAAATGATGACAACTACGACCGCTATAATAGAAACGGCAATCGGATACATCATTGCTGATTTCACTTTTTCTTTTACCCGATGTTCTTTTTCATAGAACGTTGCTAAACGGTCCATAACGTTTTCTAGGTCTCCACTTGTTTCACCTGCTCGTACCATATTGACGAACACTTTATCAAAGATTTTAGGAAAATCAGAACAGGCATCAGAAAACGCAGTTCCTGAACGAATATCGTTATAAACGTCATCAAGTGCTTTTTGGAAAATTTTCGAAGAAACTTGCTCAGATAAAATGCGGATCGCTTCTGTAATCGGTGTTCCTGCTTTGAGTAATGTTGCTAACTGGCGACAAAACACAACGAAATCACGATTTTTAACTGGCTTTCCAATCACGATGTTTAAATCTTTTAAGTCTTTATTCCAAATAGTATCTTTCCGCTTCGACAATTCCGCAATGTAAAGACCTTGGCCTTTTAATTCTTTCACGGCGGCATCTTGGCTAGCGGCATATAGTTTTCCTTTGACTTCTTTTCCCGTTTTGGAGTCGATTGCTTTATAGAGATAGAGCATCTTGTTCTCCCTTTCATACCAAATTTTTACTCGTGTTTATCCCAGCCTGGTACAAATTCATCAGCAACTGCCCGCGTAACAATACCTTTATTGACGAGATCTAACACCGCCATGTTGATCGTTTGCATGCCACTACTTCGACTCGTTTCTAAGATTGTTAAGATTTGATGGATCTTATCTGAACGAATTAAGTTAGCGACCGCAGGATTACTCACTAAAATTTCTAATGCCGCTGTACGTCCTCTTTCATCAGCTGTCGGCATAAGTCGTTGAGAAATCACGCCTGATAACGTACTCGCTAATTGCATCCGAATTTGTTGGTGCTGTTCTCCAGGAAATACGTCAATAATCCGATGAACGGTTTGAGACGCCGTTGTCGTATGAAGCGTACCGAGTACTAAATGACCTGTCTCCGCTGCCGTGATTGCCGTATGAATCGTGTCTAAATCACGCATCTCACCGACTAGAATAACGTCTGGGTCTTGACGAAGAGCAGCACGTAAACCGATGGAAAACGATTGACTATCTTGTCCAATTTCACGCTGGTTAATAATACTTTTTTTATGATGATGTAAATACTCAATTGGATCTTCTAATGTTAAAATATGTTTACTCATATTATCATTAATATAATTAATGATCGCCGCCAGTGTTGTTGACTTACCACTTCCAGTAGGACCTGTAACAAGTAGGAGTCCTTGGGTTTGTCTTGCAAAATATTTAACGATGTCTGGTAGTTTTAAATCTTCAAGCGTCGGTACTTTACTATTAATGACACGACAAACAATACCGATTGCTCCCATTTGTTTAAATAAATTCACACGAAAACGACATGCATCTTCAAGCGTATAAGAAAAATCGAATTCGCTCGTTTGTTGAAACTTTTCAAATTGGCTTTCCGTCGTAATTTGCTTCGCTAAACTGAGAGTTATTTCTTGTGTTAATATCTGTGAGCCAACTTTTTTCAACTTACCGTTTATTCGAACGATCGGTGTCGTATCAACTGTGATGTGTAAATCGGAAGCTCCGTTCTGAAAAGCAAAATATAAAAGTTTATTCATATCCATTTACATCACCTACTCTCCAACAGTTACTCTAAAGACTTCATCTAACGTCGTATAACCTTTAGCTACTTTCATTAATCCATCTTCAAACATAGCGACAAAGCCCTTTTGCTCGACGTAGTGACGATACTCTGAATCCGATGCTTTTTTCGTAATCATTTCACGTAAAAAATCATCAATTAGTACCGTTTCGTGAATCGCCATTCGACCTTTATATCCCGTACTATTACATGTTGCACAGCCTTGCCCTTTTACAATTTTCGTTGTTTCTATCCCTCTTGAAGCAAACAATTGTCGCTCTTTGTCCGTTAATTCATAAGACGCTGCACACGAAGGACAAACACGCCGAACAAGCCGTTGTGCAACAACACCCGTCAATGCTGAAGAAACAAGAAATGGTTCAACTCCCATATCAATCAAACGGCTAATAGCACTTACCGCATCATTCGTATGAAGAGTCGTTAAGACTAAATGTCCTGTCATCGCCGATCGCAATGCAATTTCAGCGGTTTCTGAGTCACGGACTTCCCCGACCATGATAATATCTGGATCTTGTCGTAAAATCGAACGCAGACCTGCAGCAAACGTCATGCCAATACTTGAATTTACTTGAACTTGGTTAATTCCTCTTAACTGATACTCAACAGGATCTTCAACAGTAATGATATTCACATCTTCTGAATTGATATTAGATAAAGCTGAATACAACGTAGTTGATTTTCCGCTTCCTGTAGGTCCCGTAACTAAAAGAATTCCGTATGCTTGCTTTAACATTTTTTTGAAATTGGTTTGATTTACTTCAGAGAAACCTAAACGATCAATTCCTAATAAAACATTTCCTGTATCTAAAAGTCGCATAACGATTTTTTCGCCAAAAATAGTTGGTAAACAAGAAACACGCAGGTCTATTTTACGAAGGTCAATATCCATCTTAAAACGTCCATCTTGAGGCAGTCGTTTTTCGGCGATATTTAAATCCGATAAAATTTTCACCCTTGAAACAAGAACATTGTGCATATTTTTCGGGAGCGTACGTTCAGGACGAAGCACACCGTCTACACGAAACCGAATGACTGTATCTGTTTCTAATGGATCAAAGTGAATGTCACTCGCACCGACTTGAACCGCTTGACTAATGAGCTGATTAATCATTTTCGCAACAGGAGAATCGTCCGACTGTTGAACTTCAAGTAAAAGCTCTTCATCATCATTTGAATTAATATCTTTTAACATTTGATCAATTGACTTTTGCATGCCGTAATAACGATTGATTGCTAACCGAAGCTCATCTTTTTTTGCAATCGCTGGCTCAATTTCAAATCCTGTACTTAAGCGAATGTCATCAATTGCAAAATAATCGAGTGGATCTGCCATCGCAATCATAAGACGGTCTCCTGTTCGTTTTACAGGAAGCAGTTGGTAGCGACGTGCTAATTCTTCATTAATAATTCCAATGATTTTGGGATCGATTTTTTGTTTATATAAATTAATATGAGGAATACCAAGTTGAAACTCGAGAACCTCAATAATTTGCTGTTCATCGACGAAATTCATTTGAACGAGCTGGTCACCTAAACGATTTTTCGTCGCCTTTTGTTCATGAAGAGCTTCCATCAATTGGTCTTCTGTAATAACACCTGCTTCAACGAGCAAATCGCCTAACCGTCTACGTTTTTGTATGGCCATATCCATAGCTCCTTTTCTATCAAACTAGCTATTAAGGCTAATGTTACTTTTCTGTAAGACTTACATATCCATTCAACGTTAGCATAAAGTCAAGCAACGCTCCTTGTGATTGCAATAGCAATGAACGTTGGTTTTGACTTTGATATTGCTTTAACGTATTTTCTACTTGTTTTATTTGCACCAATGTATCTTCTAGTTGATATTTTGATGTAGTATCGGAACTTTTATTAATTTCCTCTTTGGCTTTTAATTCATAGACACGAATTTTTGCCGAAAGAAGTTCGAGTTGTTCGGATGACAATTGGTAATTTTCTTGCGCCATGCCTTTCGTCACCACATCTGTCGCTTCTACTACAACATCATGGGCAGCTTGTCCTAAAGAAGACAACCCCTGGTTTTGATAAGAAATTTGATCGATCCACGAAGTAAAATCTGGATTTAAGGATGAAACATAACTCGCTAATCGTTCAGCAGAAGCTCGATCATGTGATATTCCAGTATAAATCACAAATTTTGTTTCACTAGATTCGGTTTGATTTTTATCTCGTTCAATTTCTCTTGGGTAAATCCCCGCATTTCTTAGCTTCGTAATTTGTTCATATAATGACGTTTCCGTATTATAACCACCGGTTTGGACGACATAGAACGCCTGAGCATCCGAATTCACATCTGTAGGATGCGGTTGAATATACCTTTGAGACTGATTAATAGGTTTTAGCTCTGCAGAAGTCGATGTTTGGCCGTTACCTGTTGATGAAGTAGGGTCAGTAGGTTGATCACTACTCGTTTCTGTTCTGTCACCAATTTCCGAAGCTACCTCAATATATCGATTGAGCTTGCTCGGGTCAAAATCATAATCAAGCTTGAAATCTTCAACAACTTCAATAAACTCAGCAAAGTTCTCACTATAAAACGCGCGTAGCGTTACCAATCCTTGTAGTCGATCATTCTCATTATCAATCGAATAATTATAACTTTTGACATGCATAATACGTTTGAGTTTTTCAATTTCTTCTATAAAGGTGTGCACATCTTCTTCTTCGCCATTTATATTTACGTTCATTTCTATATAAGACACGAAAAGAGCGTCAACATCAGCGACTTGAGTTTCGAGTAAAGTATATAAATCATCTGATAATATATGTTTCCATGTTTGTTCTTGGCTTTCGTTTGGGTAAATACTGAACGAAACGTTATTAATGACAACACCCGTTTCAAGCTCGGTTCGTTCTAAATCTGCGATGACTTGCTCTACATTCGGCCGCATCGGAACACGATCGAGTAAGTTCTTTATCTCCAATCGAGTTAATGTTTGCGGTGATAACTTATTTATTTGTGTTTCATAATAAGTGATGTCTGTTTGAATTCGCTGTAACTCTTCTTCTTGGCTAATTTCCTCAGCTTGTAATGGTCGAACAAAGTATAAATAAAATGCTGCTAATGCTAAAAAGAAAATAAGAACACTATATAAAATTTGTTTTTTATTTTCATTCACCCATTCACTCATGACTCTTCACCTACTAACGTATGAAGCATTAAAGTAAATTGAGATTGATACACCAAATCTTGATCATTTGTTGAAATCGTTTGTACTTCCGCACTTGACACAAGATCAGCATTTAATAATCGATTTAAATAAATTGCAGCATCGCCTTTTGACTGAAACGTGATTTGCATCGAAAGTTCACCACTATTGACGAAAGAATAATTATTGACTTCAGCTTTTTCAGGTAACAGCATATACACACGTTCTTTCGTATCGATCGTATCTTTATAAATACTTCCTAATAACCTGTTCATATGGGTATACTGCTCAACATAGTTATATTCTGTTAGACCCGTCGTTTTCGTTAGAAAATCTTGTTGTAACGTGTTTTGAACTTCCGTTTGTGCGAGTATTTGTTCTTCTAACGATTGCACCGAGCTTTTCGTATCAAAATACGTGTACGTAAGAAGGCTGGCGGTGGCGACAACCGTTAAAACACCAGCTACAGGAATGACGGGGAATCCCCCTTCTTTTGTCTTGACTCGTTGTGGTAATAAATCTATGTTAATATTCACTGTTATCGCTCCAATCTTATGAAACGTTAAAATTCGTTGCTACTTCTTTTTCTTTTCTCCTTTTTCATTCCCACGCATGGCAAGACCAATCGCAACACTGCAACTATCAAGTAAATCATGTTGCATAAATCCAAAATCAACTATCGAGCTGTAATCTATTTGAACAACTTCATTCGGGAGCCGCTCAACTAAACGAGAAAAAATGAGTTTAGTATTTTCACCCGTCACGATGATACGATCAAATTCACTATCTCGTTCTCCTAACGAATATCGATAAAAGTTTTGCGCCTTTTGAATTTCATTGAGTAAATCATCAAGATAGGCATCCTCTTGGAAGTTCTTGGGTCTTTCAGTCGTAGCGGCAATTTCCTCATGAACGGTAAACGTATCCGAATTAAAGGATAGGACGTCTTCAGAAGCTGAATTTAAACTATTAAAATAGTCATTGCGATTCATTTCCATCGTACGAGAAAAGACGATCAGCTCTTCTTTAAATATGTGAATATCAACTGAATCATTAGAAACATCCAAGATCATCTCAGTTCCTTTTAACCAATTCGGATGTGTATACATCAACAACCGTTGTAACGCTAAAGCTCGTAATTCCGCCGTTAACGGTTTATATCCTGCATCCTCACAAACTTCAAGCAAACCTTCTGATAACTGACGAGAGGTCGCAAAAAATAAAATTTCACTTCGCGGACCTTGCAGTTCCTTTTCAACGCTTTTAGTTAATTCTTCTAACGTGAATTCATCCTCTTCTCCTGAGTCGTTACTTGTCTCCTGTTTTGTTTCAGGTAAAATCGATCCAATTTTTACAAAATCATAAAGTGGCTCTTCAAACGGAAGATGAATCGATTCCCCAATTTGAAAGTGAAGCAACTTCGCAAGCTCAGGCTCTCCTACATCAGGTAAGGAGTTGATTTTGCGAATTAACGAATGCTGCGTCGGTATCGCTAAATGAGCATGCTTTGATACGTTTTTATTTTGTTGTAAATAACTACGAAGTGACGTCGCAAGCAAGCCCTTTTCTTGAACTTTCCCAGCTACAACGATGGAGTCCGTTAATTCCGTTTCATACACTTCCTGAAGTACAGGAAGCTGCTTGTCCATTCTCACCGTCGCAAACGTCACTCGTTTTTCGCGAAAATCAATGCCTGAGTATTTGTTGTTGAATAACATGAAGTCACCTCGAAGTTCAAATTATCTTATGTTACTTTCTGTTCGTTTCCATGTTCGTAATTTCAAAATGCGTGTTGAGCCCCCAGTTGTAGTCCGAATCTTTAATGGTCGGGATTTCTCTTGGAGGAGGTTCATAACCGTCAGCACCACCATCTTCATCAAAACCTCCATTAGGATCAACTTCTAATGTAGTTGCATTTGATCTTTGCGTAAAATCTTTTGCGATAATCCCACCAGATAAGATATATTTACAATTACCACCTATATCGATATTTTCTGCTATTAGTACACCATGAATTGTGACACTTCCTGAACTTCCACATCCACTAATTTCTACGTTTTTTGCATAGGTTAAATGCCCAGGTTGGATTGCTATCCCAACTTCATTCCCACTAGCTTTTATTAAACTATAATATCTAACACTATTATTACTTGGTTTAGGAACACCATTCCAAACTGTTGTTGCTTTTGAAGTATCTAACTCATAATAATCAATAAAGCTTTGAAACGTTGAGTTTCTTTTTACCGAGATACTTTTCCAATCATCTCTGTGTATATTATGTTTATCTGTATAAATTATTAAATCTCCATTATTTCCAGGAAATTTTGGAGGTTTTTGGGGTCCCACATGCCCAGGAGGTGGGGGAGGGATCTCGATCAACTCACTTTTAACAGGAACTCTCACAATCATATCTAGTGATCTCTCAAACTTACTATTTGGGAATTGAGCTATGACTTTATAAGTATACTCCGTCTCTTCTCCTATCACTTCATGCTCATATGAAACTGATACTTCTACCTCCTGATTATCAATTTCATATGTAACATTCAATGGTTGGCCTGTTTCTATATAATAGTACGGTCCACGCTTAACGATTTTTTGTGGGTTACCGTTTTCGTCTTCAACTGGATACGGTGCATTAACCCCATCATCATACATTAGGATCCCGTCTTCAATCGAAAATGTTGCCATTTCATGCAACATAAAATCTAAACCCGTTTCAAGTTTATAAAACTCATCTTGTTCTGCAACAGAAGTTACTGTATTTTTTTGACCGTACAAAGTTGTATTTATTAAACTAGCTCCTACAATTCCAACAAATACAATAATAAATAATGTTAAAAGTAGAGCCGCTCCCTTTTCATTTCTTAAGCAGGTATTCATAATGACTCACCATCCCTCATTTTTTATAACGTGAGTACGCATTATTATAAACGGTTAACTGCAATCGATATGACTGGTCTCGATTTTGTAACGATAAGGATATATTGTATTTGACAGGGTCTTCGGCTGGCTCAGGTGTTACATCAAAACTTTCTACTTGATTCGATAATAGATGGCCACTATCTTTAAGAAAAACTTCTTTTGTAACCTCATCATAGCGGATAAATACCTCTCCATCTTTTCTTAACTCCCATTTTCCAGGAGTATTATAAATTTGTGCTCCATCGCGAATTTTTTCACTCATATATTGCGAGATAAACCGCGCTTCATGTTGCAGTTGATTATCAATACTCGTTTGTTGATGGACTTTCAATGTACTATTTACTAACATATAAACAGGAATAGAAATCATTGACATAATGGTAATCGTCAAAAGTAACTCGACTAAAGTAATACCTCGTTGATTTCTCATGGTTGCTTTTTCACCACCGTAACTAAAGAAACATCTTGACTGTTTGGTGCGTTTGATTTTACGGTTACTTCTACTTCAAAAAAGCTAGCTGCTAATATCTGATTTCTTTCCTCATCATCAGTTACGTCAGATAACTCACTAAATGAGATTTCATAAAGTACTTCTGTATCTCCTAACAAAGGCGGTTCAAGTTGAGCTATGTTAATTTCCGTACAGCCACTATTAGGGGAACAAGTGCCGTAAATTATTTCATCCTTTAAAGCACTTGGGTACGAATTGACTCTCACTTCTTCGATCACTTGCTGAGCAAAATAAAGAGTTTGCGTTTCTCTTCCTTGAGAAACCGTGTTCGTAAAGGCATTGGTCATTAACGTGAGAATAGGAATTACAATAATCCCCAATATAACAATCGTTACGAGTAACTCAATTAATGTAATTCCTTTTTGATTATTCATATTCTCACACCCTTACCATAAGAAGTTAATATACCAATTCCAAATATCCTGTCCAAATAAATAAGCTAAAAGCGTTCCAATAAAGATAAACGGCCCAAACGCAATCGGTTGTTTACGCTTCACGATGCCAAGTGCCAATAGTAGTACACCAATGACCGTACCGACAAATGATGCTAAAACGAGACTCATCACCGTCATCCATGGTCCTAACGCGACACCAATCGCCGCATACAGCTTTACATCACCACCACCCATTCCACCTCGACTAACGATGGCAATGAGTAGTAACAATGCAAAACCAACAACCCCACCAAGTAAATAGTACCAAAATGGTTCTGTACCTATAAATAGGTGAGAAATGATAAGTACACCAAGCATTGGTAACGTTACTACATCTAGAATAAGTTGTTTACGAATGTCAGTTAATACAGAAATGACAAGTAAAACAGTTAGGAGAAGTGCTGGAATTAGCTCTAGTTGTAGACCGACAAATTTATACACGATAAAAATCGATGTAGCTGTTAAAAGTTCACCGAATGGGTATAAAGGTGATATTTTTGTTTGACAATAACGACATTTGCCTTTTAGAAATACATAACTGAAGACAGGAACTAAATCTAATACCGATAATTTGTGTTTGCAATGTGGACAATGAGAAGGAGGGAAGGCGATTGATTTTTTATTTAATAGACGGATGGCTACAACGTTGAAGAAGGAGCCGAGTAATAATCCTATTAGAATGACATATATATCTATGAAAATCACAATTAACTCTCCTCCTAAAATATATTATGTCTAAAAGGACCCAGTTAATAAATAACTACATTCATTACCTTTTGATTTAAAGTTTACGCATTTTTATCAATTCTGGTTAAAAAGCTGCCGCATTTTTACGGCAGCTTTTATAATAACAGTCTATTGACATTCAGTAATCGCTAAAGGAGTGTCTGCTACTTCTGCAGCAGGAAGATCAGTTCCATCAGCACACTTTGGCCAACTTTCTAAGTAATCACCAACAAGTTGAGACTTTAATGTTGGTTCTTCTCCATTTACCACAGAATACCTTTGAAAAGCATCTTCTGCTATTTTTAAAGTTTGCGCATTTGTATTTTCTGCCGCAGATTCACGTTGCCCCATTAGTGCTGGTACCGCTATCGCTGCAATAATCCCCAAAATAACAATTACTACTAGTAACTCGATTAGTGTTAAACCGCGTTGGTTTTTAAGACGTTTTTGAATAAGTGCTCTCATTCTTATCTCTCCCTTTTTCCTCATAGTTTCAATTTATTTTCAGAGCTGTTCTTGGCTCTCAAAATCGTTAATAGATTGGCTTGTCCTTGTGCGTGATTCCCCTTGTTTCGCTAACTTTTTTACCTTAATCTGTCAAAATGCGACAAATTTAAAGCAAAAAAATAACTTTTACCTTTGACCACCTCCGCAGATGTCATATGTAAAAGTCGGTTGCACCACTAGCTCCTTACGACTTAGGCGCCCACTTACAAGTCGTAACTCATCGCTCCTTTTCAAACTACCTCTAAGAGTTATTACCCTAATTACAGTAGCTCCAAACCTATTATAGCAAATTATTAAATTCAGGTAATACTAACTAGTGAATTTCCAGTTATTCACTAGTCTGAATGTCTTACCCTTATATTTTTGATTATAACAAGAAATCTTTAAAATTAAAGAGTTTTTCAAAAAAAATTATGAGCGTTTTTAAAACATCTTAAGACTAAAGTCACAAAAGATACATTAGTTTTAAATGTGAGTTTTATAATTAGCAAAAAGTAGAAATCATTTCACGTACTTTGTCTCTATCTCCTCTACTTTCTAGTCTTTATCTCGTTAAAGTATCCGCTAAAAAATCTACATTTTTTACGACTTCACAATCATCCCTATACAGCGCTACACGATTTCTTCCTTTTTGTTTAGCACCCGTATACATGGCGCGGTCGGCTTGACGGACGAGTGAAACGGGATTGGTTTCTTCTTTGTCACTTATGGCGAAACCGATACTCGCTGTAACGTGAATGATCTTTTTCTCACCATGATTAAGATCATTATGAATATTGAAACTGTTATTGGCAATTTGACTTCGCAATTGTTCGGCTATCTTATGTGCATTCGTTAGATTTGTATTGGTTAACATGATCACAAACTCTTCGCCACCGTAACGGGCTACAGAGCCATCATCACCTATGATGTTCTCCATTAATTTTGCCAATTGACAGAGTACTTCATTTCCTGCTTGGTGACCATACGTATCATTGACCGATTTAAAGTGATCGAGGTCTAATAAAATAACAGCTAGTTTTTCATTCTGAATGATGCTTCGTTCATATTCTTCAATTAATGTTCGTTCAAATGATCGATAGTTGTAGAGGTCGGTTAGTGAACAACGCTCACTTTCTTTTATCGTCTGTTCGTAATGGCGGGCGTTATCCATAGCAACACCGAGAAAATTGGCGAGAATCTCAACTAACGTGACATCTTGTTTTTTATATGCATTTTTTTCACTGACAGCAATTGTGATAACTCCTTTTATTTCACTATGTTGAATAATCGGGACAATCATAACAGAATGCGCTCCTTTTAACAGAAGTCGCTCCGGTCCTGGCCATTGACTGCGCTTTTGGTAGACAACTCCTTTTTTCTTTCGGTAGGCTTTCTCTGTGATCGAATCAACTGTTTTTTCGATTGATAAAATTTCACTCGGTTGTTCTTGATATGAAGCTAACAACTTTAACATTCTGTCTTCAACCGTATATATATAAATATAGTTGTTTTTGAATAACTCTTTCATTTTTTTCACAAATAAGTGAGCGGTTTCTTGTACTTCCCACGTACTACTTAACTCAATGCCGAGCTCATTTACTTTTTTTAGTCGTTCATTCATTCGTTCACTTCTTCGGTACACTTTCAACATAATCGATATGCCGATAAAAGCTACGGCAACCATTCCAGATGCTGTATAACCAATTTCTTGGTAAAGCATGACCAAAATGATACTCATGGGCAAAACGAGGGCAGCTGTTGAGAGTTCCCAAACGGTTCCTTTATCAATAAACTTCGTTTTGACTTTAACTAAATAATTGCGAATTGAATAAATTAACACATGGTTTACAAATAAAAATGTGCCGACATACGCGGCTAATGGTACGATTACTTCTAAAGCGCTTGGTAGTGAAAGTCCAACCATCAAATAATAAATTCCCGCTGACGAAAGTGACGTTATATAAAACATGATTGAGTTTAGAGGAATTCGGTACAAGTTTTCTCGATTAATCTTCATAACAATCAATGAAATAACTAGTGCGAATTGCGTGACAATTATTTCAATAAAAAGACCATACAGTAGAAAACTTGCGAGAGATACCCATTGGAATAGAACGAAGGAATATCCTTTGTATTGGATTGGGAATAGGGCGGTAATACCTGCTAAAATAAATAAAGATAGAAGCTCCATTTTATTTTCAACAAGCAAAGAGAGAGCATATTGTTCAAACGCTGTAATAAAGATGACCGTCATTACTAACCAAATAATCCATAAAGATTTTTTTACTTTCTTTGTCACTATATCACCCGCCCTTGTCTACTACGATGTTTTCTAAAAAGTTCATTTTATCTATATTATATTACTACATCAGTGTATAAATTCCTGCTATAAGTATAGTGTTAATCTGTTCAATAGTATTTTTTTACTATTTATGATCTCTTTGGTGTTCGATAATAAACGTTTTAACTTGTCCGATAAAATATAAAGAACCTGTTATAAGGAATAAGTCACCCTCTTTTAACGTAGAGAGTTGGTGTTCGATCTCATCCTGCCAATCTTCGACTAACCGTTTATTTGTAAAACTAGATTGTTGAAATAAATCGGTTGCTAATGCGGCTCGTGGAAATTCAAAACTAGTAAAGCTAATTTCATTAACGATTTCATATAAAGGACTGAGCATCGCTTCAATTTCTTTTTCCTTTGTCGCCGCAAACAATACGTTAATGTTTTTTTCTTGAAAGTGGTCCTGTAACATACTCGCTAATGCAGCTACTCCTTCACGATTATGAGCACCGTCTACATAAATGAGAGGACGCTCGCTTACTTTTTCAAAACGTCCCTTCCAAGTTGCATTCTTCAAGGCCTTTCGAATATCATCTTCCTTGATCATGAGGGCTTGATACGTTTTTAAGTAATCTACGGTCATTAAAGCTAGAGCAGCGTTTTTCGCTTGATGTTCGCCGAGCATGGAAAGTTGGAGGCTATCTACTTTTCGAAATGGGGATACAAACGAAAACGATTGGTTAGCCTTGCCTACTTCACGATCACTAATGGCAAAGTCATGATGTAATGCATATAGCTTTGCCTTTTTATCGGCGGTATGTTGTTTAAAATTCGCCAATATCGCCTCGTCTTCTTCTGCGGTAATCAGTGGGACACCTCGTTTGATGATCCCTGCTTTTTCATTAGCAATATCTTCTTTCGATTCACCGAGCAACTGCATATGGTCCCTCCCAATATTCGTAATGACGGTCAATAAAGGCATCGTAACGTTCGTTGCATCTAGTCTTCCTCCTACTCCTGTTTCGACGAGTACAAAATCAACAGGCCGAACTTCTGCAAAAAAGTAAAACATCATCGCGGTTAAACATTCAAATTCTGTCAGCACAACTTGTTCACGCTGTTCAAATGTTTCGCGAGGAGGAGTTAAATGTTGAAACACCTCAACAAAATTCTCTTTACTTATCGGATCTTTATTGATGGAAATTTGCTCTTCATAGCTGAAGACGGCTGGCGTTGTAAAAGTTCCCACTTGATAACCAGCTTCTAGCAACATTTCTCTTATAAAATTGAGTGTAGAGCCTTTACCGTTCGTTCCCGCAATATGGATAACTTTAAGTTTTCGATGAGGATTTCCAATTTCCTCTAAAAACCCTGTCATATTTTCTAAGCCGAGTTGAATAATGTTTCGGTTTTGAATCAATGTGATGATTTCTTCAAATGATGGTTTCATTATGAGTTTCTCTCCTATTTTTCGATTGTCCATTGTTTGGTACAATAATGATATTGTAACTATAACGAAAATAGAATTTCCGAACAACTACAAAGGGAGATAGGTTATGTTAGTAAAACGTACTGAGCCAACGATCAACGATGAAGCTATTATGAATGTGCTTACGAGCCATTCAACCCATGAGATGCAGTTATTAAAATCTAGTTATCGTGGCTCACGCTTTGCACTTTCATCATTTAAATATAAAAAAGGGATTGGTAATGCTATGCTCTATGCACCCTTTACAGTCGGTCATGAGATTAGTGAGGTCGTTCCTAACAGTTATATAATCGGAAGTGTCATACAAGAGCTCGCCAGCTGTCCTTTTTATTATCGAGTCCGAAAGAAACGGACACATTCGGAAAACTCGTTGTCTACATTAATAAACCAAATGAAAGACTCAGATCACCCTCATACGATCATTCAAATTGGCAACCCTACTGAACAACAGTCACATCGTATAGTAATTTCAATAGAAGGTCATAATTCTAGTAAACTGGTTCCCTTTCAACAGTTAATAGAAGCTATTTGGATACAAAACGGCTTAAACCCTATCGTAAACATTCAATCTCTTGATCAACCTCGTGAAAACAACGTCGTCACAATCAAGGTGCATATTCCAGAAAATTTTCATAACACTCATTACGAAGAGAAATCATTTTATAACTTACTAAAAGCTTTCATCGCGTTGACATTAGTTAGTCAGCAAAGTAATGTGTTTATGAATGGACCAATGACAAAAGTGAATGTTTCAACCGACACTCGCTTGAAAGGCATTTTCCCTCATCATCGAGTAGACCTTCATCCGAAGCAAATGCAGAAACTCGGATTAGCAGAAAATGATTATGTCACGGTTTGGAACCCTCTTAACGGGAAGTGTAGACGTTGTGTCGTGCAAGCGAATGATCAGTTCACCCTCGAAGATGATATCCAAATTGGATTATCGACAAAAAACAAGCTAGAAGTCACTGCTAACAACGTTGCAAAACTCTTAATTCAGAAATATCCGTGCGCTTCTTTCAATAAAATAGGGGTCATGAATGTTAATGCAATTAAAGATGGAAACATTATTGTATCGAAAAACATCTATGACGCTCTCGACCAACAGTGTACGATGTTTGAGATGGTGAACACAGTCACAGGGGCTTCTTTTGATATTCATCGCTCGAACATTACATATAATGCTACTCTCGATGATGAAACCGTAAAATTAAATTTCCTTCAGAGACAGTTTATTGACTATGAACTGCCACCTGATATTTTGTCCGATTATTATTATCAAAAATTCTATACCCACCCGAAAGCGGACGAACAAGTTCATGAAGTTCTTAAGTATTACGAAAATGGCGAAGCGGTGCCTTTTTTTCCGTATATTGAACGGCAAGTTTTTAAAGCATCTTTACAAAAAGTCGGCTACGTGGATGCTAAGTTGTATCCTTTGCATGATTATTCAAAGAAAACAGAGAACCGCTCCATATTTAAAAGAATAAACAACGAGATCGCCGAGAAAATGATCCGACAAGCAACATTACAACTTAAAGTAATCCGTCCATATTCGACAGATGAAGCTAGTAATATTGTGAGGGTGTCGCCCCATTCATTAAAACTATTAGGACTTGAAGAAACTGATACGATTATTTTAAAAAATCGTGCAACAGAAGTAAAAGTTCGCGTACTCGCGATGGATTCAGTTGATCTCGTACGAGAAACGAGTATTATTCCGTCTGAAAGTTCGATGAATGTGTCAATCGGAATCCCTGCACCGATCCGCAATGAGTTAGGCTTAAAAAATGTCGGTAAAATTATTGAAGTCCAACGTTGTTTGCCATATTTATTTCGCAAAAACTTAAACTTACAATTCTTCTCAATTATTGCCGCTGTATTAGCTACGATGTCTACGGGTCTTTCCCTAGACTATATGATAATGATACTATGTATCTTAATACCGATTTCTGTTTACATATCGTTTTCAAAAGTGAGAGAAAGTATTTCAAATGATTGATAATGGGGAATGATCAATGCAACTACCTACAATAGAAGATATTCATGCACTTTTGCAACGGTTCATCAATGAAGATTTATGTATAGATAATCATTTTATATTTTTAGAAGGAACAGGCGCTACACTTGTGTCGGCTCCACATAGTGTTCCACAAATACGTGAAGGATTGGAAAAGAGGGCCGAGTATTTGACTGGTGTTCTCACTCACTTTCTTCACGAGCGGACAGGCTGTCACGCGGCTTATAAAACGAAAAACAATCAAGATGATGCGAATTACGATAAAACGAATCCTTATAAAGACATGCTCCGTGAAAAAGTAGAGCATCACGAGATTCGCTATGTGTTAGACTTACATATTATGTCAGACCAACGCCCCCACTCATTCGATATTGGAACAGGGAGAGGGCGTAATATTCAACATCAGATCGAACTAGGTGAAACGATTCAAGCGTTTTTTTTAAAGCATCAATTTGAGAATGTAAAGATTGATCATATTTTTACGGCAGGTTTTGCTCATACCGTATCTTCTACGATCGCAAGAACATGTGGGATCGCAGCAATACAAATCGAAATCAATTGGCGCTTTTTAAAATTAGAAAGAAATGCGACAGACTTTTATCGTATTCTTGATTGTCTTACAGAAATTATTTACTTTTTAAATGAAAGAGGAAAACTATGAGTCAATATAAAGGTTGGATCATTTATAACGGAAGCTTAAAGGAAAACAAATTTTTAGATTTTGCCAAGTGGGTTCAAGAAGCAGCCAGTCGTCATCAAATCCAGACAACGCTTATCAAAAACGATGAACTCGTCATTACGATTGAAGACGGCAACTCTTCCATTAAAGGGCCTTATGAAGGCGAACACCCTGACTTTGTCGTGTTTGCAGATAAAGATATTCGCCTCGCAAAGCAGCTCGAAACACTTGGAATTCCTTTGTTCAACTCTGCACAGTCGATCGAAAACTGTGATGATAAAACCCTAATGTATCAAGTATTAGCAGACCATCAATTACCGATCCCGAAAACAATTCTTTCACCGATGCGCTTTTTTCCTGTTGAAGATGCCGATGCTTCTTACTATCGTGAGATCGCGAATGAACTTGGGTATCCATTTGTTATGAAGGAAGCCTTTGGATCGTTCGGTCAACAAGTATATCTTATTGATACCTTCGAAACTTTTTTCACCAAAGTGAAGCAATTAGGTACGACCCCCTTTGTTATTCAACAATTAATTGAAGCGAGTTATGGAAAAGATATTCGCTTGAACGTTGTCGGTAATCAAGTCGTTGCGTCGATGCTCAGACAATCCACCACCGATTTCCGTGCGAATGTGAGTGCAGGTGCAACAATGGAACCTTATCAACCGACTGCTGAAGAAGTGGAACTGGCGGTAAGATGTTCAAAAGTTATGGGAACCGATTTTGCGGGTGTTGATTTATTATTCGGTGAAGATGGTGAACGCTACGTATGCGAAGTGAATTCTAATGCACATATTCGCAATATTTATGACTGTACTGGAATTAATGTGGCGGATTGGATGATCGAATATATCCTTGGAAAGCTAAAAGGTGCGTCCTAATATGAACGGCTGGCTCATTTATCCAGAAGCAGAAGCGATTAGAAACGAAGCCTTTATTAATTGGGTGATTGAAGAAGGAGAAAAACTAAATCTATCCATCCAGTTATTTTTACGGGAAAACTTTCAGCTAGGCATTATTGATTCAAACTTAACGATAACTTATAAGGGAAAAAAAATCGATCTACCTAATTTTGCTATTGTTCGTGTCATGGATCCTTTTTTTAGTAAACAACTAGAGTTGTTAGACATCCCAGTATTTAATTCTTCTTTCGTTTCTGAGGTTTGTAACCATAAAGCAAAAACCCATCAAATTATTGCCCAATTATCTGTTCCGACTGTTGATACGATCTTTTTACAGCGCTTTTCTGGTGAACGTTCTTCCATTCCATTTCCTTTTCCTGTGATCTTAAAAGAAGCCGAAGGTCGTGGTGGTAAGCAAGTGGTCCTTATTTCTGATGAAAATGATTTCATACAAAATGTGGATGCTTTTGTTGGACGTGACGTCGTTGTCCAACGACCAGCAGGTACGACCGGGAAAGATTTACGTGTGTTTGTCATTGGTGATGAAATTATTGCCGCGGTGCTGCGAAGTTCAGAAACTGATTTCAAAGCTAATTTTACACTCGGTGGTTCTGCTCACCTGTACACATTATCTGATTCTGAAAAACAGATCATCTATACGATTATTGATGAGTTTGAGTTTGATTTTGTCGGCATTGACTTTTTATTCGATGAAGAAGGTAATCTATTATTTAATGAGATTGAAGATGTTGTCGGAAGCCGAACGTTAAGTGCAACGTCTGACATTAATATTGTTGAACTGTATTTACACCATATTATTCGTAAATTAAAAAAGGACTGACCCTATGCGCTAGCCCCTCGTCACAAGGACGAGGAGTGTAGACACTTTTCTGGGGCAGTCTTTTCTTTTTCGATTATCCTCTTAACTCCGCAATACGCGCTTTCACTGTTTCACGTTTTTCGATATAATCTTTTTCTTTCGCTTTTTCTTCTTCGATGACTTTTTCAGGTGCTTTAGCGATAAAGCCTTGGTTATTTAACTTTTTCTGCACACGGTCAACTTCTTTATCAAACTTTTCGAGTTCTTTTTGGAGACGAGCAATTTCCGCATCAAGGTCTAGTAATCCAGCTAGTGGCAAGTATAACTCTACCCCTGTTAAGACGTTAGACATCGATTTTTCAGGTGTCGGTATATCCGTTCCGATTTTTAGTTCACTTGGGTTACAGAACTTTTCAATATACAGAAGTCCACGGTTTAATTGATCAAGTACTTGCTCATCTTTCGCTTTAATGTGAAGTTCGATTTGCTTACTCATTGGTACATTCAACTCAGAACGCGTATTACGTACAGAACGAATGATGTCTTTCAATAAGTTGAAGTCCGCAACAGCATTGGAAAACATGAAGTCTTGTTGTTTTTCAGGCCAAGCCGCAACCGTAATTGATTCGCCATCATGCGGCAAATGTTGCCATATTTCCTCGGTAATAAACGGCATTAACGGGTGTAATAAACGAAGCGTTTGATCTAAAACGTACGCCAGAACAGAACGTGTTGTTTTCTTGGCTTCTTCATTATCACCATAAAGCGGTAGCTTCGCCATTTCAATATACCAGTCACAGAAATCATCCCAAATGAAGTTATAAAGCACACGGCCCACTTCGCCGAATTCGTACGCTTCGGTTAATCGAGTAACGGACTCAATCGTTTCTTGAAGACGTGTTAAGATCCATTGATCCGCGATTGATTTTTCACCTGTTAAATCGATTTCTTCATACTTCATTCCGTTCATATTCATTAAGGCGAAACGTGAAGCGTTCCAAATTTTATTCGCAAAGTTCCATGTTGATTCTACTTTTTCCCAATAGAAGCGTAAATCATTTCCTGGTGAACTTCCTGTCGCTAAGAAGAAACGAAGCGCATCTGCACCGTATTTGTCGATAACGTCCATTGGATCAACACCGTTACCGAGTGATTTACTCATTTTACGTCCTTGTGAATCACGGACTAAACCGTGAATGAGGACATCTTTAAACGGACGCTCATCAGTAAATTCTAGCCCTTGGAAAATCATTCGTGCAACCCAGAAATAAATGATGTCATAGCCCGTTACAAGCACATCGGTTGAATAGTAACGTTTAAAGTCGGCACTTTCTTTGTCAGGCCAGCCCATAGTTGAAAATGGCCATAAAGCTGATGAGAACCACGTATCTAATACGTCTTGGTCTTGCTCCCAGTTTTCGATATCTGCTGGTGCTTCATGACCAACATAGATTTCCCCTGTTTGTTTGTGGTACCAGGCTGGAATACGATGTCCCCACCACAATTGACGAGAAATACACCAATCACGAATGTTTTCGATCCAATGAAGATATGTTTTTTCAAAACGGTCAGGAACAAAATTTACTTTTCCTTCTGACTTTTGTAATTCAATCGCCGCTTCTGCTAATGGCTCCATTTTCACAAACCATTGCGTTGATAGATACGGTTCAACAACAGCGCCACTACGCTCAGAATGACCGACAGAATGCGTATGTTCTTCTATTTTAAAGAGAACTCCCATGTCTTGTAAGTCTTTCACGATCTGCTTACGACATTCAAATCGATCTAGCCCTTGATATTTGTCAGCATTTTCATTCATTTTTCCATCTTCGCTCATTACGAGTACGCGTTCTAAGTTATGGCGATTTCCAATTTCAAAGTCATTCGGATCGTGAGCAGGAGTAATTTTTACCGCACCTGAACCAAACTCCATATCAACATAATCATCACCGACAATTTCAATTTCACGGCCGACGATTGGTAGTTTCACTTTTTTACCAATTAAATGCTTGTACCGATCATCTTCAGGATGAACCGCAACCGCTGTATCTCCTAACATCGTTTCAGGACGAGTTGTCGCTACTTCAATATAGCCACTGCCATCGACAAGTGGATATTTCATATGGTAAAACGCACCTTGAACATCTTTATAAATAACCTCGATGTCGGATAAGGCTGTTTTCGTTTGTGGGTCCCAGTTAATGATATATTCGCCGCGGTAAATTAAGCCTTTTTCATAAAGACGAACAAACACTTCACGAACGGCTTTGGACAAGCCTTCATCTAACGTAAATCTTTCACGTGAATAATCTAATGCTAGTCCTAGTTTCGACCATTGCTGACGAATGTGTGAAGCGTACTCTTCTTTCCATTCCCACGATTTTTCTAAGAATTTTTCACGACCAAGATCATATCGGCTAAGTCCTTCTTCGCGAAGTTTTCCTTCTACTTTAGCTTGAGTCGCAATCCCAGCGTGATCCATCCCAGGTAACCATAATGCATCATAACCTTGCATTCGTTTCGTTCGTATTAAAATATCTTGTAATGTTGTATCCCAGGCATGTCCTAAATGTAGTTTCCCTGTAACATTTGGTGGCGGAATAACTATCGTATATGGCTTCTTCTTTTCATCACCTGTTGCTTCAAAAAACTTCCCATTAACCCAAAATGGGTACCATTTTGCTTCGGTATCTTGTGGGCTATACTTTGTTGGCATTGTTAAGTCTTGATTTTCCATAGGTTCCTTGACCTCCCTTATGTATTAAAAGACTCGGCTTATCGCTAAGTCCAAACGACCATAATATTGATCTATCGATAACTAGAATTAGCGTTCGATAGTGACGTCGTAAAAACATCAAAAACCCCCTCCACCCAAAGGACGAAGAGAGTTGTATTCGCGGTACCACCTTTGTTTGCAAGCAAAAAAAGCTTACACACTTCATTCAGATAACGGCAGCTGCCGACTCTATCTACTTGGCGCTGAATTGAAGTAATCCACTTGTGTCGAAGTCATTGCTTTCAAATTCAGTCTCGTTCAATTGAGTTGCTCGAGGGTGACGTTCAATTCATACATCCTGAAAAATCTTTCAGCTATTGATTTTTCTCTCTGAAGGGTTTTGAATTTACTCTTCCCTGTCCATGCATTTATGTATAGAGGTTGTCATATACGTATAGTAGTCTGCATATTATTCTACCTTTTTTCAAGGTTTTTCGTCAATAAAAGCTTCGCCATTTTTTTCTTTTTTTATGCATGACCATTTTGCATTTCACATCAACCTCGCCTATGCATATTGTAGTATATAGACTGTTTCTAGGAAGGAGCTTCGCTATGGGTAAGCGATATAAGCGTTTTCGTCCCCCTTTTTGGTTATTGCGACTTCGGTTAATTTTGATACAAGTACTACTTCCATTATTATGTTTTCAATTTATCCGAACACTTCTGTTACCGACGACATTTGATGTTATTTTATTAGCATCTTTTGCGATATTATATTTCTTGTTCCTTTTCAATGTTATTTAAAATGGATCACTCCAAACGAAAAGGGACTGTCCCCAACAAGCACCAAGCACCTCAGCCAACGGTATAAAGAGATTTTCTTTATATCCTACAGGCGAGGAGCGTAGACACTTATGGGACAGCCTCTTATTGTTGTTGCTCAAATTGTGCGGTTTGTTCTTCCTTTTTAATTAAATAGCCTTTCAACCGGTGTACCTTTCTCATCATATGAAAACGTTTTTCTAAACGTTGGACATGATAAAGTTCTGGCTTCTCTTGTTTTTGTTGCAAATACAGTTGTAACGAAAACAACACGGGTTCAGGAAAACACAAATAGCCAAACAGTAATTCTTTTTCTTCGTCTAATAGCGATATGTTTCGGTCATACGTCCCAAACCAGCGCAGCATTTCTTCTTCATCCCACAGATTATAAGCAAAAGATTGGCGACAAAATAAAGCCAAGTCGCGTGCAGGAGTATCCATCGACGCCCGTTCAAAATTAAATAATATAGGATCGCCATTTTGGTTAAAGATCGTATGTTTTCTCGATGCTTTTCCATGACAAAGGACGGTTCTATACTTTCCTTTTTCGAGACAAATATCATACCAGTTTTTTAAATGCCTTTTTGCATCTTCGACCATTAAGAGCATTTGATGAACATGAGTTAAATAGGTTAGTTGAAACGGTGAGATATACGTCCTTCCTTCTGCTTCATCAGCAAATCGTTCTAACTCTAACCTCCGCATTTCCCATCGTTGTAATAACGCTTGATAAGCTTCTTCGATCGTTTCCTTTGGATATTCATCCGTTTTCGCCGTTAAACGGTGAATGACCCCTAGCTGTTCGACAATTTTCTCTTCTCTTGAAATTCGTGCTTGATAAGGGGCATCGTCGATCCAGGGCATTAAATAATAGGAACGATCATCGGTTGACAGAGTGTATTCCCCATATTTCGTTGGAATGATTGGGATTAATTGATGGTAACCAAGCCGATCTAATTTTCGCATCACTTGGACAAACATTTCTCCTTGCTGGCGGTTCATATGAGCTTCTTTCAAAGCGAACATGCCACGGCTCGTTTGGATTTGTTTTACTTTTCCCCAATGCTCTATGTGCTCGAGATACAAATCATAGTGAAACAGAATGGGAGCATAACGATCTATGAGAGATCGATCGGTCATGTTGCCACCTTCTTTCTATCTTCTTTTAACCATTGGATTAAAGTAAGAACAAGTTGACGGCGTTCATTCCATTCCTTTTGAAACGTTGAAAAATGAATTTCTACTTCTTCTGTTCTTTCACATTGCTGGAATTGATCCATCGCATCGACGAGCTCCCACGGTAGCCACGCCTCTGCAAGTAAATCATTTCCAAATTTTTTTCGGAATTCAATTTGATCGTCGATACAATCTAATAGTTTTACTAGAGACTCCTCCCCATTTTGCCCAACCCACTGTTGTAAAAAATGAGTTAAACTTATAAACCCACTTTCAGGAGCTTCAGATGTACCTTGCCATACAAACAACTCGAAAACTTTTTTAGCTTGGTTGAGAGACGAGACCTTGTCCATTATAGGAAGTCTTTTATTTTTACTTTCTTTCGTTAATTCGAGCGCTTTATGTTTTCTTCGCATCGCTTCCTGAATACACGACTGTAAAATATTTCGCTTTTTATCATTAAGAAGTGCCGTTTCGGATATCCACACTTTCCATTCTGAAGTGGATGGAAATTCGCGTTTGATCACTGTTGAAAGATCGCCTTTCTTTGTGTCACCAAATTCAATCATTCGAGCAATGAAGTTTGCCCACTTATGTTCATAATTTTTCGTAGGAAACGATTCAACCAATTCATCATGTACAGTCAACCAACCAGTTTCGATCTGTACTGCTTTTTTTTCATCTTTTGTTTGAATCATCCGGTCGGTTAATTGGTATGGAATGTCGCTACATTTATCCCGCCATTCTTGATGCCAGTTTAATAACTTCTCATCTTGCCAAAGTCGGTATTTTTTTCTACCTTGTGTTGTATCAATAATTCCATCAGCTTGTTCAGCTATAACCTCAAACGGATAGTTCTCTTTAATTAACGGGAGAATGTCCATACTTTTTTTCTCCTTTTTTTAAAGATAGAGGGTCACTCATGAAAGTTCCAAATTCCTCACAAGGCCGTTCAAGGTGGATTTAATACGTTTCACCTTTTCGTCGTGAGGTGTCTGGCACTAATATTATGAGTCACCCTCCTCATCAATTGTTTATATTAACGCTTTGATCCTACTGGAATATATAAGATTTGCCCTTCCTCTACTTGCTCTTCATTTAAGCGATTTACACGAACAATTTGACTAGTTGATAACTCATAGCGTTCAGCAATCGTATCTAATGATTCATTTTCTTGGATGATGCACATTTTTAATTTAGAAAATTGTTCCTCACCATCCGCGAGCATTTTTGTTAAATATAGTGCATTTTCATCTTGCCTTGATTTAGTTGCTTTTACTGCTTCATCGGCTGGCTCTTCTTGATTTTCACTGTTTTCTTCTACTTCTACCGCTGCAGGAGGACGTTCTGATAATTTTTTCAATGGAGTAAAATTAATTTTCGTCTCCTCTTCACGGCCATCTTCTTCTTGGGTAGCTTCTATTGGTTCTACTTGTTCTATCTCTTCATTTGCTTCAACTTCAATATTCGCTGATACTTGATCCGATGAACGTTGGTTGTTCGGTACAAGATTAGCGATCGGACTACTTTCTACTGGTTCACCCACTTCTGGGCGAACTTCAATGTTCGGTTCTTGTGCCTGTTTTGGTATGACTGGATCTTGGTTAGGAATTGGTTCTTCATTTTCCACTTCATACTTTGGAGCGTCAGAGCTCGATGCTAAATCACTATTATCTTCAGCTGAAACAGTTGGTAAGAGTTCTTTTGCTTCCACTTCAGGAGTTTGCGCCTCTTCCTGAGGATTTGCCATTGCCTGTTTCCTAGCTTCAAATGAAAATGACGGCAGTGGTTGCAGTGACGGTGGTTGCTCAAATTCTGGTACAGAATTAGGAATTGGTGGTCTAGCCGCTGGAATGCGTCGCTCGGGTGCTGCATAAGGCTGCTTTACTTCTTGTTGTTGCGTACTCATTCCACTGATTGCTACATCGGCTGTGAGTTGCAGACAACTTTTTTCTGGTAGATCATAATCAAAAGACTCTACTTGCACATACACATCATCAATGTTTTGAATCCGACTGAGAGGAATCGTAACATCGATTGGAAAGAAGTGTTTAATTTCACCGATGTCTTGATTATTTATCGTTACTTCTTCAAAAGATCGAAAAACAACTTCTTCCTCTCGTGCGCTTTCAGTTTCATTTTGAACAGGACGATATTCTCCATATAAACGGAGACCGCCTTTAATTACTACGTGATCATTTTTTTCTTCAATGTGGATTTCGGGATCTAATGACATCGAGAGAATCTCTGCAACTTCTTGCCCTTTATTTAACCACACCGATTCCTCAATGGAAAATGACAGTTTAGATGGATGATCTTGTGTCAATTGACGTTCCTCCTTGTTTCAAAAAGTTTACCCCCAGTTACGTTCATGCTCTGTACATTAAACTGTATGACAAGACCTTGTCGGTTATGAAAAAAATTTATAAAAAAGCGAAAAAAGAGGTTGTTTTAAAGGATATCTCCCTTTAAAACAACCTCTTCTAATTATTTTAACTTCGAAAAAGCAATGTCTGCTGCTGCAATTGTAGCATCAATGTCTTTTTCCGTATGTTTCGTTGATAAGAACATCCCTTCAAACTGAGATGGTGGCAAAGATATTCCTTGGTTAAGCATTTCTTTAAAATAAGCAGCAAAGAAGTCTAAGTTCGATGTGGATGCAGTCGCAAAGTTCTTCACAGGTTGATCTGTAAAGAAGAATCCAACCATCGAGCCTGCCTGACTCGTTGTGTGAGGAATTCCATGTTTAGTAGCTGCTGCAGAAAGTCCATCTGCTAAACGTTTTCCGAGTCGGTTAAACTCCTCATAATGCTCTGGCTTCAGTTGCGATAGTGTTTCATAACCAGCTGTCATTGCGAGGGGATTACCTGATAATGTACCTGCTTGATAGATCGGGCCTGCTGGAGCAATTTGTTCCATAATCTCGCGACGACCACCATAAGCACCAACTGGTAAGCCACCACCGATGACTTTTCCTAGACATGTTAAGTCTGGCGTAATACCAAACTCGCCTTGGGCACAGTGATATCCGACGCGGAAACCTGTCATTACTTCATCAAAAATAAGCAAGCTACCGTGAGCGTGAGTCATTTCGCGAACCGCCTCTAAAAACCCTGGTTCAGGACGTACAACGCCCATATTTCCAGCAACAGGTTCTAATATGACACCCGCGATGTCATCACCAAATTTATCAAACGCTAATTGTAAACTTTCAAGGTCATTGTAAGGAACCGTTAACGTATTTTGCGCTATTGATTCAGGAACGCCAGGGCTATCAGGTAACCCAAGTGTTGCTACACCTGAACCAGCTTTAATTAATAAAGAATCGCCATGGCCATGATAGCAGCCTTCAAACTTTACAATTTTATTTCTTCCTGTATATCCACGGGCAAGACGTAACGCACTCATCGTTGCTTCAGTTCCAGAGTTAACCATGCGAACGACTTCAATGGATGGAACGCGTTCAATAACGAGTTTGGCTAGTTGCGTTTCTAACTCACTTGGTGCCCCAAAACTTGTCCCTTTTTCAACCGACTTCTTTAGTGCTTCAACGACTTGGTCATCGGCATGTCCTAAAATAAGCGGTCCCCACGATAAAACGTAATCGATAAATTCATTGCCATCGATATCATAAATACGTGCTCCTTCGCCTCGCTCCATAAATACTGGGTCCATTTTAACCGATTTAAAAGCACGGACAGGACTATTCACTCCACCTGGCATTAATGGTTTTGCTTCTGAAAACGCCGCTTGTGACTTTTCATAGGTTTTCAACTACTTCACCTCTATCGTTTTATTTTTCGTTTAACCAACGGACAACATCTTTTGCAAAATATGTTAATATCACATCTGCTCCTGCACGTTTCATACTCGTTAACGTTTCAAGAACTACACTTTTCTCATCGATCCAACCGTTTTGAGCCGCTGCTTTAATCATTGAATATTCACCGCTCACATTGTAAGCCACGATTGGGTAACCCGAGAATTCTTTCACTTCACGAATAATATCTAAGTAAGATAATGCTGGTTTAACAATGAGGAAATCGGCTCCTTCATTCATATCGGACTCCGCTTCCCGAAGTGCTTCTAGACGATTCGCAGGATCCATTTGGTACGTTTTTCGATCACCAAATTTCGGTGATGAATGTGCTGCATCACGGAATGGTCCGTAATAGCTAGATGCATATTTTACTGCATAGGACATAATCGGCACATCGTGATATCCAGCTTCATCTAACCCGTGACGGATCGCTGCGACAAATCCGTCCATCATATTCGATGGTGCAATAATATCCGCACCTGCTTCAGCTTGAGAAATGGCCGTTTTTGCAAGTAAATCAAGCGTTGGGTCATTTAATACTTTACCATCTTCAATAACACCGCAATGACCATGATCGGTAAATTGACATAAACAAGTATCTGCTATGACTGTTAACTCTGGGTGCACTTCTTTAATTTGTCTAATTGCTTTTTGAACAATACCATGATCGTGGTAAGCAGATGAACCAACATCATCCTTATCGTTTGGTACACCGAATACAATAATCGCAGGAATACCTAAATCAACGACTTCATTAACTTCTTCATTTAAAAGGTCAAGTGAAAGTTGAAACACTCCTGGCATCGATGGAATTTCATTTTGAATATGTTCACCTTCCACTACAAAAATCGGGTAAATCAAATCTTCTTTATGTAATTGAGTTTCACGGACCATAGATCGAATTGAAGCAGATCCTCTTAATCTGCGATGACGACGAAAAAATAAATCAGACATCTTTTTGCCTCCTTATATGTTGTACTATTTCTTCGATCATTCCTTCAGTTGTATATTCCTCTGCGACAAGCAGGGGATGCAATTTGGCATGCTGTGCAGCTTGAGCTGTAATAGGACCAATACAAACAAACATGAGGTCTGAACTTATAGATAGAGCATATTTATTCATAATATTAACAAAATGGTTAACAGTAGATGGGCTTGTAAAAGTGAGATAGTCTAATGTTTGTTGAGTTAGAACTTGCATGATATCTTCATCTACACCGTCATTTTCCACCGTTTCATAGACGACAACTTCCTCAACAGCAAAACCGTCGTTCTTCAAGCCTTCATAAATAATATCTCGTGATAAATTTCCTTTAACGACAAGTACTCGGCTGTCTGTTGGTAATTTAACTCGTAACTCTTCAAGCAGGCTTTCCGCCACGAATTTTTCAGGAAGAAGTGAAGGCTGTAACCCATACGATTGTAAAACTTCTCCTGTCTTCGTTCCAACCACAGCAATATTCATTTCGTTTAATATTGAAAACTTATCCTGTTCTTGGACGTCATTCAAAAAAAAGTGTACCCCATTTGCACTTGTTAAGATAAGCCAATCATATGTATGTAGTTCAGACAAGGCCGTTATGATTTTATGCTTGTCTTTTGGTGGTTGAAACGCGAGGAGTGGGACAGGTATAGCCGTCCCTCCTAACGCCTCTATTTTTTTTATAAAAGAACGAGACTGCTCCTTAGCTCTCGTTACACCGATCGTAACACCAGAAAGAGGATCAAGCTTCATTACTGATCAAGGTCTTTCTTCACTTGAATTAAAATTTCCTTTGCTCCCTTATCGAGTAACTTTTGTGCTGCAAGTTCTCCAAGATCATGAGGGTTACTTCCTGTTAATGTTTCATGAAGAATTGTTTTTCCATCAGGTGATCCGACTAAAGCGGTAATCTTCACATCATTATTCTCTTCAAGTGTTGCATATGCCGCAATCGGAACTTGGCATCCGCCTTCAATTTTGTGGAGGAAAGCACGCTCTGCTGCTACCGTACGCGCTGTTGCGGCATCATTTAAATGTTGCAGTAAGTCGATGACTTCTTGATCATCAGAACGACATTCAATTCCAAGAGCGCCTTGACCAACAGCTGGAATACAAACTTCAGGCTCTAAATATTCGGTTACGACATCTTCGGACCAACCCATACGTTGTAATCCTGCAGCCGCTAAAATGATCGCATCAAAGTTTTCTTCTTTTAACTTACGAAGTCTCGTATCAATATTTCCACGGATCCATTGAATTTCTAAGTCAGGTCGATGCGCTAAAATTTGGGCAGAACGACGTAAGCTACTCGTTCCAACAATCGAACCAGCAGGAAGATCCGCTAATTTAACATGATCATTTGAAATAAAGGCATCACGTGGGTCTACACGCTTTGTCACAGCTGCTAACGTAAACCCTTCAGGCAACTCTGACGGAACATCCTTCATACTATGAACGGCAATATCAATTTCTTTATCGCTCATCGCTTGTTCAATCTCTTTAACAAATAAGCCTTTTCCGCCCACTTTTGAAAGAGTAACATCTAAAATTTGGTCCCCTTTTGTGACGATTTTTTTCACGTCAAATTCATAAGGAAGTCCTGCCTTCTTTAATTGCTCGATCACCCAATTTGTTTGTGTTAAAGCAAGCTGACTTTTTCTAGATCCGATCACTATTTTTCTCATTGTTTCCTCCAATTGTGCAATTGTGTTCATTTTCCTACACATATTATACTGAATTTAATACCATAGATGAAAGTTTGAAAAACTACTGGATAAAAAATAATTTATTAATACAAGCAAGAAGGTTGCGATATTCGTTAAAGCCATCAAATACCCTTTTGCATTTTTTACAGTACGTTGATATAAGTAATAGCCATACATCGCAAGAACTATAAGGGAACTAATCACTTTTGCATCTAAAAATGGTAATTCTCCTAGCTGAATAGACGCCCATATAAATCCTAGGATGATACCAAGTAATAGTAAAGGGAAGGCAAATAATGCACTCATATAAGAAAGCTTATCGAGTTTTGCTAAATTCCCAAACCGAATGAGACGTTTTCCCCATAATTTCCGCTTTAACATTTGATGTTGAATCGTATACATAAAGGCAAAAACAAATGATAAGGTAAAAGCGGCATAAGATAGCAAAATAAGTGTAACGTGAATAATGAGAAGTTCCGAGATCAGTAATTGTGAAAGTTCTTCTGGAACATCTCCAGTTGGTGTAAACACACTGACAGACATTAAAATAAAGCCAACAACATTTGTAAAAAGGACTAGGAAATCTCCGCGAAAGCGTAAGTTAATAATAAGTGAAAATGTAACAAGTAGCCATGCATAAAAAAATAGCCCTTCAAATGTTGTAAGAACTGGCAAACGATTGACTTCTAGCATCCGAGTAATAAAAAATGAGGTTTGTAAAACCCAGACAATAGAAAGCAACCAGAAGGACATTTGGTTGACCTTCCGGTTGTTTTGTATGAAATCAATAAAGTATCCTAAGACACTTAAACTATATAAAATAACCGTTAAAAGATACACCCAATTTATGATCAAACGAAGACTCCTCCTTAGGAGCGTACAGCAACACCTTTTACATTTGTATAATGAACATTTTCAGCTTTTTTCTTATCCCACTGAAGTTCAGCCATTTCAATACGTAGCTTTTCTTGCTCTTTTATTTTTTGCTCCGCTAACTCTTCTTCTAGAGCAAAAATCTTCGTAAATAATTCAAGTGAACGTGTTGCATCCTCTTCGGCTGCTAGTTCTTTTACTCTCGTAATCGGTTCTTTTAGTAACTGATTGACGATACTTTTCGTATGTTTACTTAATACTTTTTTATCGCGCTCTGTTAAATCTGGAAGTTTGCGAACGAGACTATCCATTGTATCTGCTTGGATCGCTAACGCTTTTGTACGCAAAGCAGAAATAAGTGGCACAACCCCTAATGTGTTTAACCATCTATTGAACTCTACAATTTCTTCTTCAATCATAAGTTCTATCTTTTCTGCTTCTTTCTTACGCTCGGCTAAATTAGCCTGCACAATCCCTTCGAGATCGTCGATATCATATAAATAAATATCATCAAAATCAGCAAGTGCTGGGTCTAAATCACGCGGAACCGCAATATCAACCATAAAGAGTGGACGACCTTTGCGTTTTTTCATAGCATGTTTCGCAACACTTGGTGTGATGACATAATCTCTAGCTCCTGTAGAACTAATTAAAATATCAGCATCAATAAGCGCCTCAGTCAATTGCGTCATCGGACGAGACGTTCCTAAGAAACGTTCTGCAAGTTCTGCCGCTTTTGCTTCTGTACGGTTAATAACCGTAATTTGACTCGCGCCGTTTGCATGTAAATGCTTAGCTGTAAGCTCACTCATTTTTCCTGCACCAAGAATTAACACGTGCTTGTCTTTAAAATCACCAAAGATGTTCTTTCCTAACTCAACGGCAGCATAACTAACAGACACTGCATTGTTACCAATCTCAGTCTCTGAGTGCGCACGTTTTGCAAGTGTAACAGCTTGTTTAAACAGGTGATTAAAAATTGTTCCTGTTGCTCCATTTTCTTGAGCTAGTAAGAAGCTATCTTTAATTTGCCCAAGAATTTGTGTTTCCCCTAAGACCATAGAGTCTAACCCACAGGTTACTCGTAAAAGATGTTCTATGGCATGCTCATCTTCGCGTATATCTAAATAGCTAGTGAATTCTTCACGAGCTAGATTAAACCATTCAGATAAAAAGACTTTCGTAAAGTGACGCCCTGTATGCAATTGGTCCGAGACAACATAAATTTCTGTGCGGTTACAGGTTGACACAATCGTACATTCTAAAATGCTTTTCATATTACGTAATTGATGAAGCGCCTGTGGAAGTTCTCCTTCTTGAAACGCAAAGCGTTCACGGATTTCTACAGGTGCTGATTTATAATTTAATCCGACAACTAAAATATGCATGGTAACACTTCACCCCCACTACGTCCATTCTATATATTATCGGGAATTCTCTCTCTTTTCCGACATACTCTGTCCCCATTATAACATGCTTTTTTTTGAACACAAAAAAAAATTGTGAACAGATGATGAAAGCCTATGATATTATGTTGGTACTGCCTTAATTGCTGGAAGATGTTTATGATTGTAGTAAAAACTTGTAAATATATATTTATAGCTTATCCAAACACGAGTTAATATATGAAAGGAGACTGGAATTTCATGAAAAAACAAGGAATTTTTCCTGGCATACTATTTATCGGAGTTGGGCTGTACTTCCTTCTTCAACAATTTGACCTTCCATTCGCCAACCAGCTTTTAACCTGGCCTTCCATTTTGCTAGTTATTGGAATTGCTTTCCTTTGTCAATCGTATTTAGGTCATGACTCAGGAACGATTTTCCCTGGTGTTCTTCTAGTTGGGTTAGGGATCCACTTTCATGCAATCGTAATGTTTTCATTTTGGCCGAACCATTGGGCAATGTTTACGCTAATTGTCGGCATTTCTTTTCTACTTTTATACTTCAGAACGAACCGAGACGGTCTCATTCCTGCTATTATTTTGCTTGTCATTTCAGGCTTCGGTTTCTTTTCAACCGACCTTATGCATTGGTTCGTATCCTTCTTTGATTTATTTGAAGGATTTTGGCCACTTCTATTAATTGTTCTTGGGTTGTTTCTTATTTTTCGCCGAAAGTAAGCGTGATTGATTTTGTTGGAAGCTTGCGAGACTCGCTTGACCTCTCTATAGTAAGAGCATATTTCTTAAGTTCGAATCGTATTTTCTGAGGGAGGATTACATTACTCTTGAATTCGGATCATATTTTCTAATTTAGCCCTATCAGTTAACGTTGTAAAACGAAAATGGCTCAAAATACAGAAAACACTAGGATTTTTATGAAATCCTAGTGTTTCTTTTTTTATCGTGTTATTTTTTCATATAAGCCAAAATCGTATTCCACGCTTCTTCTTTTCCTTGGGCGGTTTCTGAAGAAAAGACAATTAAAGGATCGTCTTTGTCTTTATTTAATACTTCGCGGATGATTTTACAGTGTTTATCCCACTTACCTTTAGGGATTTTATCAGCTTTTGTTGCGATCAGGATCACTGGAATTTCAAAGTGTTTCAACCAATCGTACATCGCACGGTCGTCTTTCGAAGGCTCGTGACGAATATCAACGATTTGAATTACCGCTTTTAGCTGGTCGCGACTTTGAATATACGTTTCAATCATTTTACCCCAAGTTTCACGTTCGGTTTTTGAAACTTTAGCGAAACCATACCCTGGTACATCGACAAAGTACAATAGTTCATTAATTAAGTAAAAGTTTAACGTTTGTGTTTTTCCTGGACGTTGTGACGTTCTGGCCAGCTTTTTACGGTTTAACATTTTATTAATAAACGATGACTTCCCGACATTCGATCGACCTGCGAGTCCAAACTCTGGTAAACCCGTTGTAGGATATTGCTCAGGCTTTACGGCTACCGTTCCTAATTCTGCTTTTGTTACTTTCATTATTGTTTTTTCTCTCCCAACGCAACTTTGAGGACTTCATCCAAATGTGACACCGCTATAAAAGTGAGCTCTTTCCGTACACTTTCTGGAATGTCCTCTAAATCTTTTTCATTATCTTTCGGAATGATGATTGTTTTTAACCCCGCTCGGTGTGCACTCATCGACTTTTCTTTTAATCCACCAATCGGTAGTACACGTCCACGTAAAGTTATTTCTCCTGTCATTCCGACTTCTTTCTTCACTGGTCGCCCTGTAAGTGCTGAAACGAGAGCCGTCGCCATCGTAATCCCTGCCGATGGTCCATCTTTTGGAGTCGCTCCTTCTGGTACGTGAATATGAATGTCATTTTTCTCATGAAAGCTTGGGTCTACTTCAAGTTCTTTTGAACGTGAACGAATATAGCTAAACGCCGCTTGTGCAGATTCTTTCATGACGTCACCAAGCTTACCCGTTAAAATTAACTTACCTTTCCCTTGTACAACCGAAACTTCTATTGATAACGTGTCTCCACCAACGGTTGTATAAGCAAGACCTGTAGCAGCACCAACTTGATCTTCTTCCTCTGCCATTCCATATCTAAACCTCGGTTTTCCGAGCATCTCTTCAACCGTCTTATCTGTTACAACGACTCGTTTCTTTTCTCCAGAAACTAATACTTTTGCGGCTTTCCGACATAATGTCGCCATTTGCCGTTCAAGATTACGAACACCCGCTTCTCTAGTATAGTAACGAATTACTTTTAAAATGGCTTCGTCCTTTACTTGAAGTTTTCCTTTGGTCATACCATGTTCTTTCATTTGTTTTGGTAACAAATATTCTTTTGCAATATGTTGTTTTTCTAATTCGGTATAACCAGGAATTGAAATGATCTCCATTCGATCGAGTAGTGGTCCTGGGATCGTTCCAATATTGTTTGCTGTCGTCACAAACATTACTTTCGAAAGATTATATGGTTCTTCAATAAAATGATCACTAAACGAATTGTTTTGTTCAGGATCTAATACTTCAAGTAAAGCAGCCGAAGGATCGCCACGGAAGTCTGATGCCATTTTGTCAATTTCATCTAATAGGAATACAGGGTTAATGGAACCTGCTTTTTTCATTCCTTGGATGACCCGGCCAGGCATCGCTCCGACGTACGTTCGGCGATGACCACGGATTTCGGCTTCATCACGAACGCCCCCTAAAGATATGCGAACGAATTCACGATTAAGAGAACGGGCGATCGATCTCGCTAATGACGTTTTACCGACCCCTGGGGGTCCTGCTAAACAAAGGATCGGGCCCTTTAACGTTTTTGTTAATTGTTGTACTGCTAAATACTCTAGGACACGCTCTTTTACCTTTTCAAGTCCATAATGATCTTCGTTTAATATTGCTTCTGCGTGCTTAATGTCTAATAAATCTTCTGTTTCTCTTGTCCACGGAAGGTTTAAGAGCCAATCAATATAATTGCGAATTACTGAGCTTTCAGCTGAAGAAGCTGGCATTTTTTCATAACGTTCTAATTCCTTAAGTGCTTTTGCTTCAATGTTTTCTGGCATTTCCGCTTCAAGAATTTTTTCTCGTAACGAAGACACTTCTCCTGAACGGCCTTCTTTGTCGCCTAATTCTTTTTGAATGGCTTTCATTTGTTCACGAAGATAGTATTCTTTTTGGGTTTTTTCCATTGATTTTTTTACACGTTGCCCGATCTTTTTCTCAAGACCTAATACTTCTTTTTCATTGTTTAAAATTTCAATGATTTTCGTTAGACGACCTTTAACGGAAGTCATCTCAAGCAGTTCTTGTTTTTCAGCAATTTTCAAAGGCAAATGTGAGGAAATTACATCTGCAAGTCTTTCGGCTTCGGTAATATCAGCAACTGAAGCTAAGGTTTCATTTGAAATTTTCTTTGAAAGCTTTATATATTGTTCAAATTGATCGAGTACGTTTCGCATTATTGCTTTTTCTTCGAGAGGATTTTCCATGTGTTCCTCTTCAAGAACCGTGATTTCCACTTCAAACATTTCATCGTTATCCCTGAAGTTTACAATTTTTGCACGATTGAGCCCTTCAACGAGGACACGAATTGTTCCGTTAGGCAGCTTTAACATCTGCTTTACTTTTGCTAATGTCCCAATTGGATAAATTTCATCCACACTTGGTTCATCTATAGATATTTCTTTTTGTGTTGCGAGTAATATTTCATGATCTTCTAACATTACCTTTTCTAATGCATTGACTGATTTTTCACGGCCAACGTCTAAGTGAAGGACCATCGTTGGAAATACTAGCAGTCCTCGCAAAGGTAGAAGTGGAATTACTCTTTTATTTTTATCAACCATTTTAACAGCACCTCCGACCACCATAGTTAGTCTAACCATACTATGGAGATGTTCACAATGAACGATAGGATTAGTTCTTAACTACTATGATAATATGTAGAAATGTTTACCAAGATTTCTTTATACAATTCTATCCTATTGCCCAATCTTTGTCTAATTTGAGTTCATGACTAACCTATACAAATGGAGGAGAGGCTGATGACTACTCTTGTCTGCAACCTCTCTTTATAAAATCTTTTTAAAACAAAAGGTAGGTGAAACCTTTCATGTAGTATAGGGATCAACTACCTTACTACGTTATACTGATGCAGCTGGGGAGGTGACTGCGCTATTAGCTGGAATGACTTCTTCTTCTGTTTTGTCTTGAATTAGCGCAATATCAAAGACCTCTTCAATTGAAGAAACTGGAATAATATTAACTTCTCCTAGTTCTTTTAAAATCGCTTGTTCATTTTCTTTTGGGATAATCACGGTTTCTGCACCAGCTTGGATTGCTGCTTCTACTTTTGCCACCACTCCACCAATCGGTTTTACCGTTCCATGAATGCCAAGTTCACCCGTTAAAGCAACTTTATTACTAATTTTTACATCTTTAATTGCTGAAATAATACCTGTAGCAATCGCTATCCCCGCTGAAGGTCCATCCACTGGGGTCCCTCCAGGAAAGTTGACATGAATATCATAATCATTAGTAGGTATACCCATTTTTCGTAATACAGTAACCACATTTTCAACAGAGCCTTTGGCCATACTTTTTCTACGAACCGACCTCGCTTGACTCCCTGTACTTTCTTCTTCCACAATCCCTGTAACATTAATCGTTCCTTTTCCTTTTGATACTGTAATAACATTGACCTCAATTTCCATTAGGGCTCCTAAATTCGGACCAAATACAGCTAAGCCATTAACAACACCAACTCGCGGATCTGGATAAATCTTTCGTTCTGGTCGAGGAGACAATTGACTTGATTGAATAACCCATTCAACATCTGCAAGAGTGACTTGTTTCCGATCTTCTCCTGTAGCAATTCCTGCTGCTATTTGAATAACATTGACAGCTTCACGTCCATTTGTAGCATATCCACCGATTTTTTCTAATACACCTTCCTCGACTTCAAACCCAATTTTATCAACAGCTTTTCGTGCAATCTTAACAATTTCTTCTTGAGTTAATGCCCTAAAATATACTTCTAAACAACGAGATCTTAATGCTGGTGGCAATTCTTGCGGATTTCGCGTAGTTGCACCGATTAAGCGAAAATCTGCTGGAAGTCCTTTTTGGAAAATTTCATGAATATGTCTTGGAATGTTTTGATTATCTTCATTATAATAAGCACTTTCTAAAAATACTTTTCGGTCTTCAAGTACTTTTAGTAATTTGTTTAATTGGATTGGGTGTAATTCTCCAATCTCGTCAATAAATAAAACACCACCGTGAGCTTTTGTAACTGCCCCTTGTTTCGGTTGCGGAATACCTGCTTGTCCCATAGCTCCTGCCCCTTGATATATAGGATCATGTACCGAGCCGATGAGAGGGTCAGCAATTCCACGTTCATCAAAGCGCGCAGTTGTTCCATCTAATTCTACAAACACAGCATCTTGTTTAAATGGCGTCTTCCCATTTTTCTTAGCTTCTTCTAACACAAGCCTGGCAGCAGCCGTTTTACCTACACCTGGAGGTCCATATACAATTACATGTTGTGGATTGGGACCACAAAGGGCAGCACGCAATGCCCTAATCCCTTCTTTTTGCCCTACAATTTCATCAAAGTTACCTGGACGAACACGTTCTGACAACGGTTCACTTAACGTAATCGATTTTAGTTTTCTCAAATGCTCCATTTCTTTACGTGATTCTCGATCCACTGATGACTTTTGGTTTCGCTGGCTTTTTAATAAATTCCAAAAATAAAGCCCGATAATAGTTCCGAAAACTAATTGTATAAGCAACGCAATTCCTGTCCAATTCATATAAGTACCCCCTTGTTGTATGTATGCCATTTTCTTTTAGTATGCCTGTTGAATGTACAGGTAAACACAGAAAATTTTGGGTACAAGACCTAGAATGTAGTAAAAAAACATTTCTCCAACTTAAAAAGAAGCTGACGACTTGGTCAGCTTCTCAATCAACTTATTATGCACTTTCTTTTGGTACTTCTATTTCGTCTCCATCTTTTGTTAATAATTTAGGCATTTGATTATCAACCACTGATTCTTTCGTGATTATACACTTGGCAATATCTTCACGTGAAGGTAAGTCGAACATCACATCTAGCATAATGCCTTCAATGATGGAACGAAGACCACGAGCCCCTGTTTTTCTTTCAATGGCCTTATTTGCAATGGCACTTAGCGCTTCTTCTGTAAAATCAAGCTCTACTTCGTCCATCTCCAATAATTTTTGATATTGTTTCACTAATGCGTTTTTCGGCTTTGTTAAAATTTCAATTAGTGCTCCTTCATCTAAAGGCTCTAAGCTAGAGATGACTGGAAGACGACCGATAAACTCAGGAATTAATCCAAATCGCAATAAATCTTCTGGAAGAACTTTAGTTAAATATTCACCTGGTTTTAAGTCTTCTTGTTTTGTATCTGAACCAAATCCGATAACTTTTTTACCTAAGCGACGCTTAATAATTTGTTCAATTCCATCAAACGCTCCACCACAAATAAATAGGATATTTGTCGTATCAATTTGAATAAATTCTTGATGTGGATGCTTTCTTCCACCTTGTGGAGGTACACTCGCAGTCGTACCTTCAAGAATTTTGAGAAGTGCTTGCTGAACACCTTCACCAGATACATCTCGTGTAATCGATGGATTTTCTGATTTACGTGCTACTTTATCAATTTCATCAATATAAATAATTCCTTTTTCTGCTTTCTCAACGTCATAATCTGCTGCTTGAATTAATTTCAAGAGGATATTTTCTACATCTTCCCCTACATAACCTGCCTCAGTTAATGATGTCGCATCTGCAATAGCAAATGGTACATTTAAAATTCTTGCCAACGTTTGAGCTAGCAACGTTTTACCACTACCTGTTGGTCCAATTAAAGCAATATTACTTTTTGCCAGTTCAACTTCTTCTGTTGATTTACCTAATGAATTAATACGCTTGTAGTGATTATAGACAGCTACCGAAAGAGACTTTTTCGCATGGTCTTGACCGATAACATAATCATCTAAAATTTCTCGAATTTCATGGGGCTTTGGAACTTCTTGAAATTCAACCTCTTCTTCCGTCCCTAACTCTTCTTCAACAATCTCCGTACATAACTCGATACATTCATCACATATATAAACGCCTGGTCCTGCGACTAGTTTTCGAACTTGATCTTGTGTTTTCCCACAAAAAGAACACTTTAATTGTCCCTTTTCGTCATTAAACTTAAACATCGTATCACCCCTTACAGAATTGTACCACTTAGATGCCCTATCCAGTTAATGGCTCGTCGACACCCCAAAGCCAATAGTTGAATTAGATCGTATCCATCTATAAAGGTCATCAAAAAGTGAAGTATTTATAAAAGATCTCTTTTTACCCCAATTATGTATAGCATTGTATCACAAAATGCAAAGCAAGCGTTAATAGTAAAGCTTATGTAGTGAATGTAAAGAAGTTGCCTTACAAATTGATGTCGACTAAAATTCTAACGCTAATAGTACATTCAATATTAGTGATGGAAAATCCTCTTTCTTAGTATGACCGTGTTAAAAAATATGTATTGCTATTCATTTTATGTTGGAGACGTTTCTATTCATCTTGTTCAACTACACCAAAAATCATACTTCATTTTCCCTATTCCAAACTATTTTATTATGTTTTAGATTTTTTTGAAAAATATGGATTTTCAATAAAAATAGCGAATAGTCACTTCCTACTTTTCACATGAACCTCTAGAAAAGACAGTCTTCCTGATGTATAAAGAAAACTCGCCTATTGGCGAGCTGTATAACCGAGACAAGGTGTAGTAGAGGGCATTTATTTTTATCATGAAGGCTAAAGCCTACCAAATGCAATTCATTATGTATGTATTTATTGAAACACCCTACTACAATCTAAGTGGTTTGTAAAACAAGGCACGAAAATTCGTGCCTTGTTCTTAACAATATTATGCAACTGTTTTGCTGTTTTCGACAAGTAATTCAACAGCTTTTTGTACTTTTAAGTCTTCTTTAATTGCATTTGTACCGCCTTGTGCTGCAAGAAGACCTTTAATTTCTTCTACAGAACGCTTGTACATTTCAGCCATTTTCTCTAGCTCTGCATCCACATCAGCATCTGTTACTTCGATGTTTTCTGCAAGAGCAATCGCCTCTAATGTTAAGTTAACTTTCACACGCTTCTCAGCATCAACTTTGAACTGTTCACGCATTCCAGCTTCATCTGTACCACTGAACTGAGCATACATTTCAAGATTCATTCCTTGCATTTGGAGACGTTGTCCAAATTCTTGAAGCATACGATCTGTTTCTGTTTCAATCATTGCAGCTGGAATATCAACCGTTGCGTTTTCTGCTGCTTTTTCAACAACAGTGTCACGTTTTTGATTTTCAGCTTGTTGTGCTTTATCTTTTTCTAACTTTTCTCTAATGTTTTTCTTTAACTCTTCAAGTGTTTCCACTTCTTCGTCTACATCTTTAGCAAACTCATCATTAAGCTCTGGAAGTTCCTTACGCTTAATTTCATGAACCGTTACTTTGAAAGTTGCAGCTTTTCCAGCTAGATCTTCTGAATGGTATTCTTCTGGGAAAGAGACTTCAACATCTTTTTCTTCTCCAGATTTAAGACCGATTAATTGCTCTTCAAACCCTGGAATAAATTGGTTAGAACCGATTTCTAGTGGATAGTTTTCTCCTTTTCCACCTTCAAAAGCTTCTCCATCAATGAACCCTTCGAAATCCATTACTGCTGTATCGCCTTCACCAATTGTACCCTCTTCAACAACGATAAGCTCAGCTTGACGTTCTTGTAGTTGCTTTAATTCCGCTTCTACATCTTCATCAGTAACTGATGTTTCTACTTCTTCTACTTCTAAACCTTTATAGTCACCAAGTTGTACTTCTGGCTTAACTACTACTTTAGCAGTGAAAATTAAGTTTGAACCTTTTTCCATTTGCTCGATATCAATGTCAGGACGATCTACAGGCTCAATACCTGTTTCTTGTACTGCACCCATATAAGCTTCTGGTAATAAAATATCAAGAGCATCTTGGTATAAAGACTCTACACCAAAACGTTGCTCGAATAATGAACGAGGAATTTTCCCTTTACGGAATCCAGGTACATTTACTTTTTGACTTACTTTTTTAAATGCCTCATTTAAAGCTACATCTACTTTTTCAACGTCAACTTCAATAGTTAAGACACCGTTGTTTCCTTCTAACTTTTCCCATTTAGCAGTCATTAATTATTTCCCTCCAACTTCAAATAACATTCATTCCGACTATTATATATACTTGACAACCACTCTATTATAACATACTAGAGACGCATTTCAAGAAAAGTTCAATGCAGTTTACAACTCAACCCCTTGAAATACCTGCTCTTCAACAGCCACGAGTTCATTAGCTGCCTTCACCAACTCATTTACATTTACATTATACTGTTCGGAAATTTCTTTTTCATCAAATTCTGCACCTAAGCTTTCAACCACAACTAAATGGACAGCTCCTGCCCAAACATTCTCTTCTTTAGGCTGTGGTGAAAAGGGAACGAGTGCAAAAAGATATTGCCACCATAGCTGTAAAACCATCTCTTTCAAGCTCGGATTATCTTGTTCTAAGTGATAAGTAATCCTGTTTGCTACTTTTTGACCGAACGGATTTTCAAATAAATCGGTTAAAGCTTGCGGGTTTATGTATTCAACTTGACCTAATTTTCTTATTTCAACTTGTTCATCTATGTTTTTGTCTTTTAAATTTTGAAGAATGAGTGTTTTAAGTATGAGATCTTTTTCTTCATCTTTTAGAAACTCTATGTATTTTTCAAAAACAAGCGGATGATTATGTTTTTTTAATTTTTGAATGGCTGCCCATTGTTTCTTTACATTTTGATCGTCTAAAAGGTTTATAAGCTCAATTGGTGGCTCGTCCTCAGCTTCTTTTACTTTAATAAGCGTATCATCTACAATATGATGATCATCTTCACTCATTTGGCGACTAAAATGTAACAACTGATAAAAAGTTTCCGCTTGAGTAGAAGGTAATTTCCCCTCTGCTAAAACCGCTTCTAACATTGTAACAACCTCTTCATAGCAGGCAAGTTGGACTAGAAGTGATACATGAACTTGCAATACATCAAAATAATCGCCAATTCCTTCTTGTAACATTCGCTTACTCTCAGCAACGGCATCATCTAATTGACCTAATTCGATATAAGTAAGAACAACTCCATAACGAGCTTGAGGATGGTTTTGATTATGTTTTAATGCTTGTTGGAAGTCTTCTAATGCATCATTTAGTCGTTTTTCCTTTAATGCATCCATTCCTTTCTCCACTAGTTTTTCAACAACTCCAGGAAATGGAATTACATTTTCTTTGCTTTTCGTTTCATCATTCATATGAACGCTCCACTCTTGGAAAATTGATCAATTACTAATAAGTCTAACAGTTCATAGGGTCAAATACAAACGTTTGCATAGGAGATATCCGTCTAAAACATAGGCTTCAATGTAACTGTTTATGGCCTGGAAATGAAGTTAAGTTTTACTCCACTCTTACTGGAAGCGGTTACAAAAATAAACAACCGTAAAAACAGTTCTAGTTAGATAAATCCAAGGTTAGAAAACTATTTTCCCTTAATTTATATTGATCTACTTATTCCATTTTAAAATACTTTTTCTGTTGCAACAACTACTATATAAGAAAGCTGAGGAAAATTTCCTCAGCTCCTATGATTATTTAAGCATTTGCTTTTTCATATTCCGAAATCTTATCTTCATAACGTAACGTTAATCCAATTTCATCCCAACCGTTAATAAGCATTTCTTTCCAATAAGGATCGATCTCAAAAGAAGCTTCAAAACCTTTAGAGTCTGTAACTTTTTGCTCTTTCAAGTTTACAGTCAGTTCATAAATGTCTCTGTCTGCTTTTTCAATTAATTCATACACTTGAGCTTCTTCTAAACGAATAGGAAGGATCCCATTTTTAAAACAGTTATTATAGAAAATATCAGCAAAACTTGGTGCGATAACTACTTTAAAGCCATAATCTTGTAATGCCCAAGGAGCATGTTCACGAGACGAACCACAGCCGAAATTATTAGCTGCAACTAAGATTGTTGAACCTTGATTATGAGGTTGGTTTAACTCAAAGTTTGGATTATCTGTTCCGTCTGCATTATAACGCCAGTCAAAGAATAAAAATTTTCCAAATCCAGTACGCTCAATACGTTTTAAAAACTGCTTCGGAATGATTTGATCAGTATCAACGTTTACTCGGTTCATTCCAGCCGCTTTTCCAGTATGAACTACGATTGGTTCCATATTTTCCACCTTCTTCTACTTTAGATAAGTATTTGTGTACTAGGCTCAATCTACACGATTGAAGTAAATAATGTTTTATTTAAACTGGTGATTTATCTAATGTACGTACATCTACAAATTTTCCATTGATCGCCGCAGCCGCTGCCATAGCTGGACTTACAAGGTGGGTCCTTGCCCCTTTACCTTGACGACCTTCGAAGTTACGGTTTGAAGTAGACGCACAACGCTCTCCCTCAGGAACAAAGTCTGGGTTCATACTCAAACACATACTACATCCTGACTCACGCCATTCGAATCCAGCTTCAACAAAAATTTTGTCTAAACCTTCTTCTTCAGCACGTTGTTTGATTTTTTGAGATCCTGGAACGACGATAGCACGTACACCTACTGCTACTTTTCTACCTTTTGCAACAGCAGCCGCTGCACGAAGATCACTCATTCGAGAATTTGTACATGATCCAATAAATACGTGTTGAATACCCACTTCTGACATTTTTGTACCTGGCTCTAAGCCCATGTACTCAAGCGCTTGTTCAATGGCTTTCTTTTCTGAAGTAGTCGTCACATCTTCTGGACTAGGAATTGGTTGATCAATACCAATACCTTGTGATGGATTTGTTCCCCATGTGACCATCGGCTGAATTTCATCTGCTTCAATGACAACAGACTTGTCATAAACGGCACCTTCGTCAGTAGCCAATGCTTTCCATTTTTCAACGACTTTTTCAAATTCTTCACCTTGTGGGACATATACACGACCTTTTAAGTAGTCATATGTCACTTGGTCTGGGCTAATGAGTCCTGCTTTCGCACCAGCTTCAATGGACATATTACAGATCGTCATTCGCTCTTCCATCGTCATACCATGGATAGCTTCACCTGTATATTCCATTACATATCCTGTTCCGAAATCAACACCAAATTTAGCGATAATCGCTAAAATAACATCTTTTGCTGTAATGCCTTGTGCCAAACGGCCATTAACTCGAACTTCCATCGTCTTTGGTTTACTTTGCCACAAAGATTGTGTCGCTAAAACATGTTCAACTTCACTCGTTCCAATTCCAAACGCTAATGCTCCGAATGCGCCGTGAGTTGCCGTGTGACTATCACCACAAACAATGGTTTTACCTGGCTGTGTTAAGCCAAGTTCTGGTCCAATAACATGTACGATTCCATTATCAGGGCTATCAATTCCAGCGATTGTAATGCCAAACTCGTTACAATTGTTTTCTAATGTCTCCATTTGTTTTTTTGCAATTGGATCCGTAACGTTTAAACGATCGACAGTTGGTACATTGTGGTCCATAGTTGCAAACGTTAAATCCGGACGGCGAACTTTACGATCGTTAATTCTAAGCCCTTCAAATGCTTGCGGTGAAGTAACTTCATGAACCATGTGCAAATCAATATATAGTAGATTTGGTTTACCAGGTTCATCAAGCACTGTATGGTTTTCCCAAATCTTTTCAATAATTGTTTTTGGTTTCATTCTACTCTTCCTCCACTTTCATATTTTCCTATAAGAGGTTGTTCAACGTTATACGACTACTTCTCCTTTAATCAGTTCAATGACCTTTGCCGTCATTTCTGTTGTAGAAAGAGTTTCCTCGCCTGGCTTCGCAATATCTCCTGTACGGAAACCAGCTTCAAGTACCTCGCTAATCGCTTGATCAATCGCAGTCGCTTCCTCAATCATTCCGAACGAATACTTAAGCATCATTGCAACCGATGCAATCGTTGCCAGTGGATTAGCTTTATTTTGACCTGCAATGTCAGGAGCTGATCCATGGATCGGTTCGTATAATCCTGGTCCACCACTTCCGATACTTGCAGACGGTAACATACCTAATGAACCTGTAAGCATCGATGCTTCATCACTTAAAATATCTCCAAACATGTTTTCTGTAACGATGACATCAAATTGTTTTGGATTGCGAATTAATTGCATCGCAGCATTATCTACAAGCATATGTTCTAGTTCAACGTCTGGATAATCTTTACCTACTTCAATAGCTACTTCACGCCAGACGCGACTTGATTCTAATACATTGGCTTTATCGACAGACATTAATTTCTTATTACGTACTCGTGCTAACTCAAATCCTTGCTTCATAATTCGTTCGATCTCACTTCGTTTGTACGCTAGCGTGTCAACGACAACAAGATCATCACCCTCTTCACGACGTTCACGCGGTTCACCAAAGTATAAACCACCCGTTAATTCACGAACGATCATCAAATCAACACCGTCAATGACTTCTCTTTTCAATGTTGAAGAGTCCGCTAAACTATCATGTGCTGTTACAGGACGAAGGTTTGCAAAAAGATCTAACGCTTTACGAATACCTAATAACCCTTTTTCAGGCCTCATGTGACCTGGTAACGTATCCCATTTTGGTCCCCCAACTGCGCCTAGTAGAACACCGTCACTTGATTTACATGCATCAATGGTTTCTTGCGGAAGTGGTGTATCACATTCGTCTATCGCCACTCCACCAATTTTAGCGTAAATATATTCAAATTCATGATTATATTTTTCTGCGATCGCATCTAATACTTGAAGGGCCCCTTGGATCACTTCAGGGCCAATTCCGTCACCAGGTAAAACTGTAATCTTCTTTTTCAAATCACTCATCTCCCACTTATTAACCCATTTACTACTTCTTTTACTCTACAGGTTCTAGTTCACGTGATTTCCGATTTAACACACGATTTACTGCGTTGATATATGCACGCGCTGATGCTTCTAATACGTCATGAGCTGTTCCGCGTCCGCTCGTTTCAGTTCCATCGAAACGTACCTTTACGTATACTTCTGCGAGGGCATCTCTACCACCAGTAATTGATTGAATACGATAGTCTAAAAGTTTGACAGGTGATGCGATAATACGCTCCAGCGTATTGTAAATCGCTTCAACACTTCCTGATCCAGTTGCCGCTTCTTGAACCACTTCGCCATCTGGCATTTTCATCGTAATCGTTGCTGTTGGAATGTTCGCTGTACCATAATTAACTTGTAAGCTATCAACTTCATAGTACTGAACAGCTGCACCAATTTTCTCTTCTGTCATAAGAGCAAAGATATCATCTTCAGTGATTTCTTTTTTCTTATCAGCGAGTTCTTTAAAAGCTTTAAATACTTTGTTAAGTTGCTCGTCAGAAGCTGTATATCCGAGCTCTTTAATTTTATCTTTAAATGCATGACGCCCAGAATGTTTTCCTAGTACCATACGATTAGATGATACTCCAACAAGTTCTGGTGTAATAATTTCATACGTTGATTTTTCTTTTAAAACACCATCTTGATGAATACCACTTTCGTGAGCGAATGCATTATTACCAACGACAGCTTTATTATTAGGGACAATCATTCCCGTTAATTTACTTACTAGTGAACTCGTACGTTTAATTTCTTTCAACGTTATTCCTGTATTTGCTTTATAAAAATCGTTACGAATATGAAGAGCAACGGCAATTTCTTCAAGTGACGCATTACCTGCTCGCTCCCCAATTCCGTTAATCGTACATTCAACTTGGTCAGCGCCTGCTTCAATTGCAGCAAGTGAGTTGGCAGTTGCTAATCCTAAGTCATCATGACAATGTGTTGAAAGAATTGCTTTATCCATATTTCTTACATTATTTTTTAAATAACTGAAAATATGAGTAATTTCTTTTGGTGTAATATATCCGACTGTATCTGGGATGTTAATGACGGAAGCACCAGCGTCAATTACTTGTTCAATGATACGCACTAAAAAGTCTAAGTCTGAACGACACGCATCTTCTGCGGACCATTGAATTTTTGGAAAACGGGTTGCTGCATATTTTACAGCTGCTACTGCATTTTCAACAACTTGGTCTGGTGTTAAACGAAGCTTATGCTCCATATGAATTGGCGAAGTAGCAATGAAAACATGGAGGCGAGGCTCTGCCCCACCCTTTAACGCATCCCAAGCAGCATCAATATCTGATTCTACGCTTCGTGATAATCCTATCACTGAGCATCCTTTAATCGTATCAGCAATCGCTTTTACTGAATTAAAGTCCCCAGGGGAGGCAGCCGGAAAACCGGCTTCCATCACGTCAACCCCAAGTCTTTCTAATTGCTTGGCGATTTCCATTTTTTCTTCAAAGTTTAAATTGACACCCGCTGATTGTTCACCGTCTCTTAAAGTTGTATCGAATACATTAATTTTTCGCACTACCTACCACTCCTTTTGATTTGGCCTTGACGAAAGGCATCATTTCACGAAGCTCACGGCCAACCACTTCAATTGGATGTTTTTTCTCACTTTCATTGATTGCGTTAAACTCAGGACGGTTTGCTTGGTTTTCTAAGATCCAACCTTTAGCAAATTTACCTGTTTGAATATCACTTAAGATTGATTTCATCGCTTTTTTCGTATCTTCAGTTACAACTTGAGGTCCTGCAACGAAGTCACCCCATTGAGCTGTATCAGAGATTGAGTAACGCATTCCCTCAAGTCCACCTTCATACATTAAGTCAACGATAAGTTTTAACTCATGTAAACATTCGAAGTACGCTACTTCAGGTTGATATCCTGCTTCTACTAACGTTTCAAAACCAGCTTTTACTAGCGCTGTAGTTCCACCACAAAGTACTGCTTGCTCACCGAATAAATCAGTTTCTGTTTCTTCTTGGAATGTCGTTTCAATAACACCACCACGAGCTGACCCAATTTGTTTTGCATAAGCTAATGCAAGTTCTTTTGCTTGACCTGTTGCATCTTGATATACTGCGATAAGTCCTGGAACCCCAGCACCTTCAGTGTACGTACGACGTACTAGGTGTCCTGGCCCTTTAGGTGCAGCTAAGAATACATCAACATCAGCTGGAGGTTGAATTTGGTTGAAGTGAATGTTGAAACCGTGAGCAAATACTAATGCTTTACCAGCTGTTAATTCAGGCTCAATTGATTCTTTATAAACTTTTGGTTGGTTTTCGTCTGGAAGTAATACCATGATTACTTCAGCTTTTGCAGCAGCTTCACGAACTGGTAGTACTTCAAATCCGTCATTTACCGCTTGATCAAAAGATTTCCCTGGGCGTAGGCCTACAACAACACTAGTTCCACTTTCACGTAAGTTTTGTGCATGAGCATGACCTTGAGAACCATATCCGATAATTGCTACAGTTTTCCCTTGTAATACGCCTTCGTTGATATCTCCGTTATAATAGATGTTTGCCATGATAAATCTCTCCTCTTTAAATGTTAGTTTAGTTTTTTTTATAATTAAAAATTAATTAATTAGTGTAATTCGGTTTGTATCAAGAGATCTTTTTGTTCCACGTTTAAGTGCAGTAATTCCTGTACGGGCTAAGTCTTGAATGCCATACGGTCTAAGGAGGTCTAATAACGCCTCGACTTTTTCATGATCTCCAGTAATTTCAATCGTCATATTTTCACGAGCTACATCAATGATCGCTGCTCTAAATGGATTGACAAGAGCTGCTATTTCACCACGCTGTTGTGGAGTAACACCTACTTTAATTAACGCTAGTTCTCTAGCCACTGTTTGTTCATCAGTAATATCCCTTACTTTAAGAATGTCCACTTGTTTGTTTAGTTGTTTGATGACTTGATCAATATTCCCAATCGTATCGACAACGACTACAAATGTCATTCTCGAAATGGAAGGATTTTCAGTTATTCCTACAGTGATACTTTCAATATTGAAATTACGTCTGGCAAATAACCCTGTAATTCGATTAAGTACACCTGACGTATTATTGACTAGAGCAGTTATTGTTCGTTTCATGGTTTAATTCCCTCCATTTCATGCTGTCCTTTACCAGGAGCAATCATTGGATATACGTTTTCTACTTGAGTAACTCTAAAGTCCATTAAAACTGGACCATCGTGAGCAAGTGCCTCTTCTAACGCGCCTTTTACATCCTCGACTTTATCAATTCGCATCCCCTTAACATCATAAGCTTCCGCTAGTTTTACAAAGTTCGGCTGTGTATTAAATACTGAATTCGAGTAGCGTTCTTCATAGAAAAGCTGTTGCCATTGACGAACCATACCGAGTGCAGAATTATTTACGATAATAATTTTCACTGGTAAATTTAAATCTTGAAGGATAGAAAGCTCTTGTGCTGTCATTTGGAACCCAGCATCACCTAAGATAGAAACGACTGGTGTATCAGGCTCTGCGAATTGAGCTCCAATAGCTGCTGGAAAACCAAAGCCCATCGTTCCTAAACCACCTGATGTAACCCAACGGTTCGGCTTATTAAACTTGTAATATTGTGCTGCCCACATTTGATGTTGCCCAACGTCTGTTGTAACAATAGCTTCACCATTTGTTACTTCATATATTAACTCCATTAGCTTTTGTGGTTTTATTGTTTCTCCATCTTCTTTATACCAAAGTGGATACTCTGCTTTCATCTTTGTTAACTCAGCTAACCAAACTCCAGTTTCTCCTACGGCACCATTTTCTTCTAAAAGCATTTTTAATGCTGCTTTCGCATCACCTACAACTGGAATAGCTGTTTCTATGTTCTTACCTATTTCAGCTGGATCGATATCGATGTGAGCGATCTTTGCATTTGGAGCAAAGTGCTGTAAGGCTCCAGTTAGGCGATCATCAAAACGGGCACCGATACTAATTAATAAGTCACTTTGGTGAATAGCCATATTGGCAGCGTATGTCCCATGCATACCAGCCATTCCCAAAAACAACTCATTTTCACCTGGAAATGCTCCAAGACCTAATAATGTACTTGCCACTGGAATGCGCATTTTTTCAGCGTATTCAAATAATTCGTCGTATGCATGTGCGTGAAGGACACCAGCCCCAGATAAAATACAAGGCTTTTTTGCTTCAGCAACTGCTTCGGCAAGTTTTCTGATTTGTAATTTATTGGGAATGACAGTCGGTTGATAACCTGGTAAATCCACTTCTTTATCATAATTAAACAACCCTGTAGCAACTGAAACATCTTTCGGTAAATCGATAAGTACTGGTCCGGGTCTACCCGTTGTTGCAATATGAAAAGCTTCTTTCATAATGCGTGGGAGTTCCTCGACCTTTCTTACTTGAAAATTGTGCTTTGTAATTGGCATTGTGATACCAATCATGTCAGCTTCCTGGAAAGCATCTGTACCAATAACTGAAGTTGCCACTTGGCCGGTAATAACAACGAGTGGTAATGAGTCAATCATTGCATCAGCAATACCAGTAACAACATTTGTTGCTCCAGGACCAGATGTCACTATACAAACCCCTGGTTTACCTGAGACTCTTGCATACCCTTCAGCCGCATGAATAGCTCCTTGCTCGTGACGAGCGAGTATATGACGAATGCCAGACTTATAAATTTCATCATATGTCGGTAAAATTGCCCCACCAGGATAGCCAAAGATAACATCAACACCTTCTTTAGCAAGTGCTCTAATTAACATGCTAGACCCTGATAATGGTTGCTGCTCCTCTACTACTGAAAGATCTTTGTTTTTCAACTTGGTACTCAATTTTCTTCCTCCTCACTACCAGTTGATTTTTGACTAAATATAAATAAAAACACCTCTCCACCCCATCAATGAACCTATTGGTTCTAGCAGAAGGGGCGAAAAGATGTTATCTTTCCACGGTACCACCCTTTTTTATGACACTTTTACAAGTGTCACCTTATAGACGTAGCTTTAAACCACATCCAGTTTTAATAACGAGTGCAGTGAACACCCGACCAACCCTACTTGCTTACGTTCGAATTGGCACTCAGAGGTGAGTTCATCAGTAGGAGCATCGCCGCCTCTCAGCACATGCGGCTCTCTGTAGATGCTGTTCCTTACTAACTACTTTTCCTCTTCAACGTTTTATATTTATAGTTATTTATATCTATTGTTATATTTTCATGACGCCACCAGTATTAGCTGATGTAACTAGTTTAGAATAGCGAGCTAAGTAACCTTTTTTCACTTTCGGTTCTGGCTCTTTCCAACCTTCTTTTCTATTTGCCAGCTCAACATCATCAACATTGAGTGTAATCGTACGGTTGGTTAAATCTAATGTGATTTTGTCTCCATTTTCAACAAAGGCAATTGGTCCACCCTCAGCTGCTTCTGGGCTAATATGACCAATTGAAATACCTCTTGAGGCACCCGAGAAACGTCCATCAGTAATTAGTGCAACCTTTGTTCCTAAGCCGCGTCCAACAATCGATGAAGTCGGTGCTAGCATTTCAGGCATTCCTGGTCCACCTTTTGGACCTTCATAACGAATGACGACAACATGACCTTCTCTTACATCGCCGTTGTTAATTCCTTCTAGTGCTTCTTCTTGTGAGTTATAGACGATAGCATCACCTTCAAATACTTTGATGGATGCATCTACAGCTCCAACTTTTATAACTCCACCATCTGGTGCTAAATTTCCGAATAACACCGATAATCCACCTACTGAGCTATAAGGATTATCTTTTCTACGAATAACTTCATCATTCGTGATTTCAGCATCTTTAACAGTTTCCCAAATTGTTTTACCTGAAATCGTAATACGTTCAGGATGGATCGCTCCTTCAATTTGACAAAGTTCTTTCATGATGGCACTAACACCACCCGCTTTATGAACATCATCCATTGAATAGTCCGATGCTGGACTAATTTTACTTAAATACGGTACACGTTCAGCAATTTTGTTAATGTCGCTAATGTTATAATCAATTTCTGCTTCATTCGCAATCGCTAATGTATGAAGAACAGTATTTGTTGATCCACCCATTGCCATATCTAATGCGAATGCATCGTCAATTGCTTCTTTTGTAATGATGTCACGTGGACGAATATCTTTTTCTATTAACGTCATTAAATGTTTAGCTGCATCTTTTATTAATTGATGTCTACCTTCTGAAGTTGCTACAAGTGTTCCATTTCCTGGAAGGGCTACACCGAGCATTTCCATTAATGTATTCATTGAGTTAGCTGTGAACATCCCTGAACAAGATCCACATGTCGGGCATGCTGATTGTTCAATTTCTAATAGTTCCTCACGTGACATACTTCCAGAAGCAAATGCTCCGACACCTTCAAATACAGATGCTAGTGATAAACTCTTTCCATCTTTCGTTCTTCCTGCTTCCATCGGTCCTCCTGATACAAAGACAGATGGAACATTTGTCCGAACAGATGCCATAAGCATACCTGGAGTTATTTTGTCACAGTTTGGGATGTAAAATACTCCATCAAACCAGTGCGCATTGATCACTGTTTCAGCTGCGTCACAAATAATTTCTCGACTTGGTAATGAATAACGCATTCCGATATGTCCCATTGCGATCCCGTCATCCACACCAATTGTGTTAAATTCAAACGGAATACCTCCAGCTTCTCGGATTGCTTCCTTTGCAACTTCGGCAAACTTATTTAAATGCATGTGCCCTGGAATGATATCGATGTATGAATTACAAACACCGATAAATGGTTTGTCCATATCCTCTTCTTTTACCCCAGCAGCCCTTAGTAAACTTCGGTGTGGGGCACGATCGATGCCTTTTTTAATCATATTACTTCTCATATTTGTTCTCTCCCACATCTTTTGTCTTATCTTCTACTTGAACGTTTTTTTAGCTAACTTCTACTTCTGTATTAGCTGAGTACACTTTTTCGCCATCTTCAACGACTTTTTGACGGAACGCTTGAAGTAATTTATTTGTTTCTTTACCTGGTTTCCCATCACCAATGACTCTACCGTCTACTTTTACAACAGCAATGACTTCTGCTGCTGTACCAGTTAAAAATACTTCATCAGCTACATAGACGTCATGGCGGGTAAATGGCTCTTCCTTGACTTCATATCCAAGATCTTTAGCTATGTCGATAATCGCATTTCTTGTAATTCCTTCTAGTGCTCCAATATAACCTGGAGGTGTAAGAATTTTGTTTCCTTTAACAATAAATACGTTGTCTGCTGATCCTTCTGCTACATAACCTTCATTATTTAACATCAATGCTTCACTTACTCCAGCTAATGATGCTTCTATTTTTACTAATATATTATTTAAATAATTAAGTGATTTTACTTTAGGACTTAAAACATCTGGTCGATTTCGTCTTGTTGCTACTGTAACAATCTCTAACCCTTTATCGTATAATTCTTTTGGAAAGATAGATAATTGTTCTGCAATAACAATTACGTTAGGTGTAGGACATGATGCTGGATCTAATCCTAAGTTACCTACTCCTCTTGAAACAACCAGGCGAATATAAGCGTCTTGTAGTTCATTAATCTTTATCGTTTCGACAATAATCTGCGTTAACTCCTCTAATGAATGAGGAATAGTAAGCAGAATTGATTTTGCTGAATTATAGAGTCGCTCTAAATGTTCTTTTAACTGAAAAATGTTACCGTCATAAACACGAATTCCTTCGAATACACCATCACCATATAAAAAGCCGTGATCATATACTGAAACCTTCGCATTATGCTTTTCAACAAATTCCCCATTTAAATAAATCCATTGTTCACTCATACGATACACTCCTCTTGTTGCGTAACAATTGTTAGAAAATTTTGAATTCTTGTCGTATAGATAGAAACATATCATTTTCTACAATGATTAAGTGATTAATTATAAAAGATTATCTTTATCTATGCATTTTGTTTGTTATTTTTCTTTTCAAACAATTTTGTATTTGAGGATTATAATACGCTTATTATCGGTGCTGGTCAACCACTTTTTCTAAAATTTTTTGACTATTTCGATTTGTGAATTTTGTTGTATCCGCTTACATCATTACTACATTAGGAAAATGTTATTTTAAAATTTTTTACCTCTAGTTAGAAAGAATTTTACTTCTTTTGTAATAGTTAGAAGAAGAATTGTAAAAACTAGGTTCGGTGATGAATATGTTAAAAATTAAATGGAAAAATTACAAAATTTTATTTACTAAAATTGCTTTACCTACACTTTCCATTCGAAGAAAAAAACCACCTTTTCTCGTACCCGTGAATTTAGAAGAACATAAGTGCAAAAAAGATTGTGAACGAAAATTGTATCAAGCACTCTTTTCACAGAATTATTATGTAACCCCTTATGTAGAGTGCGGAAGGTTCGTTATTAACTTAGCACTTATCCCTTTTCGAATTGCGATTATCGATGAAAAGCAAGCTAGGGATGAAAAATTTGAGAAAACGTTAAAAAAAGAAGGTTGGACTATTATCTACTATAACGAAGAAGACCTAAATAACAATGTTAAAAACGTCGTTCTTCAAATCCATCAAGAAGCAAACAGCTATAAACAACTTCTTTCTTAATTATTTAAAAGAGAGAGCGGATAAGGTAGGTGCCGCTCTCTCTTTTAACGTTTATGACTAGTTACATTACAAAGTGTGATTTTATTTATCCCCACTGAATGTTAGGCGAGCTCCACACGATATGGATCTCACAGGTCGAGGCTTCCTTAGTCTGTGTTCTTTTGTTTGTAACTCAAACCTTGTCTCCCACTTCGTCTTTTTTCCTCAATGCCTTGAAGTTGAGATCTTAGCGTTAGTAAAAAAGGGAGGAGAACGATCCGTTCGCCGTTTTTGCTATTTATGCAATACTTTATCGTTGGGCATAAAAAAACACCCCTATCAAAAGATAAGAGTGCTTGATTATTATGTAATGGCGTCCCAGGAGAGATTCGAACTCCCGACCGACGGCTTAGCTTACCACCATGGCTTTCGCCACCAACTATTGTTGTTTGTAGTCTGGACTATATCTTCACCATTTCAGGTGCGACACGTGTAGTCTCTACGGAACCTCACGATAATCAATAGCATTGTGAATATACTTTGTTTGATTATTCTTTGGCGTTTTTACCCTCAGTGTAATAGATCTTTCGAAATTATGCTGAGCCTTTAAAACACCTAAATCTCCTTTAGTCTTCGTGTGGTGTTTCAATCCAACCACTCCTTTGGAGATCGTAAGTTTCCTCGGTATTACCATCAGCATTACCTGTTAAGGCTTCACCGATATAGTGTCGTCCACTCTGCAAGTTTCTCTTTTCTTACAGAGGCTCCTATTCTTGAAGGCCGTTGCTCTATCCTGCTGAGCTACTGGGACAAATAAATTTGGAGCGGGTGATGGGAATCGAACCCACGACATTAGCTTGGAAGGCTAGAGTTTTACCATTAAACTACACCCGCATGTTATTGATTTTGTGTGTTGCGTTAGAAACAATGTTCGTAACGACAATTAATAATATATAATATTTCAGATCAAAAGTCAACAGTTCCTTAAAACTTTTTAAATGTTGCTGACTCAATTTAATTACTACTAAAGACTTTACTTATATAGTATACCATATTATTAGGATCATTATAAGTAAAATGTGTATTTTCATTTTTAAGTCAACTACATGCAATATGTATTCCATACAAGCCGACTCTTTATCGCGTAAGTATTCGATAAAGTGAAACTTCCATCAGTTAGGGGGTTTCCTCTTCCCCCACTGATGGTTAGTTGAGGGCCACAGGACGTGGCGCATTCTATGTTCATTTATCTAATTACTAGTGATTTATCCTCCACTTATCCTTATTTGATTCCTCGAAGTCTTGAAATGGGGGTATTACTGCCAGTTGTTGCGGGATAAATCTTCTACGATTTTACCTTCTATAGAATAAAACGTCACGTCAACTTGGTTATTATTTTCTATCGTACACATACAATACGTTTGTTCTTTTCGGTTTCGCGGCAGCCTAATACTGCCTGGATTTATATAGACTACTCCATTTTCCATAAAAGTGGTTGCAATATGGGAATGACCGAAACAAACGATTTGTGCTCCGACTTCTTCTGCGCGATAGCTTAATGGAACAGACGTCATTTTTACATTATAGTGATGACCATGAGTGGCATAAAGCGTCATTTGCTCTGATATATTTAATGTTACATCCTCAGGGAATTCACTTCCCCAATCACAATTTCCTCTTACTACTATTACACCTTTTAACTCTTTTGCATCTATTTCTAATTCTGAGTCTCCACAATGAACAATGTAATCAACTTCTTTTCGATGGCGTTCTAATACATTCAATAGCTCGGTTCTCCAACCATGGCTATCACTTATAATTAGAATTTTTGGCATTTGCTCATCTCCCGTTTACTACCACTTCATTTTGGTTATGTGATGTCTTACCATCTCTCTTTTAATTGTTGAAGAGCTTTTGCACGATGGCTAATTTCATTTTTTTCTTCAGATGTTAATTGTGCCATCGTTTTTTGTTTCTCTTCTATGTACATAATCGGATCATAACCGAAGCCATTTACTCCTTCAGGTTCTTTTGTTATTTTCCCTTCACAACTTCCTTCAAAACATTCTGTATATCCATCTGGATATGCTAGGGCGATCGCACAATGAAAGCGAGCCGTTCTCTCTTTCTCAGGAATTCCTTCCATTTCTGTTAATACTTTCATTAGATTTTCGGCATCATTTTTACTTTCTCCAGCATAACGAGCCGAGAACACTCCTGGTCTCCCGTCTAAAGCATCAACAATAAGCCCTGAATCATCCGCAATTACAGGCTTCTGCAAATGATTTGCGATTGTAGTTGCCTTTAAAAGCGCATTATCAACAAAAGTTTCACCTGTTTCCTCAACGTCTGGTATGTCTGGGTAATCAAAAAGAGAAGTGATTGTATAGCCTAGTTGCCCTAGTATCGCTTCAAACTCTTTCACTTTCCCTTTATTTTTTGTAGCTACGATTATTTCTTTCATTCTGTTGCTTCCCCTTGCGTTCCTTCTATTTTTTTCGTTAGCACTTCTGATATCTTTTCACCAAGTGCTGTTTTTTGTTTTTCGATTAAATCTTCAATTCCTAGTTCAGCCAAATATAAAAGTTTATCTAACTGTTTACGTGAAAACGTCGCTTCTTCTCCAGTTCCCTGAAGTTCAACAAATTCTCCTTTACCTGTCATGACAACATTCATGTCCACTTCAGCACTTGCGTCTTCACGATAACACAAGTCTAAAATTTCACCTTGTTCGTTGGTAATACCAACAGAAACAGCTGCTAAAAAATCGGTAACAGGCAATTCGATTAGTTTCTTTTTCTCAACATATTTTTGTAATGCTAACACCATAGCAACATAAGCTCCTGTAATCGCAGCTGTTCGCGTCCCACCATCAGCTTGGATAACATCACAATCAATCCATACGGTTCTCTCACCCAATTTTTCTAAATCAATGACAGTCCGTAATGCTCTTCCAATCAAGCGTTGTATTTCCATTGTTCGTCCACTTACTTTCCCTTTGGACGATTCACGAATATTTCTTTGTTCGGTTGCTCTTGGTAACATCGAATATTCAGCGGTAATCCAACCTTTGCCTTGATTTCTCATAAAAGGCGGAACTCTATCTTCGATTGAAGCAGTACATATCACTTTCGTATTCCCAAAAGAAATAAGGACAGATCCTTCTGGGTGCATTAAGTAATCTCTAATAATTTCTACTTCTCGTAATTGGTCTTGTTCTCTATTATCTATTCTCATTTAATAAAATTCCTCCCTGTAAAAGCCTTACTTATGTAGTATCCACCTTTTTTCATTCGAATATAAGGTGAAATTCGCTGTCCACGTAAAAAGGCAGCAATGTTGCTGCCCTTCTTAAACTACTTCGTTATTATAGCAAATTTTCCTTTAATCTAATATGCTCGTCTTTAAAATTTTCCTGTATTAACATTGATTGGTCGTCCAACTGGCTCAGACAAAGGCTCACCTGAAGCTTTCAAGACCTTCGCTTCTCCATTCACTTCAATCGCTACTTTTTCAACACCAGGCTGTTCAGTTAAAGATAATACGAGCAAGTTTAACACCTCATCAGAAATAGCTGTGTTTTCCATTTGATTTAAAATGGCTTCATTAAAATTAACGGTTACCACTCCATTTTCATATCTAGGGCTGTCTAGTAACTCAGCTCCATTCCTAATATCCGTTAGTAAATTAGAGTAGATAGAAGGCCCTGCGAGGAGCTGATTAACGACTTCTTGAATTAGATCATCAGAATTTTTTACTCGTCTCGTTACAGGTACATAATAAGTGTTGTCCCCATTTTGAGCAAGGAAGTAAAGGGTTACCCCTTTACTATTTACCACGTCAGCCACTTCACTTTGTTCAAAGTTGATACCATTGGTACGACTATAACCTTCTCCAATCGGAGTGTTATTAACAGGCATTGTTTCTTGATCGTATCCGTTAATTCGGATCTGTACTTTATCTACATTTTCAAATTGAGTTAGCGTCCAAGTAATCGATTGTAGAATTTGTAACTCTTGTTCTGGGTTATATGTTTTAAAATCTTCAGAGAAGTCAGCAATCGCTGTTCGTTCTTCTTCTTTAAAATGAACATCTACTTCAGTACCTGCAGGTAATACCGCTTTAAAACCATTAGGTAGCAGATTAGATACTGGACCGCCATCTACTAAATACTCTAATGATTGTTTTAAGACACCTTGAGTCCTCGGTAAATCAAATGTTTGTGAAACTACCATTCCGTTTTGGTCAATTAAGTATAACTCTCTTTTTACAGTTTCCATTGGTGCATCTTGTTCTTCAACTGGTTCTTCTTCCGTTCCGATGGTTTCAAATTCCTCCTCCTCGAGTGCTTCGCCTTCATCAACATAATTTATTTGAGGAGCATCCATTTCCTGCATCGCATCATTTGAACCAAGAGAACATCCAGATATAATTAGCGTTAGAAATAGTAGCAGCGGGACTCCTGTTTTGAACAATTTGCTCATTCTTTTCCCTCCTAAGGTAGTTTGTACTAGTATGTATACGAGCCTATTTTTAAAAATAGACCATCTTTGTCTAGAAAATTAGGACAGGGAAAAAAGCGAGTTCATTTTGAGCGGCTTTACGTATTTTAACTAAAATAAAAAATAACTAACCCTAATTCAGTAGAAAAAACGTTTAATCGCGAGAACAAAAAATGACTTTAATTCCTATAATCTTTTTAAAGAAACAGAGCAAAAAAGGCTAGAAAATTCCAGCCTTCTATTTTTTCCGTATTACCCTAAATAAATCGTTTCTACATGATCAAGGTCAATTTTGAGCCAACTACTTGCAATTTTTTTAAATGTTTCACTATCACCTGTCGTGTAAAATACATGATTTGGATGGCGGTCATCTGTAAAAAGTAGTTTTTGATGATATAAAAGGGCGCTCACTTCACGAGCGGTTTCGTCCCCAGAACTAATTAACGTGATCTCACTGCCAACTACACGTTGAATGACTTGACGTAGTAACGGATAGTGTGTACAACCTAGGATTAGCGTATCAAACTTTTTTTGAAGAAGTGGCTTTAACGTTTCCGATACAATATCCATAACTTCTTGACCCTTGAATATCCCTCTTTCAACTAAAGGAACGAACGGCGGACAAGCCATGCTTTCAACATTTACATTACTATTAATATCTTTCAATGCTTTATTATATGCTTTACTTTGGATCGTTCCCGTTGTTCCAATAACCGCAACATGATCATTTTTCGTCACTTTTAATGCAGTAATTGCCCCAGGATGAACAACACCTATCACAGGAATAGACAATTTTTCCTTCACTTCTTCTAGAACGACTGCAGTGGCTGTGTTACAGGCAATAACTAACATCTTTATACGTTCTTGCAATAGCCGTTCAATCATTTGCCATGTAAACGCACGCACTTCCTCTTGTGGTCGTGGCCCATATGGACAGCGAACGGTATCCCCAATATAAATAATTTGTTCTTTAGGTAACTGACGAAGGATTTCTTTTGCAACCGTTAATCCTCCTAGTCCTGAATCAATAACACCAATCGGTCTATCCAATATTCTCCCTCAATTTCTATCTATGTTGTCTTTATCAGTCAAAAAACTCGCCTATGAAGAAAATATATCCACTTCCGTTGCGCACTTTGACTGCCTTTTAAAAGTATTTTAGTTATTTATGTCTTTTGCTGATGACTCCATTTCCTGATGAAGAACATGTAAACTCTTTTCTAGGAATGCAATTTCTTCGTCGGAAAAATTTTGTAGGACATCTTTTAGATAATCTTGTCTTTTCTTTATTACTTCTTGAATAATCGTTTCTCCTTTTTCTAGTAAGTGAATGCGAACGACTCTTCTGTCATTTTGATCTTTTACTCGTTCGACTAACTCGTTTTTTTCCATACGATCTACAAGGTCAGTCGTTGTACTGCACGCTAGGTACATTTTATTTGATAAATCTCCGATCGTCATATCACCTATTTCATTTAACCACTGTAAAGCTACAAATTGTGGTGGGGTAATTGGAAATTGATTAAGTATGACACGACCTTTTTGTTTTATAATTTGAGCGACTTTTCTTAATGACTTTTCAATGTGCTCTACTTGCTGTACTTCTGCCATGATCTTCCCTCCTATTATCGTTTTTCTATATAAAGTTTATTGTTATTGACGTTATCTTAACTATTTTCCCTGTTTTCATAGAGAATTGCAACAGAAAATGCTTGGCAAATGTGAAGAAGAGTTGTCAAATGACAACTCTTCTTCTTCTATTATTATTGACTCGTATACAATGTTAATCTCTCTTTTACTGCTTGCTCTACTTCTTCAGCCGTACTTTTCCCTAACATTTCTCTTGCAAACATTTCTAATTCTTGCTTTGACAATTTAGCAATTTGACTACGTGCAGGTAATATAGAGGTTGCACTCATACTAAACTCATCAAGTCCTAATCCTAATAAAATAGGGATTGCGATTTCATCACCAGCCATCTCTCCACACATTCCTGCCCACTTTCCTTCTTTATGTGCTGCCTCAATAACCATATTCACGAGGCGAAGAATTGCAGGATGATACGGCTGGTATAAATAAGATACTTGTTCGTTCATACGATCAGCCGCCATCGTATATTGAATTAAATCGTTGGTTCCAACACTAAAGAAATCCGTTTCTTTAGCAAACAGGTCCGCGGTTACTGCTGTTGAAGGAATTTCTACCATCATTCCAACTTCAATTGAATCTGAAACTTGATGCCCTTCTTCTTGAAGTTTCGCTTTTTCCTCTGCTAGTATAGCTTTCGCTTGTCTCAACTCTTCAATGGTTGCAATCATCGGAAACATGATTTTTAAGTTCCCGTACATACTAGCTCGCAGTAGTGCACGGAGTTGTGTACGGAAAATATCTTGATGCTCTAGACAAAGCCTAATCGCTCTAAACCCTAAAAATGGATTCATTTCTTTTGGAAGATCTAAGTATGGGAGCTCTTTATCCCCACCAATATCGAGGGTACGAATAACAACAGGTTTATTTTCCATACGCTCTAGAACAGTTTTATAAGCTTTATACTGTTCTTCTTCTGTTGGTAGTTGATCTCTACCCATGTATAGAAACTCGGTTCGATATAAGCCGATTCCTTCTGCACCGTTATTAATAACACCTGATAAATCTTCTAGTGTACCGATGTTTGCAGCTAGTTCGACGTGATGTCCATCCGTTGTTTTGGACGGTTCGTTCACTAACTTTGCCCACTCTATCTTTTGTAGTTCATACTTTTCCTTTTTCTGCTCATAAGCACGTATTGTTGCTTCATCAGGTTGAACAATGACGATTCCTTCAAGTCCATCAATTATGACTATATTGCCATTTACTATAGATGAAGTCGCTTCTTTCGTTCCGACAACAGCTGGAATTTCCATTGAACGCGCCATAATAGCGGAATGAGAAGTTCTCCCACCAATATCAGCTGCAAACCCTTGAACAAACTTAGGGTTGAGTTGTGCGGTATCCGATGGAGTTAAATCCTTCGCAATAACAATCGTTGCTTCATCTATTGCGGCTAATGACTTCATCTGTATTCCAAGTAAGTGACCTAATACTCGTTTGGATACATCACGAATATCCGCGGCTCGCTCTTTCATATATTCATTGTCCATTGATTCAAACATTGAAATAAATGTTTTTGACACTTCATGTACTGCTGTTTCTGCATTTACTTTTTCATTGTCGATATGAGATTGCATTCCACCCATAAATTCAGGGTCACTCAATACAAGGAGATGAGCAGCGAAAATTGCTGCTTCTTCTTCTCCTAAGTCGACTTCTGCTTTTTCCTTTATGAGGGTAAGATCAGCTTTCGCTTTTTCTAATGCCGTTTCAAGTCTTGATTTCTCACCTGAAACATCTTCCACTGTCTTTTTCTCAAAGGAATAGTCAGGCTCTTCGAGTAGATAGGCCTGTGCAATCGCGATTCCAGTTGAAGCAGCTATTCCTGTAATTTGTTTCATTATTCTCCTAACCCTTCCTTAATAACACCTTCAATGGCTTGTAATGCTTCCGCCTCATCTGAACCATCGGCTTTAATTGTTACTTCTGCCCCTTGGCCAACACCTAATGACATAACCCCCATAATTGATTTTAAATTCACTGATTTACCTTTATATTCTAACGTGAGATCTGAAGAAAATTGACCCGCTTTGTTAACAAGTTGTGTTGCTGGACGTGCATGTATTCCGGTTTCTGCAGTAATTTTAAACGTTTTTTCTACCATGAGATCTACCTCTTTCTTGAACTATATTTGTTATTTATTTTCAATGGAAACTATTCCAGTTTCTCCTACATCAACATTACCTTCAGTTTGTAAGGTAATTTTTTCTGCTTCTTTTAAGTTAGTGAATACAATAGGCGTTATGATTGAAGAAGCTTTTTCTTGAATTAAATTCAAATCCATTTCTAGGAGTTTTTGACCCGACTTGATCTCATCTCCTTCTTTAACGAATGTTTCGAAGCCTTCTCCATTCATTTTAACTGTGTCGATCCCAACATGAATTAATATTTCATGTCCACTATTCGCAAGGATCCCTATCGCATGTTTTGTCGGAAAAATATTCATGATCTTACCATCTACTGGTGATACAACTTTTCCTTCTGTTGGCTCGATCGCAAACCCATCTCCCATCATTTTCTCTGCAAATACCTTATCTGGTACTTGTGTGATTGGGAGTAACTTTCCTTGAATCGGTGAGACTAGCTCAACTTTCTTTGCTGTTTCAGGTGGCTGTGCATCTGGTGCAACAACTTTCGTTTCATCTACTTCTTGATCATCTAAATCATTCATTACTTCTTTTCCATTGATAAGATCTTTAATTTGTCCTTTCAATGCATCTGATTGAGTACCAAAGATCGCTTGAATATTATTACCCATTTCAAGTACACCTGAAGCACCTAATTTTTTTAATTGTGCACTATCGACTTCACTAGGTTCCTTTACAGATACCCGTAATCTTGTAATGCAAGCGTCTAAAGCTGTAATGTTTTGCTTTCCACCTAGTGCATGTAAGACATTGCTCGCTAATTCCCTTTTCCCACCTTTTGCAACTTCTTCACTCACTTGTTCTTCCTTTGGTTCACGTCCTGGTGTTTTTAAATTCCATTTTCGGATCGCAAAACGAAATCCAAAGTAATAAACAAAACCAAAGGCAATACCAACTGGGATTATTAGCCAAGAGTTTGTTGACAAGCCCCAATATAGTACATAATCGATAAATCCACCCGAGAATGTGAAACCAGCTTTAACCCCAAGTAAATCCATAATGACAAACGAAAAACCTGCAAAGATACAATGGATTAAAAATAATACAGGTGCTACAAATAGAAAAGCAAATTCAATAGGTTCTGTAATACCTGTTAAAAAGCTTGTAAGCGCGGCGGACGCCATAATACCTGCTACCGCTTTTTTACGTTCTGGTCTCGCTTCGTGATAAATGGCTAAGGCTGCCGCTGGAAGCCCGAAGAGCATGAATGGGAATAACCCAGCCATAAATGTACCTGCTGTTGGATCTCCTGCGAAAAATCTCGTCATATCGCCTCTTACTACATCACCTGCCGCATTTGTAAAAGTTCCGAATTCAAACCAAAACGGCTGATAGAAAATATGATGTAACCCAAACGGAATCAGTGCTCTTTGTGTAAAACCGAAGACAAAAGCTGCAACGGTCGTACCTGTTTCCGTTGCCAGATGCGAAAACCAATCAATGACACCTTGGATTGGTGGCCATACGAAGACAAAGATAATCCCTAATAACACTGCTGTAGCAGCCGTAATAATTGGAACAAATCTTTTTCCTGCAAAAAAACCTAAAAACGGTGGTAATTCAATATTATAAAACCGTTTATAAAGTGCTGCTGCTACAAGACCCATAATAATTCCACCGAAGACTCCTGTTTGCAATGTCTCAATTCCTAAAACGGTGACCGTTTCCGCTCCATAATATCCAGCCATTATTCCTAATGTGGTATTCATGACAAGGTAACCAATAACAGCAGCTAACCCTGCAACACCATCACCATCTGCTAACCCAATTGCAACCCCGACCGCAAACAAAAGGGCTAAATTACCAAAGATGACTCCACCCGCTTCCGCCATGATCGGAATATCTAACACATTTTCATGGCCTAGCCCCAATAGTAAACCTGCTGCAGGTAATACTGAAACGGGAGTCATTAATGCGCGACCTACACGCTGTAAAGTTCCAAACGCCTTTTTAAACATCGTGTCACACTCCTTACCATTTGTCCTCATTCTTGTTGTTTGTGTCACTCTTATGAAAAAGCAATCTTTTACATTCTTATCCTTAGTCCTCTCTATATGTTTTGGATCTCGATTTAAAGGTAAAACATTTAAAGCCAAGTACTACATGGAAGGCATCTTCTTAAACTCCTACATAAAAACCCGATTTATCGCCCAGGTTGGCCAAAACCATTGTCTTTTGTATCCTTGATCCTTTTAAAGGAGTAGTTCTTCAGAGCACAAAAAAGACATGAGTGAAAGTGAGCATACGAGTAGATATGGCAAACCTATCGATAGATTGCCCAACTTCTACTACATATACACTTCTTTTACTCATGCCTGATCGAATCAGTAACACGTAAATCGAGTGTTATTATTTATTTTGAGTAAGCCTTTGCAAATGCATCGTTAAATAGACTGCTTCCGCCTCAGCGACGGGTAATTGATAATGATTTTGAATCACTTTTATCAACTTCCAAGCAAGATTATAACATAATGGGTACTCCTGCTTCAATAACTTCACAAATTTATCATTTAATTCAACCGACTCCCGTTGAACAACACGATCGATTACATGTCGAAGGTGAGTTACCAGACGGGAGTATTGAAGAGAATTCTTAGGTAATTGCGTTATTAACTCTGCCTCTATGAGTTCGACAAGCTTTGCAATTAGCTTTGTCCCCTCTTGCATATGAGATATTGGTTTATTATCTAGAGCACTTTGTATGTGTAACGTAACAAAACCAACCTCATCTTTCGGTAAACTTATGTTAAGGCGATCATTAATAAAAGATACGACTTGTTCAGCAACCTGAAATTCCTCTGGATACATCGTCTGCGTTTCCTCTAAAAAAGGATTTGTAATCAAAATACCTTGCTCGAGTCTTCGAATGGCAAAAGCAATGTGATCCGTTAAGGCAATATGAATTCGCTCATTTAACTTTTTATTCAGTTCCGTACGAATGAAAGTAATTGCTTCATTCATTACATCTAGGATAGAGTCATCAATTTGTAATAACAATTGTTTATACTCTTCTTGCTGTTGTTCATCCACAAGCTGGAAAAGTTGGTCTACACTTTCATTATTTATTTGTTCCCCTGTTTTCTTCCCAAAACCAATACCTTTCCCAATAATTACTACTTCAATATCTTTAGGATTGATTGCGATGACAACATTATTATTTAATATTTTTTTGATAAAGTACATACCCCTCATCTAGCAGTTCCTTTCTAAATAGCCTTCGTATGTCATCGTAATCTCCTTCTTCATATTTTTCAAGTATAACGTTTATAAAAGTGAGACAAAATAGGAAGGAAAAATTTAGCTAGCTAGTAGTTTATTCCGTTAATGTGAACATCTTCTATTCATTCGAAGATTTAAAGGAGGATCTTATCCGTGGAATTAGGAACTGCAAAAGTAGAAACTGGAAAGAAAGAAAAAAGTGTAATATGGGACTGGCTGACAACCGTAGACCATAAAAAGATCGGGGTTATGTATTTAATTGCTGGTACCTTTTTCTTTGTTAAGGCTGGTATCATGGCACTCCTTATTCGTATTCAGCTTATGTATCCTGAAAGCTTGTTTATGAGTGGACAAACGTATAATGAAGTGTTAACTATGCATGGAACGTTAATGCTTTTTATTGCAGTCACACCGCTTATTTTAGGATTTATGAATTTTATCGTTCCTCTTCAAATAGGAGCAAGAGATGTTGCATTTCCATTTGTTAATGCCCTAGGGTTTTGGATATTTTTAGCTGGGGCTACTTTAATGAGTTTAACATGGTTTTTTGGAGGTGGTCCTGATGCTGGTTGGACAGCATATGTACCGCTTTCAGGAAGGGATTACGCGGGATTAGGCCTAGATTTTTATGTTCTTGGCTTACAAGTCAGCGGCATTGGTACATTAATTGCTGCCATTAATTTTTTAGTGACAATTATTAATATGCGTGCTCCTGGTATGACTTTAATGCGGATGCCATTATTTGTCTGGACGACATTTGTTGTATCAACGTTAATATTGTTTGCATTTACGCCACTAGCAGCTGGGTTATTACTACTTATGTTAGATCGAATTTTCGGTGCTCAATTTTTTATGCCTGACATGAGCGGAAATGTTATTATTTGGCAACATATTTTTTGGGTATTTGGACATCCAGAAGTATACATTTTAGTTTTACCAGCATTTGGTATTATTTCTGAGGTCATTCCTGCTTTTTCAAGAAAGCGATTATTTGGATATACTACAATGGTGTTTGCAACCATTTTAATTGCTTTTCTTGGCTTTATGGTTTGGGCTCACCACATGTTTACGGTTGGAATGGGCCCGATTGCCAATTCTGTTTTTGCGATTACAACAATGTTAATTGCGGTACCTACTGGAATTAAAATATTTAACTGGTTGTTTACAATGTGGGGCGGTAAGATTACGTTTAATACAGCGATGTTATTTGCTTCCTCTTTCGTACCAACATTTGTACTTGGTGGCGTTACAGGCGTTATGGTTGCAATGGCCCCTGTTGACCATCTATATCATGATACGTATTTTGTCGTAGCCCATTTCCATTATATTATTGTAGGTGGAATCGTATTAGGACTGTTTGCTGGACTCTTCTATTGGTATCCAAAAATGTTCGGACATCGTTTAAATGAAACGCTAGGGAAACTCATGTTTTGGATTTTCTATATTGGTTTCCACCTCACGTTCTTTATTCAACATATTCTTGGTCTTATCGGTATGCCGCGTCGTGTATACACTTTCCTTGGTGACCAAGGTTGGGATGCAATGAATTACATAAGTACGATCGGAACATTCTTTATGTCTTTCGGGGTAATCGTACTTGTCATTAATATCGTATATTCCGCTTATAAAGGAGAACGTGTAGAAAACGGCGACCCTTGGGATGGGAGAACACTGGAGTGGTCGACACCGAACCCAGTGCCTGAATATAATTTTGCACAAACACCACAAGTCCGGTCACTAGATCCTTTATTTTATGAAAAAGTACATGGAAATGGAAAGATTAAAGCTGCAGAACCAGTGCAAGATATTCATATGCCTAACGGATCCATTCTGCCTTTGATTATAGCGATTGGTTTGTTCTTCATAGGGTTTGGATTTATTATGATGAACATGAATGAACCTTGGATTCACCCATTCATTGTGACTGGCGCTGGATTTGTGATAACCTTTGGAGCGATGATTGCACGTTCTGTTAAAGAAGACCATGGTTATTATATTTCGAAAAAAGATATTGAAGCAGAAGAAATGGGATAATAAATCCCCCTTCATGTTCTAAGCGTGAAGGGGGATTATTTTTTTGTTGGATAAATCCTATGTTTCATACCAATACTTAAAAAATTGAATTTTCTACAAAATAAAAAACTCGCCAAATGGCGAGTATCTAAAAAAAGGCTATGGGGATGCCTAATTCATAAATCGACTCCTAGAATCGATTTCATGCATCAATTTTACGTGATAACCCTACTAAAAATAAAAGAGGCTGACCCAAACGTGATGTGTCAAGTTTAGCGTTACCAATACAGCTACGTCAGCAAGTAGTCTATAAAAGTCTAAACAAAGACACATAAGAGTCAACCTCGTTTTAATCAAATCTCGAGTTCACCTAGTCGTATTAACTCGATCACTGCTTGGGAGCGCCCCTTAACTCCAAGCTTTTGCATCGTGTTGGAAATGTGATTGCGAACTGTTTTTTCACTAATGAAAAGCTGCTGAGCAATTTCTTTCGTCGTTTGGTCTTGAACCAATAGCTCAAATACTTCTCGTTCCCTTTTTGTAAGTAAAGGTTTTGGTCCGTATTCTGCTCCTTTCAATGAATTCACCCCTTCTTGCTCAGGCTGTACACCAAAGAGGCTTCAAATAAGAGAATTCCAAACGTTTTATGCAGGTTCAGGTAAACTCTTACAGAAGGTATTTAGTCAAAATATTATATGTACCGTACAGTAACGTTGTGAATTCATATGAGCTAAAAAAGTGCTTATATCTTAACTTTTTTCCTATTCTCATTCATTTTTTCGATAACCGATTGCGCCCATTCGACTGGTTTACCCGTTTGTTTAGAAATTTGAACGATTCTTCCTCTTCCTGTTAAACAAATTTCTCCTTTTTCATTTTTTACCATATAGTGAAGGTCAGCAGACGAATTTCCGATTTGTGGCGCATTTACGTACACCTTTAATTTTTCATCAAAAAATACTTGTTTAATATAATTGCATTGAAGGTCGGCAGTAACTACAATTAAGTCATTTTCTTTAATCATCCAATCCTCCATTAACCCTAACGCTTTAAAATATTCTATGCGTGCTTCCTCAAAACAAACAAAAACTCGGGTATTATTCAAATGCCCAAACGCATCTGTTTCTGAAAAGCGGACTTTTACTGGACAAAAGAATGAAAATGTTTTTTCCCATTCTTCTATATTGTCAATTATGGAATCGTTGACATATTCATAACCTCTACTTTCTAACTTAAAAAAGTATATTGAAATTTTTTACTTTCTTGATATAAGGAATTTTAGCATATTCGAAACGTATTACAAAACGATTAACGTGCCTTTCTTAGCTTTCATCACCTACTATTTATGTATTTCTATTTAAAAGTTGAATAGAAAATATCTGATTTCTAACACCTGTGGATAATCGGGTTTCTATCGAGTTACTTTCGTTAATTACAATTGAAAACAAATATAAAAAAACGACTCTCTATTTTCAGAGAGTCGTTTCTGTTTTAGTAGATTTTTAATAACTACCAAAGAAGTTTTTGAATGACTGAATTGTCGTTGAACGGTTAAGAGCAGCGATAGAAGTCGTTAATGGAATTCCTTTAGGGCATGACTGTACACAGTTTTGTGAGTTACCACAATTCGCTAGTCCACCGTCTCCCATAATCGTTTCAAGACGCTCTTCTTTGTTCATTTCTCCAGTTGGATGAGCATTGAATAGACGTACTTGAGATAGTGGTGCTGGTCCAATAAAGTCAGCTTTACTATTTACGTTAGGACATGCTTCTAAACATACTCCACATGTCATACATTTTGAAAGTTCATACGCCCACTGACGCTTTGTTTCAGGCATACGCGGTCCAGGACCTAGATCATACGTACCATCGATAGGAATCCAAGCTTTTACTTTCTTCAACGAGTCGAACATGCGACTACGGTCGATCACTAAGTCACGAACAACAGGGAATGTTTTCATTGGTTCCACACGGATTGGTTGCTCTAATTGATCAACAAGCGCTGTACAAGATTGACGAGGCTTGCCGTTAATTACCATTGAACATGCTCCACATACTTCTTCCAAACAATTCATTTCCCAGTTAACTGGTGTTGTATTATCCCCTTTAGAATTGACTGGATTACGGCGAATTTCCATAAGAGCCGAAATAACATTCATATTTGGACGGTATGGAACTTCAAACTCCTCTGTATAAGGTGCGCTGTTTGGATCCTCTTGACGAGTTACGATAAATTTTACTAATTTGTTTTCACTCATGATTTAGCAGCTCCTTGCTTCTTCGACGTATAGTCACGTTTACGTGGTGGAATTAATGATACGTCAATATCTTCATAATGGAATTCAGGCTTTCCAGTTGAAGCATTGTACTTAGCCATTGTTGTTTTCATGAATTCTTCATCGTTACGTTCAGGGAACTCAGGCTTAAAGTGTGCTCCACGACTTTCGTTACGATTGTAAGCTCCTAGTGTAATCACACGAGCAAGATTTAACATTCCATTTAACTGACGAGTAAATGAAGCTCCTTGGTTACTCCACTTCGCAGTATCAACGATATTAATATTTTTATAACGTTCCATTAATTCTTGAATTTTCTCATCTGTTTTTAATAACTTATCATTATGACGAACAACTGTTACGTTATCAGTCATCCATTCACCTAGCTCTTTATGAAGAACATATGCATTTTCTTTACCATCCATTTTTAGGATGTTATCATAGCGTTCTTGCTCTTTCTTCTTCTCTGCATCAAATACGCTTGAAGAAACCGCATCCGCAGATTTTTCTAAGCCTTTAATATATTCAACAGCATTAGGGCCTGCTACCATACCACCATAAATAGCTGATAATAGGGAGTTAGCTCCTAAACGGTTTGCACCATGCTGAGAATAATCACATTCACCCGCTGCAAATAATCCAGGGATATTTGTCATTTGGTTGTAATCTACCCACATTCCACCCATTGAATAGTGAACCGCAGGGAAGATTTTCATAGGGACTTTACGTGGGTCGTCTCCCATGAACTTTTCATAAATTTCAATAATACCACCAAGTTTAATGTCGAGTTCTTTTGGATCTTTGTGAGAAAGATCTAAATATACCATGTTTTCGCCATTGATACCTAGTTTCTGCTCTACACAGACATCAAAGATTTCACGTGTAGCAATATCACGTGGAACTAGGTTACCGTATGCAGGATATTTCTCTTCTAAGAAATACCATGGTTTACCGTCTTTATACGTCCAAACTCGTCCACCTTCACCACGTGCCGACTCACTCATTAAGCGAAGTTTGTCATCGCCAGGGATTGCTGTTGGATGAATTTGAATGAACTCACCGTTTGAATAGTATACACCTTGCTCATATAAAGAAGCTGCAGCATATCCTGTATTAATAACAGAGTTTGTAGATTTACCAAAGATAATTCCAGGTCCACCTGTAGCCATAATTACTGCATCCGCTGCAAAGTGATGAATTTCCATCGTCTTTAAATCTTGTGCAGTAATCCCACGACAGACACCCTCGTCATCCGTAATAGCTGAAAGGAATTCCCAGCCTTCATATTTTGTAACAAGACCAGCAACTTCCCAACGTCGTACTTGCTCATCTAGTGCATATAATAACTGTTGACCAGTTGTTGCACCTGAAAATGCCGTACGGTGATGCTGTGTACCACCAAAACGACGGAAATCTAGTAAACCTTCTGGTGTACGGTTAAACATTACCCCCATACGGTCCATTAAGTGAATAATTCCAGGCGCTGCTTCACACATTGCTTTTACAGGAGGTTGGTTTGCTAAGAAGTCCCCACCGTAAACTGTATCATCAAAGTGCTCCCACGGAGAGTCACCTTCACCTTTTGTATTTACAGCACCATTAATACCACCTTGAGCACATACGGAGTGAGAGCGTTTAACCGGAACTAATGAAATTAGATCGACTGGTACGCCTGCTTCCGCTGCTTTAATGGTTGCCATTAATCCGGCTAAGCCACCACCGACAACAATAACTCTTCCTTTACTCATTATCACTCACTCCTTAAATGTTTGCTAATTCTGGATTAATAAATGCTAAGATTGCACGAACACCAACCCATGTTAGGGCTACGAAAATACCAATTGTTACGTAAGTTGAGATAACTTGCGAACGAGGAGTAACTGTGATACCCCAAGATACGGCAAACGACCATAACCCATTCGCAAAGTGGAAAATAGTAGCGATAACACCAACAAAATAAAACACTAACATAAATGGACTACTTAAAATATCAGCCATCATATTATAGTTAACTTCTGCTCCGAAAGCAGCTTGAATTCGAGTCTCATATACGTGCCATACAACGAAAATCAATGTGATAACCCCTGTAACACGTTGTAATAAGAACATCCAGTTACGGAAAAAACCGTAATGACTCACATTATTTCTTGCTTGAAAAGCAATATAAAGTCCATAGATTGCATGATAAAGTAATGGAATAAAAATGATAAAAATTTCTAAGAAATAACGAAATGGAAGACTCTCCATAAAATGAGATGCTTGATTAAAAGCACTTGCACCTCTTGTAGCAAAATGGTTAACAACTAAATGTTGGATTAAAAAAATTCCAACTGGAATAACACCCAATAACGAGTGTAGCTTCCGGTTCATAAACTCTCGATTACCAGCCATACTAATGTCCCCCCACAAATTTTTTTGACTTTTAGCAACTTGTCCTATAATTATCTCTTTTCTGTCCGCTTATAATGCTGTACCTCCCTACTTTGACTTATGTAAAGCATTAATAAGTAAAATATGAAACTTTAGTAAAGTTTCTGTGAATAAATTGCGACAAATTTATTGTACTCCCATCGACTTGCATCGTCAAGAAAACGTATACAGGTTATATTCAAAAAATTCACTTTTATTTAAAATTCCATAATAGTAGATTACATTTTTAGTAGAAAAAATACGAATAACAGCTATGAGACAATACGGTTTCCCACCGTATTGTCTCACATTTCACCCTATTTGTGATATAAAATAAGAAAATAGACATAAATTTCTATTCATACAATGTTATGGTTTTTCTAATTTTTTTCTTGTCGAATTATGTTACCCAATAATAATCCGTTCTGTTGGATATTTATAATGACTTTTCGTTTCTTTACGACGGATAGAGAATAAAAAGGCAATTAACCCAACCCGTCCTATAAACATTAAAATCATGAGTATAAATTGACTTGCAAAATTTAAGTCAGCTGTTATCCCCATTGAAAGGCCACACGTTCCGAACGCAGATGCCGTTTCAAATATAATCGCCATTAATGGAATGTTATTCCCACTTTCAAAAGCTGCGATAAGAATGACAGCACTGAATAATAATAAGATAAATACACTTAACACAATAAATGCTTTTTGGCGATCTTCTGGGTGAATTTGTCTACCAAAAACTTTTACATCGGTTTTACCTAAAGCAAAACTCCAAATGGTCAAAAACATAACGGCTAATGTAGTTGTACGAATTCCACCACCAACTGAAGATGGACTCGCCCCTATTATCATCAACCCTGAAATGAATAATAACGTCGCTAAACTTAGGTCAGATACATCCATCGTTGCTAAACCACCACTTCTAGCTGTGGCTGAATTAAAAACAGAATAAAATAATTGCTGATGCCAAGTTAAACCTTCATAAAAATGGCCTGCTTCAAGTAACCATATACCGACCACTCCGATTAAAAACACAGCAAAATATGTTGTTGTTGTAATTTTCGTAAACAAGCTAAACTTAAAATTAGGGTTTTCCTTTGAGAAATATTCTCTTACTTCCATTAGGACTGGAAAACCAATCGCACCCGCAAAAATTAGTAAAATGACAACCAATTGAACATAGTAGTCATTAGCAAACGGAATTAAAGACTGCCCTGTAATATCAAATCCCGCATTTGTAAATGCGCTTAACGATGCAAATGCCCCTTGATAGTAAGCTTCACCAACCGTATCAAAGTAGCGAATATAATATGTACCTAATATAACAGCTCCAATTAATTCAATAATTAAAGCAACAAATAAAATTCCCCTCATTAAATTAACGAGACCAGAAAATGTATTTTGGTTTTGGTCAACCATGATAAGCATACGTTGGGATAGAATAATTTTTTTTCCAAATAGCATCCATACAAACGTTCCTAACGTCATTATACCGATTCCACCTAATTGAATCGCAAGAGCTAAAAATAAAATGCCAATATAACTATATGTTTCTGATACATTTACTACCGTTAAACCCGTTACACTAACCGCACTAACAGAAGTAAATAATGCTTCAGAAAAGGTAAGCTTTACGCCAGATTGTTGGGAAATCGGTAGAAACAAAAGAATACTAAAAAGTACCATTGCAATGATATAGGATAATAATATAATTCGAAAAGGAGTAAGAAACTGGTTTAGTGCTAATTTCATAAATTTACCTCCATGTTCATTCGCGGTTTAGTATACCATGATCAAAAATAGAAAGTAAATTTAAAATCCAACAAATAGAACATAGAGAAAAACAAATTGAGTGATTATAATAAATGATTAGAGAGGGGTTTACATAAATGAAAATAAATGAACAGACCTTATTAAATAGTGATCAAGTTGTTCCCTTACTTGGGCACCATATCATTCGAAATATTCTTATGGATGACTTATTAGGTAAAGATCATGAAAGTATTTTGTACTGGGCTGGAAAAAGTATCGCTAGAAAATATCAACAAGAAAGCCTAGAAGATATCATTGACTTTTTTACAAAAGTAGGATGGGGAAATCTTACTGTACTAAAAGAAAAGAAAGATGAAATCAACTTTCAACTCGTTTCTCCATATCATAACGAAAAGTTAGCTGTGACGTATCAATTAGAAGCTGGTTTTTTAGCTGAACAATATGAATATAAAAAGAAGCTAATAACAGAAGCTATCGTCCAAGAAAAAAAAGATAAAGCACTTATTACGCTAAAGTGGGATAGAAAAGACCCTATCGAATAGAAAAGTTTAATAACCCCACTTTATCTAATTTCATTAGATAAAGTGGGGCATTCATATATTCGTGCTTTTCTAGCTACTTCCGCATCATTATTTAAATCATTACTTCTAGTTCATCTAATTGAAAAGCACGATGAAGTGCTTCAACTGCAGGTACCATAACACCTTCTTCAACTAAAGCGGACACTTTGATTTCAGATGTACTTACCATTTTAATTAAAATTTCATGTTCAGCTAAAATTTTAAACATTTGCGCTGCTACACCAGGATTTGAAATCATCCCAGAACCGATAATCGACACTTTGGCCAAATCCCCTTCATGTACTACTTCTTCAAATTGAAGTTCCTCTTGGTGCTTTTTCAGTACAGATAAAGTCTCTTCTAACGATGAGCGACTCGTCGAAAACGAAACACTTGATTTTTGTTCAGCAATTTGATTTTGTATAATAATATCTACATTAATTCCATGGTTTGATAATAATGTAAACACGTCGGACAATGTTCCTATTTCGTTTGGTAAACCTGAAACTGTAATTTTCGTTACGTCATTTTCAAATGCAATTCCACGGACGACTAAATTTTGTTCCATTGAAACTTCCTCCTCGATTAAGGTTCCTACTTCTTCAACTATACTTGAAGCAACCATTAGCTTCACTTGATAATTTTTTGCAAACTCGACAGCTCTCGGATGTAAAACACCCGCACCTAAGTTAGCCATTTCTAACATTTCATCATAAGAAATTGAATGTAACTTTCTAGCTTCATCAATATAACGAGGGTCTGTCGTATATACCCCTGTTACATCCGTATAAATATCACATCGTTCTGCTTTCAATGCTGCGGCTAACGCAACGGCTGTCGTATCCGAACCGCCTCTGCCTAGCGTCGTAATTTCTCCATGTTCTGAAGATCCTTGAAATCCAGCGACAATAACCACATTCCCTAAAGAAAGCTGAGTTTCCATTTTCTCAGTTTGGATATCGATAATCCGAGCGCTTCCGTGGTTTTCTTCTGTTACAATACCAGCTTGCCACCCGGTCATTGAAATAGCTCCTAGTCCTCTTTGTTGAAGAGCCATAGCTAATAAAGAAATGGTCACTTGCTCCCCTGTTGTTAACAGCATATCCATTTCACGTTTACTCGGCTTGTCTGATATTTCAGATGCTAACGTCACTAATTGATCCGTTGTTTTACCCATCGCAGACACTACGACAACAACTTGATTTCCTTGTTCTACCGTCTTTGCCACACGGCCAGCAACATGCTCGATTCGTTCTACAGAACCAACCGATGTCCCACCGTATTTTTGTACTATAATTGACATGTTTTTCATCCTTTCATTTAGGGAGAAAGAAAACAAAAAAAGCAACAGAAAAGGATAAGTCCTCACCGTTGCTTGGAATACCAGAAGGTAATAGTTGTTCCCTTGCTCCGTGAGATAGTTCTCCACACAACTTTTGGGTTGGTTGCGTGACAGCCCTGCACTTGTTCAATACAGGTCCAGCATTAAGAGCGATGTAACTCTCAACACTTCGGCGAATTCCCCTTTCTGCAAAGGTCTTTGAACTCATCACCCTCACTTTGCTTACTATTGGTTTTCGCACCTCTACCACCACTTCAATTAATTAGAAGTTCGGTATATTTAGTTGTTCTTATTCTAGCAGAATAAAGTCGATATGACAATTACTTTTTCTGATCGTTACTATTCAATACACGTAAAATTTCGGTAGCGATTTTTTCTGGGATGGCTATTTTTTTATATTCTTCTATCGTTGCTTCTTTCATTTTTTTTATGGAACCAAAGTGTTTCAAAAGCTTTCTTCGTCTCTTTTCTCCTACACCTGGAATATCATCCAGTACAGATGAAAAAAGGGTTTTACTTCGAGCCTGTCGGTGAAATGTTATTGCAAACCGGTGGACCTCATCTTGTATTCTCTGCAATAAATAAAATTCGTGACTATCTCTTTTTAAAGGAACGACTTCGGGAGGATCACCCATTAGTAGCTGAGAAGTTCGATGTTTTTCATCTTTCGCTAAACCACACACTGGTATCGTTAATCCTAATTGATCTTCTAAAACACTTTGTGCGGCTGAAATTTGTCCTTTTCCGCCATCAATAACAATAAGGTCAGGAAATGGACCATTCTCTTTTAAAAGACGCAAATACCGACGATAAACGACTTCTCGCATGGATGCATAATCGTCAGGTCCTTCAACGTCTTTTACTTTATACTTTCTGTAATCCTTCTTACTCGGCTTTCCATCGACAAAAGTAATCATCGCAGATACGGGGTCGGTTCCTTGAATATTCGAATTATCAAACGCTTCTATTCGATAAGGTGTTGAAATTCCGAGGGCTTTCCCTAAATTTTCAACAGCTTTAATCGTTCGTTCTTCATTTCTTTCAATAAGTGTAAATTTTTCTTTTAGTGCTACTTCTGCATTTTTGGTCGCTAAATTTAAGAGATCTTTCTTTTTTCCTTTTTTCGGTTGCGCGACCTTTACTGAAAGTAATTGTTCAACTAAGTCAGCTTCAATTTCTTCAGGCACGAGAATTTCTGTTGGCTTCACATGATCTTTTTTTAAATAAAATTGCCCAATAAAGGTTAATACGTCATCAAGTGGATCTTGATAGAATGGAAAAATGGAAACATCTCTTTCGATCAACTTCCCTTGTCTCACAAAAAAGACTTGAACACACATCCACCCTTTATCATACGCATAAGCAAATACATCACGGTCGACTTTATCATTGATCGACATCTTTTGTTTTTCCATGACCATTTCCATTTGTTGAATCAAATCTCTTAACTCTTTAGCTCGTTCAAAATTTAATTCTTCTGCTGCTTTATTCATTTTATCGAACAATTGATTTTTGACAGCTTCATGTCCATATTTTAAAAACCTTGTAATTTCATGAACCATTTCTTGATTTTGTTCCTTCGTTACTTCCTGAACACATGGGGCCAAACACTGACCAATATGATAATAAAGACAAACTCGGTCTGGTAGTGTACTACATTTTCGCAAAGGATAAAGCCTATCTAGTAGCTTTTTTGTTTCAGTAGCTGCCCCTGCATTTGGATATGGTCCAAAATATTTTCCTCCATCTTTTTTTACATTACGTGTCGTAATTAAGCGGGGATGCTCTTCAGACGTAATCTTCAAATACGGATACGATTTATCATCTTTCAGCATTACGTTATACTTAGGTTCGTGTTTTTTGATTAAATTCATTTCCAGTATGAGTGCTTCAATATTAGATGATGTAATAATATATTCGAAATCGGCTATTTCACTTACGAGCCGTTGTGTTTTCGCATCATGTGTTCCAGTAAAGTATGAGCGTACTCGATTTTTAAGGACCTTTGCTTTACCAACATATATAATCGTCCCTTGACGATCTTTCATTAAATAACATCCTGGTTGATCTGGAAGTACCGCTAGCTTTTCTTTTAGAGTAGACATCCTTTTTCCTCCCTTACCTCTATTGTTCTCAATAGGGAAGGTTTTTGCAACAAAATAGATTATGAATTTTTATCAAAATCGAGTAGGTGGAAAATAAGTTAACCTATTTTCGCCCCTCTCACAACACCGTACATACGGGTCTCGTATACGGCGTTTCAATTTATATTACAGTGTGTACTTTTAAGTAACGTTCTAAAGCAGAGGGTACTCCCCTTTGTTTTAGTCTTTTGTTTGAGATTGCTTTTTGAACAACTTTCGATACTCCGATATACCGATAACCTTTCCGGCAGAACGTTAATCCTTTCGCTTCTTCTTCAGGTATCCCTAATTGAGTTAGCGACTTGATTTGTTTTTTCGCTACCTTCCATTGTTTCCAGATGATTACCCTTAATCTTGAGCGTAATTTCTTATCTATTCGACTCATTGCTGTTTTCATATTTGCGATTCTAAAGTAATTCACCCATCCGAATATGACTTGTTTCAGTTTCAGTATTCGGTAGTCTAACGGAACACTCCAATTTCGCTTTGTCAATTGTCGAAGCTTCCTTTGAAATTTCTGTACTGAAATTGGATGAGGCCGCACTTGATATCTCTTGTTATTAGGATCATAATAATACCCAAATCCCAAGAATTTTAACTCTTTTGGGCGAGAAACTTTACTCTTTTCGGCATTTACTATCAATCCTAATTTCTCTTCTATAAATCTCACGATTGATTTCATCACTCTGTCAGCGGCTTTTTCGCTTTTCACAAAGATGAGTGCGTCATCAGCGTATCTTATGAATCGTAATCCTCTACTTTCTAATTCCTTATCGAGTTCATTCAACATAATATTACTCAATAATGGACTGAGGTTACCTCCTTGCGGAGTCCCGATTGGTGTTTCTTCATATTTCCCATTCACCATGACCCCACTAACAAGATATTTTCTTATTAGAGAGATAACGTCTCCATCATCTATTGTGTTGGCAATAATTCGCATGAGTTTATCGTGGTGGACTGTATCGAAGAATCTTTCAAGGTCAATGTCCACTATCCAATCGTGTCCATCATTCAGATATTCCAAGCTTTTTATAATTGCCATCTCACAACTTCTTTTTGGTCTAAAGCCGTAACTGAATTCACTGAACTGCTTTTCGAATATCGGACTAAGTACTTGGTGAATTGCTTGTTGAACTACCCTATCCACTACTGTTGGTATTCCCAATTTGCGCATCTTTCCATTTTCTTTTGGGATCTCCACTCTTAAGGCAGCTTGTGGTTGGTATTTTCTTGTTCTGATGCGCTGGCGCAGTTCATCCTTGTTCTCTTTCAGATATTGTTTTAGTTCGTCGACTGTTACTCCGTCGACCCCACTTGCACCCTTATTTCTATAAACACGCAGGTAAGCTTCGTTCATGTTTTGATTACTTAAAATCTGCTCTAAAAGCTTCACACTCGTTTCTCCTCTCCTCTCACGTAGTAAGTGATAGCTCCATTTTGGCTATCCTTTGAGATACGCTCATTCTTTCACCATTAACACATTCGGAGTTCGTCACTTACGCATTCGTGGCGTTGAAACACTATAAATTGTTCAGCCCTTCATGAGATTACTCATTACTATGGCTTCTGCTGACTTCTTGCGGTTAACCTTTGTCGAATGTACATATGTACATTCGCAAGATCTCCCAGGGTAAGACAACTATCTTTCCTCTTTTACTCGCCTGATTTACTCTATAAAGTTACGCACATCTTTTGGACTTTGCCTTGTCATGGAGCCTCATCCCTTTATAAAGCCTTGGTATCCGATTTCTGTTCGTCGAGCCAAGATTTTATTCCACGCTTCCTCTAGCCCTTACCTCACGATAAGTACCTTGCGCTTCCTTAGTGGTTGGTCGATGTGTACCCCCACAGTGGACTTTCACCACCTAGATAGTTGCCATGCCTGGCACACAATAAAAAGACTCCGCAGAACGGAGTCGGGTCTATTGATTATAGATGTTTATTTATTAGCTCAACAAGCGCTTCTTTCGGTTGGAAACCAACAACTTGGTCCACTTTTTCACCGTTTTTGAAAACCATTAGAGTAGGGATACTCATAACACCGAATTTCCCAGCCGTTTGTTGATTTTCATCAACATCTAATTTGACGATTTTCACTTTGTCGCCCATTTCTTCCTCTAGTTCTGTTAAAACAGGAGCGATCATTTTACACGGTCCGCACCACGGAGCCCAGAAGTCCGCTAATACAACACCTTCACCAGTTTCAGTTGCAAAGTTTTGGTCAGTAGCATTTACAATTGCCATTATTAATTTCCTCCTTATAATCCAACTTCTTCTACAAAATGAATTATAACACTACGGTATTCCGAATGCTATTATGTTGCTCACCTATGTATCATACCCATTTTCACAAAAAAATAACGCTCTTCACTCGAATACGGTTGAATTGTTTATGTCTCTTCATACCTTTATTTAATATGTAAAATTATAATTCCAAAAAACCGCCTCAAAATGAGACGGCTTTTCTCTTACTTTATTAAGATACAACTACTTTTTTAAGCTCTTCTGTCAATAAAGGTACTACATCAAATAAGTCACCAACAATACCGTAATCCGCAACTTCAAAGATCGGTGCTTCTGGATCTTTGTTAACTGCAACGATTACTTTAGAGTTAGACATACCCGCTAAATGTTGGATTGCTCCAGAAATACCGAATGCGAAGTAAAGGTCAGGCGTTACCACTTTACCAGTTTGCCCGATTTGTAGAGCGTAGTCGCAATATTCCGCATCACACGCACCACGAGATGCACCTACTGCAGCGCCTAATACATCCGCAAGTTCTTGAAGTGGCTTGAAACCGTCAGCACTTTTCACTCCACGTCCACCAGAAACGATAATCTTTGCTTCTGAAAGGTCAACCCCACCTGTAGCTTTACGTACAACCTCTTTTACAATCGTACGAAGGTCTTTAATTTCTACAGCAACACTTCCAACATCCCCAGAACGAGACTCATCTTTCTCTAATGGCTCAATGTTATTTGGACGAATGGTTACGAGAACTGTTCCTTCTTCAATTTGCTTTTTCTCAAAGGCTTTACCAGAGTAGATCGGGCGTGTGAAAACAGGCTCACCACCGTCCACTTCAATGTTTACTACATCGGAAACTAAACCAGCGTTTAATTTCGCAGCAATACGAGGAGACACGTCTTTACCTATTGAAGTATGTCCCATAACAACACCTTCTGGTTGTTCAACGTCCATAACTTGTAGAATGCCTTGTTGATAAGCATCTGTTGTATATACTTTTAAGTCAGCATGTTCAACTTTAACTACACGATCAGCACCGTAATGGATCATAGCGTCTGCTAAGTCACCTACTGATTCACCTAATAATGCAGCAACTACTTCTCCACCATCTGCAATTAGTTTTGCAGCTGCAACTGCTTCAAACGAAACGTTACGAAGTTCACCTTCACGAATTTCACCTAAAACTAGTACTTTTTTTGCCATGTTGATCCCCCCAATTATATGACTTTTGCTTCAGACTTTAATAATGAAACCAGTTCTTTTACTTGAGCATCCATTTCGCCTTCAAGAACTTTACCTGCTTGTTTTTGTGGTGGTAGTAAGATTTCTACCGTCTTTGATTTTGCTTCTACATCTTCTTCTTCTAAATCGAGGTCATCTAAATCAAGTGTTTCTAATGGCTTCTTCTTCGCTTTCATAATCCCTGGAAGAGATGGGTAACGAGGCTCGTTTAAGCCTTGTGTAGCTGTTACAAGTACCGGTAATGAAACTTCAACCGTTTCCTCATCACCTTCAACATCACGTACGATTGTAGCTGTATTTCCATCAATCGTTAACTTAGTGATTGTCGTTACAGAAGGCATACCTAGCATTTCAGCAACACGAGGTCCAACTTGTCCAGAACCACCGTCTACCGCTACGTTTCCTCCTAAAATAATATCAATCTCTTGGTCTTTTAAGTAGGTTGCAAGCAAAGTAGCTGTTGTGAATTGGTCCGTCTCTTCAACGTCTTCACTATCAATAAGAACTGCTTTATCAGCACCCATTGCTAGAGCGGTACGAAGTTCTTTTTCAGCATCCTCTGTTCCTACTGTTACAACAGTAACTTCTCCACCGTGCTCATCACGAAGAACGATTGCTTCTTCAATTGCGTACTCATCGTATGGGTTGATAATGAATTCAGCTCCGCTGTCATCAATTTGTCCACCATTGAGGACAATCTTTTCTTCCGTATCAAAGGTACGTTTCATAATAACGAAAATATTCATTGTAGTCCCTCCCTAAATTGGTTAACTTATTTATTTTGAAATTCTGGTTTACGTTTTTCAAGAAAAGCTTGGATTCCTTCTTTGCTATCATGAGACTCTCCAGCAAATCCAAAGAGCTCAGCTTCTTTTTCTAAACCTTCAGTAAAATTCGAATCTTGTGCATATGATAAAGCTTCTAATGCTAGCTTCATAGTATAACGACTTTTCTTTGCAATTTTTCCTGCTAGTTTATAAGCTTCTTCCATCATGAGCGCTCGCTCAGAATATACGGAATTTATAAGACCTAAAGATAATGCTTCAGATCCAGTAATTGGCTCACTCGTTAAAATTAATTCTGTTGCTTTTGCTTTACCTATGATACGTGGTAACCGTTGCGTCCCTGCAAATCCAGGAATTAACCCTAACTGAAGTTCAGGTAGACCCAACATCGTATCCTCTGTCGCTAGACGAATGTGACACGCCATTGCTATTTCTAATCCTCCACCTAAAGCCGCACCATGAATAGCTGCGATTACTGGTTTTGGAAAAGCTTCAATACGATTTAATAACTCTTGACCTTTTCTTGCTAATTCAGCAAACTTGTTACCGCTTTCAAGTGTAGTAAATTCTTTAATGTCTGCTCCTGCGGCAAAAAAGCGCCCTTCTCCATGAAGAATGATAACACTCACATCTTCATTATGCTCAACCTCATTAAAGGCCTGTGCCAACTCTTGTAATAATAGAGATGATAAGGCGTTCGCTGGAGGTCGATTTAAAGTGATTGTGGCAATCTGTTGCTCCACTTTTACAGAAATGGTCTCCATTCTGTCTTTTCTCACTCCTCTCATGGTAAGCATCCTCTTTTTCTATTATCTACTGCAGATACCATTTAACAACAACTGTTGCATTGGCTTTGCAAGTGAGATCAAATCATATTTACATTCTTTCATTACCCAGTTTGTAACGACTTCATCTAGTGTACCAAAAATCATTTGTCTTGCTAACCGGTAATCTAAATCTTCTGAGAAGTAACCGCTTTCTTTGCCGTCAATTAAAACACTATCAATTAAGTCTAAATACTTCTTTAACACTTCGTTGATTCTCACCCTAAGCTCAGCATTCGATTGACGCAACTCGAGTTGAGTAACAATAGCGAGCGCTCGATTAGCCGACAGTTGACTAAAGTGCATTTCAACTAAAATAATAAGTTTCTCTTTTGGGGTTAAATTCCCTTCAATCTTTTCTTGGATCTTATCAACAAACCTACCCATTTTTTCTTCAAACAATGAAATGAGAATATCTTCTTTGTTTTTAAAATAAAGATAGATTGTTCCATCAGCCACTCCAGCTTCTTTTGCAATTTTCGATACTTGAGCATGATGGTAGCCATTTTCAGCAATAATCTTTACCGCTGCCTCAATAATTTGATCGTATTTAGGTCCTTTTTTCTTTCCCATGGCATTCTTCCTTTCAAAGCAACAATTAAGTTAAGTTGCTCAGTAAAATGAATGACCATTCATTCATATTTCATATTTTATTGTAAGGGCCGTAATTTGTCAACGAAATTATTGAAGTTGTAAGAATTTTTCAACATAAAATAACTCTTACTCTATTTCTATCATATAATGAAAACGATAGCAAATCAATGTATGAAACATTTGTGAACATAGTCAATCGTTTAAAAAAACTCGAAAATGTTTTCATAGTAACGTTCATTCCTAGTGTTTTTCCATTAGTTTCTAGTGGTTGATTGTTTTTGATATTTTTGTGAACATTAGAATAACTTGATAAATATCATCCTAATAAAGTAAAAAGACTGGCAAAGCCAGCCTTCATGTTAACTCGATATTTTCACTCGATCATTTTGCTTTTTCTTTTCTTCTTCTACAAGTACACGTCGTAATACTTTTCCTACCATTGTCTTTGGTAGTTCAGTACGGAATTCATAATGTCTTGGGACTTTATAAGCTGCTAGTTGATCTCGGCAAAACGCATCGAGCTCTTTTTCAGAAACTGAAACCCCTTCTTTTGTTACAACAAATGCCTTAACCGTTTCACCGCGATACGGGTCTGGTACACCAATAACAACTGCCTCTTGTATCGCTTCGTGTTCAAATAGTATTTCTTCAATTTCTCTTGGATAGATGTTAAATCCACCCGCAATGATCATATCTTTCTTACGATCCACGATATAGAAATAACCATCCTCATCCATATACCCCATATCTCCTGTTAGTAGCCAATCTTCATAGAATGTAGCTTGGGTTTCTTCAGGACGATTCCAATAACCTTTCATCACTTGTGGTGCGCAGACCGCTAGTTCACCAACTTCTCCTGGTTTCGCCACTTCTCCAGGCTCAATAAAAATAACCGCATCTGTATCTGGCCAAGGTAAACCAATACTACTAGCACGCCTATCTTCCCAAATTGGATTACAGTGCGTGACAGGTGATGCTTCCGTTAACCCGTAACCTTCAACTAATCTACCACCCGTTATTTCTTCAAATTTTGCCTGTACTTCCGCAGGTAATGATGAGGATCCACTGATACAAGCTTCAATCGAAGATAAATCATAGTTTTGAATGTCTGGATGATTGACTAACCCAATATACATTGTTGGTGCACCTGGGAAAATGGTAATTTTATGCTTATCAATAATTTGCAAAATTTCTTTTGGGTCAAATTTAGGAACTATAAACATTTGTGCAGCAGTCATAATGGAAATATTCATGGAAACCGTCATCCCATACACGTGAAAAAATGGGAGTGCGGCAAGTGTCCGATTTTCTTGACTATTTATTTTGTACATCCAATGAAAGCATTGGGTTGTATTCGCTACAAGGTTACGGTGTGTCAGCATTACTCCTTTAGCTAATCCTGTTGTCCCACCAGTATATTGAAGTAATGCTAGATCCTCCTTAGCATCGACTTCAACTTGTGGTGGGTCTTCACTACCTTTAGATAAAAATGAAAGAAAGCTTACCGTTGTATTATTGTACGTCACTTGAGGCTTGAAGCCGTAATTTTTCTTTTGAATAAACGGATAGATTAAGTTTTTTGGGAATGGTAGATAATCTTTGATAGCGGTTACAATTATCTGTTTAACTTTCGTATTATGTTTTACTTTCATGACTCGTGAATAAAGCAAATCTAAACATAAAATAAATTTTGCACCTGAATCAGCTAATTGGTGTTCTAATTCTCTCTCCATATAAAGTGGATTTGTTTGAACAACCACACCACCTGCCATTAAAGTTCCATAATAGGCTATAACCGCTTGAGGACAGTTAGGCAACATGATGGAAACGCGATCTCCCTTTTTTAAGCCTGCTTCCATTAAAGCGTTTGCAAACTTACACGTAGAACGAAACAAGTCAGCATACGTCATTTGTTTACCGAAAAAGTAAGTTGCCTTTTTAGAAGGAGATCTCTCATACGTATCTTTGAGAAGACCATGTAATGTTTGATCTTCATAGTTAATAGAATGAGGGACTTCTTTAGGATATTTATTGTGCCAATTCATTTCTGTAACCTGTGCCAAGCGAATTCCTCCTTAAGTCTCTCCTTTTTCCTACAATGCATTCATTCTCTCTAATCTACATTGTAATGAATGTTCATTCATTTTTAAATAGATTTTTTTAATTTTTTTAATATTTTTTATTTAAATGTACAAAAATTAGTTGTATTTGAAATTTTACATTACGACTTTATTCGTTTATGAGCCAGCCAAAATCAGCTTCATTAGTAGAAGTTTATTATTAGTCAAATTGTAGAAAACATAATAAAAAAGCGGCTTCGCAAAGATGCGGTAGCCACTTTTTAAAGTTATGAAGTTTGTGTCTCTTCCGATTGTTCTTCGAGTTTTGCTTTTTCCTCATCCACGAGGACGCGTCTTAAAATCTTTCCTACAAGTGTTTTTGGTAATTCATCTCTAAATTCGTATAGCTTTGGTACTTTATAAGCTGCTAAATGTGCTCGACAATACTTATCGAGTTCATCTTCTGTTAAGCTTTTTCCATCCTTGAGGACGACAAATGCTTTAACTGTTTCACCGCGATACGGATCAGGGACACCGATAACAACAGCTTCCTGAATATTTTCATGTTCATACAAGACTTCCTCGATCTCACGTGGATAGATGTTAAATCCGCCAGCAATGATCATGTCTTTCTTACGGTCAACAATATAAAAGAATCCCTCTTCATCCATGTACCCCATATCTCCTGTTAAGAACCAGTCGTCCTTAAATGTAGCTGCTGTCGCTTCTGGTCGGTTCCAGTAGCCTTTCATCACTTGTGGTCCACGGATCATAATTTCACCGACTTCACCAGGTTCAGCAAACTCGCCTGTTTCAGCTGACAAAACAACAGCTTCAGTGTCAGGCCAAGGAATACCGATACTACCTTCTTTTCGTTTTCCCCAAATTGGTGTTGATATCGCAACTGGAGACGTTTCGGTTAATCCATACCCTTCAACGAGCTTTCCACCTGTTAACTGCTCGAACCGTTGCTGAACTTCAAGTGGCAATGGGGCAGCCCCACTAAGACAAGCTTCAATCGAAGATAAGTCATAATTTTGGATATCAGGATTATTAATCAGTGCTACGTACATCGTAGGTGCACCAGGGAATATCGAAACTTTTTGTTTATCAATTGATTTTAGTACATCTTTTGGCTCAAATTTTGGAAGAACAATCATTTTAGAATGATACATAATGGACACATTCATAATAACGGTCATGCCATAGACGTGAAAGAAAGGTAAAGCAGCAAGAATACGTTCTTCTCCTTTTTTCATCTTATACATCCATTGTAAACATTGCGTCGTATTCACAACTAAATTATGGTGTGTAAGCATGACACCTTTTGCTACCCCAGTTGTCCCACCTGTATATTGTAATAAAGCTAAATCTTCTTTTGGTGAGATTGGAATATCCATCTCTTTTTCAGAACCCGCTTTTAGAAAATCAGCAAAATTAATCGTCTTAGCATCATACGTAATGTCTACTGTAATTCCTGTGTTTTTCTTTTGAATAAATGGGTAAATTAAATTTTTTGGAAAAGGTAAAAAGTCTTTAATGCCTGTGACAATGACATGTTCTAAGTTTGTTTTATTTCGTACTTTTGCTACACGGGGATAAACTAAATCCAGACAAACAATAACTTTTGCTCCTGAATCATTCAACTGATGTTCTATTTCCCGTTCAACATATAATGGATTGGTTTGGACGACAATAGCTCCAGTCATCAGAGCTCCATAATAGCAAATAACAGACTGAGGAGTATTCGCTAGCATAATCGCTACTCGATCACCTTTTTTAATACCCAGGCCTTGTAGCTGATTAGCGAACTTTTTTGCTAAAGTATAAAGTTCCTGGTACGTTAATTCTTTTCCAATAAAGTAAATCGCCTTCTTATCTGGTACTTGTTCTGCTGCTTCCTTTAAGTACGATTGAAGGCTCCTTTCAGGATATTGAATTGATGTCGGTATTTCTTCTGGGTAATGCTCTAGCCAGCGCTTTTCAACCGTTGTTGTCACAGTTAAAAACCTCCCTTTTTTATTAGTCTCCTTTCCAACCATTCCCTCTCTAACTCTATTGTAATGTAAACGGTTGCAAAATTAAACTGATTTATTAAAATTTTTCGAAAAAAGTGGTAGAAACATCGAAATGTCCCTACCGCTTCCGCTATACAAATACACTTTTTACCCGTTTATAAATTAAATAACATAAAAATAACTCCTAAAAGAATAAACAGACCACATAATATATAAAGAACTTTCCAAAGTGTTTCCACTAAAAAATTCCTCCTACTCCAGTTACAAAGAAATTATACTCGCGCCAATAATATAAGAAAGCGAAACCGAAATGACCATAGCGATAAAACCGACAGCACGATTATCATTGGCAATTTCTTGGTCGACCTTAAAACTTGGCGTTAAAAACTCAAACATAAAATAACATAATAATAAAAGCATGAAGCCGAAGATACCCCATCCGAGCATCTCTAATATTGAATCGTTGTGAAGGATAGAGAAGCGAAAGATATTCGCTACACCGAAAATCTTTCCACCTGTCGCAAGTGCGACAGCTATATTCCCTTTTTTAATCTCCTCCCAATTGTTATATTTTGTTACGAGTTCAAATACAGCTAAAAAAACAATGATAGCAAGTACGGACACGCTGTAGTATGCTGCGGTTTGAATATAAAGATTTTCAAAAAGATTAGCCATCAAAATAACCGCCCTTTATTTACTTAAATTCTACAACTGTATTTCCGAGTCCACCTTCATTCATGCCCCCATCTCTAGAAGACTTCACATGGCGATGTTTTTTTAAATATTCTTTAACTCCTTTACGAAGAGCCATTGTACCTTTACCATGGATAATCGACACTTGATGGTACCCAGCTAAGAGTGCATCATCTAAATATTTTTCTAACTTTAATAACGCCTCTTCATATCGCTGCCCTCTTAAATCGAGTTCTGGTTTTACATGATGGTCCGCCCCTTTGATGGTTGCTAACGGTTTGGTTTCTACTGGCTTTGGTCGATCAATATATTGAATATCGTCGATTCGTACTTTCATTTTCATAATACCCAGTTGTACTTGGTATTCTTTATCATTTACCTTTTCTACGATATGGCCTTTTTGCCCGAAACTAATAACCTTTACTTCATCGCCAGGCTTTAATTCTTGATGTTTAGTCGCCTTTTTCATCTTTTGTTGTCTTTTCTTATTTTTGAGCGAAGGCGTTGCTTCTTCTAAGCGTTTTTTTGCTTCAATGAGTTGGTGTTCTTTTATCACTTTCGCATCTTTTTGTAATATCCGTAACTCTTTTATGACTTCATCTGCTTCTTCACGGGCTTTCCTTACCGCTTCTTCTGCTTTCTTCTCTGCTTCTTCAAATACTTTGTCTTTTTCGTCTTCAAGTATCTCTAATTTCTCAATTAGTTCATTTCTCAGCTTCTCGGCTTCTTCTCTGAGCTTGATGGTTTCTTCCCATTCGGCATCAGAGGATTTTTTACTTTCTTCTAAAGAAGCAATCATATTCTCGATTTGACTATTTTCTGTATTAATTTGCGCTTTTGCTAAATCGATAATTTCTTCAGAAAGACCGAGTCTCCTTGAAATGGCAAAAGCATTACTTCGACCTGGAACGCCAATCAGTAGCCGGTACGTCGGTCGTAATGTTTCTACATCAAATTCAACACTCGCATTCATCGCACCTTCACGATTGTAAGCATAACCTTTTAGTTCACTGTAATGAGTGGTTGCCACGACTCTCGCTCCGCAACGGTAGACATGATCTAATATTGCAATTGCTAATGCCGCACCTTCTGTCGGATCGGTTCCAGCGCCTAATTCATCAAATAACACAAGACTTTCATGATCGACTTGCTTTAAAATCTCTACGATATTGACCATATGTGACGAAAACGTACTTAAGCTTTGCTCAATGGATTGTTCATCGCCTATATCGGCATATACCGATTGAAACACAGCCATTTCGGATCCTTCTTCCGCGGGGATGTGAAGACCTGATTGAGCCATGAGGGTAAGTAAACCGATCGTCTTTAATGTGACCGTCTTACCTCCCGTATTCGGACCCGTAATAATTAGTGACGAAAACGTTTTTCCAAGCTCTACATCAATCGGCACGACTTCATCATGAGGAATAAGAGGGTGTCTCGCCTTAAATAATTCAACGTGCCCGTCGATATTTAGTTTGGGCTGTACGGCTTTCAATCTATGACTATAGTGTGCTTTCGCAAATATAAAATCAACATCGCCTAATATATCAACATAGACGAGTAGTTCATCTGTATGTTCTCCGACTTGTGCCGATAGTTCTGCTAAAATCCGTTCGACTTCTTTTGTCTCTTTTGCCTTCGCTTCTCGCAACTGGTTGTTCATCGTAACGACCGCTTGCGGTTCAATAAATAACGTCGCTCCAGATGCCGATTGGTCATGAATAATTCCACCAAAGGATCCTCGATATTCTTGCTTCACAGGCACAACAAATCGATCATTTCGAATCGTAATTAACGCATCGGATAGCATCTTTTGTGTAGAAGAAGATCGAATCACATTTTCTAACTTTGATCTTATCCCTGACTCAAAGCTCCGAATTTGATGGCGTATTGTTCGTAATGCTTGACTAGCTGAATCTAACACTTCTCCATAGTCATCAATACACTGTTTGATCGCTCTTTCAAGATCAGTAAGTGGAACAATATCTCCTGCTAGCTGTTGCAGTAACGGAATTTCTACTCCATCTTCTGTTAAATCTTCTATAAAATGTTTAAAACGTCGACCCCCATAAATCGTGCTACTAATTTCAATTAACTCAGAAGGTGACAATCCTCCACCAATGCCTGCTCTTTTGACACTCGCTCGAATATCAAAAATCCCACCTAATGGAACTTGTCCTTTGAGTCGTAATACTTTCGTTCCTTCAAATGTTTCATTTTGTTTTTGTGAGATTTCCTCTAACGAAGTAGACGGTATGAGTTGCTCTACTTTATGTCTTCCTAATGAAGAGGAAACGTGCTCTACAAGCTGCTTTTTCATCTTTTCATATTCTAAAACTCGAATAACTCTTTCTTGCACGAGCAATTGCTCCTTTCTAATGCCACTTACGTTTTAAAGATGGCGGTTAATATACCGCTCAAACTCTTCTTTTGTGTACGTATTTATGACCGATTCCTTTTTAATCATTCCTTTTCTTGCAACACCTACTCCTATTTCCATAAAATCAAAATGGTCAGAATGGTGTGCATCAGTGTTGATCGACAGTTTCACTCCTGCTTCTTGTGCTTTTTTCAGCCATTCAGCAGATAAATCGAGCCTGTGAGGGTTTGCATTTAATTCTAGAGCTGTATTTGTTTCTTTGGCTAAGTCAATAAGCATTTCAATATCTACGTCATAGCCGCTTCTTCTCCCAATTAAACGTCCAGTCGGATGAGCAATTAAGTCTACATGGTTATTACGTAATGCAGCCGCCAATCGTTTCATAATAGTCTCACGGTCTTGGGAAAAGGAAGAATGTATCGAACCAATGACAAAATCGACTTGTTCTAATAATTCATCAGAAAAATCGAGGGTACTATTCGGTAAAATGTCCATTTCAATTCCCGTAAAAATTTTAAAGTCTTCGTATTGTTCATTCAGTCGTTTTATTTCTTTCATTTGTTCTTGTAACCGTTCTTCTGTTAAACCGTTAGCTACTTTTAAATATTGAGAGTGATCCGTTATCGCGATATACGAGTACCCTTTAGCGCGGGCCGCTTCAGCCATCTCTTTCAAAGAATAAGCTCCATCACTCCACGTTGTATGCATATGCAGGTCTGCCTTAATGTCCTTCATATCAATAAGATCTAACTTTCCTTTTGAAAATTCTACTTCCCCTTGATCTTCCCTTGCTTCAGGGGGAATAAAGCATAATTGAAAATGGTTGAAAAACTGTTCTTCCGTATCAAATGTTTTCACTTCCCCAGTCTCAATATTTTCAACGCCGTATTCACTTATTTTTTCGCCCCGTTCTTTCGCTAGCTGTCTCATTTTAACATTATGGTCTTTTGAACCTGTAAAATGGTGTAACGTTGTTGCAAATTCAGTTGGTTTAACAAGTCGAAAGTCAACACCTACTAAATAGTCATACTCTAACTCTACGGATACTTTAGTATTACCACTTGCAATCACATTAACTATTCGTGGGAGACTTAACAACTGCTCTTTTACTTTTTCTGGCTCGTTCGTACTAATGATAAAATCAAGATCTTTAACCGTTTCTCTCAACCGACGTAAACTCCCCGCTCTTGAAAATTGATCAATGTCTTGAAAGTTTGTCAGCTGTGCTTCAATTTCGGCTGCAATAGGCAGAACGAAGGCGATTGGAAAACGTTCAGGTCGATTTTCAACTTCAGCAATCGCTGCGAGGATTTTTTCTTCAGTTTTTTTGCCGAAACCCGCAAGAACTTGTACTTTCTTTGTTTCACATGCTTCACGCAAGCTTTCAAGATCCGTTACATTTAACTCTTGGTACAGTTTACCAATTTTTTTACCGCCAAGCCCAGGTAATTTTAATAATGGGATTAATCCCGATGGTAATTCTGCTTGGAGTTCTTCTAATAAGGAGGACGTCCCTTTTTCTTTCAACTCAAGTATTACTTCACTCGTCCCCTTACCGATGCCTTTTAATTTCGAAGGATCTTCAATTTCAACTAACGTTCGTTCATCACTTTCTAACGCTTGTGCTGCTTTACGATAAGCAGAAACCTTAAATGAGTTTTCTCCTTTAATCTCCATATATATTGCAATAAGTTCGAGTATTTTAATGACGTCTTTCTTATTCACATTCGTCTTCCTTTCTTTTAATATTTCATTTATTTTCCAAACAAGCCTTTAATTGTCGAGATTAATGAATTTATTGTCCGTTTTTCGGTTTTATTAGCCAATTTTGTGAACCATATGGCTTAAAAAAATACTATCTTTATGATCATACAAATAATAGTCTACAAAAATCAAATAAAAAACTGAGCATAGATAGCACGCCCAGTTTTATAGCTCATTATTAATCCAAATTTCTTTAATCCAACTCGATAAAAATGGAGTATAATCTAATATTAAATGTGCAAGTGTGGATTGTTGTAGATGCGTTTGAACAAATTCAATCGGTAAAAGAGCCGCCACATGTAATACAATAAAAAGAATTAAATACGCTTCCAAAAAGCAGAGCGCTCCACCAAGCCAACCGTTAATCGTTCGTAATATTGGTAAGTGAGCTACAAAGTCTAGCATGGAACCGACAATATGCAAGGCGATTTTCGTTCCAAAAAACAAAATCGCAAATGCAATTCCTGAATAATACACACTTTCAAAGTTAAACGCTTCTATGAACATTGAAAAAGCACTATCACTAGAAAATTGTGGGTACGGTACCCACAAACGAATGTAAGAAGCTAATTCCCCATAATACAAATAAGCCACAATTAACGCTACAAAAAAGCTAACAAGATGGATTAATTGAAGAATAAACCCTCTTTTTAATCCAATGAAAAAACTACTAATTAATATAACAAATATTAATATACTAAACATCTGTTTCTTCCTCTTCCTTTAATTTTGCCTCTAGTTGTTTAATTCTTTTCGTCATTTTCACATATTCATCCGTGACATTTAATGCCGTCAAAACGGATAGTCTAGTTGTATCTAGCATTGGATTAAGCTTTCTGATTTCTTTCATTTTTTGATCAACATATTTAGCTACTTCCTTAACATGAGTAGCTCCTTCTTGACTTACTATTGTATATTGCTGACCGTTTATTGTTACAGTCGTTCGAGTTCGTTCGATTTTACCTGCTTCTGACACCCCAAAGCCTCCCATCACGATCTATGGCTTCTTATTTTTCAACATGTATGTTTTAAAAATCCTAAGTTCTATCATAACATGAAGCGCTAACGTTGAAAATATTAAGACGAAGCGATTTGTCATAAAGTGAAACTTCCATCAGTGAGGGTATTACTGCTAGTAGTTGCGGGATAATGGTTCAGAACACTATATTCAAGGAATTGCTTGTTTTATAACCTTACAAATAGTGGATACTATTAACACTCCTTAGTTTTACATTTTTTTGGAATTAATAAAAGCAGACCGGACTCCTCTTAAGGAATCCGTCTGCTTTTATTTACGTTTATGAACGTAACTCTGCTCCAATTTCAACTTTTAACTGATCGAGAACCTTTTGATGAACTTGACTAACTTCTTCGTCCGTTAGCGTTCGTTCTGGGTCGAAATACGTTAAAGAAAAGGCTAATGATTTTTTACCTGCTTCCAGATGTTCACCTTGATAAAGGTCAAATAGTTGAACGTTCTTCAGTAGTTGCCCGCCAGCGGTTTCAATCACTTGTTGCACACTACCCGCATGAACCGTTTCGTCAACAACAAGAGCGATATCTCGAGAAATAGACGGGAACCTTGGAATAGGTACGTATACTACGTCTTCATGTTTATAGTTTAACAACTGTTCTAAGTCGAGTTGGAACACGTACGTCTCATTTATATCTAATTCTTTTTGTAATGATGGGTGAATTTGTCCAATAAATCCTACTTCGTTTCCTTCCAACTTAACAGCCGCCGTGCGTCCTGGATGTAACCCTGGCTTTTTCACTTGTTCAAATGTAATCGCCTTAGTTAATCCAAGCTCTGAAAGAAGGGATTCAACGACCCCTTTTGCTACGAAGAAGTCCACAACTTTCTTTTCACCTTGCCATAAATGACTATGTGCTACTCCTGTTAATGCACCTGCGACCATTTCTTTTTCTGTTGGTTGCTTTGTGACTTCTTTTTCTTCTGATAAAAAGATCGAACCAACTTCATAGACCGCCACATTACTTACTTTTCGATTTAAGTTATAACTAACCACATCTAACAAGTGAGGAATAAGGCTCGTTCTTAACGTGCTTCGGTCTTCACTCATTGGCATTGAAAGTTTTACAGATGTTAAATGCTCATTTTCTTTATTTAAGCCTGTCGCTTTACGAGGTGTTGTTAAAGAATACGTAATGGCTTGATAAAGGCCTGCTGTTTCTAGTGCGTGACGTACCTTTCTACGATCTGCTTGATAGTCCGTTAAATGGCCTGCTGTTGTTAGCCCCAGTGGTAAGGTTGTAGGGATATGATCATACCCGTACAATCTAGCTACTTCTTCAACTAAGTCTTCTGAAATCGAAATATCGTTTCGTCTTGTTGGTGCCGTTACAACAAACTCCTCTGCATTTTGTACATAAGGAAATTGTAAACGGGCAAAGAGTTTAGCGATATCTTCTGCTGTTAAGTCCGTACCTAGAAGACGGTTTACGCCTTCTGTCGATACAGTTACTTCTCGTTCTTTAATATCTAAAGTATCGACCTCAACAAAACCATCTAACACTTCTCCACCTGCTAGTTCAGCAATTAATTGTGCGGCACGTTCACCAGCTTCACGAACTCGCTTAGGATCTACACCTTTTTCATAACGCATACTCGCTTCACTACGCAGCCCTAAATCTCGAGACGCCTTTCGAACAGTTTGTCCATTAAAATATGCTGCTTCTAAAAGGATCGTCGTTGTATCTTCTTGAACTTCTGAAAATGCGCCCCCCATCACGCCAGCAATTGCGGTTGCGTCCGTTCCATTTGTAATGACTAAGTGATCTGCGCTGAGCTTTCGTGTTTCATCATCAAGCGTAATAATTTCTTCACCATCACGAGCACGACGCACGAGGACTTCCTTTGAACCAAAGCGATCGTAATCGAATGCATGTAACGGTTGACCATATTCAATAAGAACATAGTTCGTTACATCTACTACATTACTAATCGGGCGAATGCCCGCTGCTATTAATCGGTTTTGAAGCCATAAAGGTGATGGTCCGATTTTTACATTTTTAATAACCTTTGCACCGTAATACGGATTTTCTTCTGACGCTTCGACATGAACGGAAACGTAATCTGCCGCTTTTTCACTACTTGTACTTTCCGCAATTGTTGGGTGTTTTACGTCACGACCTAATAATGCAGCCATTTCATAGGCTACTCCAAGCATACTTAAGCAATCGGAGCGATTTGGCGTTAAATCTAATTCTAAGACTTCATCTGTTAAATTCAATGCTTCAAGCGCATCTTGACCAGCTTCCACTTCTTCTGGAAAATTATAAATGCCTTCTGCAAACTCTTTAGGAATTAACTTACCTTCAATTCCTAACTCTTGAAGAGAACAAATCATTCCTTGGGACAATTCCCCACGAAGCTTCGCTTTTTTAATTTTAAAGTTTCCTGGTAATACAGCACCTACAGTTGCAACCGCTACTTTTTGCCCTGCGCCGACATTCGCTGCACCACAAACAATTTGTAAATGTTCTTCTGCACCAACATCGACTTTACACACTCGTAATTTATCCGCATTTGGATGCTGTGTACATTCCAAAACATGGCCGACGACGACACCACTCATTCCTTTTTTTAGTGAATGAATGATATCGACTTCAATTCCACCTTTAGTTAACCTGTCTGCAATTTCAGCTGGTGTTAAATCCGCTACATCTATATAATCTTGAAGCCATTTATAAGAAACTAACATATTCTTTCCTCCCTCTTACACTCGTTTAAATTGTTCTAAGAATCGTAAGTCATTTGTATAAAAATGACGAATATCATCAATACCGTACTTTAACATTGCGAGACGTTCAACACCCATACCGAAAGCAAAGCCACTATATTTCTTTGGATCGAATCCACCCATTTCAAGAACGCGTGGATGTACCATACCAGCGCCAAGCACTTCAATCCAACCTGTTTGTTTACAAACTCTACAACCTTTTCCACCACAAATTCCACACGAAACATCCACTTCAACAGAAGGCTCTGTAAACGGGAAGAAACTTGGACGAAGACGAATCGTACGTTCTTCACCAAAATATCTCTTAGCAAACGTAGCAAGAACACCCTTTAAATCACTCATGCGGACATTTTCGTCTATGTAAAGCCCTTCGATTTGCATAAACTGATGCGAGTGAGTGGCGTCATCATCATCTCGTCTGAATACTTTTCCTGGACAAATGATTTTCACAGGGCCTTGTCCTTGATATTCTTCCATCGTACGGGCTTGAACTGGTGACGTATGTGTACGTAATAACAAATCATTAGTAATATAAAAAGAATCCTGCATATCACGTGCTGGGTGATCTTTCGGTAAGTTGAGTGCTTCAAAGTTATAATAATCTGTTTCAACTTCTGGACCTTCAGCCACCTCAAAGCCCATTCCGATAAAAACATCTTCGACATGCTCAACAACCGCTGTTAATGGATGACGAGCTCCTTTTGCGACTGGTCTGCCTGGAAGTGTCACATCGATACTTTCCTCAGCTAATTTACGCTCTACTTCTTGTGCTTCTAGATGTGACTCTTTTTCTTCTAATTTTTCAGTAATAGCGGCACGAACATCATTGGCCATTTGCCCTATAAGTGGTCGTTCTTCTGCTGATAGTTGCCCCATCCCTCTTAACACTTCCGTAATTGGACCTTTCTTTCCTAAATAAGCGACACGAATATCTTGTAATGCTTTTAACGTATCAGCTTGCGCCACTTTTTCAAGCGCTTCTGTTTTCAGACCTTCTAATCGATCTTTCATTAGATTTTTCCTCCTTTTTATATACAACTAAAATGTACCTAGATTATTGGGAAAAAACGATTGTCTAACAAAGATGGTACACTTTGAAAGAACTTTGTATTGTAAAAAAAATAGAGCCATCGCCCCAAATTAAGGGACGATGGCTCGTGGTACCACCCTTATTAGCAATAGAATCCACTATCACTCACTTCATTAGGTAACGGCTTTCACCGATACACTTTAATAAGATTAATCATGAATAATCTTATGTTCCAGTGCTAGCTCAAGAGTGAATTCACCTGTATCAACCATAGAAATGCTTTCAGTCTAAGACATTTCCTCCCTAAATGGTGATGGACAGCTTACTACTCTCCTTCATCGCTTTTAACAATATCGAGTTATGTAATATCAAACTTATTAAAGTATAGAAAAAAATAACACACAGCGCAAGTGGAATTATTGATTTCTCAATCCATATATTAAGATAGCTGTTGCAATCGCGACATTTAATGATTCAGCCTTACCGTAAATGGGAACATACAAGTTCAAGTCCGTTTGTTTTAATAGCTCTTTTGAAACCCCTTCACCTTCATTACCAACAATGAGTGCATAAGATGATGTTGTCTCTACTTCGTTATAATCTCGTCCATTCTCAAGCGCCGTCCCATAAACTGGGATTTCAAGTGTTTTCATGTTAGTAACCCACTCATTTAAGTTACCTCTTATTATCGGAAGATGGAAAAGCGAACCTTGTGTTGAACGAATGACTTTGCCATTATATAGATCCACTGAACCATCACCTAACACGACCCCATCCATTCCTGCAGCATCGGCAGTACGGATAATCGTGCCAACATTACCTGGGTCTTGAACGGCATCGAGAAATAGATATTTTCCTTTTTTAGGAGCTAAAAGATGCTCAAACTGTTGACAGATAGCGATGACACCTTGTGGAGTTCGAGTTTCACTTAGCTCTACCATCACGCGGTCCGTCACATAAGTAATCGGAACTTGCCAATCCGACCAACTTTTTGGCACATCATATTCTTCGGATATAATTAGTTCTTCTGGCACAATCCCCGATGTACGTGCTTCTTCTATTAAATGAGTTCCTTCAAGTATAAATTGCTTTTCTGCGTCTCGTCCTTTTTTTGTATGTAGTTTTTTCCACTGTTTCACTTTCGGGTTTTTCACCGATTCAATTCGATTCATGGTAGACTCCTCACCCTTTTTCTTTACCTTTCAATTTTAGACAATCTTTTCTAATTATACCCACCAAATTATACATAAACCTCAAAAAATTTCACAAACTAAGAAAGAAAGAATAAATATCCACCAAATGAAGGAGTGCTAAGCGATGAGCTTTAATTTACGTGGGGCAATACTAGCGAATGTTCAAGGAAGTAGCGAAGATCAAGTCGAAGCAACAATAGCTGATGCGATGTCTAGTGGTGAAGAAAAAATGTTACCTGGACTCGGTGTACTATTCGAAGTGTATTGGAAAAATGCAAGTGAAGATCAGAAGCAACAGATGGTATCTCAAATTACAAATGGTCTTCAAAGATAATCCGGCGAATTCGCCGGATTTTTTTTTAAGACGAGTATGAAAATCAACTTCCTATGAAATTTATTTGATTATTCTCCTGCTTTAACCCGAAACCGTACTAGCCCATTATAAAAGATCAACTTTCGTTGATTGTATGCTAATTAGCGTCACCACTGTCTATCATACAATCCCCGTATTTGTCATATAACGGAAGCATTGTCCGTTCCTGGTTTGACCACCACTCTAACACGGTCAATTAGCAGTTAATCGAACGTAATTTCTTTCACTGTATCCGAGTCTAACTTCTTAATCACTTCTACAATTAATTTTACTGCATTCTCGAAGTCATCACGGTGTAATATGGCAGCGTGTGTGTGGATGTATCGTGTTGCGATTGTAATGGAAAGTGATGGTACACCATTTGCAGTTAAGTGAATCGCGCCTGAATCTGTTCCTCCACCAGCTACATAATCAAATTGATATGGAATATTATTTTCTTCTGCAGTTGAAGTTACAAAGTCTCTTAAGCCTTTATGAGAAACCATTGATGCGTCGTACATGATAATTTGTGGACCTTCACCCATTTTAGCAAGTGCATCTTTTTCGCTAACACCAGGTGTATCACCTGCAATACCAACATCTACACCAAAACCAATATCTGGTTGGATCAAGTGAGCTGATGTTCTCGCACCACGTAACCCAACTTCTTCTTGAACGGTTCCTACACCATAGACTGTATTCGGATGCTCTACATCTTTTAATTGTTTTAATACTTCAATTGCGATCGCACAACCAATACGGTTATCCCATGCTTTCGCCATTAAGTATTTTTCATTTTTCATAACAGTGAAATCACAAACTGGAACAACAGCATCTCCTGGTCGTACACCAAACTCCATCGCCTCTTCTTTGCTTGTTGCACCAATATCAATAAACATGTCTTTCTTATCTACTGGCTTTTTACGTACTTCTGGCGATAAAATATGTGGTGGTTTCGAACCAATAACACCAGGTACATATCCGTTTTTCGTCATAATCGTGACACGTTGAGCGAGCATGACTTGCTCCCACCAGCCACCAACAGTTTGGAAACGTAGGTATCCTTTATCTTCAATACTCGTGACCATAAAGCCAATTTCATCTAAATGACCTGCAACCATAATTTTAGGTCCTTCTTGTGACCCTGTTTTCTTTGCAATTAAGCTTCCTAAATTATCTGTGTAAACTTCTGTTGCATAAGGCTCGATAAAACGCTTCATAACTTCGCGAGGCTCTTTTTCATTTCCAGGAATTCCGTTAGCATCTGTTAACTCTTTTAACATTTGTAACGTTGGATCTAAATTTGCCATATGTAATTGTCCTCCCTATTATGTATTCCACTCTAGTATATACGAAAAGTGTTTCGATACTCAAACGATCACTGTGAAGAGATGCTGTTTAGTATCCTTCATCTTGTCGTTGATGATTCACTTCATTTTTATCATAATATGCCTGCTCAATTTCTTGATGTGTAAACCCTAAATTTTTTCCGAGAAATAAATACAGATCAAATAAACCCGTGAAACTTTCGTACGTTTTTTGTTCATGTAATTTTGTAATCAAATCATAAACTCTCTGAAAAGTTTGAACCAAAGAACCTTCAAAATGTATCGTTTGAATTTCTACATTTTCAAACTTCAAAACAATCCCTAATGATAGGATAAAATGAAGCCCATCTACATATTCTTCTAATATAATGTGACGATCTGCTGGTGGTTTATTACTCCAATACTTAAAGCACCTCGTTTCATTAGCTAATTCCCCTAGTTCCACTTCAAGTGCAAGAATTTGTTCCGCCAATAGATCTTGTCCTTCCAGTCGGTGTTCACTTATAATTCTGTCGTTTAATTGCCGTTGCATATCAAATAGTTTTTCTACTTTCAATGTAGTCCTCTCCTTTTATCACTTTCATTCTTTTTAGTTGTAGTATAAGATAAAATTAACGTTCTGCTTAACTCATTTTTCTTTATGTTAAAGTGAACAGATCGCGGTTACACAAGCAAAAGTAAAATGGATACAAATATTATAGCAAATGTGCAACCTTTTTTCGTTTAATTCGTATGTAAGGTTAAGGATGTTTCAGACCACGATAAAGGAGGAATTATAATGGTCTTATTGTTTCGTTTATTAATCATTATTGCTTTTATTTTAATTATATATAGTGCGATTAAATACATTACGAACCCGAAGCGGAAATTTGAACTTGCTCATGAAAAAAAGCAATTTCATTTCCATGACGAGAAACAAAATGTACGGAAAAATGTTCTTGTTACGTATAAAGGCGTCCTATTTGAAGGTGAGAAATATTTAGGAACGACAGATAAAGCGTTTGAAGTTATTTCTGTACAAGTTCGGGTAAAAAATCCAGAGTTATTGCAAGGCTTAGATCGGGAAGACTTTAACGTTATCGAAAAAGAAATACTCATTCATTATCCGAGTGCCCAAATTGAATGGAAAAGTCCAGTCAAAGAATTTCTTAGTAACCAATAACGTACACCAACACTGTGAAAAACTAAAAAAGGGAGAATAGTTACTCATAGTACTATTCTCCCTTTTATGATTTTGCGGTAAAGAAATCACTCCACTTATACGTAACTTCTTTCTTCCCGATAAATGTAAATGCAATAAATAAAAGACCAACTAACGTTAAACTTAAAACAAGTGGTAACTCATGAATCATATGTCCGAATGCGGTAAATACAAACGCAGGAGGAATACAAGCATAGAAAGAGTACTTCGTATATTCTCTTACATTTTTTGAGATTTCAAGTAAATATAAAGAAATTAAATGAAAATGAATAAAGGGCATTAAGCGGATAATCATCATCTGTACTAGACTCATTCTATGATAGGACCCAAAGTATTTTTTCTTTAAATAGAAAAGCTTTGTCGTTACTTTCGGGAACTTTTTGGCAATGATATAAAATGCTAAACTCGTAAAAATTAAACCTACTAATGAATAGATCGTGCCATAAAATACACCAAATAAATAACCACCTAATAGACAAACAAGAATAACAGGAATAAAGAAAATTTGCCTTAATACATGCAGTAAGATAAAAAATAAAGGGGCTAACCATCCACTTTCCTCAATAACAAACTGAATGGAATCTAACGACTGTTCCACTGTCTTCCCCCTTCCAATGGCAATTACCTTATTTTATTCTATGAAAACATATATCGAGGTAGGATTCAATTCTTTAATATTATTAAATTAGGAAAATAATAGAAGCAACTTGAACTAGTATAATGACAGGTATACCTACCCTAAATTTTGGCTTTTTTGTTTTATGACGAAATTGCATCATACCGAAATATATTCCAAGCGACCCACCAATGAAAGCCAAAAATAAAAGTGTCCGTTCTGGAATTCTTTGTTTTCTATGAATAGCCCACCGTTTGTCCAACCACATGAGCAGTAATCCGATAAGGCTTACAACAATAAAATATGAAACAATATACAACATGGTTCTCACCTTTTAACCGATTTTTTGAAGTAGAATGAAAAAAATAGAAAACTGGATTAGCTTAAGGATTATAAAAGAATAAAATACATCTATTTGAAAAAATATTAGAATCTCATTTATATAGTAGCAAATAGCGTAATAGTGGAAATAATGGAACCTAAACTCTGTTTTAGGTGCAGTCACTTCCTATTGTTGGGAGAATTATCATCTATACTGAGTTTTAGATGCAACCGCAACCTTATTATGGTAATTTTTCAACCTAAAAATTGTTTTAGATGCATTTTATTTCTATTGTTGGAAAAAATTTAATCTAAACTTTGCTTTAGATGCAATTGTTCCCTTTTATTGGCAATAATCTAGCCTGAACTCAGTTACAGTTACACCCATATTTAGCAAATACATCATAAAAGCTACCGTTATACCAACGTACCAGAACGCATCTATTGTACTTTTTTACCGCTAAAATGAAAAAAAGGGACTAGTAAAAATACCAGTTCCCTTTTATTGTTCGTGTATTATAATTATGCGTTTAAACTTGCTTTTGCTTTCGCAGCTAATTCTGCAAATGCTTTCTCATCGTTTACCGCTAAGTCAGCAAGCATTTTACGGTTAACATTGATCTCAGCAACTTTTAAACCGTGCATTAAACGGCTGTAAGATAATCCGTTCATACGAGCAGCCGCGTTAATACGTGTGATCCATAATTTACGGAAATCACGCTTCTTTTGACGACGATCACGGTAAGCGTATAAGAATGATTTCATTACCTGTACTTGTGCTGATTTAAATAAACGGTGTTTGGAACCGTGATAACCTTTTGCTAACTTTAATACCTTTTTACGACGACGACGAGCTACATATCCGCCTTTTACTCTTGGCATTGTAGTTCCCTCCTTGTTTCTTTAGCTTTTGCAATTATTTTTTGTATGTTAACATTTCTCTAATACGTTTGAAGTCACCAGAATGAACCATTCCTGCTTTACGAAGCTTACGTTTTTGCTTTTGTGACTTGTTACCGAATAAGTGGCTTGTAAACGCGTGTGAACGCTTCAACTTACCTGATCCAGTCTTTTTAAAACGCTTAGCAGCGCCTCTATGAGTTTTCATTTTAGGCATTGTTAATTCCTCCCTTAATCGTTCTTAGTTGGCGTACTATTACTTTTCACTTTTTGGAGCAAGTACTAAGAACATGCTTCGGCCTTCCATCTTCGGCTTTGCCTCAACAATCGCAATGTCCTCACACTCAGTTGCTAACCGTTCTAAAACTCTACGGCCAATTTCAGAGTGAGTAATCGCACGGCCACGGAAACGGATAGCAGCTTTTACTTTGTCACCTTTTTCAAGGAACTTTCTCGCATTACGAAGTTTCGTATTAAAGTCATTATCTTCAATCGTTGGACTGAGACGTACTTCTTTAATATTAATCACTTTTTGATTTTTACGAGCTTCTTTATCTTTCTTCTGCTGCTCATACTTAAACTTACCAAAATCCATGATACGGCACACCGGTGGTTTTGCGTTCGGCGCAACCATAACTAAATCAAGATTAGCCTTTTGTGCCATTTCTAAAGCTTCTTGTTTCGACTTAACTCCAATTTGATCGCCATTTGGACCGATGAGACGTACTTCACGGGCGCGAATGGCCTCATTGATCAACATGTCCTTACTAATAATGAGCCACCTCCAAGTGATTTTAAAACGGACAAAGCATTCATGCGCTTAACTCTCAAAAGACTTCATTTTTAAAGGTATGTCTATGTTGGTATACCTTATGATCTTTGAAGCCTTGACTGAATGTACAGCATTCTGTTCAATAAAAAAAAGTGTGAACGCATACTACGCCCACACTGATCCTTTTAAAAGTAAAAATCGTAAACCTGTTAACAGCACTGGCGTCAATCAGGTGAGAAGCGGGCGCTCCTGCTTTTATATGTCCTTTATTAAATTACTTTCCTACTTTATCACAGCTTTTCCTGTATGTCAAACGCATATTACAGTAATTAGCTAACAAAATTAATAAATTGTTCAGCAGGTAATGGTTTACTGTAATAATATCCTTGCATGACATCGCACTGTTCATTTTTTAAGAAGTTAAGTGCATCTTCTGTCTCTACACCTTCAGCGACAACTTCAAGTTTTAAATTTTTCGCTAAATTGATTATCGTAGAAACAATCGCTCGGTCTTTTTCATTACTCATTAAATCTCGAATGAAGGATTGATCTATTTTTAACGTTGTAATCGGAAACGACTTTAAATAACCTAAAGAAGAGTAACCTGTTCCAAAATCGTCTATCGAAATTCGGATATTATGCTTTCTTAACTTTTCAAGTGTCAGTGTTGTTTCAGCTGTATTTTCCAATAAACTACTTTCATTAATTTCTAACTCGATTAAATCACCGTCAATATTTGCATGACTTAGAATTTGAAGAACATTTTCTGAAAAATCACGTCGTTTAAAATGACTTGTCGCGATATTCACCGACATTTTAACGTTGTTGATCCCTAAACTCTTCCATTCATTTATATGCTTGCAAGCTCTATTCAAAACCCACTCACCAATCGGAATAATCAAGCCCGTCTCTTCAGCAACAGGGATAAATTCTGCAGGTGATATTAACCCTTTAGTAGGATGAAGCCAACGAATAAGCGCTTCGACCCCAATCATTTGATTAGAAAAGAGATCCATTTGCGGTTGGAAGTATAATACAAATTCCTCTCTCTCTAAAGCCTTGCGAATATCACTTTCAATTTCAATCTTCTTAATCAAATCTTCATTCATTTGTGGAGTGTAGAGTTGGCAAGAATTACGTCCTTCATCCTTCGCTTTTAACAAGGCCAAATCTGCTTGTTTCAGTAATTCTTCCTCAGCTTCTATCGATTGTGAGGGATCATAAAGACCCACTCCTACACTTAATGTCAAATAAAAATCTACGTCTTTATATGCAAATGGTTGGGATAATGCTGTATAAAGTCGTGAAATCACCCTATTTACATCGATCTCTCGAAATCCTTTGATCATTAAGACAAATTCATCTCCACCTAGATGATATAACTTCACTTCTCCTACTAAATCAAATAAGGAAATTTTTGAAATTCTTTTTCCTACTTCAATAATTACTACATCGCCAACTAAATGACCTGCAGTATCATTAATATGTTTAAAGCGGTCCAAATCAATTAGGATAATACCTAAGTTGGCTTCGGTCTTATTTACATGTTCCATTTCACGCTTTAAATCTTCAATTAACCTTACACGGTTTGGAAGGTCTGTAATATGATTATGATAAGCCATATGCATAATTTTCAATTCAGACTGCTTCAATTCCGTTAAATCACTGGCAGAACCCACTACAGATTCAATGTTTCCACTTATTAAGACTGGGGATAACGTAATATGAAAATACCTTTTACGTTCAACAATTTCAAATGATATGTTTTCACCTGTTTGAAAAACTTGTGCAATATAATTGACCATCGTTTCACTAGTTTCTGCTGAAAATACATCTCCTGGAGCTTTGTTTATTATGTCATTTTTTCGGTCCCATACTTCCGCTAATTGACCGTCAAATAGTGTAATAACATATTTCCCCTTTATTTCTTCTACTTTAAAAACAAGATTATGAAGTTCCCTTACAATATGTTTAAAGTCGGTTTTCATCTGTTCGCGAAGCTCTTGTTCGTATTCTTTCCCCATTGTTATATCTGTTCTAGCTGAAATAAATTTATACGGCTTCCCATTATCATCGATAAAAGGGAAAATTACAGTTTTTACCCAATAATGACTCCCATCTTTTCTCCGGTTTTTTATTTCACCTTCCCATACAACACCACTCATAATCGTTTCCCATAAATTTTTATAAAATGCTTTATCATGATAGCCAGACTTTAAAACGTTATGTTTTTTTCCTATTAGTTCTTCTCTTGAATACTGTGAGATTTTACAAAAAGTATCGTTAACATCTACGATAAATCCTTCCCCATCAGTAACAGCCAAGATAGAAGAATTGTTAAGCACTGATATATAGTCTTGCAACTGTTGTAAGCCTTCCTTTTCATTTTGACAAAGTTCAAATTTCTTCATATTCTGCTTCACTTCATCAAAAATGGTGAGTAAACCTTGCCCTCTTACGTCCTTATTACTCACACCAAATCCCCCTCATATCCATCTCGCGATATAATTTTTCAGTCCATTTGAATTATTCGCTTGTCTTACAATAATACTTTACAGCTAATGTAGTACTATAGTTCTAACTATTTCTCTAAGTTCTGTTCATAGTTCTGTACTTATTTTAATGGATATGACGTGTTTTTAACAGTATTATTCTATTGTAATTACGGAAACTTCATTATTGCATAAAAATTGACAATGAATGTCTACATTTCTAAGATCATACTAATTACCTATTACCACCTATACTTGAGAAACTGTACTTCTCAAGGAAAACGAAAATTTTGGTAGGGTGATTAGCTCTAGCGTTTTTTTCTAAATACCTTAGCGAACTCGTTCCAGCAAGCTGGAACATCGAGGTATCAGATGGAGTTTCGACTCCACCTGATTAAAACTTCCCACCTACGATACGCTAAGAGGTGGGGTCTTTACCCTAAGAACTTAACCAAGATAAACTTTTTAATAAAAAAAGACTCACTTAAAGTCCTTTCACTCTAATACAGCAAGGGCGAACTATTCCAAGTTGAAATATTCGCTACTAGCCATTTTAAGTGTATGACAGTAAGTAAGTCTTTTTCATTTACCTGTTATTTTCCACGTTGTTCTACAATTTCTTTGATTTGGTTTACGAAACCTACAAGCGGTATTGATGTTGACTTTTGCTCACCGTATTTTCGTACATTTACAGCTTCACCTTCAATTTCTTGATCACCAAGGACAAGCATATAAGGTATCTTTTGCATTTGTGCTTCACGGATTTTATATCCAATTTTTTCATCCCGTTCGTCAATCTCTACTCGAATGCCATCTGCCTGTAACGTTTCAGCTACGCGTTTCGCATAGTCGAGGTGAACGTCAGGAGAGACTGGAATCACTTGAACTTGAACAGGTGCAATCCACGTTGGGAAAGCTCCTTTATATTCTTCAATTAAGAAGGCAACGAAACGTTCCATTGTTGATACTACACCACGGTGGATAACCACTGGACGATGAGGCTTTCCATCTTCCCCTACATAGGTTAAATCAAATCGCTCTGGTAATAAGAAGTCAAGTTGAACCGTCGATAATGTTTCATCTTTTCCTAACGCTGTACGCACTTGGACATCCAACTTCGGCCCGTAAAACGCTGCTTCACCTTCAGCTTCAAAGTATTCCACACCTAAATCATCCATCGCTTCTTTTAACATACTTTGCGCTTTATTCCACATTTGATCATCGTCAAAGTATTTCTCTTTATCTTCAGGATCACGATATGATAATCGGAACGAATAATCATTTAAACCAAAGTCTTTATACACTTCTTGAATGAGACGAACTACACGGATGAACTCATCTTTAATCTGGTCTGGTCGACAGAAAATATGAGCATCATTTAACGTCATACCTCGTACCCTTTGTAATCCTGTAACCGCACCACTCATTTCATAACGATGCATCGTCCCAAGTTCAGCAATACGAATTGGTAACTTTCGATAGCTATGAATATCATGCTTGTACACCATCATATGATGAGGGCAGTTCATTGGACGAAGGACGAGTTCTTCATTATCCATTTCCATCACTGGAAACATACTATCGCGATAATGATCCCAGTGTCCCGATGTTTTATATAATTCAGAACTACCCAAAACTGGTGTATAAACGTGATCATACCCTAAGCGAACTTCTTTATCGACGATGTATCTTTCAATTAAACGACGAATCGTTGCTCCTTTTGGAAGCCAAAGAGGTAAACCTTGTCCTACTTTTTGTGAGTTCGTAAATAAACTAAGTTCTTTTCCTAGCTTACGATGGTCACGTTCTTTCGCTTCCTCTAATAAACGTAAATGCTCATCAAGGTCTGCTTTCTTAAAGAAAGCTGTTCCGTAAATACGTTGAAGCATTTTATTTTTACTATCTCCACGCCAATACGCACCAGCAATACTTAATAATTTAAACTCTTTGATTTTTCCAGTAGATGGAACATGCACGCCACGACAAAGGTCAAAAAATTCACCTTGTTCATAGATTGTAACCTTTTCTTCAGCTGGGATGGCTTCAATGAGTTCTAGTTTAAGTTGATCATCAATTTCTTTATAGCGAGCGACCGCTTCATCGCGACTAACTTCAACACGGTTAATGTCGATGTTTTCATTGATAATTTTCTTCATTTCTTTTTCAATTTTCGGTAGATCTTCAGCTGTTATTGGCGTTTCACTGTCAATATCGTAGTAAAACCCATTTTCAATTACTGGGCCAACTCCAAGCTTCACGTCTCCGAAAAGTCGCTTAACGGCTTGTGCTAATAAATGCGCGGTACTGTGTCGCATAATTTCTAAAGCATCTCCTGAGTCTTGAGTAACAATTTCAATTACTCCATCTGTCTTAAGGGGTGTACGTAGATCGACTAATTCGCCATTAAATTTACCCGCAATTGATTTTTTCTTAAGTCCTGGGCTAATTGATGCTGCAATATCTTCTGTCGACGTTCCATCTGGAAACTCCTTTACAGCACCATCTGGAAATGTAATTTGCAATACATCTGACATACTCTCACTCCTATCTTTTTTTGTACTATCAGCAGACTATATGTTTAGTGGTTGATAGTATAAGTAAAACTAAGGCTTTCACCATAAGGACTTGGCGATAAGTAAAATTTTTCTAATCCAAATAAAAAACACCCATCCCAAAAAGGGACGAGTGTTATACTCGTGGTTCCACCCTTGTTTCCATAATTGCAATCGTTACAATTACCTACGATCAAAAGCCGCAATTATAGCTCAATTCTTCAGAATAACGGTCTGGAGCCGTTAGCAGATACTATCATTTCCCTGCTAATGTTCAAAGGTGGTAAGTCAACATTACGTGTTAGGTAGCTCTCAGCAGTTACTACCTTCTCTGGAAACCGTAAACGAAGACCCGTATCCTTATCATTACATCACACATCATTTAGTTTGATATGTAAGTAATTATATGAATTGATGAAAAGAAAATCAAGTTCTCGTTTTCAAAATTAACTTTTTTATGTTACTCTTTGAAAAACTCCTAATGGATAAATGATAGCTCTTTCTTGAAAAATCGTTTGCAGCGTATAAATAATGCCCTGATCAACATCATCTGTATAAATGTGAACCGTTTCTGGGTTAATGCTCACAAGCGGTGATACGACCATTTCCTCAATGTCTAGATCTCCTTCAAATACTAATGCGTCTTCAAGGAAAAATTCTTTTTCTTCCTTACTTATTTTTTCAAAGAAACTATTATAAAATGAAAATTGACCATCATATACAAGGTGAATTTCTTTCATTTGCATAGGTGCTGTTTTTAAATAGAAACGTAGATTTTCGACAATACTCTGGTACTCTTGTTCCAATAAGTATTCATCAATCGCAATTTCCACACAATCTATTAAAATCTCTCCATACTCTTTTAATCTAAACGTTAAAAATGGTTCATAATAGAACGTCGTATGTGCATCAATCCCGCTTGCAAATGCTTCATATAAGTAATTTTCACGCTCAGAAAAACAATAAATTGCGGGTATATCATCTCGGTCTCCGTTAATGATTTCACAAGCAATGCTTAATATCTGTTCTTGTTCTTCTGGATCTTTAAAGTGAAACAAATTTTCAATGATATCTAGTAACCAATCTTCCTCTTTTGTATCGATCACATGATGAGCAAGAACAGAAGCTAATAGAGGATGGAACGAATCATAGAAATCGATACTTGTGTCTTCATAATAAATAAATATCGTCGTCTCTTCTTCACCCTTATCTATGTCTAACATTACATGTAAACCTAATTCAGTATATTTAGACATATACCGGGTAAGTTGATTATACACTTGCTGGCAATCGTGCTGAGATTCAAATTGGATAGCAATCAATGGCAAATCCCCCTTAACCGATGAAATAAACAATTTATCCCGTTTAACTAACGCTTAATTCCCACCTTATACAAGGTTAAAGGAAGAGAGGTTAAACATTAAACGTCAGAAATAGCCCGAATAAATGGACACAGACAAACAGAACGAAATAACGTGTGACTCGTCTGTGTGAAAGTTCTTTATTGTACCGTCTCTGGTTGTCATTTTTCGTGCATGACAAATCATCCTAATTCATTCCTATGACAAGCTGTGAAAAATAGAACAAAAAAATACGCTTACCGTTAATCGAATAAGCGTATTTTCAAATATATTTTCACATGATGATTTTCTCTTAACTGTTATAACTATCTACAATCATTTGGGCTAATGATTGATAAAACTCTTTGGACTCGTTATCAAACAAGTCGTCATTATGTTCGGTTAAATGAATTAAACAATGATCACATTCGAAGGTAGCAATTGTTCGATGTCCTACCATCTCCACTGAAACGCAGTCCCCCTTTCACTTTTTATTATTATTGTAAAATTCTCATTAAGTATACTTCTTTGAAAAAAATGACCCCAAAAAAGCTTATCCAATAAGAGGTCCTCCCAAGAGCCTCCTATCAGATAAGCATAATGTAAACTGTCACAACTGATTGTTAATTTTGCATAACAAAGTCTTTTGCTGACGTTTCGTCATTATCAAACACACGCAAAGTCTTATATTTTGTATTTCGTTGAGCAGGGACTTTACCCGCTTCTCGAATTAGTTGTAAAATTTGATTTGTATTTACTTTATGCGTTGTACCTGCTGCTGAAACGACGTTTTCTTCCATCATCGTACTTCCAAAATCATTACAACCGTATGATAACGATTCTTTTCCAACTTCTGGTCCCATCGTTACCCATGAAGATTGGAAATTCGCGATGTTATCTAAGAAAATTCGCGAGATCGCTACATTTTTTAAGTATCCTCGTGGTGAAATTTTTTCACCTTTTAAATTTGTATTATCGGGTTGGAACGTCCAAGAGATAAAAGCAAGAAAACAATCAGCTTCATCTTGCGCATCACGAACTCGTTGCAAATGCAATGCACGCTCTTCGATCGTTTCACCTAATCCAATTACCATCGTAGCTGTCCCATGCATTCCAACTTTCTTAACAGTTTTCATACATTCGATCCATTCTTCCCAAGTATCTTTAATACGACTCACTCGTTTACGAGTCGTTTCTGTAAGAATTTCTGCACCACCGCCAGGTACAGAATCTAACCCTGCTTCTTTTAGTTGGATGAGTACTTCTTCTAATGAAAGTCCTGATACTTCTGCCATTTTGTATATTTCAGCTGGTGAAAACGAATGCATCGTAATGTCAAAACGTTTTTTGATTTCTTTTAATAAATCAGTATAATACGAAAAAGGTAAATCAGGGTTCGTTCCACCTTGCATTAAAATTTCCGTACCCCCAACATCAACCGTTTCCTGAATTTTCTTAAATACTTCCTCATTTTCAAGAACATAACCTTCTGCATGCCCAGGTGGACGATAAAACGCACAGAATCGACAATACGTATCACAGAAATTTGTATAGTTAACGTTTCTACCGATAACAAATGTAGTAATTGGGTCAGGATGCCACTTTTTCATAATGAAATTAGCAGCCTCTCCCATTTTTTCTACTTCATCACTTTTATAAAGTTCAATGCAGTCGTCAAGTGAAATTCGTTCACCGTTCACTGCTCGTTCGAGAATGTGGTCAATGCTCATTTCATTCATAACCCCCATCTTTATTAACTAGTATTATACTATCATAGATTATTGAATAATGCCTATTCCAAATAGCACTAATTCCGTCGTCGACGATTTTCACCATCAACATAGATTGGCGTAGTAAAGTGCCGAATCCTCTCCATGATTCGTTTGGCTTTCAACTGTTCAAGCCCTCCACGATCCGAATAAGCTAAATGTTCTTCGAGTTCGTCATAGTCATAATTAGACGTAAAAAGGGTAGGTAGATTCTCAAGCATTCGATATTGCAGAATAACGCCTAATACATCATCACGGATCCAGCTTGATAAGCTTTCAGCACCAATATCATCCAATATTAGCACTTGAGCATTTTTAACGCGATCAAGCTTTTCACTAAATGTACCATCCCCGATCGATTGCTTCATTTCTCTAAAGAAATCAGGAGTATACACAAGCATCGTTTCAATGTCACGGTCCGCTAATTCGTTTGCAACGGCACCCATAATATACGTTTTGCCAACCCCAAATTTCCCATATAAATACAATCCCATCGGACGATTACCGGGATCGGCTTGCATCGCAAATTCTAAAGCTGCAGCACTGGCTGCCAAACGTGCTTCATGATCTTGATCGAAGTGTTCAAATCGGGCGGCTAATATGTCTTTCGGGATATATAAACTTTTTATAAGCGCTTGTTGTTTTTTCTGACGATCTTCTTTTTGCTTGATTTCGCATACGTCAAACCGAATATCGACAAACTGTTTGTCGACAACTAATTTCGGGCGATAACCTGTCATTAAATTAGTACATTTCTGAAGACCTGGACAATGGTTACACGTATTCACTTCTTTTCTATATTGATCTAATTTCGGTAAGCTTCTTTCCAGCATATCAAGTGAAACATGAGGGTGCGATTGCATAAACTCATTTATGATTGGGTCGGTTAAGATATCATGTTTTAACATTTCATATTGCTTAATGAACTTATCCCCGTTCATCATTGACTGCAGGGAGGCTTGAATCGATTTCATTCTAATCTTCCTCCTTTTGTGCTTTCTTTTGTCTCAACTGTTCCATCATTTTCTCAAATTTTTCTTTCTCCAGAGTAAATTTAGGATCTTGAGATTGACTTTTAACTGGTTTCTCTTCCGATGACTTTTCATCTTGCTCTTTTAATAACCACTTTGGTAACTTATCTTTACGAACATACGATTTTTTCGCTCGTCCTTTTTCATTTGGTTTAACTTCTTTTTTCACTTGTTGATAGGCTGTATTTTTTTGATACTCTAATTTCGCTAACTCCATTGCTTCTTTTACGGTTTTTATATTTTTCCTTGACCAATGCCCCGCAATTTTGTCAATTAAAGACTTCGTTAATTTCATATCATTTCGAATAAGTACAGAATCTAAGAGTACATTTACAACGCCTGGCATTAACTGATAATCAAGGATTAAACTTTCAATGATTTTTACATCGGCTAACGGCACTTTAGCTCCATCTGATCGACTTTCTAGTAAATCTAACGGTGATGTCGTTTCATATAAAACGATCATCTTTTCTTCTTCCGTCTGAGGTTCTTTTCCGACCATTTCTCGATGTTTAACTGGGTGAGTTTTCAACCCTAAAGTCGGTGGTTCATTACCATACTCAATCTTATACCATTCTTGTGCCCGTTTTCTTAATTCATCTATATTCAACTGGTCATCATGAAGGAGGGCTTGCTGGATTAAACGGCTCATTTCCAAAGGCTGAATGCGGTAAACAAAAGCAAGACGAACAATTACCTTTCTAAGCTCAACTGTGAGTAATTTTTCAGCATTAATAAATGTAGCTAGGTCCGCTTCCATCAATTGAAAATCAAAGTTATGATCTGCAAACACTATCTCAAAATTTTGGCCTCGTTGAATAATATCTTTATTATTGTCAATTTCAAGAGCTTCAAGCACCTCAGTTTGGTGATGAGTCGCTATTTCAGAATGTGACAAGGAAGTAAATACTTCATCGAAAGCGTACGTAACTTCTTCGAATTCATCATGGTTTAATTTATCAATTAAAAATCGCTCTCTAATTTGGCGATACTTTGTCTTCCCTAATCGATTATATAGATAAACACTTAATACGTCATTTGTAAAAAATGCCTGTGGTGACATTGGAGGTTGAAGATCATATAAATAGGTGGATGTTTCAGCGTTTCGTTTCTTATAAGTTTTTAATAATCCAATCGCTTCTAATTTCTTTCGTTCTTGAAAAAGTTGATGTAACGGTAAGTCCATACTAATCATCAATTGACGATGCGTAGCCTCCTCACTCCAATACACATCATCCTCTAATTCACTCCACAACGTCATATACAAGCTATACGCTATAGCACCAATGAGTGGTTGATATAATAAAATGAGTACTCTTTGATCTTGAATCGTTAATTGATCTGTCGCTCTAATCATATAACGGTCTACTGGCAAAAGCTCTTTCCAATGCCATTCCATTCCATACCACCTAGCCTAACTTTATGTTATAAAAAAGTGAAAAAGAGCTCTCAGCAAATTGCTTAAAGCTCAATTTATTTCTTAGAAGTATTTCGATCAATGAGATCTTTTAATTCATCGATAAAAACATTAATATCTTTAAATTGACGATAAACCGAGGCAAAGCGCACATAGGCAACATCATCAACATTCGCTAAAATTTCCATCACTAATTCCCCGACATCTCGGCTCTCAACTTCACTCATTCCTTTGCCACGTAGTTCTCGTTCAACTTTTGTAACAATTTCATTGAGTTGTTCTAGAGATATTGGTCGTTTTTCACATGCACGAATAAGTCCTCTTAATATTTTTTCGCGACTAAACTCTTGACGGGTACCGTCTTTTTTTACAATGATGATCGGGTGCTCTTCTACGGTCTCAAACGTTGTAAAGCGATAATTACAAGCTTCACACTCTCTTCTTCTCCGGATCGACTTCCCTTCATGGCTTGGTCTAGAATCAAGCACTTTTGTTCCATTAAATTCACATGCTGGACAACGCATTTGGTATCAACTCCACTTTGTCTTGCATTTGGGCGTACATTCAATAATTCTCTACTCTCTTAATAATAAATAAAAACTCGACGAATGACAAGAAATCGTTCATAAGAGAGACAAAAGAATAAAAATGTCTAAACTTCTGATCTATACAGACGCGAATCAAAAAGAGGCGGTAGAAACCACCTCTTTTATTAACTACAATGCTTGAACTTTTGTTTTTTCAACTTTAATAGGACCCATTCCTCTAGGCACTTCAATGATTTCGCTTGTTGTAGCCTGTAATGCTTTAGATATATAATTAGAAGCTACATTCGGGTCAATTCGATCGCCGCAAGTGTAAACATCTATACTTGCGTAACCATGTTCAGGAAAGCTGTGGATCGTTAAATGAGATTCTGAAATAATCACAACTCCACTAACACCATGTGGGGCAAATTTATGAAACGCAACTTCACGTACTTCAGCCCCCGATTCCAATGCAGCATCAACGAAAACTCTCTCAATAAAATCCATATCATTCAACTTCTCTACGTTACATCCCCATAATTCCGCAATTACGTGACGACCCATAGTATCCATAAGTTGAATCCCCCTTTTCGAAAAAATTTCATGCCTTCTGAAGCATGTAGGAATGTTAAAGTACCACGGGGGAAAGTTAGTCCAGAGAGGTCCTAACCCTTTGAGTAGCTTACTATTCCTGGTTTGCTTAAGTGAAGTTCACGTGAATTAGTATACTTGTTTTATTTTTGATTTGCAATAAGAATTTAACAAGTATTTTATCGCTTAGAATTGAGTTTTACCCATTGTTTTTACGACTAAACGGGTGGTCTTTAACATTATCTCAAGTCCCCTGAACTGACACTCCATCGAGCAACATTGACTGAAGTTCTCACATTATTGTTGACCGACCGTAGTACCAATATACAATCAATGACTTCCATCTGAAAAGACAAAAAAAGCTGATATAAGCTATTTAGACCCTCGAACGTGTATAGTGCGAGGTCCAATCACAACCCCAAACTATCTAAGGTGTCTCTTCGCTTAAATCAGCTTTCTTATCGCAAACTAAAGTATTTTAAACATGAAGTTTCGCATCATTTACAATATTACTTGCCACAAGGTTTACAAGATCAACAACACGGCAAGAGTAGCCCCACTCGTTATCGTACCAAGCTAACACTTTTAATTGTCTGTCACCTAATACCATTGTTGAAAGACCATCAATAATCGAAGAATTTTCGTTTCCGTTAAAATCAATTGAAACTAGTGGCTCATCTGTGTAACCTAATATGCCTTTTAATTCATTATTAGCAGCATTTCTTAATACTTCATTTACTTCTTCAACCGTCACATCTTGCTTCACTTGAACAACAAAGTCAACTAAAGATACGTTAGGTGTAGGAACACGCAACGCCATACCATTTAATTTACCTTTAAGATTAGGTAATACTTTTGCAATTGCTTTTGCTGCACCCGTAGAAGTTGGTATGATCGATTGAGCGCATGCACGTGCTCTACGTAAATCTTTATGTGGATTGTCAATGTTTTTTTGATCGTTTGTATAAGAATGAACTGTTGTCATCATTCCAGTTTCAATCCCAAAAGCTTCATCAATTACTTTAGCAACAGGTGCTAAACAGTTTGTTGTACACGAAGCATTTGAAATAACATCGTGTTTTTCATGAATGTAATCTTCTTCATTAACGCCCATAACAACGGTTACATCTTCATCTTTACCGGGTGCTGTAATCACGACTTTCTTAGCACCTGCTTCAATGTGATATCCTGCTGTTTCTTTTGATTTGAATTTACCTGTTGCTTCCACAACGATATCTACGTTTAACTCTTTCCATGGTAATTGTTTTGGATCGCGTGATTGTAAAAGCTTAACAACCTTTCCGTTTACGATCAGTTCGTTATCGCCAGCTTCTACTTGCGCTGGAAATGCTCCATGGATGCTATCATATTTTACTAAATGAGCTAATGTTTCTGCAGGGTAACTTGCATTTACCGCTACTACATCTAATTTATCATCAAGAATTGCTTTTCGGAACACCATTCTCCCAATTCTCCCAAATCCATTAATCGCTACTTTAACCTTCATCACAAATAGCTCCTCCCCAATATATATATGCTATACTAAATGTCCTTTGATATGAATTAGTATAACATATAATATGCAATAAGAACTAATAATTTTATTAAAAGGCAATAAATAATAATAATTAGGCAATTCGGACAATTAAATACTAAATTTATTATACTCACTGTGATGTGGATCACAGTGAAGTTCACAGGACGTGGCGTTTTTTGTCTATGTAAAACCGCTTTACGCCAAAAGAAGTTTCTAATATAAGGAATTTACTACACGTCAACTGGCAGCAATATCGACAATTCAAAACTTCGAGGGTCAAAGAAGGATAAGTGGAGCATAAACTGCCAGTAACAACTAAAATGAACACACCTATAAATGGGATTTATGTGAGGTAAACAATGTTTATGGCAATAACTTTTCCTGTTATTGGAATTATTATGTAGTAAACGTTGCTTTAGGTTCACTTTCTTCCTTTTATTGGAATTAATATGTAGTAAACGTTGCTTTAGGCTCATATTCTTCCTTATACTGGAATTATTATGTAGTAAACGTTGCTTTAGGCTCATATTCTTCCTTATACTGGAATTATTATGTAGTAAATGTTACTATTCATTACTCTTGGTCCAATGAAACTACACAAAAGAAAAAACACCAGGATTTCCTCCTAGTGCTTATCGTATTTTACTTCCCATTTTGTTAAGATATCTATTAACTGTTGTTTTGTTTCTTCTAGAGAGCCATTATTATTGATTACTTCATCAGATAATTGACATTTGTCCTTTAAAGGCATTTGTGAATTGATCCGGCTTAATGCCTCTTCTTTTGTTGACTGATCTCGCTCCATTAATCTTTCTAATTGAACATGTTCGTCTACATAAACTAGAAGGATTTTATCGACCATATGCCTTAAATCACTTTCAAATAATAACGGGATGTCATACACAACAACAGAATAACCATCTGCCAGTAATCGATCTTTAGTTTCCAACATTCGTTTTCTAATGGCAGGATGAACAATGGAATTTAGGACCGTTCGCTCATTTTCATCGTTAAAAATAATTTCACCTAATCGTTTACGTGCAATCGTCCCATCCTCTTGTAACACGCGACTTCCAAAATGAGCAACGATTTGTTCATATGCACTTTCACCAGGTTCCACAACTTCCCTTGCAATAACATCTGCATCAATAATTGGGATCCCTATAGTAGAGATTAAATTTGATACGGTACTTTTTCCACTGGAAATCCCACCCGTTAACCCTATAATCATCTTCTATCCCCTTTAATCATCATTTAGTGCTTCCCTAGACTTTTTGAACTTCCTCTAAAAAACTTGTTCAAAAAGGAGGACAAAAAGAGCCAAGAAGATCGAGGCGGCGCAGCTTCGAGGAACACAGCGTATGCTTTTAATACGTGAGTACCGCAGAAGCAAGCCAACGACGAGATTCTTTCGCTATTTTTCCCGGACTTTTTGAACTTCCTCTAAATTAAGCTCCATACACCTAGTATAATCAGTAACAACCCTGGAATAAAGGAGAATTTTTTCATAAAATACGTATCAGAGTAACGATAACCGCTTTTCATTCCAAACGTAACAAAAGATGCACTCATCACTGCAACAGTAAGTGCCATCAACCAAGGTGAAAATCCGATTAAAGCTGCCCCAATCCCTGCACCAAATGCATCAAGTGATAATGCTACCCCTAAAAGAATGGCTTCTCTTCCTGTAATCGTTCCAGATCTATCAATATCAGCCTCCATTGGCTTACGTAATATTCGAATGACTAGGCCAAACATTTTAATTTCTAAATTAATAAGGACTTTATCGTCGATTTTCTTCTGCTCTTGATTTCGCTCATCTTCATCGGTGCCATGCCTTGCTGGACGAAACACTTGATAAAGTGCCCAAGCCCCTATAAAGATTAGAATGATCCCTCCTAGAGATTCTGCAAATTGAGGGGATAAGTATCGTTGAATTAAATTACCAAATGTCATGGCTATGAGAATGGAAGCTGCTGAACAAAATGCAATAAACAATAAGGACTTAAACGGTAACTTCATCTTCCGAAGTCCATATGTTAGACCCACACCAAAACTATCTAAACTAACAGCTAAAGCTAATAGAAGTAATGAGAAGATTTCTACCATGTAAAAAGCTCCTTCCATGACTGATACGATAGTATATGGCAGGAGCCTATCCAATGTACTTTATTTTTGGCAATTCGGACAGAAGTGTGTTCCACGTCCGCCGACTACCGTTTTTTCAATCGCTGTTCCACATTGCCGACACGGATCTCCCTTTCGACCATAAACAAAAAGAAACTGTTGAAACATCCCCATTTCCCCTTGGCCATTCACATAGGATTTTATCGAACTTCCTCCTTGTTCAATGGCTTGACCTAAGGTGTCTATAATTTTTTCATGAAGTAGAGGTAATTCTTCTTCCCTTATCTCCTTTGCCAGCCTCTCAGGATGAATCTGAGCACGAAATAGTGCTTCATCGACATAAATGTTTCCTAAACCAACCACAATCTTTTGATCTAATAAAGCTGTTTTTACTTTTCTATTCGTATTTGCTAACCCTACTTTTAAATGCTCAATTGTAAATTCATCTGAGAAAGGTTCAAATCCAAGATCCTTCAACGGCAATGACCGCTCTTCCTCTCCTTTTACAAATAAATGCATCGTCCCGAATTTGCGAACATCTTGATAACGTAGTTCAGTTCCGTCTGAGAAGTAAAAAATAACATGAACATGTTTGTTTCGCTCTTCATTTTTATCAAACATTCCGTATCTACCTTCCATCCTTAAATGGGAGACCAGAACATAGTCATCTAAAAGAAATTTTAAAAACTTCCCCCGTCTCCCCATCGAACGAATCGTTTGATTTCGAATGAGTGCTTTAAAATGGTCAGCATCATCTGGTTTTTTAATCATTTTAGGCCACAGAATGTCTATATCAATTATCGTCTTTCCAATGACGAGACGTTCTAACGTTCGTTTTACCGTTTCGACTTCAGGTAATTCTGGCATCTTTCTAGCTCCTTACTTTGCATCGTACCAACTGTCGCCGTATGAAGAATCAACTTTTAATGGGACATCTAATTCAACTGCTTTTTCCATGACATCTGTCACCATTTTTTCAACCACTTCTAATTCATCTTTAGGTACTTCTAATATTAATTCATCATGTACTTGAAGAAGTAGGCGGGTGTTTAGTTTTGCTTCTTCTAATTGTATTGCTAGTTGTACCATCGCTTTTTTTATAATATCTGCTGCCGTTCCTTGAATTGGTGTATTCATGGCTGTTCGCTCAGCAAAACTACGCAGATTAAAGTTTCGACTCGTAATTTCAGGTAAATATCTACGACGATGTAACAATGTCGTTACGAAACCTGTTTCTCTTGCTTTATCAATAATTCGATCCATGTATTCTTTTACGCCTGGAAAACTTTCAAAGTAGCGCTCGATAAATTGAGCTGCCTCTTTTCTTGTAATCCCAAGGTTTTGGGAAAGTCCATAATCACTAATTCCATAAACGATTCCGAAGTTAACTGCTTTTGCACTACGTCTCATATTGGCCGTCACTTCATCTTGATTTACGTGAAAAACATCCATCGCTGTTTTTGTATGAATGTCCATATCTTCTTTAAAGGCTGTTATCAATCCTTGATCTTGAGCAATATGGGCGAGTACTCTTAACTCAATTTGTGAATAATCGGCTGCAAAAATGACCCAGTCTTTCTCTGAAGTTACAAAGGCCTTCCGAATTTTTCTTCCTTCTTCTAATCGGATCGGGATGTTTTGCAAATTAGGTTCTGTTGAACTTAACCGACCAGTTTGTGTTAAAGCTTGATTAAAAATCGTATGAATTTTGCTTGTATCGTGATGAACGACTTTTAGTAATCCTTCAATATAGGTTGAATTTAATTTTCCGAGTTGTCGATAATGTAAAATTTTACCAATAATTTCATGTTGATCTTGTAGCTTTTCTAGAACATCGGCCGAGGTCGAATACCCCGTTTTGGTTTTCTTAACTGGTGGCAAGTTTAACTTTTCGAATAAGATTTCGCCTAATTGTTTGGGAGAGTTAATATTAAAAGTAACTCCTGCTAATTCGTGGATTTCTTTTTCTAAGGAGGCTAGCTGCTCACCTAACTCTTTCCCCATTTGCTTTAATTGTTGTTCATCCACTTGAACACCTGTAATCTCCATTTTCCCTAGCACTACAGCTAACGGCATCTCAAGTTCGTTAAACAACTCAAACTGCTCATTCTTTTTCAATTCATTTTCTAAATCTTCTTTTAATGTATATACGACATTCGCTTTTTTCATGAGGTGCTTCTGCAGTACTTCCTCTTCAGGTACTTTCCTTTTTGCCCCTTTGCCATAAACAATTTCGTCATATTCAACAAGTTGTTTGCCTCGTTCTTTTGTAACATCGGCTAACTCATAAGAAGAACTTGATGGGTTTAGTAAGTAAGAAGCGAGCAGAATATCAAATTCTACGCCATTCAACTCAATATCTTTCCATCCTAAGGCAACAACTGCTCGCTTGGCATCCGCTAACCACTTTTTCTTTGTTGCATCTTTGGCCCAGTTCACAAATAGGTCAGAACCAATTGCAACCTCCGTTGGGATATAGTATTTTCCATTTTTATTTACAACTGCAAATCCAAGTACGTCAGCTTGATGATAATTTTCATCGATCACTTCTACAATTACGGCTGAAGGACTTTGTAACATACTTTCTGTAATACTTTCAACAACTTCATAATGTATGTCTTGATCTTCCATTTGGCTTTCTTCTAATTCACCGACACCCAGTTTATTTAATAACGTATTAAATTCAAGTTCTTTAAAAAGAGCAACTACTTTTTCTTTATCATAATCTTGAAACGTAAAAGAAGTTAAGCTTTGATCTACAGGTACTTCTCTAAAAATCGTTGCTAACTTTTTACTCATTAACGCTTGACCTTTATTCTCTTCTAACCGTTCTTTCATTTTCTTCCCTGAAATCTTATCAATTGAGTCAAGTACATTTTCAACTGAACCATATTCTTTTAATAGTTTTAGCGCCGTTTTTTCACCAATTCCAGGTACTCCAGGGATATTATCTGAACTGTCCCCCATTAGACCTTTCATATCAATAATTTGCTCTGGAGAAATTCCGTATTTTTCATTAATGGCTTGCTCATCATATGTATCAACATTTGTAATTCCTTTTCTTGACAGAGTAACTTTTACTTTCGGTGAAACTAATTGCAATAAGTCTTTATCACCTGAATAAACACTAACTGTCCAATCCTCATCCTCTGCTTGTTTCGCAAGTGTTCCAATAATATCATCCGCTTCATAATTTTCAATCTCGTACCTAGAAATTTGAAAAGCATCTAAAACTTCACGAATAAGCGGAAATTGTTCAGACAATTCACCAGGTGTTTTTTGACGTCCGCTTTTATACTCGCCATATGTTTCATGGCGGAATGTTGTTTTTCCTGCATCAAAAGCTACGACCATATGCGTTGGATTTTCTTCTTCAATAATTTTAAGTAGCATCATCGTGAAACCATAAACCGCGTTCGTATACACTCCTTTATCGTTGTTTAACAAAGGCAGTGCAAAAAAAGCACGGTACGCAATACTATTACCATCAACTAAAACTAATTTATTCACAAGAGCTCTCCTCTCAAATTGTAAGCTAATTAGAATAACCTTTATTTTCATATATTTTATCATAACCATTCCTTGATTAGAAAACTTCGGACGGTTGTTTCAAAAATCTCATCATAATAACCAGATATAAGCTGTGAAAAGCGAACTCGTTCCAGTAAGCTGGAACTTTGGGGAATTAGTTGGAATTTCGACTCCACCTGATTAGACCTCCCTACCTTCGCTACACTAAGAGGTGACGGTCTTACCTTAATAACTTAACCAGGATAAAAAAAGACACTCTGCCGTAGCAAAGTATCTCTTGAATTCTTAATCAATATATCCCATTAAAATCCGAGCATAAGGCGAATCTGCTGGGAGAACAATTACAGTCTCATCTTCAATTGTTTTTTCATACGATTGGAGGGTACGATACAAATTATAAAATTCTGTGTCTTGACCAAACGATTCATTGTAAATACGTGCAGCTTCAGCTTCACCTTCACCAATGATTTCATTCGCATCGGCTGTTGCTCTAGCGACGATTTCTTGAACTTCACGGTCGGTGTTGGCACGAATTCGATTCGCTTCAGCATCCCCCTGTGATAAATAATCTTGAGCTGTTGATTGACGCTCAGAAATCATTCGACGGAAAATCGCTTGTTCATTTTCTTCAGGAAGATCCGTACGCTTCATCCGAATATCCGTTAATTGAATTCCGTAATTATCTCTCTCTAACAATTCATTGACTCGATCTCGAACACGTTCGTTAAAACTTCCGCGATTGGAAGCTTCATCATTAATGATCTCGTCATAGTCAAGTTGACCAAGTTCAGCACGAATAACTGAGAAAATAAAATTACCCATGATTGATTCTGCATTTTGAACGGATCGTGCATTTGAGATCATAAGTCTAGGTTCTTGCACACTCCATACGGCATAAGTATCAACGAGCATCCGCTTTTTATCTCTTGTATTTATTTCCGCTGGCGTAATATCATAGACCATTTGATATTTTGGTAATGAAGTTACCGACTGGATAAACGGTATTTTATAACTTAATCCTGGTTCATCTTCAATTCTGACCACTTCACCAAATTGACGTACAACCTTATATTCCCCTTGCTCAACGATGAATAAATTCGAAAGGATCGTTGCAACTACCGCGATAATAATGACTAATGTCACTCCTATACGCGTATACTTTTTCCATTCATCGCTCGGACGACGCTCATCTAAATCAACAATATTATTATCACTCATTAGTTGTTCCCCCCTTCAGCTGCCTGGTTTTGAGCACGATCAATTGGTCGGATTGGTAAATAACTCACATTATTGTTGTTACTATCCATAATATAAATTTCTGTACCTGGTAATACTTCTTCTAATGTTTCTAACACTAGACGCTGTCTTGTTACTTCAGGATTAATTAAATACTCTTCATATAGAGCGTTAAATCTTGCCACATCCCCGCGCGAACGTTCAATACGTTCTGTCCTAGTACCTTCCGCTCGGGAAATAATAGCATCTTGTTCCCCTTTTGCTTCATTAATTAATTGGTTACGATATCTGTTGGCTTCATTAATCTTTGTTAAACGTTCTTCACGAGCATCCGTTACTTCAGTAAACGCACGTCTCACTTCTTCATTCGGAAGTTCAACATTTTGAAGTTTGACATCCATGACAGTTATCCCAATTTTATAAGTCTCCATATACGTTAAAAGATTTTCCCTAACTTTAGCTTCAATCTCTGGGCGTTGGTCAGTTAGTATGTCGTCAATTCTTGAACTACCGATAACTCCCCTTAACGAGGCGGAAGCTGCATTAAATAAAATTTGCTCTGGCTGATCGGCATTGAATAAATACTCTTCAGGATCTGTAATTCTCCATTGTACGATGAGGTCTGCCAATACAATATTTTCATCACCTGTAATCATTTTTGCCTCATCCGTGTAGTTCAACTCTCCATTACGTTCATCAAAGCCTACACGAAGGTTATTCGTCGTTCTTGAAAGAATTTCTACTCGCTGTATCGGCCATGGCAATTTAAATTTAAGACCGGGTTCTGATACCATTTCTTCTACTTTACCAAACGTAATTAATGCTGCTTGATCAGTTTCGTCAACAATGTACCAGCCTGTCGCGATAAATAAGGCTAAAATTCCAATTCCGATCGCTGAAAGAAATCCAACAATCATTTGCTTAATGCTTACCACCATTTCATCCCCTCTTTCTGTCTCCCATAATATTTTACAATCTAAGATTGTTTCACATTCTTCCTCTTAACTATTACGAAACACCTAAGAAAAAGTTTCATATAAATATTATAGTATATTAGTTTACAAGAATATAGGAAAAATCCCATACTCCCATCGATTGAAAAAAATAACAATTGTTAGCATAACAAAAAAAAGGATGAAAGCTAAGGGGAAGCTCTCATCCTAACCAAGGGGATGTAAAACAACTTTGCCGTAAAATGTCTGAAGGGATGAGCGAAACAGACAGCTTACAGGCATTGATGAAACCGTTCGATATTATTATATCGAGTAACCGTAAATTTCAGATAAAGGATATATTAATTATTTGTAAAGAAGTCAACCTCTTCTGATTGCTTGTTAAATGTAATGATAAATAACGTCCCTTCCCCTACCGAACTCTCCACATCAATTCTACCATGATGGGCTTCTACTAAATGTTTTACGATGGCAAGTCCAAGTCCAGTCCCACCTGAGTTACGACTCCTTGCTCGATCAACGCGGTAAAACCGTTCGAAAATACGAGGAAGCTCATTTTCACTCATGCCAATTCCTGTATCTTTCACTTTCAGAACTACCTCATCCCGTTGTTCTGTTACCTCCATAAATACTTCACCACCCGCAGGTGTGTACGTAATGCTATTATTAACAAGATTAATGACAATTTGTTTTATACGAACAGGATCACCGTCTATTCTGGTATCACCTGTAGATGTTACATTTATTTGGATTTCTTTCTCATCTGCCTTCGGTTTCAACAACGTTTGGACATCTTCTAGTATGGTCGACACATCTGTTTTTTGCCAATTCATCTTAAAATACTGTTGTTCTATTCTAGAAAGTTCTAATAAATCATGAATTAAGTTTTGTAAACGTTCGCTTTCTTTTAAGATGATCGTTAAGAATTTTTCTCTAAATTGTTGTTCTTCCATTGCACCATCTAATAAAGTTTCGGTAAAACCCTTAATAGAAGTAACAGGAGTCTTTAATTCATGCGATACATTCGCGACAAAGTCTTTTCTAACTTGCTCTAATTTTTTTAATTCCGTAATATCATGAAAGACAAGCGCTATTCCACGTAGCTTTTCATCTTCTCCAATGATTGGAGCTCCATATACATCAAAGTGACGCACTTCTAGGTGGATTGGTAATTTAATTTGTTTGCGTTGTTTTGTTTCTGTCATCAAAATGTCTTGAACAATTTTAATTATTTCTTTATGTTTTAATGCTTCATGATATAAACGGTTTAACCATAAATCAGTGTTTTCTTGAAAAATTTCCTTACATGAACGATTGATGAGAGAAATATCTCCTCGTGGATTAATAAATATTAATCCACTTCCCATATTTTCAATTAACGTTTCCATTCTCTCTTGTTGAATTTGATGCCTCATCGTTATTTGGTCAAGGTTATATGCCAACACATTAATCGATCTACTCAATTGCCCTACTTCATCATGGCTGCTTTCCATCGTTCGTACTTTATAATTCCCTTCTGCTAAAGAGTTAGCTACTTTTGTTGCTTCTTCGATCGGTTGAATCATTTGGTTGGCAATTCTATAAGTAACTGAAACAATAACAATAAAGGCTAACGATATAGTAAAAATAAGAAGTCCCCAAATTTTTTGATTCATAGAATTGAACTCTTCAAATGGAATCCCGAGACGTAAAAAACCGATCCTTTCGCCATTATCTAGAATAGGAACTGCAAAATAAATTAATTCTTTTTCTACTGTATCACTATATCGAATTTCATATTGAGCGTTGCCTTCGATAACAGATCGAATTTCAGGCCGATCCAAATGATTATCCAATACCTGCAAGTCATCGACCTCAGATTCACCTACAACAGTTCCATCAGCTAAAATAAGCGTTACTCTTGTGGTAAGTTTTTTGCTAATTTCGATAGCGAGTTGCTGAGTTCTCTCCTCATCGTATAAGCCTAGTTCTAATACACTGTAAGCTGCCAAATCAGCTTCTTTTTTTAAACGATCGGTAATGCTATCAAAGTAAAAATCTTTAAATAATTGGCCGATTATTAGTCCTAAACCAACGAGTACAATTAAAGTTACGGCAAGTATTGAAAATACTAAACGAAAACGAAACTTACCCATCTAAATGCGGCTCCTCCAATTTATAACCGAGTCCACGTATCGTCTTTATATATATCGGTTTTTTTGTATTGGGCTCTATTTTTTCTCTTAAGTGACTTATATGAACGTCAACAATACGAGTGTCTCCTACAAACTCATAATTCCAAACCGCATTAAGTAATTGATCTCGTGTTAAAACTCTTCCTTTATGGTTTGCTAAATAAAGAAGCAATTCAAATTCTTTCGGAGTTAATTCTAATGGTTGATTTTTATAATGTACTTCATAATTATCAGGGTAAATGTCAACCTCGCCTACTCGAACGACCGTATTGATTGTATTTAATCCTTCTTGTTCCTCTTGAATTTGCCCAACTCTTCTTAATATCGCTCGAACCCTCGCTACAACTTCTCTAGGGCTAAAAGGCTTTGTCATATAATCATCAGCCCCCAGCTCTAAACCTAATACTTTATCAAATTCATCATCTTTAGCTGTTAACATGAGAATAGGTGTCATTACTTTACGTAAACGCATTTGTTTGCAGACATCTAGCCCATCCATTTCAGGAATCATTAAATCTAACACAATTAAATCAAAATGCTGTGATTGTGCTAGTTCAAATGCAGTCGAACCATCCATCGCAGTTTCAACTTCATATCCAGCTTGTTCTAAATTAAATTGCAGTAGTGTTATGATAGATTCCTCATCGTCTACAACTAATAATCTTTGTGTCATAACTTCCTCCGAAAATAAGATTTTTAAGAAATTGTAATCTTATTATTGATTATAACAAAACATTGTAAATTTAATGTAAAGATCATTTACTAAAGTGAAACTTCCATCAGTGAGGGTTTTCCTCATCCCCCACTCTTATCTTATCCTTCTTGATTTTTCGACGTCTTGAAGTTGGGGTATTACTGCCAGTTGGTGCGGGATAAAGCATACTCAAAAAAAAAGGAATGCCAGTACGTCAACTGACATTCCTTTTTACAAACGATTTCCATTTTTATATTTTCTACAAAAAAAGAAGTAATACACAAGTGGCCAGCACTGTGAATTACTTCTTTTTTGTATTAAGTAATTAATCTTTTGGTAACGCAGCCATTACGTTACGAACTGACTCCACAGATTGATCAAGAGCAGCTTTCTCTTCAGCTGTAAGTTCTAGTTCGATTACTTTTTCGATACCGTCGCCACCGAGGATTGTTGGTACACCAACATACAAATCATTGTACCCATACTCACCCTCTAAGTAGGCGATTGTAGGAATAATCCGTTTTTTATCTTTCAGGATTGCTTCAACCATTTGAGTTAAAGAAGCCGCTGGTGCATAATATGCACTACCGTTTCCTAAAAGACCAACGATTTCTCCGCCGCCTTTACGTGTTCGCTCCACAATTGCATCTAAACGATCTTGAGGAATAAGTTTTTCTAATGGAATTCCACCAGCATACGAGTAACGGATCAGTGGTACCATATCATCGCCATGTCCACCAAGTACAAATCCAGTTACATCTTCCACAGATACGTTCAATTCTTGAGCAACGAACGTGCGGAAACGAGCTGTATCAAGTACACCTGATTGACCAATTACACGATTTTTCGGGAAACCTGACTCTTTGTAAACTGTGTATGTCATAGCATCTGCAGGATTAGTAAGTACGATAATGTAGCAATCTGGTGAATGTTTAACAACTTCTTTTGTAACAGCCTTCATAATACCTGCATTTGTATTTACAAGGTCATCACGACTCATACCTGGCTTACGAGCAATACCAGCAGTAATAACAACAACATCCGAACCAGCTGTATCTTCATAACTTGAAGTACCGATAATGTTTGAATCAAGTCCTTGAACAGGTGTAGATTCAAGCATATCTAAAGCTTTACCTTTAGTAGGACCTTCCATTTGTGGAATATCAAGAAGTACAACGTCCCCTAATTCTTTTTGTGCTACCATTAGTGCTGTTGTTGCACCAGTAAACCCTCCACCAATAACAGAAATCTTTCTACGTTTAATTGCCATTATCCAACCACTCCTGACGTCTTATTAGAGTTTGTTCAAATAGGTAGGCCATAAGCCACCTAATCTCTTCATTGACTTACTTCTCTGTTGCTTGGAAGTCTAGCCCCTTAATCAGGCTACTAACCTTCTATAATGAACAGGAAATCAAAGAGGTTGTGCAATAAATCAGGAAAACAGCTGCCAGAAGCAGCCATTTTCCATCCTTTATTGATCACACATTTATAAGAATCAATTAAACTCTAGAGTAAATTAAAGATTTTTAATTAATTCGTTAGCGAATTCAGAACATTTCACTTCAGTAGCACCATCCATAAGGCGTGCGAAGTCATATGTTACAACTTTACTTTCAATTGTTTTTTCCATTGATCCCATGATTAAATCAGCAGCTTCTGTCCATCCAAGATGACGAAGCATTAACTCACCAGATAATAACACTGAAGATGGGTTAACTTTATCTAATCCAGCGTATTTTGGAGCTGTACCATGTGTAGCTTCAAAAATCGCATGACCTGTGTCGTAGTTAATGTTTGCTCCAGGAGCAATACCAATACCACCAACTTGAGCAGCTAACGCATCTGAAATATAGTCACCGTTTAGGTTCATAGTTGCTACTACATCAAATTCAGCTGGACGAGTTAAGATTTGTTGTAAGAAAATATCAGCAATTGCATCTTTAATGATGATTTTTCCTTCTGCTTCAGCTTTTGCTTGTGCTTCATTTGCAGCGTCTTTTCCATCGCGCTCAACGATTGCATCGTATTGAGCCCATGTAAATACTTTGTCGCCAAACTCAGCTTCAGCAAGTTCGTAGCCCCAGTTTTTAAATGCACCTTCAGTAAATTTCATAATGTTACCTTTATGAACTAAAGTAACACTCTTACGACCTTCATTAATTGCATATTGAATAGCAGCACGAACTAAACGAGATGTCCCTTCTTGGGAAACTGGTTTAATACCAATACCTGAAGTTTCTGGGAAACGGATTTTATTTACACCCATTTCATTTTGTAAGAAATTGATTAACTTTTTCACTTCTTCTGAACCAGATTGGTACTCGATACCTGCATAGATATCTTCAGTGTTTTCACGGAAGATTACCATATCAGTATCTTCTGGACGTTTTACTGGTGATGGAACACCTGTAAAGTAACGAACAGGACGTAAGCAAGTGAATAGATCTAGTTCTTGACGAAGAGCAACGTTTAATGAACGAATACCTCCACCAATTGGTGTTGTTAAAGGTCCTTTAATTGCAATTATGTATTGACGAACAGCCTCAAGGGTTTCATCTGGTAACCAGCTACCTGTTTGGTTGAACGCTTTTTCCCCAGCTAGAATTTCTTTCCATTCAATTTTCTTCTCACCATTGTACGCTTTTTCTACCGCAGCATCTAGAACTCTTGAAGCAGCAGCCCAGATATCTGATCCAATTCCATCTCCTTCAATAAACGGAATGACTGGATTATTCGGTACATCTAATACCCCATTGTTTACTTTAATTGCTTCTCCATTTGCCATAATCACATTTACCTCCCTAACAATGATTTGTAAAATCACTTACCAATGATATTTACATTCTAAAAACATGTACAAGGAGGAGTTTCCCCCTCCTGACATAAATCAATACTTATACTATTTTAACGTTTTTCAATTGGTACGTAAACTTGTTTGTCTGGTCCAACATATTCTGCACGTGGACGGATTAAACGGTTATTACTGTATTGCTCTAAAATATGAGCTAACCATCCAGAAGTACGGCTCACTGCAAAGATTGGTGTGAACAAGTCATATTTAATACCAAGGCTATGATAAACACTTGCTGAATAGAAATCAACATTTGGTAATAAGCCTTTTTCGCTCGTAACCATTTCGTCGATTTTTACAGACATTTCATACCACTTAGGTTCACCAGTAATAGTCGTTAATTTCTTAGACATTTCGCGTAAATGTTTTGCACGCGGGTCTCCATCTTTATAAACGCGGTGACCGAAGCCCATAATCTTTTCTTTATTGTCTAATGCACGACGAATATATGGCTCTACATTTTCTACTTCACCAATCTCGTGTAACATTTTCATTACTGCTTCATTAGCTCCACCATGTAATGGGCCTTTTAGAGCTCCAATAGCTGCTGTAATTCCAGAATAAACATCTGAAAGTGTAGCTACACAGACACGAGCAGTAAATGTTGATGCATTTAATTCGTGGTCAGCGTGAAGAACTAAAGCTTTATCAAAAGCGCTGATTGCGATTTCATCTGGTTCTTCCCCTGTCAATGTGTATAGGAAGTTTGCAGCGAAACCTAAGTCCTTGCGTGGTGCGATTGGCTCTTTACCTTCACGAATACGAGAAAATGCTGTTACAAGTGTTGGTAATTTTGCTTGTAAGCGAATGGCTTTCAGACGATTCGCTTGCTCGTCCATTACATCTGCTTGGTCGTCATAAAGCGCTAAGCTTGATACTGCAGTACGAAGAGCCGCCATAGGATGAACATCTTTATTCGGATAAGCTTTCATAAACTCAAGTACTTCTTGAGGAATATCAGCATTATCAGCTAAATCCTTCGTTAATTGGTCAAGCTCTGCTTGGTTTGGTAATCTACCATTCCAAAGTAAATAAATTACTTCCTCAAATGTTGCGTTATCAGCTAGATCGTCAATGTTATACCCCTGATATGTTAATACACTATCAATGATAGAACTTACACTAGAAGTTGTTGCTACAACTCCTTCAAGACCCTTTGTAGTACTCATTTCTCAACCTCTCCTTTACCCGTTATATTCATACAGATTTACACGAGGAAAAGTAAATGCTTACATTTCCATCTAAAACTATGTAGGAAGGAAGTTTCAATCAACTTACATTATAAACATTTTTTTAAGTTTTGTGAACGTTTTATCAAAATATTCATCACTTACTTTGAAAAGTTTAACTAGTCTGATTTTTCTGATAAATGGAAACACGAAAAAAATTAACTCCCACCCGCTGAAAAAAAAGAGATAATTTGAATAATTAAGTACGCAATTCCTGCTGCGATTAAAGGTCCTACAGCTATACCTTTAAATAAAACAACTGCTAATATTGTTCCTAGCACTAATGCTGTAGTAATGTGTGGGTCGTCCTTTAATAGATCTACCCCACTCGCTGCAATTAACGCAACAGCAATACCAGAAAAAAGTGCAATCCAAGCATACGAAGATTTAAGAGAGTCTGTTAATTGTTTAAAACCTATTTCTCCCGTTGCAATTGGTATTAGAACGGCAATGGTCAATATTGTAACTCCCCAATTGATCCCCTTTGCCTGTATTATTGGAAAGAGTTTGTCACCAAGCCCTGACCACTTTAATACTAGGAGTGCAACAACAGCTACTAGTAATGACTGGTTTTTCCCCAGCCAACTAATCACTAATAATATCAGTAAAAACAATGATGATTGAGACAACAAATTAACTGTTCATCCTTCCTCCATAGGCAATCCTCATTCAACATCATACCATATTTCCAAAATATTCGCTATGTTTCATAATAGCAGTTTACTTATGAATGTATTATAGTACAGAACACTGATACAATTCCGTTTCAAAACCTGTAGATCCCTATTTAATCAATCATTTCTTGTCCGTTTCTCATTTTTTTAACTGTATGCTCATATGATGTACAAGCAAGGGAGGGATCCTATTGAATAAAGAACAATTCACTTTAACTTTGCGAATCATTTTTGTACTTATGATCATTTTGTCTATTGTTATAAGTTCATATTATGTTACATCGGTAACCTACCCTTTTATATTTGGGTTTATACTTGCATTTTTAATTAATCCACTCGTGAATTTTCTTGAGTTTCGTTGGAAATTGAACAGAACTATTGCCGTGTTCGTGTCATTAATGTTAATCTTTGTTGTTTTCTCTGGTCTTATTACGTTATTTATCGCAGAAATCATTTCTGGGTCGAATCATTTAGCTACAGTACTCCCGTATCATATTAATACACTTGTTCTTTACCTTGAGGGGTTTTTCTTTACGACGTTACTTCCTATTTATGAGCAAGTGATTCGTTCGATTAATTCGCTGGAAGCCGAACAACAATCCACCATTTTGAACTATATTCAAACATTCAGTTCGCAAATTGCAACGAACGCAGGCTCAGCGGTACAAAAGTTATTTAATGGTTTATCGGACTTTCTCTTGTCCTTGCCAAATCTTGCTACTGTATTTCTTTTTACATTAATGGCTACCTTTTTTATTAGTAAAGACTGGTATAAACTCACTCGTTTTTTCCGAAAATCTTTACCACAAAAAGTAATTGAAAGTTCTACAAAAGTACTAAATGATTTAAAGCATGCCCTTTTCGGTTATATGCTCGGTCAACTCACATTAATTTCAATAACGTTTGTGTTCGTTTTATCAGGTCTACTCATTTTACAAGTCGAATATCCTTTTACTATTGCAGTTATCATTGCTATCGTCGATTTAATTCCCTATTTAGGTACAGGACTTATTTTTATTCCATGGATTATTTATAGTTTTTTTGCTGGTCAGTTATCGTTAACAATCGGTCTTTGTGTGCTTTATGGTATCATATTAATTCAACGACAATTACTCGAACCGAAAGTACTATCTAGTAGCATAGGTGTCGAACCATTAGCAATGCTAATTGCCTTATTTGTTGGTTTTCAATTATTTGGATTTTTAGGGCTTATTATTGGACCGGCAAGTTTAGTTTTTCTCAATACGATTTACAAAGCTAATGTGTTCCATGATATTCGAGATTTTGTTCTCCAGAAGAAATCATAGCGAACTCGTTCCAGCAAGCTCGAACATCAGGGAATCAGAAGAAGTTTCGACTCCACCTAATTAGAACTTCCCACCTACACTTACGTTAAGAGGTGGGGGTTTTTACCCTAAGACTTAACCAGGATAACAGGATAAATGTATGGATAGATGGCTAAATTAATAAAAGTAGACCGAATTCGGAAAGAATTCGTGTCTACTCTTTTTTTGTCAAAATAGGCTGAAAAAAAAATCTTATTTTCTAGAAATAAAAATAAAATTTCCACTATTGATCAATCGTTGTGAAATTTTCATTAAAAGCGCTTTTGCTGATGCACGAGTATATGGAATAAGTAAATAAAAACCGATCGCATCAGTAATAAATCCTGGAGTGAGTAGTACTACTCCTCCTACTAAGATACAAATGCCATCTAAAATAACCCCATTCGGCAACTGACCTTGTTGCATTTGTAACTGGGCTAGGCGTAATGTTTGGAGACCTTCTTTTTTCGCTAACCATGCTCCTAATACACCTGTTAAGATAATGAGAAAAATAGTTGGCCAAATTCCTAAATAATTTCCTGATAATATTAACACTGCAATTTCTAATGCAGGCACTACGATAATTAACAAAAGTAACAATCGAAACATATGTGTAACCTACTTTCTTATTTCCTCTCTAATACACGATTGATCGTCAGCTAAGTAAAAAAACACTCCCTTAAATTCAAAAAAAGAAGGGCATACCCTTCTTTTCTTTGTAAATATTATAAAACACTTGCGTGTCCTCTGTAAATATCTCCTCTTGCACTATCGACAGTTACTTCTTCACCGTCTTTAAATCGCTCTGTTGCAAATTCGACCCCAACAATTACAGGTTTGCCCAAATTAAGTCCAACAACTGCAGCATGAGAAGTTAATCCACCTTCTTCAGTTATAACTGCAGCAGCTTTTTCAAATGCAGGAATCATATCTTTATCTGTACTTAAAGTAACGAGTACATCCCCTTCATTCACTTTTTTGTTCGCTTCTTCAGCTGAATTGGCCACAACTACTTTTCCAGTTGCCGTTCTGCGTCCGATTCCTTGACCTTTTGCAACCACTTCGCCGATAACATGAACTTTTAGTAAATTTGTTGTCCCTGTTTCTCCTACAGGTACACCTGCTGTAATGACTACTAAATCGCCGTGATTAATATAACCTGAATCCATTGCAGCTTGTACTGTAATATCGAGCATTTCATCTGTTGTCGATGCAACTCTTCCTAATCTTGGAATGACGCCCCATACTAATGAAAGTCGACGTAATACTTTTTCACTACTCGTAACGGCGATTACAGGCGATTTTGGCCGATATTTCGCTGTTACCCTCGCTGTATATCCACTTTCCGTTGCCGTTAAAATAGCTGATGCATTTAAATTATAAGCGGTATGAGAAACCGATTGGCTAATCGCACTTGTAATTGTAATTCGTGTATCTTTAATTCGCTTAGAAAGCATCTCTTTGTAATTTAAAGCTTCTTCTGTACGGCTAGCGATATTATGCATCGTCTGTACAGACTCAACTGGATATTCTCCAGCTGCAGTTTCACCAGAAAGCATAATCGCATCCGTTCCATCGAAAATGGCATTAGCTACATCACTCGCTTCTGCACGTGTTGGTCTTGGATTACGTTGCATTGAGTCGAGCATTTGTGTCGCAGTGATTACGGGTTTTGCAATGGCATTACACTTTTTAATTAATTCTTTTTGAACGAGCGGCACTTCCTCTGCAGGGATTTCAACTCCAAGGTCACCACGTGCCACCATTAATCCGTCAGCTACTTGTAAAATTTCATCAATATTATCCACACCTTCTCTATTTTCGATTTTCGGAATAATATGAATATCTGATGCTTTATATTTTTCTAAAAGATCTTTGATTTCCAGGACATCTGATGCTCTTCTCACAAAAGATGCAGCAATGAAGTCAACACCTTGCTCTACTCCAAACTTTATATCTTCAGCATCTTTGTCTGTGATAGCTGGTAAATTGACACTTACATTTGGTACATTGACGCCTTTTTTATTTTTTAACACACCTGTATTTAAAACTTTTGTTTTGATTTCATTTGTTCCTATTTCAATCACTTCTAACCCAATTAATCCATCGTCTAATAAGATCTTAGATCCAGGATGAACATCATGAATTAGACCAGGATATGTAACTGATATTTTCGCTGCATTTCCTACTACTTCTTCCATAGCTAGGATTAATTCTTGTCCTTGTTTTAATTCAACAGCGCCGCCTTCAACCGTTTGAGTTCGAACTTCTGGTCCTTTTGTATCTAAGAGGATCGCTACATTCTTTCCCGTTCTTTCAGCTGCTTCTCGAATGTTTTTTATTCGTGCCCCATGTTCTTCAAAATCACCATGAGAAAAGTTTAACCGCGCAACATTCATTCCAGCTTCGATTAACGCAATTAACTTTTCAACCGTTTCACTTGCTGGACCAATCGTACATACTATTTTTGTTTTTCGCATTGCTAATTGTTCCTCCCTGTATATATAACTATCACACAAATAGTTATAAAAACTTGTATTGTTTATTTACGAGCTAAATTGATAATTCTTGAGAAAGATTGTACATTTCTTTATCAAGAATATGCCTAACTTTAAGAATTTCATTGATATCATGGTAAACAAGCTTATTACTCTCGATTCCTACCGTTTTACCTGCCTGACCTTCTAATAACAACTCCACAGCTTTTGCTCCAAGGCGACTTGCTAATACACGATCAAAAGCCGTTGGTGAACCTCCACGTTGAATATGACCTAATACCGTCACACGTGTCTCCATTTGTGTTGCTTCTTGAATTTTATTGGCAAAATCGATGCCGCTTCCTACCCCTTCCGCGACAATAATAATACTGTGTTTTTTTCCACGCTTATGACCACGTTCAAGCCGTCTTACAATCTGATCCATATCATACTGTTCTTCTGGTATAATGATCGATTCCGCACCATCTGCTAAACCTGCCCATAATGCTAAATCACCCGCATCTCTTCCCATCACTTCCACAACATATGTTCGTTCATGAGATGTAGCCGTATCACGAATTTTATCAATCGCATCAATAATTGTATTTAAAGCCGTGTCAAAACCGATTGTAAAATCCGTACCTGGAATGTCATTATCAATAGTTCCTGGTACTCCGATTGTCGGGTAACCGCGTTCCGTTAATTTTTGTGCACCACGATATGAACCGTCACCACCAATGACGACTAACCCTTCAATGCCTATTTTATTTAATTGTTCAATCGCTTTTTTCTGACCTGCTTCCGTTTTGAATTCTTCACAGCGAGCCGTATGTAACATCGTTCCTCCACGATGTATAATATCACCAACAGAACCAATTTCTAATTTTTTTATATCCCCTGAAATTAATCCAGTAAAACCAGCATAAACACCATATACTTCAATTCCGTGAAAAATCGCCTTTCGAACGACTGCACGAATAGCAGCATTCATTCCAGGCGAGTCGCCACCACTAGTTAACACACCTATTTTTTTCATTCTACTTCCTCCTTATGTGTGCTTTTCGTATAATTCAATCTACCACGATAAAAAAAGGAAAACAATAGCATGAACCAAAACGAAAAGTGCTTTCTATTTACGGATAGAAAGCACTTTTCCTTAGTTTATGCTGATGGTATCGTTTACAAACGTATATTGTCCAATTTTTTTGTATTTTTGATAACGTTCTTCTACTAGTTCCTCTGGAGACAAAGAAGATAGTTGAGCTAACGCTTCTTCAATAATTCGATCGATCATTTTGGCTTGTTCCTGCACATCACGATGTGCTCCACCTCTAACTTCAGGAACAATATCATCAATTACACCTAACTCTTTAAGGTCTGGAGCTGTAATTTTCATCGTATCGGCTGCACGTTGTGCTTGACCTGCATCTTTCCATAATAATGCTGCCGCTCCTTCTGGTGAGATGACGGAAAACCACGTATTTTCTAGCATATAAATTCGGTTCCCAACGCCAATAGCTAACGCTCCACCACTTGCACCTTCTCCAATAACAATACAGATGATCGGGACGGTAAACCCTGACATTTCTAGTAAATTACGAGCAATCGCTTCACTCTGCCCTCTTTCTTCGGCAGACATTCCAGGGTATGCTCCTTTGGTATCTAAGAAGCAAATGATCGGTCTTCCAAATTTATTAGCCTGTTTCATTAACCGTAACGCTTTTCGATACCCTTCTGGATGTGGCATCCCAAAGTTACGATGAATGTTTTCTTTCGTGTCTTTTCCCCTTTGATGACCAATTACGGTCACAGGATTTCCTTTATATTTCGCTACCCCACCAACAATCGCTGCATCGTCACCGTATAAACGGTCACCATGCAATTCAATAAAGTCAGTAAATAAGTGATTGATATAATCTAAAGTAGTCGGTCTTTCACCTAAACGGGCGATTTGTAAACGCTCCCATGGTTTCAAATTGCCGTAAATATCTGCTTCTAATTGTTCTAGTCTAGCTTCTAGTTTGACAATTTCAGCAGACAAATCAATATCCTTTTCTTGTGTAAAAGATTTAATTTCTTTAATTTTTTCTTTTAGTTCTATGATCGGTTTTTCAAAACTTAAATCAGACATCTGTTCCACCTCCTTACTTATTGATGCATTGAAATAACTTTTACTAACGTTTCTTTCATTTCTTGACGAGGAACGACTCTATCAAGCTGACCATGCTTTAATAAAAATTCAGCGGTTTGAAAATCCACTGGTAATTCTTGACGGATCGTCTGCTCAATAATTCGTCGACCTGCAAAACCAATTAATGCTTTCGGTTCAGCAAAATTGTAATCGCCAAGTGAAGCAAAACTTGCCGAAACTCCCCCTGTTGTTGGGTGCGTCATAATCGAAATAAACAAGCCACCTTCTCGATCTAGCTTTTGCAATGCAGCACTCGTTTTAGCCATTTGCATCAAGCTAAGTACCCCTTCTTGCATCCTTGCCCCACCCGAGGCCGAAAACAAGATAAATGGTTCTTTCACTTCAATCGCTCGTTCAATCGCTCTTGTAATCTTTTCTCCAACGACAGATCCCATACTTCCCATTCGAAAACGAGAATCCATTACACCAATCACTATGTTAAACCCGTCCATTTTCCCTCTACCCGTTACGACCGCTTCATTTAAATCCGTTTTTTTCCGGTCTTGCTCTAGCTTTTCTTCATATGTAGGGAAATGGAGAGGATCTGTAGCAATCATATCTTTATCAAATTCTTCGAACGTTCCTTGATCTACAAGACTGTCAATTCTCTCATATGCGGGCATTCTATGATGATGTCCACAAGTTGAGCAGACATATAAATTTTTCTTTAATTCTTTTGTGTACATGATTGTCCGACAAGACGGACATTTTGTCATTAACCCTTCTGGAACTTCTTGCTTCGCTCGTTCAGATGGTATAGTTGCATACTTTTTCTTTTTTGTAAAAAAGTCTCTTAACACATTAACACCTCTCTCTGTACTTAGAGATACTATCAAAATTTACATAATCATATCACAATCATTTCTTCAACCGCAATAAATGGCCATTTGCAATCGTTCTTGAAATAACGATTAAAATCGACTATTTTTTAAATGCTCTTCTAGCGCAACAACAGCTTCCTGCTCGCATTTTCGCGATAACGCTTCATAAACCTTTTCGTGTTCTGCTATTGATGCTGCAGGTCTTCCCTCGCGAGCTAAAGACTCACGAATGGCAACTTTGTTATACTCTACTAATGGAATCCATAGATTTAGCAACAAACCATTGTGACAAGCTTCTACAATCGTTTTATGAAATAAGTAATCTTCTTCGACAGGAAAATCTCCATGTTGCCATTCACTTTTCGATTTCTCGATAAGTTTGTTTAACGTATCTAGTTGTTCATCTGTGATTCGTTGGCACGCTAATCGTAATGCTTCAACCTCAACAATTTTCCTCGTCTCTGCAAGGTCTTGTCTAGCACTTTCATCATTTAAAATAAAAGATAAAATAATTTCGACTAATCGATGACTTCCAGCCTTTTTAATGAATGTCCCTTCGCCGCGGCGGGTTTCGATTAATTCTAGTAATTCTAACGCTCGAAAGGCTTCCCTTACAGAAGAACGTCCCACCTGAAGACGTTCACTTAGTTCACGTTCAGATGGGAGTCGATCTCCGCTTTTTAATTGATCATTCCGAATGATTTGATTAAGTTGTTTTATAATTTCAATATATAGCTTTGGTTGGTCATTAGCCACGGGAGTCACAACCTTTTGCTCATACTATTCAATTACAGCAAGTTTTCTCGTTTTTTCCGCCACTTGTTCAGGATCAACTTTTTTACGAGCTACACCTGTTTCCATTGCTACTTTCGCCACTGCAGCCGCTACTGCAGGTGCTACTCTTGCATCAAATGGAGCAGGGATCACATAATCCGCATTTAACTCCTCTTCACTAACTAAATTAGCTATCGCATGAACAGCTGCTACTTTCATTTCCTCGTTTATATGTGTTGCACGAACATCTAATGCACCGCGGAATATACCTGGGAATGCTAAAACATTGTTCACTTGGTTAGGAAAATCCGAGCGTCCTGTACCAATTACTTTCGCTCCCGCCGCTTTTGCATCCTCTGGCATAATTTCAGGAACTGGATTAGCCATCGCAAAAATCGTTGGATCATCATTCATGCTTTCAATCATTTCTTTTGTAAGCGCACCAGCAACAGATACACCAATAAATACATCTGTTCCTTTAATTACGTCTTCGAGATTTCCCTCTTTATGTTCACGATTTGTGAATTTAGCAACTTCCGCTTTCACGTCATTCATACCATGTGGACGTCCTTCATAAATCGCGCCTTTTGAATCACACATAATAATATCTCGCACACCCATACTATGCATTAGTTTTATAATGGCAATCCCTGCTGCACCAGCACCATTAGCAACTACTTTAATTTGAGACATTTTTTTACCCGTTAATTTCAATGCGTTAATTAATCCAGCTAATGTAACAATGGCTGTACCATGTTGGTCGTCATGGAAAATAGGTATGTTCGTTTCTCTTTTTAAACGTTCTTCAATTACGAAACAGTTCGGAGCAGCAATATCTTCTAAGTTCACACCACCAAACGTAGGTTCTAGAAGCTTGACGGTTTCGATAATTTTTTCTACATCATTCGTTTTTAGGCAAATTGGAAATGCATCCACACCTGCAAATGACTTGAATAATACAGCTTTCCCTTCCATTACTGGTAAAGCTGCCTCTGGGCCGATGTTCCCTAGTCCAAGTACTGCAGTACCATCTGATACGACAGCAACCATATTACCTTTCATCGTATATTCATAAACGTTTTCTACATTATCAAAAATTTCTTTACAAGGCTCTGCGACACCTGGGGAATACGCAAGACTTAAATCATACGCATTACGGACCGCAACCTTTGATTTCGATTCTAATTTTCCTTGATTCACACGATGCATATGTAGGGCTTCTTCTCTAATTGTCGACATGTGCATTCTCTCCTTCTCTCTCATCCTATTATCGAATACTTTTTAGATTCGTTCAGACTTTACTGGTCTGACCACTAACAAACTGAATTTTATTATACCAGACCCGACAAATTGTTACACTACTTATTCACTTTTAATCACAACATTTTTCGTTCCTAGAAGGTTCTGTAACTGCCTGATCTCCTCACCTGTACTACTTATCGAATATTGTTCGGATAAAACAACTTTCTTATTTGTTTCTTCGTAAAATAAAATAACTTGTGCATCTCCATTATGGTATAAGAGAATTTCTTTTACCTTTTCAAGTATCTCCTTCTTTTCATGATTTTCCTGCACTCGTAAAAATATTCTTGTTTCTTTCTTTTTTTCTTTTATATCTTTTAATAATGCTAGATGTTGAACAATGAATGACCGTCTATCTTGTTTTTCATCTATTTGCAGTTCTACTAGCACTAATTCTTTTTCTTTTAAAAGGTGATTATAGTGTTGCCAACTTTTTGGAAATATAACGACTTCTAGTTCACCTACATCATCCTGTATACGAATAAAGCCCATTTCTTCCCCTTTTTTCGTTTTTATCCTTCTGACACTTTGTAAAAATCCCGCAATCGTTTGCTTCGATCCTCGACTTCCGATACTAGCTTGATTCGTGGACACCCGATGGTATGTTTTTAAAATAGAAGAATACTTTAAAAGCGGGTGCCCTGATAGATACAATCCTGTCACTTCTAATTCATAGTGGAGAAGCTCTTCTTCACTAAATGGTGGAACTGAGTAGTAACTTGGTCGCTCCATTTCAAGTGAAAATAGCTGTCCGTTCATTTTATGATTTTTCATAACTTCTTCTCCATACTCGAGTGCATCATCTAGAGTAGCTAGTAATTGAGCACGGTGATAACCAAATGTATCAAAGCAACCTGCAACAACGAGAGCTTCAATGGCTCGTTTCGTTACTGCACGCATGTCCACTCTGGCACAAAAATCAAATAAATCCTTATAATCCTTGTTGTTTCGTTTGCTGATGATTTCTGAAGCCGCTTTTTCCCCCACATATCGAATTGGCGCAAAACCAAAGCGAATTCCTTGCTCCTCCATAGAAAAAGTATAGGAGCTACGATTAATATGTGGTGGTAATATCTTAATGCCGTGATTTTTCGCTTCCGCTATATATTGACTTAATTTTTCTTGATGAAAAACAACACTTGAAAACAAAGCAGCATAAAACGATGTCGGATAGTTCGCTTTTAAATATGCTAATTGATACGCAATCATACTATAAGCGACGGCATGACTACGGTTAAAGCCATAGTTAGCAAAGCGGACGATCATGTTATAAACATCATTTGCACTCTTTTCATCATACCCTTGTTGTTTCGCGCCTTTCACAAACTTAAATCGCTGTTCTTCTAACACATCTCGCTTTTTCTTACTGACCGCACGTCTCAATAAATCGGCTTCCCCTAGTGAGAACCCTGCCATCGTTGCTGCAATCTGCATAATTTGCTCTTGATAAACGATAACACCATATGTTGGCTTTAATATTGGTTCCAAATGCGGATGTGGGTAGATTACTTTTCGACGATTATGCTTTCCATCAATATAGGTCCCAATAAACTCCATAGGACCTGGTCGATAAAGAGCGTTAACAGCAACAATATCTTCAAACTCAGATGGTTGCAGCTGCTGTAATACTCTTCTCATCCCTTGAGACTCTAGTTGAAATACCCCTGTTGTTTCACCCTTGCATAGCAACTCAAACGTTTTAGAATCATCAAGTGGCAATGCATCGATATTTAAGGTCTCACCTGTACTTTTTTTAACAGCAAATACAATTTGCTCCAAAAGCGTTAAGTTCCGTAGACCTAAAAAATCCATTTTCAATAAGCCAATTTCCTCTAATACGCCCATTGAATATTGCGTCAAAGCTGTTCGTTGTTCATCGATTAATAAAGGCACATGATCCGTTAAACGTGTTGAACTCATCACAACTCCTGCAGCATGAGTAGACGTATGTCGAGGTAATCCTTCTACTAACCGTGCTGCTTCATACAACCGTTTGGCAACAGGTGTATCTTGAACGATTTGCTGTAATTTTTTATTTTCCATCCATGCGATTTCTAACTTAATCCCTGGTGTGTTGGGGATCAGCTTAGCCACCCTATCAATAATTCGACTATCGATGTTCATCACTCGGCCCACATCACGAACTGCTGCTCTTGCTGCTAACGTACCAAAAGTAATGATTTGTGCTACATGCTCTTCACCATATTTTTGACGGACATAGTCAATCACTTCATCACGTCTATGATCTGGAAAATCAATGTCAATATCCGGCATCGTTATCCGTTCTGGATTTAAAAACCGTTCAAACAATAAACCGTATTGGATTGGATCAATCTTAGTAATGTCTAACAAATAAGCAACTAATGAACCTGCAGCCGAACCCCTTCCTGGTCCTGTTATCATTCCCGCGTCGCTAGCAAACTTCATAAAATCCCATACGATTAAAAAGTAGTCACTAAAACCCATGGTCGAAATGACTTGTAGTTCATAACGAAGTCGTTCTTTTATTACATCCGTAATATCAGCATACTTTAATGTCATTTGTTCAAGACATTTTTCATAGAGAAAACGATCACTCGTAACATCTCCAGTTAGCGGAAATTTCGGTAGTTGTATAGTACCAAGCGAAAGCGATAGCGAACAACGATCAGCAATCTTTACTGAATTGGCTAAAAAGCTAACGTATTTTTTAAAAAGGATATTCATTTCTTCTGCCGTTTTTAAATAATACTGCTCATGGCGAAGATCATCACGTTCAACCCATTTCCCTTCTCGAATGCTGTTTACGGTTTCATAAGCTAATACTTGCTCTTGATCCGTAAAATGAACATGGTTAGAAGCAACTACTTCAATTTCATAGAACATAGCTAGTTCTACAACTTTATTCAGTATAACTAAATCTTCTCTGTGATGAATTTGAATTTCGATATACAGATCAGTCAAACTTATTTTTGCCTTCAACTGTCTGAGAAATTGCTCCAACTCCTGTTGATTATTGGAGTAGATGGCATCAAGAATTAGTCCCTTTTCATACCCAATGACAACGATTAAACCATCCTTGTATTTGAGGACACTATCTAAATCAACTGTTTGGTGAGGGTGACGATTCGCAAGCGTTGAAAGTTGAATTAAATGTTGATATCCTATTCTATTTTTAGCATAAAAAAGAATGGGGTAAGCTTTTGTTTGATCGGCATTCGTTACCTTTAACTCCAGTCCGATAATAGGCTTAATTCCTTTTGCTAAACACTCTTTATAAAAAGGAATTGCCCCAAAAAGAACACCTTTATCCGTGATCGCTAGTGCTTGAAACCCTTTGTCCTTTGCACTTTGTACGACTTCGCGGATCCGACATGCGCCTGTTAATAAACTGTATTCTGTATGTACATGCAGATGGACAAAACTCATCTGACGTCTCCTTCCCTTAATAGGTGCCAGGCACCTTTCCCACATTAAAGGTGATTAACGCACCCTTTATTTTCATTATACTATTGAAGGTCTCGAAAGGAAAAAACAAGCATATTATCACTAAAGACGAGCTATACATGATAGAAAGGAATTCATCTTGTTTAGAAAAAGGAGAGGTTCTATATGGACCGAAATTTTGCTGCTACTCTCGTTGTAGACTTCTTCGTTGCTTTTGGTGTAATCATAGGTGGTGCTATTATTGGTGGTATTAGTGCATTTTTAATCGGGGAACCCCCATTGCAAAAGATAAGTGAATTAGCAGCAAGTTTAAAGATATGGGCGATTGTCGCAGCCATAGGTGGTACATTTGATGCGTTTACGAGCTTAGAACGTGGTCTATTTCAAGGAACACATGATGATATTTTCAAAACGCTTTTAATGATTTTTTCTGCCCTATGTGGCGCTCAAGCCGGGACAACGATTATTCAATGGCTAACCCAGGAGTAGTGATTTATGAGAGTTCCTCCATATTACAAGCGACCAGGTTGGCAACGTTTCTTTGCTGGCATTATTATTGGAATGATTATCGGTTGGGTGTTTTTTGTCTACGAATTTGGAACCATTAACGAAACATTAGTTAGTGAAATAAAAAAACAACAGATTACGATCGACTCTTTAAAACAAGACATTGAAACGTTAAGAAGCGTCGAAAAAAAATTGAATGAGGAAAATGAAAAGAAGCTGACGATCCAAGAGCTAGAAATGTACTTTACAAATGAAAAACAAGTAAAACTAAGTGAATTAACGTTATATGAATTAAAACAAAAAGGTTTGAATGAACTTCGTTTTTTAAAAGGAAAAGACATTGCAACGGTTTCTGCTACAGAGGAATTAATGATTCGAACAATTGAAAATACGGTATTTGAAATTGGTGACAATCGTTACAAATTAAAAGTAGAACAAGTTCACTTATACACCACATTAGTTCTTCATATGAAAATAGAACTAGCCCCATAACATCTCATTTAACACAAGATTTACTAAGTAGAAAATTTGTGAAAATTATTGCAAAATACTCTCATTTCTCTTTCTTTTCCGTTATAATAGAATTAGCATATTTGTCTAAAACGAACAAATCACTCCAATCCGTAGGAGGTGCTTTACATGGATGTTACTGGAAAAGAAATGGTAATTAATCGAAAAGAAATGGCGTTAAAAAAAGTAGAAAAGTTAAAGGCAGGGTATTCTGCATTCGCTGAATCAAAAGAAGTATCCGAGATGATAAAAAAGCAGCTGGCCAAAGAAGGTATTGAAGTATACGAAGATGTTACCGAAATGGGTTCGTGGTTTATTCCAGCAAACAAAAAAGAATAAAGTGAAACTTCCATCAGTGAGGTTTTCCTCTTCCCCCACTGATGGTTAGTTGAACCAATCAGGCACTTACTGGCAGTTTATCCCCCACTTATCCTTCTTTGATTCTTCGAAGTCTTGAAGTGGGGATATTACTGCCAGTTGATGCGGGATAAACAAAAAGAGAGGCTTCCAAAATTCCGATCGTAGAATTTTTTGGAAGTCTCTCTTTATCTGTTTCAGTTTTTAGGGTGAAGACCACTACCTATTAGCGTAGGTGGGAAGTTCTAATCAGGTGGAGTCAAGACTCCATCGGATTACCCGATGGTCCAGCTTGCTCAAACAAGTTCGCTTATTTTGTTTTACAAGCTTCAAGTAAATCCTTAATAATGAGCTTTGTCTCATTCCAATCTTTTGCTTTCGCTCCCGAAGCCATCGGATGACCGCCACCACGATACTTTTGTGCAATCTGATGAACGTGGGGACCTTTCGAACGTAATCGCACTCGAATGTCTCCACTATCTTCATCTTCTACAAAAAATACCCATGCTTTTAGACCTTCAACATCACTAAAAGAATTCACCAATTGAGAAGATTCATTTGCGGTAACCTTAAACTTTTGGAGAACATCCTTTGTTAAATTCATGATTCCTAGTCCCCTGTCATCCATCTCAAAATGTTGGAGGATATATCCTTCAAGACGAGTCATCTTTTCATCTTTTTTATATAGGTTTGAATAAAACATCGTCTGATCAATGTTTAATTGTAATAACTCGCTTATGTATCGGTGTGTTTTCGACGTAGTATTTGAATAGCGAAACCGTCCCGTATCCCCCACAATTCCTGAATACAATAGTAAAGCGGATTGATCGGTTAAGACATAATTTTTCGCTTCTAAATACAGTTCTACGATCATTTCACAGACAGAACTCGCTTCGGTATTCACCCAGACAATATCTCCATAAGGGTCTTCGTTTGGATGATGATCGATTTTAATCAGGAAATCGCCCTTATCGTATCGTTGATCACTAATCCGTTCCGTATTCGCTGTATCACAAACGATCACCAAAGCACCTGTATATGTAGTATCCTCAATTTCGTCCATCGTCGCTAAAAAATTTAATGAAGGTTCTTCCTCACCGACCACAAATACTTTCTTATTTTCGAATGTCGATTTTATTAATTCCGCTAACCCTACTTGGGAACCGATCGCATCTGGATCAGGACGTTCGTGGCGATGGATAATGATCGTCTCATACTCCACAATTTTTTTTAAAATTGTTTCAATCATTTGTCATTCTCCTTTGAAAACTAGATTTAGTATTCCTTTCACGTTAAAATATGTAATGACGCTTGTCCAATGAAAGGACACAAAGCAAAAGGAGGTCCTATATACATGACACAATCATTACTTATTTTAATTGTGATATCGCTCGCATTCTTTATTTATTTTAAAATAAAGTTTTGGCGTACAACGGCTACAATTGAGAAGAAGTGGCAGCAAACTCGAGCCAATATTGCACTAGGTGCATTTCTTATTTTCTTTGGCCTTAATCTACTCGTCTTTCCAAGAAGTACAGTAGATATTATTATTGGAATTATTTTTACTTTATTAGGTGTTGCTAACGCCTATTTCGGTTTTCAAAATTACAAGCATTATCTTCCACAAGTCGTAGAGGAACGAAAAGCAAGATAATCGTGAAAAGCGGCTGACGCAATTAGGTCTGCCTCTTTTGTACTTTATTCATGTTTACTCGTGATAAACGATATTTTTATTTAGTCGAGAAGTTGCGCCATCATTAACGCTTTTCCAACGATTTCACCATCATGATAAAGCTCAACATCAATTTTTCCATGTTTTCTTCCAATTTCAAGCAATTTGGGTTGAATATTAATTGTTGTATCAATTTGTACAGGCTTAATAAAGTATAGAGTTACATTCTCAACGACAAGATCACCTTTTTTATATTTTCTCAGTGCCCGACTCCCTGCTTCTGTGACAATTGTTGTCACAACACCATAGGATAACGTACCTAAGTGATTCGTCATTTGCGGGGTGACTTCACATTGAAACAAAAGTTGATCCGATGTGGAGTGATCAGATAAGCGGCTCGTAACAACGTCTTCGATCGTCTCTCCTACATGTGGTTGACGTTGGACCATTTGCAGTGCCTTTAGTACATCTTGTCTACTAATAACTCCGATCAGTTTGCGTTGCTGGTCGACGACTGGAAGCAACTCTATTCCTTCCCAAACCATAACATGGGCAACAGAAGCTACAGAAGTCCGTTCATTAACTGTAATCGGATTTTTCGTCATCACTTTTTCAATAGGAGTTAAGCGATTGACTCCAAGTACGTCTTTAGATGTAACCATCCCTTGAACTCTAAATCCTTCATCTACGACAGGATACCTGCTATGTCCTGTTTTTTGATTTAACTCATGCCACTTTTCAACCGTATTCGTTATTGTCATATAATATGTATCTTGTAAGGGAATTAATATATCATCAACAAGAACGATTTCTTTTTTAATAAGTTGGTCATAAATAGCACGGTTAATCATCGTTGCCACTGTAAAGGTATCATAGCTTGTTGAGATAATCGGAAGCTCTAATTCATCAGCTAATTTAATAACCTCATCACTCGTATCAAAGCCACCTGTAATTAATACCGCTGCCCCAGCTTCTAATGCAATTTTATGCACCTGATAACGATTTCCAACGATTAATAGGTTACCTGGATCAACATAGCGCATCATCGCTTCTAGCTTCATTGCTCCAATAACAAAACGGTTTAACGTTTTATAAAGTCCTTGTCTTCCACCGAGAACAGACCCGTCAACAATATTTACGACTTCAGCAAACGTCAACTTTTCAATATTTTCCTTCTTTTTCTTTTCAATGCGGATTGTACCTACTCGTTCTATCGTTGATACAAACCCTTGGTTTTCAGCTTCTTTTATCGCTCGATAGGCTGTCCCTTCACTGACATTAAGTGCTTTTGCAATTTGGCGAACCGAAATCTTTTCACCGATTCCTAGATCGTTTATATGTTGCAATATTTGTTCATGTTTTGTTGCCATATCCCCTCACCACACTTTCTTGTGAACTGTATCTATTAAACTTCTCTAAACTGTATTAGTTCTATTATACTGTTCGGGGATAGGCACTTCAAGGCTACCTACTATATCTTCTTACTTTATTTCCTTGATTTCCTGTTTCTACTTCTCCTGTAGATAGCTTTTTAGGCTCTTTCTTGTAAAGGATTCCAACTAAATTCCCTCCTACAACAATTAACGCAAATAAAAGCCAAGATAGTGCAAAAATCCCACCTAACCCTGGTTCTCCTAGTGGAATACGTGGTACTGCAAAGTAAATAAGTGCACATGCAAGTAGTACACACAAAAATAGTCTTTGTTTCATCGTCTTTCCTCCCTTTCTATCCCAAATAATTTTATAGCCAGCACCTCGAGGTCAAATAACCTGGCAGGGTAAATGTCAAATTGCGGACTTTTACCGCCAGAACATTTGCTTGTCGGTGCTAAACGGCAACATCCGCTTTTCTTGTAAAGTTGTCCTATTTTATCATATGAGCAAATCATAAAAAAAGAAGCATAACTTTTTTTGCTAAGTTGTGCTTCTTTTCACATCATTTATAGTTCAATTGCTTCTCCAGGGGCTAATACTTTCCCAACACCAGCTGGAAGTTGTTGCACAAACTGATTTCCATCTTGCTCAATGACAGGGAACGTATTGTAATGAACTGGGATAACTTGTTTAGCTTGAACCCACTTCGCTGCAAGCGATGCATCTTCAGGTCCCATCGTAAAGTTGTCACCAATTGGTAAGAATGCAACATCGATATCATTAAGTTCACCGATCAGTTTCATATCCGAAAACAACGCTGTATCTCCTGCATGATAAATGGTTTTGCCTTCAGCTGAAAATAAAATTCCGCTTGGCATTCCTGTATAAATAATTGCCTTTTCATCTTCATTTACCATAGCCGACCCGTGAAACGCCTGCGTTAACTTCACTCTTCCAAATTCAAAGGTGTGAGCACCACCAATATGCATCGGGTGGACAGTAACTCCTTGCCAACCTAAATATGTAGCCAATTCAAACGGTGCTATAACAAGAGCATTGTTTCGTTTTGCTAATTCTACCGTGTCACCTACATGATCATTATGACCATGCGTAAGTAAAATAACATCCACCTTAACATGATCTGCATTTAAATCGCTTTGTCCATTGCCTGTAATAAACGGGTCGATGATTATGTTGGTTCCATTTGTCTCAATCATTACAACAGAGTGGCCATGAAATGATAGTTTCATTTAAACATTCAGCTCCTTTTCGTTTCTCTTTTTATCATTACGAGATGATAAGGTTAATTCCTGCTACGAAATTATGATGATTTTGAATCATGAGTAACCTTCTTCTTCTTAATACCTTGCGTTTCCGTTACAAATGAGGCTTCTAATACAGCATTCGGGTCAACGGACAAGACGACATCTTTTAGTTTTGGATACATAAAGCGATTCGTAATGCAATAAATGATTAAGCGTTCGTCACCAGTATACCCACCTTGTCCATGTAGATAAGTAATTTGAACATCTAATTCTTTCAAAAGACATTCTCCAACTTCATAAGGCTGGTCAGAAATAATCATTACCGATTTCCCTTGATTTAAACCATCTAATACAAAATCTATCATTTTAGACACGATATAGAAGACAGCAATCGAGAACATCGCTTTTTCTAATGTAAATACAAAGGCCGCTGCTGTTAATATGAGTGCATTAACGGCTAATAAAAATGTACTAATTGGAATATGAAAACGACGTTGCATCCAAATTGCTAACATTTCCGTTCCATCAACAGCCCCACCAGACTTAACAACAAGACCAATTCCTACACCTAAGAGCAATCCACCGTATAAAACGATTAAAACTTCCGAAGAGGTGATAGCCGCCATTGGGGCTAACCACATAAGCCCAAGTGTAGTGACTATATTGGCATAGATCGTTCGAACAACAAATCGCCTTCCCATAAAGTTTGCTGCAAACATTAACGTTGGTAGATTTAAAGCAATGTACACTGCCCATATAGGAAAGCCCCAAACCGAATTTACCATAATAGAAATGGCGGTAACCCCACCGTCTACTAAACCATTCGGAGCAAGAATTAACTCTAACCCAACCGCTGTGATTAAAGAGCCAATGGTAAGTAACAGATAATCCAATATTTTTTTCATTCGTTTCCCCTTTACCTTAATCCTTTAGCTTATTTTACCATAAGATTTTCATTACTTTAATATATGCTCTATTTCTCTACCGTATCAAAGAAAAAAGCTAAAGATGATATCATCCTTAGCTGCTTCCTTTTTTTCTAATTATTTTGCAGTATTTCCAGTGCACTCTTATACTCTAAGTCTTGAGCTTCGGCAACGGCTTGATAGGTGACATGCCCTTCTAATGTGTTAATTCCTTTTAATAACGCTGAATTATCAAGACAAGCTTGTCGGAATCCTTTGTTTGCGATTTGAGCTGCAAATGGGATCGTTACGTTTGTTAACGCAATCGTCGAAGTTCTTGGCACTGCTCCTGGCATGTTGGCGACAGCGTAATGCAGCACACCATGTTTTTCATACGTTGGGTTATCATGCGTTGTGATACGGTCCGTTGTTTCAAAAATCCCACCTTGATCAATTGCAACATCAACTACAACGGAACCTGGTTGCATCGATTGAATCATTTCTTCTGTCACAAGACGCGGAGCCTTTGCACCTGGAATTAGAACCGCACCAATGACTAAATCCGAATCACGAACTGAATCAGCTATATTCATTGGGTTAGACATCATCGTGTTAATTTCTTTTCCGAAAATATCATCCAATTGTCTTAGTCGGTCTGGACTTAAATCAAGAATAGTCACATTAGCTCCTAAACCAATCGCAATTTTTGCTGCATTGGTACCAACAATTCCTCCACCGATTATCGTAACCTTTCCACGGTTAACACCTGGAACTCCTGATAATAATGTACCTTTCCCCCCATTTGGTTTCTCTAAAAATTGCGCACCGATTTGTGAAGCCATTCGTCCAGCCACTTCACTCATCGGAATGAGAAGTGGCAGTGAACCATTGGGTGGCTGTACCGTTTCATAAGCAATTCCAACTACTTTTCGATCTATCAACGCTTGGGTTAATTGACGCTCTGGAGCTAAATGTAAGTACGTAAATAAAATTTGACCTTCATAAAAGTGATCAAATTCTTCAGCAAGTGGCTCCTTAACTTTCATTACCATCTCCTGTGACCAAGCTTCCTTTGCTGACTCAACGATTATCGCACCAGCATTTACATATTGTTCATCCGTAAAGCCTGAGCCATTTCCAGCCCCTTTTTGAATAAAAACTTCATGTCCTAAATTAGAGAGCGTAATAACTCCGGCAGGCGTCATCGCTACTCGATTTTCGTTATTTTTTATTTCAGTTGGGACACCGATTTTCAAACCTTACACCTCATTTGTAAAGTGAATACTTTTGGAAAAACAATTTCATTTTAGTCATTCCCAAAACCTCTATTACCATTACGAAGAATTTTCCTTGTCCCACACCCATGTAAATAATTTTCCTTCACCGTTCATCATTCTTATATCTAATCGTTCAATATTTTCATATCCATTCGCTTTTAACTGTTTTACCATAAATTCAACCTTGGCATCTTCACGAAGTTGGATAAGAGAGATCATCTCTTGTACTTTTTTCTCAGCTTCTTTCCCTCTTTTTATCTCATTACCTGTTTCATATTCATATTGATCTGGGTTATCATACTCCCATTGATGAATGACCCCATTTTCAATAACTGTAATTTTGATTGCAAATTTATCCATGAGCTCTGATGCTAAGCCTAACGGTGAATTAGCAAGTAACAGCACACCCATTAGAAGAACAAATAAGATTTGACGTTTTTTCATCCATATCACCTCTAGTATTAAGGTGCATTATTTTGGAAAAAAAAATACATGTTATATTTAAAATATAACATGTTACCTACTTCACCAATTGGATTTGGATATCACCACTGTTTTATCTATGACTATTAATTACGTCAAGTCCACCTGTTATTTCAAGTACGGTTCCTGTAATCATATCCGAATTTTCTTGACAAAGAAAACTAATTGCTCTTGCAATATCTTCACCAGTTCCTGAACGACCGACTGGTGTTTTTTCATCATAAAACTGACGAGCATGCACAATCGTTGCTTCCTTCATTTCACCTAAAATATTTCCTGGACATACCATATTAACGGTAATACCATTCTCTGCTTCTTCGATGGCTAGCGTCTTCATTAAGGAAACAAGCCCAACTTTTGCAGCGGCATATGCTGAACGATAAATCCATCCTGGTGCATCATTTGCACCTTGAAATCCATACGCAACAATTCTCCCAAACTTTTGCTTTCGCATAAGCGGAATGACGCCTTTAGCAATATGAAAGAATGAACTTAAATTACCTTCAACCATTTCATACCACTCAGCCTCTGTATAATCAACTAACTTTTTACGCTCAAAAATATAAGGACCTGCATTATGAACAAATATATCAATCTTTTGGAACTTACGAATTGATGATTGGATCAGTTCGTTTAAATCTTCTTTATTTGTAACGTCTGCCTGCACAAAATGAAGTCGGTCTACTATTTCTTTCCATCGTTCTTTCAACTTTTCTACGGCTATAAAATCACTTCGATAACTAACCGTAACAGAATACCCTTCTTCTAATAATTGCTCTGTAACTTTAAGGCCAAGTCCTTTTGTACCTGCCGTAACAATCGCATGTCGCATAAACGTCACACCTTCCACCTATTGAAACTACTCCTTTTACATTGATCATACAATGAAAGGGACATTAAGTAAAAAAGATTGCTTACCTGTTAAAGCGAAACTTCCATCAGTGAAGATTTTCCTCTTCACCCACTTCTCCTTCTTAGATTCCTCGAAATCTTGAAGTAGGGGGATTAATGCCAGTTATTGCTGGAAAAAAAAGTTATGTAAAAAGGCCGACTACTAACCGTCAGCCTTTTCTTACTCGTTACCCTCTTAATTGTTCATTAGTCTCATTTTGACTATTTGATGCATGATCTTCTGTCGTTCCTACCCGATACGAATCCATAATTTGCTCGAGAACCATCATTTCCCCTTCTTCATCATAAATTGTACCAGATAGCTTATGTTCCTTCATAAAAGTACCCCCTTCAGATCTTAGAACCAAGTTTATTATTTAACAATTCATGAACATTTATTTATGAGGATATCATTATTAAAATGTTTTGATAAAATGAAATTGTGGTAAATAAAACACATCTAGAAAAACCACGTGGTTAAATTGTTTTCACAATTTATTTAGGGGAGTAGATAATATGGAAAAAAATTATCGTAATATTTTAGTAGCAGTAGATGGTTCTGAAGAAGCAAATGTAGCATTAAAAAAAGCTTTAGATATTGTAAAAAAAGATAATGCCCAACTTTTTATTGCACATGTTATTGATACTCGTACTTTTGCTACGGTTGAACAATATGACCGTACCGTTGTTGCTCGTGCAGAATCGTATGCAAATGAGCTTCTAGGTCAATACAAAAAAGAAGCAGAAGAAGCTGGAGTTACGAATGTATCTGTAGTACTAGATTTCGGTTCTCCAAAAGTAAGAATTGCAAAAGATATTGCTAATAAGCACGAAGTTGATTTAATCGTTACAGGTGCTACTGGTCTTAATGCGGTCGAACGTATTTTAATTGGAAGTGTTTCTGAATTCATTACAAGGAACGCGAAATGTGACGTTTTAATCGTTAGAAATTAATAAACTTTAAGAGGATGTCCTTAACACATAGGGACATCTTTTTTTATGGATTTTTTCGAGGTACGTAACTAATCTTTTATTAATAAGTAACGGTGGAGTTTAACTCTTAGACATCACCTCTTTTTTAGTAAAATTTGTAGCCTTTTTTTCTAAAAATAATTGTTGTAATTCTTGTTACTATAAGTAAAATTAAATTAGGATAAAATTTTAACCTTTATTATCCGTAATCGAATTACTTGCCTACTCTGTTATGAAAAATGGTTTTATTTTTTTGAATATTTTCAATAAGTCAAATATTTAAAATGTTTGTTTTAGTTAGTTAAAAAAAATTTACAATAGAATATTGTTTAGGGAGAGAAATGAACACATGAAACATATTACATTTAACCCTTATCGTACGATAGGTATTCCGAATACTACCTATTTAAAATCTGATTCTATGTTTCAACATATTGACCAAATCAAAGAATCAGATTGGGTTTTGTTTCCCGAGTATTGGCAAGTTAATTCACTCGTTTACGGTCTAAAGAAAAAAATCTTTCCTAGCGTCAACTCTTATCATTTAGGACATGACAAAATTGAAATGACTCGTGCATTAAAGGCTATTTGTCCACAACATGTCCCCTATACATTAATTTTACCCAACAATGAGTTTGGCATTGAAACCGTATTAAATGAAATGCCGTTCCCTTTTATTGCAAAAGAAGTTCGAAATTCGATGGGGAAAGGCGTGTACTTAATTCATGATGTCAAAGAATTGCGTGAATATGCATCAGTTAGTCATGTTTTATACGTACAAGAACAATTACCGATTGATCGTGACATGAGGATCGTTTATGTAGGTGATGACGTTATTGCTGCGTATTGGCGTGTCGGAAATGGAGAAAGTCATTTAAATAATTTAGCCCAAGGTGGGGAAATTTTGTTAGAGTTGATTCCTAGAGAGGCTATTGATTTAGTAAAGCATGTTGCCGAAACACTCGGAATTAACCATGCTGGGTTTGATGTCGCTATGGTTGACAATCAATTTTATATATTTGAGTTTAATATTTTATTCGGTAATATCGGATTTCAACAATTAGATGTATCCGTTGAAAATAAAATTTATGACTATATTCAAAAAGAAGATAGCAAGCTTAACCTAGATACGATGTTTGTATCTTAATAGCTTTCTTGAGCAGAAAAAAGTCTTAAAGATGAGCCTCGTGCATTGAGTTTAACTTCAATGCTTTTTTTAATACTTTAAGCACTCATTCATGCACTCTTGGTGGGGCTATTACTGCCAGCTGGTGCGAGATAAACGAAAGCAAGACGTAAATCGGCTTGATTTACGTCTTGCTTTCCTCTATATTCGATACGATTTATTCCGCTAATTAGAGCGATTTCTATTTATTGTTTAACAAAGCTTCTGCTTTTTCGATCGCTATTTGAACTTGAGCAAATCCTGTCCCACCCGCACTATTTCTACGGGCAACGACTGTTTTCGGTTGAAGCACCTCATAAATATCCTCTTCAAATAGAGAACTTGCTTCTTTGTACTCAGCAAACGGAAGGTCTAAGAGATAGTGCCCTTGTTGAATACAGTGAAGCACAAGCTTTCCTACAACTTCGTGCGCATCACGGAACGGCATTCCTTTGCTTGCCAAATAATCCGCTAGCTCCGTTGCATTGGAGAAGTCTGAATGCGTCGCTTGCTCCATCACATCGGTATTGACTGTCATCGTTTCAATCATACCTGTAAAGATTTTAAGTGAACCTTTGACCGTAGTCACCGCATCAAACATACCTTCTTTATCTTCTTGCATATCTTTATTGTACGCAAGTGGAAGTCCTTTCAGGATCGTTAATAGGGAGAATAAACTTCCATACACTCGTCCTGTTTTTCCACGAATCAGTTCTGCCATATCAGGATTTTTCTTTTGTGGCATGATGCTACTTCCTGTTGCAAAGGCATCATCTAATTCGATAAAACGGAACTCTTGTGATGACCATAGGATGATTTCCTCACAAAGTCTTGATAAGTGCATCATCATAATCGATGAGCCACTTAAAAACTCTAGAATGAAATCACGATCACTGACCGCGTCTAGGCTATTTTCATAAATCCCATCGAATCCTAATAACTCTGCGCTATAGTGACGATCAATCGGGAAAGTCGTTCCAGCGAGCGCTCCTGCACCGAGTGGTGAAATGTTGACGCGCTTTAGGCTATCTGAAAAACGATTAAAGTCTCGCTCTAACATCCAGAAATAAGCCATTAAATGATGCGCAAATGAAACAGGCTGCGCCCGTTGCAAATGTGTATAGCCTGGAATTAACGTTTCAATATGGTGTTTCCCTTGCTCGACTAAAGCATGTTGTAAGCTTTTAATTTCAGAAAGAATTTCTTCAATTTGTTTACGTAAGTATAAATGCATATCTGTTGCTACTTGATCGTTTCGACTTCTACCTGTATGAAGCTTTCCACCGACTGGACCAATTTCATCAATTAAGAACTTTTCCACGTTTAAGTGAATATCCTCATTTTGGACAGAATATTCAAGCTCACTATTTTGAGCTTTGGCTAAAATTTTCTGTAAACCTTCCGTAATTTTCTCCACTTCATCTTCTGCCAAAATGCCACATTTACCGAGCATTTTAACGTGTGCTAAACTTCCCTCGATGTCTTCTTCTACGAGTAGTTGGTCGAAGCCGATAGAGGCGCCGAATTCATCGACCCACTCTTCGGCTGTTTTCGTAAATCGACCACCCCAAAGCTTACTCACAGTTTGACCCCCTTGTTGTTGTTCACGTCCTTATTTACTTTACTACTTACTTTTGTTGGTAGGCCCCAAAGTTTGATAAATCCAACTGCTGCATTATGATCAAACTCATCATCCGTTGAATACGTAGCAAGCTTCTCATCATATAATGAGTATTCTGATTTACGTCCTTCAATAATTGCATGGCCTTTAAATAGTTTTACACGAACGAGCCCTGTTACATTCTTTTGAGTTTCTTGTAAGAAAGCTTGTAGGGCTGGAGTTAAAGAAGAGAACCATAAACCGTTATAAATCACTTCTGCTAATTTTTGACTAATTACTGGTTTAAAGTGAGCTACATCTTTCGTTAATGTTAAGTCTTCCAATTCTTTATGAGCTTTAATCAATGTCATCGCACCTGGGCACTCATATACTTCACGAGATTTAATACCAACAAGACGATTTTCCACGTGGTCAATACGTCCAACCCCATGCTTACCAGCGACTTCATTTAATTTTAAAATAAGTTCATGTAGTTCATACTTTGTTCCATCTAATGACACAGGTACTCCTTGTTCAAACGCAATTTCTAAGTACTCTGGAACATCTGGTGTTTTTTCAAGTGGTGCTGTCATTTCGTATGCACCTTCTGGAGGAGTCGCCCAAGGATCTTCTAGGACTCCACACTCATTCGCACGTCCCCAAAGGTTAGCATCGACTGAATACGGATTGTCTAAGTCAATTGGGATCGGAATATTGTTATTTTTTGCATATTCAATTTCTTCATCACGAGACCAACCCCACTCACGAACAGGAGCAAGTACTTCTAAATCAGGATTTAACGCTTGAATGGATACTTCAAAACGCACTTGGTCGTTTCCTTTACCTGTACAACCATGAGCAACGGCATCAGCGCCTACTTGCTCTGCAATTTCAACGAGCTTCTTTGAGATTAATGGACGTGATAACGCCGATACTAGCGGATACTTTTGCTCATATAATGTATGAGCTTGAAGTGCTGGTAGCACAAACTCTTCTGCAAATTCTTTTTTCGCATCAATTGTATAGGACTGAATAGCTCCAACTGTAAGAGCTTTTTCTTTAATAAAATCTAAATCTCTTCCTTCACCAACATCAAGACCGACAGCTACAACGTCATACCCTTGGTCACTTAACCATTTAATTGCTACCGATGTATCTAATCCCCCAGAATATGCTAATACTACTTTTTTCTTAGTCATGCTATTCCCTCCAATAAGTATATGAATATAAATTCTTTATCAATCATTTTTATGCATTGATTTTCTAAAGTAAACTCGCCGATTAGCGAGCATTAAAAGTAATGTATTGACCATTTTACTCAAGCTTTATATGATGACTTCCATAATGCTTTCCGAATATTGATAACAACAGTGAAATCAAATTCTTATAAAATGAATAAACTTAAATAAAAACTAATTATTATTCATTACTTTAACAACTAACTTCATTTTTGGCAATAGGGTAATTTAAAAAAATTGAATATTATTTATCAATTTTTGTTTTCACTATCTATATGTTTAAATCTCTAGATAGTTCATGTAAAATTAAAAGAGGAGGTGGAGATGTGGATTTTAAATTTATATATGATAAGCGCTTAGGAATAGAGATACCCCATTTATATAAAGACTGGGATGAATATACATTTTCTACGCAAACAGAAATTTTACTTCGATGGGAACAAAATCGCGGGAGTATACCTGATCGAATTGCTGACCTTGAAGTACAAATTAATCAAAAACAAGCAGCACTTAATAACGAAGAAAACTTTCCGAAATCTTGTGAATTAAATAGTGATATTTCAGAATTAGCTTCAATTATTAACGACCTCTGGATTTGGTACCGCATCAATCAAAATGTCACAGACAAAGTTCACCAATAATCTAGGAGGTAATAAGTATGTCGTTTCTTTGCGATTAACTTAGTTTACCGCTGTAATTCAAACAATATTCTACTAATAGACACAAATTAAAAGCGAAGTCCTCTAAAGATAAGGGCTTCGCTTCGCTATTTAACCTTTTTCAATTAATAATCGTTTTTGATAAAACCGTTGCGCCACTTCGGTTACTTGCCTTGAAAATTGATAATTCATCGTTGCTCCAAAAACCATTCCAATAAGCGGCACACCTTGGATTAATTTTTTCCGTAATAACATAATCATCATAACTTTTATTAATTGTCTTAAAGGTTGTTGGATCCAAGAAATATCTGCAACTTCTTCGTTTCCTGTATAAAACCATTCATCATAATCTTCCGACTGTACTTCCTCCCATAATGCATCCCAAGCACCCGCTTGTAAGTTTTTCGGTAAAGACGCAACATGAAAAATTTTTATGGCGACCATCATTTCAGCAGGACGTTTTACATCATATCCATAAGACAGGCCAATGAGTTGAATTGCTCTCATGTTAATGGCAATCATGGCAGGGAGGTCTATTCCTAATAAAAGAATTCCCCCCATACCCGAAACACCGCCTTGCCCCATTGACATTAGCCGTTGCTTCGCCATTTGTTGTTTGGCCATAAAGTTTAGCTTTTCAATTGACAATGTTCGAATATCTTGAACTTCTTCAATTTCTGCATTAAACACTTTAGCTTGTTCGAGAATTCTCTCTCTTGCATCTTCATGAAACCGTGAATTTTGAATCATCGCATGTAAATGAAATAAAAAGTTATCGATAGTCTCCAAAACTTTGGATTTTTTATCTTTACCAATTTGGTCTAAACCGACGTTTAACCATTTTTGATACATTGTTTCAAAGTCTGTCGGCTCATGTAGAAAAAATGTTTCTTCCCACTGCTCAATTTCTAATATCAAACGCTGTTCCTGTTTCGTTAAAGTCACTCGCTTTTACTCCTTTCGCTCGAACTATTTTTTCGAACTGCTCGTTCTTGTCCAACCATCTCTCCAATTAAACTATCGACTTCTGCTGTGGTTTGAAATGGAAATTGGTTAAAATCAAAACGATTGGCTAACTGATCTTCTGTTAATTTTAATTTCTCTATCTTTTCTTGCGAAACTCTGTTCATCCCCTTGTTCCCCCTAGTTGTAGCTCTTTTATTTCCGATAAGTATACATCCTTCGCTTAAACATTGGTAAAAATGTCCAATCTTCATTAGATTCATTACCTAGCGTAAATAGAGCATTTAATTCATTATCCAGTTGATTGATATGTTGAAAAAATATAGCCTCTGCTGTTTTACTACGAACTCCACTTGCTTGTGTTGGTTGTCGATCATTTGACAGAACACAATGCTTTACTGCTAAAACTTCGTTGTGATCTGTCGAAATTCCTGCTTGTATCGCTCCTTCTAGTATCATTTCTATACTTAAGAAGACATAACCAAGTAATTCGCCACTGGTTGTATAGTCAGGTACAATCGGATCACTTATTGCTTTCGTTTTACCTATATCGTGCAAAATACAAGATGTGATGATAACATCCTTATTTAATTGTGGATACACTGGTAATAATTGTGCTGCAACATGACAAAGTGTAACAATATGTTCAAGCAACCCTGCATAATACGCATGATGATATTCTTTAGCCGCTGGGACCGTCGTTAGTTTTTCACGTAAGTCCTTCTTTCTTAATAATGTTTTAATTAATTCGCGAAGTGTATCACTTTCAACTTCTTCGATAAACATACGTAACTCCTGCCATAATTCCTCACGGGGAATTGTAACATGATTGACTAACTCATTGATGTCAATAGCATCTTCTTCTGTCACAAGGCGGACACGCTGAATATTCAATTGTCTTTGTTCCCGAAAAAACGTGATCATACCATCAACCTTAATAATCGCTCGTTTTAATAACCATTCTTTTTGTTTTTCCGTTACGTCCCATAATTTCGCTCGTAGGATCCCATGCTGATTGCTTAACGTGAGAGATAGATAATCACTGCCATTTGCCGCGATATTTGTTTCCCGATCTTTCACAATGAAGTAATCGACAACCCGTTCTCCTTCTTGTTTGTTCATCCAACTCAATTATGAACACTCTCCCAAAACTTCTAAGTTACTTTCATTGTATGCGATCTATTTATTGAATAAAAGTTTTTGCACACAGATTGGTTCGCTAGAAGGTCAAGTTCTTAGTTTTGTCATAAAGTGAAACTTCCATCAATGAGGGGCTTTCCTCTTCCCCCACTGATGGTTAGTTGAGGTCCACACGATGTGGGTCACACGTACGTTGCCACAGGATGTGCCAAATTTAGTCTGTGTGCATTTAGTTATTACTGCCAGTTGTTGCGGGATAAAAGACGATCCATAGGAATAAAAACAGAAACAGGTAGACCTTTTATCATTTTGAAGGGTCTACCTGTTTTTTATAATATTTTTTTCATTAACGGTTTTATAACTAATATTCATTACGGGATAAAGGAACACCCTACGAAATGAAATTTTACTTTATGTTTATGATTGTGAGAGTCGTACGGTGTCTCTCGCAATCATCACTTCTTCATTCGTCGGGATAATGAGAACTTTAACTGGAGAGTGAGGATAGTTGATAAACGCTTCTTTACCTCTTACTTTATTTAAAGTTGGGTCCCAGTATACGCCCATAAACTCTAAGCCCCTTAAAACGCGCTCACGTATGACATCACTATTTTCACCGATCCCTGCTGTAAAAATAATCGCATCAACACCATTCATCCGCGCGGCATAAGACCCAACGTATTTATGAATACGAGACGTAAATACTTCAAGTGCTAGTTCTGCTCGTTCATTACCTTTTTCTGCTTCTTGTTCAATGTCTCTTAGGTCACTAGAAAAGCCAGAAACTCCTAACATGCCACTGTTTTTGTTTAACACATCGAGAACTTCTTGAGCGGTCTTCCCTGTTTTTTCCATGATATAAGGGATTAGGGCTGGATCAATGTTACCTGAGCGAGTTCCCATAGTTACCCCAGCAAGAGGTGTAAATCCCATTGATGTATCAATCGACCTTCCTCCATCAATAGCGGCAATACTTGCTCCATTTCCTAGATGACAAGAGATTAATCGTACTTGTTCTAGGGGACGATCTAACAATTGTGCAGCACGCTGTGATACATACTTATGGGATGTACCATGAAAACCGTATTTACGAATTCCATATTCTTTGTAATAGTCGTACGGTAAACTATATAAGAAGGACTTTTCAGGCATAGTTTGATGAAATGCCGTATCAAATACAGCAACTGCTGGTACCTTCGGCAGTACTTCTTTAAAAGCTTTAATACCTATAATGTTAGCTGGGTTATGTAACGGAGCTAACTCAGATACTTCCTCAATTCCTGCTAACACTTCAGCTGTAATTAAAACAGAGTCATTAAACTTCTCACCACCATGAACTACACGGTGCCCTATCCCTTCAATTTCTTCTAATGATGCAATAATCCCTAACGTAGTTAGCTTATCTAAGAGAATTTTAACCGCATACGAATGGTCTGGTATGTCTAATGTCTCTTTATTTTTTTCACCATTTACTTCAATCGTAAAGATACTTTCACCTAGCCCAATTCTTTCTACAATTCCTTTTGTCATCACTGCTTCTTCTGGCATGTCTAATAATTGAAACTTTAGCGAGGAACTCCCTGCATTTATTGCTATTATTTTGGCCATTATGACGAACCGCTCCTTTAATCATGCTGGGTAAGTGTATTTCCTACCCAAGTTGTATATTATTTCATCGATTTTATAATCAGTCATATGATCATCTTACCTATTTAAACACTCTAGTAATTTGTTTTCAACCGACTACTTTAAAGTCTTTAAATTCAGACTTGCATGCCTATTTCTAATACATCTAATGAACAGTAAGCCCATCTTTTAATGTAACCGAAAGTAGATGAAATTAACCTCTTTCAAAATGAAAAAAGCTACCTTAAAAGGTCGGCCTCTCAACGCAAACTAGGAATGCTAGTTTTATGTATGAACAGCACAAAACACTTTTCAAGTAGCTTTTCGATTATATTTTTGATGTTTATGAAATGTTTAACTCTTCTTCAAACCAACGATCAATTTGCTTTAACATATCTGCTAACGCATCTTGACGAGAAAATGATGGCATGTCCGCCAGTAACGCTTGCCGCGGCTGAACAGCTTCATCTCCCTTTTTTTGAAGGATTAAAATACTTTTGCCATGTTGTGCGTTTTTAAACATCGTTTGCGGTAACTGTAGTAACCCTAAGATGATTGTTTTTTCTTTAAGATATGCATTCAAGGCAGGAGCTTGGTCACTTTCGAACAAAAAATTTGGAATAAGAAAAATCAGATATCCGTTTTCTTTTGTTAATTCAACTGATTTTTCAATCATTAAGTGATGGACAAACGATCGTCCTTCTTTTGCCTTTAGCTCATATTGAAAGGCAATCTCTTCATTTGGATAATAACCAACTGGTAAATCAGATAAAATGACGTCAACTGGTGCCAAGCTCAACGGTCTGATGCTGTCTTGGTGATACAGTTCAATTTGTTGTTCCTGCAAGTTAGCACTCACAAAAGCTAGATGCAACAACGTCTCATCTGCTTCTAGTCCATAACTTTTTACCTTTTTTTTCTGCAGTCCGTTTAAAACAGCCGTTAACAAATTTCCAGTCCCAACGGCTGGATCGCCAATGGTCACCTCTTCCTTTTTGCTCGTAATCTTATTTACTAAGTAACTTATAAATATTGCCACTGTATCAGGAGTGAGGGCATGATTCGGTTGCGTCGCTTCTTTCATTCCTTTTAACACAGCTAATTGCAGAGCTTTTCTAACTTCCTCTTTATGCAAGACTTCAAAGTCTATTTGAGCTAATCTACTTTCCAATTGTTTTTTAGTTGCGGACGAAATCTCTTGAACCACTTCACCTTGAAAAAGATTTTCTCCCGCATCAGCTAAAGCTTCTAAATATGTAATATCGAGTTCTTCCTTTAGTAGTTCAGCACTTTCATCAATCGCTACAAACAACTTTTCTATATTTGTCTTCGGTTCTAACACAACTTCTCCTCCGTTCGATTGTTCCTATCATTCGTATATTTTAGCAAAAAGAAGCACATAATAAACCTTTTATGCTGATTTTTTTTTGGTGATGTGTAATTGACTCGTTTTGATTACTTAGGTTTACGAAAGTTAGACTTCCTAGTTATAAAAAAATAGGATTGGAATGCTTGTATGTCAAAGCTATTTTTCATAAAATTAATGTATCTTTTAATGGGGTGACCTATGGCTATTAAACCTCGTGAAGAAGCAGTAGCTTTAAAGATTTGGAGATATTTAAATGGTCGATCTATTTTATCTGAAAAGGAAGATCAATACTACTTAAATCTTGAAAGGGGATATAAAGGTGAGCAAGCGTTTGATAAATGGCTAGAGAAACGATCGATGGATTGCCTTGTATTAAATGACTTATTATTGGAATGCACAATACGTTTTTTCAAATCGATACACTATTAATAACTACAGAGAAAATCTACCTCTTTGAAGTCAAAAATTATGAAGGCGACTTTTTGATCGAAGACGATAAATGGTACACGTTAACGAAAACCGAAATCAAAAATCCCGTCCTTCAAGTAAAACGTAGTGAATTTTTATTTCAACGTTTACTCCAAGAACTTGGGTTTAACACTTTTATCACTTCACTTGAAACATACCTCATCTTCATGAATCCCCATTTTCAGCTATACCAAGCCCCACTCAATATGCAAATTATTTTTCCGACTCAGCTTAAACGATTTCTGAACAACTTAAACAAAAAATCGACAAACCAACTAACCGAAAAACATTCACAATTAGCAGAAAAACTGTTAACAAGAAAAACTGTTAACTATTCACCATAATAAATCCCCCTATGCCAAGTTACCTGAATATACTTATGAACAACTTAAAAAGGGAATACCTTGTGTTTCGTGCGCTTCGTTAATAGGTGCGTGCAATGACAGAATATTAGTTTGCAAAAATTGCGGGCAAATAGAAGATGTTACCACTGCTGTGTTAAGGTGTGTAGAAGAATTTACTATTCTTTTCCCAAACAGAAAAATAACTACAAACACAATATACGAGTGGTGTAAGATCATTACATCTAAGAAAACCATACGAAATATTCTTTTGACAAACTACAAACTCATTTCGCAAGGGAAGAATTCTTATTATGTTAGTGACCTTAGTATTAATGGGGATCAATGAAATAATTAGTTTTAACCTTTGTAGGATGATTACAGGTCAAAATTTCCATCTGTTTTCTCCTCAAGCAAAAATAGTTCCTTGTTTACCTAAAACCTCCTAAATCCTTCTTCTAGATACAGTTTAGGCGCTTCCGTCACCACTTTCTCCTAGTTTCTTCCTCTCTCGGGCACGATGCAGGCGCTTTCGTTGCATCGTGCCCTCCCCTTCATCAAGCAGTAATACTTTTTAATCAAAAAAAGAGACTATAGAATAGCCTCTTCCCCTCATTACTATTATTATTGAGCTGCCTTAACAGCTTCGATTGCTGCTTCGTAGTTTGGATGGTTTGTCGCTTCTGAAACATATTCTACATATGATACTTTATCATTAGCGTCAATAACAAACACTGCACGAGCTAATAAACGAAGTTCTTCAATTGCTACGCCATATGCTTTACCGAAAGATAGATCACGGTGATCAGATACCGTTTGAAGGTTTTCGATACCTGCTGCTGCACACCAACGTTTTTGTGCGAATGGTAAGTCCACACTCACTGTTAGGACTTGTACATCACCTAATCCAGCTGCTTCTTCATTGAAACGACGCGTTTGTTGATCACAAACTCCAGTATCAACAGAAGGAACCACACTAATTAAACGTACTTTCCCTTTGCTGTCTGCTAATGTTACTGGTGATAAGTCGTTAGCCAATACTGTAAAATCTGGTGCAGTTTCACCAACTTTCACTTCGTTACCTAATAGTGTTACAGGGTTTCCTTTAAATGTTACATTTGCCATAATATTACGCCTCCCTTAGTTTTTAATATATGTACAGTGTAATCATAGTTTTTTTCGGTAAATTTTTCAACCTTTAAATACTTCTTTAACGTTAAAAGAATTCCTTTATAAAGTAAAGCTTCCATCAGTGAGGGGTTTTCCTCTTCCACCACTGATGGTTAGTTGAGGCCCACACGATGTGGGTCACATTGCCACAGGACGTGGGGCATTTAGTCTGTATTCATTTTGTTACTGGCAGTTGTTGCGGAATATATAATATTGTTCTTTATCTTTTTACCAAGTTCCAGAAAAAACGAAGGGGAAACTAAATTCACCCTTCGCATTGTTACCATTAAGTTAATCGGTTTGGATCGATATCGTCAAATGTTGAAGTTGTTGACGTTGTTGTTGTAATTTTTGTTTCATCTTGGTTTCCAGTACCGTTATTAACCATTTGTTGAATTTTATCAACCACTTGTGGTGCAAAATCAAGAAGTTTTTCATATAAGTGCGTATTGCTATCGAGGTGTACCATTTTCACACCTGTCGAGCTAACAACTAAGAAGGCAATTGGTGTAATAGAGACACCACCCCCACTACCTCCACCAAATGGATTTAGAGTTTCTGTTGTGCCAGTAGCGGTTTTATGATCAACAACAAATTCACTCCCACCTGCTGCAAATCCGAAACCAACCTTAGAAATTGGCATGATGACACTGCCATCTGGAGTTTCTACTGGATCACCAACGATCGTATTAACATCAACCATTTCTTTTAAATTTTCCATCGCTGTTTTCATTAAACCTTGAATAGGATGTTCTGACATAAAAATTACCTCCTGTCATATTTGATATATTTTTATTGTCCCCAATTATCAACCGTTTATTTCTTTTGTTCAAAATATGTAGTTGTAATTTCATCTAAGCTTTTTCATCGTTAGCTCTTAATGAAACGGGACGTCTTTTCCAATGTCTTAAAACAAGAATTCCTGCGATGATAGAATATCCGACTCTAAACGAAACTATACATTTTAAATCTGTTTGAGATACAGTCTGTTGAAAGTGAGGGTTTATTGCGATCTTTGGTAGCTGCTTCATTTTTGTATAGTTAGCAATAAGACCGATTATTCCTCCTTTAACAGACCAAGCCATACCCGATAAAAAGCCAGTTAATGCGGCGTCCGATACACCGATGTTTGTCGTCCATCTCATATCTCGTACCGATACATGACTTAAGAAACGCCGAACAATTTTGTGAAATCCGACGACCTGTTGCAAAAAATCTTTAAACTTTTCGAGGTCTCTCATAATCCTCTCAAAAGTTAGTTTTACTTTCTTTTCATCTTCTATACCACCAATACTTTGTTCCTCTTCAACAATTATCGAAGGGGAATCTTTATCAATTTTTATTAAAGGGGCTTTAAAAGTGTAAGACAAAATTCTCCATGCACGAACCCTGACCATTAATTCATCATCATCCCCATTATGATAATAGCTAATGAAAATATTTAGTTTGGTTATGAAGATAATAAATAAAAGCAGTAAGATTATTAATATAACGAGAATGAAGATATTCATTCTAATCACCATTTCATTTTTAGATTCAGTATATACGTTAACCTTTTCCATTATTGACCAAAAACACAAAAAATAAACCTGTCAATTGACAGGTTATCTTTCTTCGTGTATTACAAATGTGTCCGCAATCCGATCATGCAACCCTTGTTTCCTGCTTGAAAAAGGAATGATCAAATACAATAATTTTAATGGGAAAAATGGATAGTGCAAATATCGTCCGACGACTTCTCGAAACATGACAGTCTTCCAAGAGAGGGACTCGCCGCTTACTTGTATGACTTTCAATCCAAATAATTGTTTTCCAAGTGTTTGTGAAAACCATTTGGTCATAAGTGTAAAATAAATAAAACCCACTAAAGCTGTTAAAACTCCTGCAATTGAAAAAAACCAAATGGTTTCCCTCGATAGATCCAATAATCTTAATAGTGGGTAGGTAATTAGACCATTAACACTATAAATGACGATACCATCTAATAAAAACGCCCATAATCTCATCCAAAAGCCTGCATAACGGTACTTTTTTGGTTCATTTATCACTTCAGTTAATTCATTTTCTTGTAGTTCATTATAATTATTTTCCATATACTTCTCCTACTTCGTATATAAATACATTAAGGTCGGGGAATTCGTTTGACGTACTAACTGCTGTAATCCTAGCAAATCACCTTGGTTCATTGATAATCGTTGAGCTGATAACTGTAATAAATCGTTAAATCCAACAGATGTTTCATAACGGATTACTTGCAAGTTGCCAAGCCCTAAGTCTTCGATTAAAGCGTCGACCGTCTCTTCATAACTTTTAATATCATCGACCAAATCAAGTTGAACTGCTTGAGAACCACTATAAATTCGACCATCTGCGATATTCCTTACTTCTTCTTCAGGTAATCCTCTTCCTTCTACAATAACATCAACAAATTCAACATATGCATCATCAATAATAGATTGTAAAATGGCCCTTTCATCTTCTGTCATCTCTCGCGTTGGAGACATAATATCTTTATATTCACCACTTTTAATTGTTTGTTCCTGAATTCCGATCTGTTCAGCTAATTCTGATACATTGTAAGACTGCATAATAACACCTAGTGAACCCGTAATTGTAGAAGTATTAGCAAAAATTTTATCGGCTGGAGCTGCTATGTAATACCCACCTGAAGCGGCCATACTTCCCATGGAAACATAAATCTTTTTAAAATACTCCTCTTGAATACTACGAATTTTATCGTAAATTTCTGCACTCTCAACAACTCCACCACCTGGTGAATTTACTCGAATAATGATTCCCTCTACATCTGGATCTTTTGCGGCGTACTCAAGCATTGATAAAAATGTGCGGTGCCTATAACCCACACTACTGAATAAAAACGATGTGTCATCTTGATCTTGAATAACACCATTGACATCGAGTACGACAATTTTTTCTTTTCGATCTCCTTCACGTAATGTTCGCTCGACCCACTTACGGTCATCAGCACTAAACAACTCATCCCAATTGGACGATGTAGCTGGCGCCCTTAAATTTATGGTCGTTGAAAGAATAAATAATACAGTAACTGCTAATAAAGCTAGCCATCTTTTTTTACTCATACCATTAAAACACTCCTAGTCTATACGTAATAACAATGTTAAATTTTAACATAATGTTCAAGATTATGAAACGAATATACATGTACAATAATAAAGATGCCAATACTACTATTGAAAAATTTATCAAAAGCACTACATATTGAAAGGAAGTTACATAATGCCTAACCGTAAAAACGTCTTGTTCTTTTATAAACATACCCCTGAACTTAAAGAAAAAGTCTCCTCACTTAAGGAATTCGCCCATTCAAATGGATTTCAAACGGTAGATGAAGTGAAAGATGCTAATATTATTGTTTCCATTGGAGGCGACAATGCTTTTTTACAAGCATTAAGAAAAACAAATTTTCAAGAAAATTGCCTATACGTTGGTGTAAATACTGATGAAATTGGCTTCTATACCGACTTTACGATCAATGAAGTAGATAAAATGTTTCATTCCATGAAAAACGAACAAGTGGAAGTACGAAAATATTCAACGATCGAAGTCAAAATAGATGAGGAAACTCCATACTTTTGTCTCAACGAATGTAGTATTCGTTCTAACGTTATTAAAACGTTAGTTATTGACGTCTTAATTGATGATCAACATTTTGAAACGTTTCGAGGCGACGGTATGATCGTTTCAACACCTACAGGTAGTACCGCTTATAACAAGTCGGTCCGTGGAGCTGTAGTTGACCCACATCTTCCATCAATGCAAGTCAGTGAAATTGCTTCTTTAAATAATAACGACTACCGTACGCTTGGAACTTCATTTCTATTAGCTGACGATCGTACCCTTAAACTTCAAATTGTTCAAGACGGAAATGATTATCCAATTATTGGATTAGATAATGAAGCAGTGAGCATCCACCATGCTAAACAACTGGAAATTAAAGTGTCAACTCGTCAAATTAAAGTTTTAAAATTAAAAAACAATTCGTTCTGGGAGAAAGTTCAACGCAAGTTTTTGTAAAAAGCAAGGGCTGACATAAAGTCAGTCCCTTCTTTGATCATACATAATCGTTTCATCTACAACAGTCATCAAAGGTTTCGCCTCTAAAATGTCATTTCCTTTGAGTTGAAAGAGATCCTTTTCTAATATGGTAAAATCAGCTAGAAATCCTTCTTGGATCAATCCGCGATGTTCTTGTGCGTTAATCGCTGCGGCACTACCTGTTGTATATAATTGAATCGCTTCAAACATTGTTAACTTTTGTTCAGGTAAATATCCACCATGATCCTCAGTTACTTTCCTTCTAGTAACAGCTGCATGAATTCCAAGTAACGGATTTACACTTTCAATAGGTGCATCTGATCCGCCAGCACATATTAATCCGTAATTCATTAACGTTTTCCAAGCAAATGAAAAAGACAAACGATCATATCCAAGCCGTTCTTCGACCCAAGGAAAATCAGTAGCTACAAATGAAGGTTGAATATCGAGAATGAGCGGGAGCTTTTTCATCCGTTCCATTAATTCTTTTCTTAACACTTGGACATGAATTAATCGATCAGGTAGCTCACCCACTAGTGGATATTTCTCAATCGCATTTAATGCATGTTCGACCGCTAAGTCACCTATTACATGAATTGCTACTGGTTTTTTCATCGACCTTGCTACCTTAACAATCTCATCTAGATCTTCTTGAGAATGAATGGCTACTCCATTCGTATCTGGTGCATCATTATACGGATTACTGAGGAGCGCCGTTCTTCCACCTAAAGCTCCATCAGCAAAAACTTTAACAGCCCCTAATTCGATATATGGATGGTTATCGAATAACCGTGATAAATTTTTGTCCACTGTTTCTGCGACTTGATGGTGAACGAGTAAATGCGCCCTGAATTTTCTTGAATGTCCATCAATGACCTGCCGAAAAGCGTGTAAAGGTCGATCAGGAGAACCGTAATAGGATAAATCCTCTGTATGGCCACCTACTAAACCCAGTTGAAACATGTCATCAATTGACTTCGTTAACGCTTTATGTAAGTAGTCTGCACTATCTTCTGGTACTACTTTTTTAATTAATTCTTGTGCTTCATCTAGGAAATAACCCGTTGGTTGACCATTTGTATCACGAACGATTACCCCACCTTGGGGATCTACCGTTTCTTCCTTAACGTTAGCTAGTTCCATCGCTTTACTATTTGCTAATAATGCGTGACGACATATACGCTTCAGTAACATTGGATTATTAGGTGCCATTTCATCTAATTCTGTAAAGTGAAAAATTTTTCGATCTGAAAAATTATTTTCATTCCATCCTTCCCCAATAATCCACTCTCCTTCTTTAGCTTCGTTCACTTTTTCTAACAATAACTTCTTCATCTTCATGGCCGACTGAACTTCAGATAAATCAAGTCGTAGTAGACGTTCACCATATCCGATCATATGTAGGTGACTATCAACAAAACCTGGGTAAGCAAAGCCGCCGTGAATATTAACTCTACCTACTATCTCACTTTGATATTTTTTTTCCAAATCAGCAATATTTCCTATTGCTTTTATAACCCCTTTATCGGTTAGAACCGCTTCAACCTTTTCATTCTCAATTTTCATCGTATAAAAAGTTCCACCGTGCCATAACGTTGCCATCGGACCACTCACTTTCATTAAAAATTCCATTGCCAACATCTTCACAAAATTACACTCAAAATGCAAATATAAACAAGAAAAGCCAAACGTTACGAGCAACCTCGATAGTCAACAGTTCAAACCATCGAAACGTTTACTTAACGGCAGGATATTAACTTTTTAGGGGAATGGCCTGTAACTAGACAAAGAGGCAGGAGAAATATCTCCTACCTTTTGAAAAATTGAGCGCTCACTCAATCAAAGTTTCATAGATTTAAGCTTTCATTTCTTTTTCACGTTGTCGTAATTCAACACGACGAATCTTTCCTGATGTTGTTTTCGGTAAGTCGGAAACAAATTCAATACTTCTTGGATATTTGTACGGAGCCGTTAACGTTTTTACATGTTCCTGTAAGCTTGGAATTAGATTTTCATCTTTTTCATCTTCTGGATTTCTCAAAACGATAAATGCTTTAACAATACTTCCTCGAATTTCATCTGGACTACCGACTACTGCACATTCCTTAACTGCTGAATGTTTAGTTAGGGCATCTTCAACTTCAAATGGCCCAATTGTATATCCAGAACTAATGATGATATCATCACTGCGTCCTTCAAACCAGAAGTATCCATCTTCATCTTTAGTCGCTTGGTCACCAGTAATATACCAATCTCCACGGAACGCCATCGCTGTACGTTCAGGATCTTTATAATACTCAGTGAAGAGCGCAGGTGTACTACGATGTACTGCTATATCTCCTACTTCACCTGGTTTTACAGGATTTCCATCTTCATCAATTACTTCGACCTGATTTCCTGGTGTTGGTTTACCCATTGAACCTGGTTTAATTTCCATACCCATTAGCGTACCAACTAGTAAAGTGTTTTCCGTTTGGCCATAACCATCACGAACTTCTACATTAAAATGTTTCTTAAATGTATCAATTACTTGTCGATTCAGTGGCTCGCCTGCTGATACTGTACTACGTAGAGCTGGTAAGGAATATTGTTCGATATTGTCTACTTTAGCCATTAAGCGATATTCTGTTGGTGTACAACATAATACGTTAATTTCATGGTCTTGAAGAAGTTGTAAATATTTATTCGGCTCAAACTTCCCATGATATACGAAAGCTGTCGCTCCCATACCAATTGTTGAAAGGAACGGACTCCAAATCCATTTCTGCCAACCTGGTGCAGCTGTTGCCCAAACCGCGTCTCCTTCTTCTACGCCTAACCATTTTTTAGATGCTGTTTGAAGATGAGCGTACGCCCAGCCATGTGTATGCACTACAGCTTTCGGGTTTCCTGTTGTACCCGAAGTATATGGTAAAAATGCCATTTCATCACGTTTTGTTTTAGCACCTTCATATTCTTCACTTTCATTAGCTGCTAAAGCATCAAGCGATGTCCAACCTGCTTCTTCGGCTCCAACAACAAACTTGTGAGTTAAAGATGGCATTTCTTCTTGAATTAGATTTACTTCCGTTGTGAATTGATAATATGCGATAACTGCTTTCGCTTCAGCATGATTAATACGATAAACTAAATCTTTTGCCCGAAGCATCTCAGAACACGGGATAATAACTAGTCCTGCTTTTAAACATGCTAAATAAGTAAAGTATGCTTCTGGCAATCTTGGGAGAAGTAACAATACTGGATCTCCTTGTTTTAATCCTTGACTAACGAAAGCGTTTGCAATTTTATTTACATTTTTAACTAATTCTACATACGTTACATTGCGTAATTCACCAGCCTCACTCAACCATTTAATAGCGACTAGATCTTCATTTTTAGCAAATTTTTCTACTTCTTGAGACAAATTATAATACTCTGGAGCGATTAAATCTTCGCGTTTCATGTAGTTTCCCCCTCATCAATAATTATCGAACAAATTCATTATAACAGAATCCGACTATTTTTTTGAATATTTTTTTTTTATACAAAAAGTGAGGGTACGGTATAAACCGTACCCTCATCAGCCATGATATTAATGGTTATATTGATTATTGTTGTTGGTAACCACTCATTTGTTGTTCTGCCATTTGAACTAAACGTTTAGTGATTTCACCACCGACAGAACCGTTAGCGCGAGAAGTAGCATCTGGACCAAGTTGAACACCGAACTCAGAAGCGATTTCGTATTTCATTTGGTCTAGAGCTTGCTGTACTCCAGGTACAACTAATTGATTTGAGTTTGAGTTGTTGTTGTTTGCCATGTTAATCACCTCCTTTGTTAACTATAGACTGTGTCAGATGTGGTGATTTAATACGGCTTTCAGATTGGTAATTGTTGTATCCAATTTTATTCTGTTTAGTTTTTAGCGTAAAGACCCACCTCTTAGCATAGCTAAGATGGGATGTTCTAATCAGATGGAGACTCCATCTGATTCCCCTATGTTCCAGCTGCTAGAAAGAATTCGCTTTAAAATAAATCTTCGACTTGTTGTTCATTCCTTTGATGTCGTATCGTGACAATTTCTGTTTCAGCAACAGCTCGATCGATTAGTGCAGCGAAATCAAAATTCGTTTCAAATTTATTAGCTAATTCTCTTTTTGGTCTCGTTTTAGAGTTAGGTGGTAAAAAGATCGTACAACAATCTTCAAAAGGCAAAATAGAGGTTTCGTAGGTGCCAATCTTTTTAGCAACTTCGATCACTTCTAACTTGTCCATCGTTACTAATGGACGGATGATTGGTAAATTGGTCACTTCATTGATGGTATTCATACTATGAAGCGTCTGACTAGCTACTTGCCCTAAGCTTTCTCCTGTTGTAATCGCAAGGGCTTTTTGCTCATGAGCGATTTTTTCACTTATTCGTAGCATCATTCTTCTCATAATCGTCATCGCATAATCACTAGGGACTTTTTCATGAATCGTTGTCTGCATCTCTGTAAATGGCACGAGATGCAACTGAATCGTCCCGCTAAACTTCGTTAAAATTTGCACTAATTCTTTTACTTTTTCTTTTGCCCGTTCATTCGTGTACGGCGGACTATGGAAGTGAATCGCATTGATCTTTACCCCACGTTTCATTGTCAAATAACCAGCAACTGGACTATCGATCCCACCAGACAACATAAGCATAACTTTTCCACCTGTACCTACAGGTAATCCACCTGCACCCCGAATATTGCCGCAAGTAATATAAGTAGCCGTTTCCCTAACTTCTACTCTTACTTCCACATCTGGATTGTGGACATCAACGGTAATATGCTCAGTATTTTTGAGAATGTATCCACCTACAAGATGATTTAATTCCTGTGAACCAATCGGAAAATTTTTATTAGGGCGTTTAGCCGTTACTTTAAACGTTCGAACAGGCTGATTTCTGCTGTCAGTAAGGGCAATAAGTGCTCCTTTTTGGATGTCGTCTAAATCATTTTCCGTTTTTAAAGCAAGGCTAAACGAATGAATCCCAAATACATTTTTAAGTTTCTCAATAATTTCACCTTCTCGGTTATCCTTTAGTTCAATCATAATTCTTCCAAAAGTCGAAATTACTTTAATATCATAATTTTTTAATACTACAGTAATATTGCTTGCTAATGCCCTTTCAAACACTTTCCTATTTTTCCCTTTTAATGCTAATTCACCAATTCTCACCAATATATGATCATATTTCATCTCTCTACCTCATTACTTGTAATAATTTTGGGACTTCTTCATTCATTATTTTTAAAAATGTTTCAATATCCTTCTCTGTTGTTTCGTACGAAAAACTAATTCGAATCGCACTTCCTGCTCTTTCATTGCCTAAACCCATTTCTAAGAGTATTCGACTTGGGGCTGACAATTTTGATGAACAAGCAGATTTTGTTGATACATAAACTCCACGATGTGAGAGTGCTTGGATAACAACTTCAGGTTTTGCTCCTAAAATGGAAAAATTAATAATGTGAGGGGCATACCCTTGGCCTTCGTCACTATTCAGAACAACGCCTTCGATTTCTGTTAATCCAGCTATAGCATTCTTTTGTAATTGTTTGAGCCGTTGTTTTCCCTCTAATGCCTTGTCACTTGCCATTCTTAGAGCTTTTGTTAAGGCTGCAATTCCTGGGACATTTTCTGTTCCTGCCCTTAATCTCGCTTCTTGGATCCCACCATGCAACATCGGCGATAATTGAATCCCTGCCCTTACATATAATGCACCAGTTCCTTTGACACCATGAAATTTATGACCCGAAATCGTACAAAGGTCAATATTGCTTTTTTTTAAGTCGAGTGGAACTTTGGTTATTCCTTGTACATGGTCTACGTGAAAAAAAGTTTTCCGGTAATCTTTTAACAACTGTCCAATTTCTTCTACTGGCTGTAGTGCTCCTGTTTCATTATTGACATGAATGATTGACACCAAAATCGTATCTTGACGAAGCGCCTGCTGCAAATCCTGAATCGAAACTGAACCATTATTATTGACTGGTAAATACGTTACTTCAAAACCATTACTTTCTAAATTAGAAAATGTCTCATACGTTGAGGCATGTTCGACAACGCTTGTAATAATGTGCTTTCCTCTTTTACTATGTTCGAGTGCAATTCCTTTTATCGCTAAATTATTACCTTCTGTTCCACCTGAGGTAAATATAATTTCTTTTGCTTGAACACCTAACAATTTCGCAACAACTTCTCTTGATCTCGTTAACACTTTTTCTGCCCCTAATCCAAGGGCATGAAGTGAAGAAGGATTACCGAAATATTGTTCAGAAACAGTTAAATACGTCTCAAGTACTTCTTTATAAGGTTTCGTTGTTGCACTGTTGTCTAAATAAACCATTTTACACATACCCCTTTAAATCTGATATAACGATCATCTTTTTACAACTAATTATCATAACATATAATAATAGTTAATGGGTAATTAATACAAACATACCGTATCATTTTCGACGGTAGTGTCAATAAGTTTGTGTAAAAATCAATAGGGTACTTCCTCAGGTCTTAGGGGAGGGAGTTTCTGGTATGGCCCCCTCGGGGGCCATACCAGAAAAAATTTCCACATCCCTATTCGCGCTCGGTTCCGTATCGCTGTTTGAACATCTCCTGCAAAGTAGAGTAGGCATTACTAAAGCCTCTTAACTTTCTTTCTGCCCAGCGTTGATTATAGTCCATCGATTGAAGATAAACGATTTTTTCAGCCGCTTTTTCAGTGGGGAGACTGTTCATGGTTTTGGTGCGTTTCTTGATCTCCTTGATCGTTCGCTCGATGATATTCGTCGTGTAAATCATCGGTTGAATAGAGGAGGGATAGGTTAAAAAGGTCAGCAGAACTTCAAGGTCTTGTTCCCAGCTTTTAACGACTTTTGGGTATTTCTTTTGCCATGTGTCCTTGAAAGCGCGGAACTTTCCCTTAGCTTCCTCTAGAGTATTGGCTTTATAAATAGGTTTAAGATCTTCAGCTACAGCGGACTGATCCTTCTTTCTGACGGCATTGAGAGCATTACGAACCTTATGAACAACACAGCGCTGGACATCCGCTTTTGGATAAACGGCTTTCATAGCTTCCTCAAGACCTGGAAGCCCGTCGAATACACCTAGAAGAACTTCTTCAAGTCCACGGTGATAAAGGTCGTTAAGAATCGTCTTCCAACCTAGGGCACTTTCTTGGCCACCAACATAGAAACCCAGAATTTCTCTGAAGCCATCTTCGGTGACGCCGACAACGAGATAGACGACTTCATTAGCAACATCATCTCGACGCAGCTTGAGATAAGTACCATCTAAATAAAGGACAGAGTAGCGCTTTTTCAGTGGACGTTGTAGCCAAGATTCAATATCCTCTGCCACGACGTCGGTGATTTGACTAATCGTTGCAGCAGAGTAAGAATGACCTAAAATACGCTCAATAAACTGACCAATTTCACGAGTACTTACACCTTTTTGATACATTGTGATAATGGTTTCACCAAGCCACTGCTCACGTCGTTGATAAGGAGAAAAGATCTCTGTTTGAAAGGCATTTTCACGATCACGAGGCACTTGTAGATCTTCCAATCTTCCATACTTGGTATCAAGTTGCCTTTGATAGAAGCCGTTCTTCTGGTTTTTTAACTCTGGGTGTTCATGTTCAAAAAAACTATTCATTTCTTCTTTCATCATAGTCTCAAGTTTTTCTTTCACAAACTCACGAACCATAGAATCTAATTGATTTTCAAGTGTGTTTTGTCCTATACTAGTACTCATAGGTAGGGCATCTCCTCTCAGTTGGTTTAGCGGTTAACTAGAGGGTACCCTACCTCTTTTTTTGTTTCAAATCATTTATACAAACTATTGTACGTCATCTTTTCGACTGCATACTTATGTATATACATAAATGTTTGAAATAAAAGAATAATTTTAATTTTACATCTTATTTTATATTAAAATAATTTTTTTAAAATTATGATAGTATGGTCTTCAGGTAAGTAAACGTTTTCATCGGAGGTATAACTTATGAATACACTTTCAACAAAAGAAACCGTTGCGATAGGTTTAATGACATTTGCCTTATTTCTCGGAGCAGGAAACTTAATTTTTCCACCTGCTATGGGACAAGCTGCAGGAGAAAATGTTTGGTTCAGTACACTAGGTTTTTTAATAACTGGAGTCGGCCTACCGTTACTAGCCATTATGGCCATTGCTCGAGCTGGGGGTAACTTACAAAACTTATCAACACGTGTTCACCCTTTATTTGGGGTTATCTTTACGTTAACAATGTATTTAGCAATTGGACCGTTTTTTGGAATTCCTAGAACTGGTACTGTTGCTTACGAAATCGGTGCTGTCCCATTTCTAAGTCCATCGGTCGTTACTTCTAGTTTACCCTTATTTTTATTTACGGTTATCTTTTTCAGTCTAACCTTTTGGCTAGCACTTAACCCAGCTAAACTGGTTGATCGGGTAGGTAAATTGCTAACCCCAATTTTATTAGTAGTTATCACTATTCTTGCAGTTAAAGGGATCGTCACACCACTCGGACCAATCGAAGGTGTAGCGCCTGAATATGAAACTGCTCCGTTTTTCAAAGGATTTCTCGATGGATATTTAACGATGGATACGATTGCTGCTCTCGTATTTGGTATCGTGATTGTGTCACGAATTACGGAACGAGGAGTGACGGATCCCAAAACGATTACAGCGATTACCTTTAAAGCAGGAGTTATTGCAGGCACAGGATTAGCACTTGTCTATTTAGCATTAGCATACTTAGGGGCAAGTAGCGTATCTACACTCGGCATGTTAGACAATGGCGGCGCCATTCTTTCTGGAACAGCAGATGAATTATTTGGTCTCCTGGGGACTGTACTACTAGCTGTTGTTATTACAGTTGCGTGTTTAACAACCTCGGTTGGTTTAGTCTCTGCTTGTGGTGAATACTTTAATAAATTAGTGCCAAACGTTTCGTACACGGTAATTATCGCAATTCTTTCGTTGTTTAGTTTAGTGATGGCAAATATGGGACTTGCTCAATTAATTTCATTTTCTTTACCCGTCTTAATCGCTATCTATCCGATTGCAATTGTTCTCATTATTCTTTCCTTTTTACACAAGTTTTTTCATGGTATACCTCAAGTTTATGGAGGCGCATTAATTGGTGCAGGATTAATTAGTATTGTTGATGGTTTGAACGCCACACCAATACAAATCGATCTTATTAATTCTCTTTTTAGCTACATCCCGTTATATACAGAAGGAGTAGGCTGGTTTTTACCTGCAATCTTAGGAGCTGTTATTGGTTATCTTTATGGAACTTCAAAATTAGAAAAGAAATGATGTAAACACTTATGGTTTTCATATTCTTGTCTTTTAGTAAAAGAAGAGGCTGACACTAATTAGTGTCAGCCTCTTCCTTTATTATTTTAAGTAATTCATCGATTGATATGATTTTATTAGGTGCTAATTCTCGTGCCTTTTGATCGGTAATCCCAGTTTCCTTAATTCGATCAGCCATTGTCTCTATCACAATATGTGGTGGTTCTTCTTCTGGTAATATTGAGCTAGTTTCAATAACTTTTTCAAACACATCTTGTTTATCTGATGCTACAGGTGATTTAAGGAGGGTAAACAAAACAGCCACCCAAACTACAACACACAAGATAGCAACTGTACTAAGTAAGGTGACTTTTTTCATATTACCCTCCTCTAACGCTTGAATAGTTAAACAGTGATTGTACTCTTTTCTTTTTCCGTTAACTTTTCAAGTACATTTGGTTCATACTTTTGGATCGCTCTTGTTGCAAGTTCAATAGCGTCCTCATAATAAAAGCTTCTAAATGCCATTTCAGCTTCACTTAACTGCTTATTCGTTTCCTCTGAATTTCTACGAAACCGATTTCCATATTGAATCAGCTTTTCAGCTAACTGGGAATTCTCAACTGTTTCTTCTATTAAGGTGTAAACATTATTAACAGCGATTGCAGCCTCTTCAACAATATTGATAACCCCACTCAAATCTAGTGGGATTTCTGCTAATTTCTCGATGGCAGCAAATAGCTTTTTCTCCCCTATTTCCAACTCATCATTAATGTAAGATGGTAAACCAGGAATATTACTTTTCTGAACAACGCGTTTTCCTTCAAGCAGTCTATGTTTCAATTCTTTTAAGGTTTCTTTCGCTTTTAATTCGTCTTTTCGCAACGCATCTAAGGTGTTTCGAGCTGATTCTAGCGCAATTTCTAGCTGTTCATATTCACTATTAAATGACTCCACCATTGCTTGTACCGTTGTAAAGGATTTAGTATTATTTATTGTCGCTTCCTCGATAACACTCAATTTAGTTGTTAAGTCTTTAAGCTGGTTATTAATTTTTTGATGAGTTTTCAATTCTTCTTCAGCTATTCGATAACTTTGTTGAACTAGTTCTACGTCTTCATTTAAGTCTTCAAGCTTTTCATCAGTTTGAATAAACTTGTCTGCAATTTGATCTAAATACGTTTGTACCAATTGTTTTGATTTTGCTTCTGTCTCTAGCGCTTCATAAATCTCATCAACTTTTTGTTGGACTTCAGCAATTCTTTCCTCTATCGCGTCTAACTCTAATTGGTAAATAGATCCTACTAATGTTTCACATGTTTCTTTAATTGCTTCTATTTCCTTGTCAAAATCAAAATGGTCGAGATAGAACCCAAATTCCTCCATCTCTTTCATCCCAAATGAAAGATTTTTTAATTCATTAGGAATGTTCGTTTGGACTTGAACAAGGTATTTCGGAATGGCTTCCATCATCTCATTTTCTTTTGCGATTTCTTCACTAGCTAATACAAGTACTTCACGTGCTTGTATGTAATTCCCTAACTTTGTTGCTTCATCAAATGAAGAGAATTTATTATAAATAGCTTCTATTCTGCTGTCAATTAGGTCCGCCGCTTTACCAAATGAAGTGCGATGTGAGGAAAAATGCTTTTTCATGTCTTGGTATTGTTTTTTTACGTCACCAATTTCCGTACGGTTCTGTTCTGCACTTTCTACTAATACATTGATATCATTAAGCATTCGATTAAGCTTTTCTTCTACTTCATTTAAGCGTACCTCTATAAGTTTACTATTCGATTTTGCTTTGTTAAATCGATACTTGTTTGCTAATTCTTCAACATCAAATAAATCTTCTGCAATATCTGGTAGAACGACATCGACTATGCCATCCCATTCTTTTCTCCACATTTCAAACTTTTGCTCTGTTTCTCCAGACATTGTAAGCCCTTTGACTTTTGATATCTCATCAGTAATCGGCCGATTCATGATGTTCATTTTCCAGTCTTCTAACCGATCAACTTGTTTATATATACTTTTCCTCGTCCACGCCCCATAACCAAAAAAAAGTATGACTACAGCAATCGTTATGTATAATAAAACCATTTCAGGTCTCCCTTCCATCCTAACAAGTTCTAAACTTATGTAATCGCTATTATTATTTTTATCATATCTTCTATTTCTACAGATTTTTATGTTTTATGCTAGATTCTGATACATATTATGATACCATGTAACAAAGGATTTGGGTTGACTTTTTTTAGGAAAAGTTAAATAAAAGGAGTGTTTTATAATGATCATTCACGATGGCCATGTTCATACACCTTATTGTCCACACGGTTCTACTGACCAATTAGAATCTTATGTAAAAAAAGCACTAGAAATGAATATGAAAGGGATCACGTTTACAGAACATGCCCCACTTCCAGTTGAATTTGTAGATCCAGTCCCAGATAAAGATAGTGCTATGGCCAAAAAAGACCTAGAAGCTTATATAGAAGATGTTCAAAAATTAAAAGAAAAGTATAAAGGGAGAATTTCCATATTAGTAGGTCTTGAAATTGATTATATTATAGGATTGGAAGAACAAACGAAGAAGATTTTAGATGAAGTTGGACCTTACTTAGACGATGCTATTCTTTCTGTTCATTTTTTGAAATATAAAGAAAATTACTTTTGTCTAGATTACAGCCCTGAAATGTTTAAGACGATGATTGACACTTTCGGTTCTGTCGAAGCTATTTACGATACATATTTTACAACGTTAGAACAATCTATCGAGGCTAACTTAGGAATTTATAAGCCAAAACGGATTGGGCACATTACATTAGTCAAAAAGTTCCAACAAGAATTTCCATGTATTGGAAACTTCACTGAATCGATCAACCGTATTTTAGACAAAATCAAGGAAAAAGGTATGGAACTTGATTATAATAGTGCTGGGGTAGTAAAACCATTATGCGGCGAACCATACCCACCTATAGAGGTTGTAAAAAAAGCTATAGAAAAAAAAATCCCTCTTATCTACGGTTCAGATGCCCATAGTGTCAAAGGGTTATGTCAAGGGCTGGATAAACTATATAAAGAAACGGTATTCAGCATCCCTAATCGATTATCCTAACGCCTTCTTGATAAAATGATTTGGTTTTTGACTTAAATAGCTATCCATCCACATCGTTAAGTAGCTAATGTAATGTTTTAAAAAGTAACGCTCATGTGGGATTAAATGGTGCACTTCACGAATATATTGCGGATGTAAAAACGGCATAATTAACATTCCTCTTAGTTGAATAATAATAAAATCGATCGGCTGACGTTTAAACTCCTGCCGGTCCATTCCATTTTTTATAATTTGGTAATACATATGTTTCTCTTTCATTAAATACGTACTCATCACTTCTCGAACAAGCATGGTGTCTAAAGTGATTTCTCGATGGACAAAGCGAGCCAAATGGTGATTTTCTTGTTGATAAATTAGTGCGTTTTCCAGAGCTATCAATAAACAATCTCTCGAAGACCTTTTATTTAAGTATTGAGCGCCTTCTTCTAATGCTGAAATAAATCCTTCAAAGAAAGTCGACATCAACTCTTCAAGTAAACCTTTTTTACTACCGAAGTAATAAGAAATTAGGGCAACGTTTACATTTGCACGATTTGCAATCATACGTACAGATGTACCTGTGAAGCCTTGGACATTAAACAATGAAATAGCAGCATCCATAATTTTTTGTTTTGTACATTCTTTTTCACTTGTCATCTTCCGTGCCTCCTTTTACAAACTGTGTACTTATACATTTCGGGGTCTACTACCAATGCCCTTTGAAAACCTATCGACAAACGAAGAGAATGTTTCTACAGGTTTTGCTATTCTATGATGTTTCGGAGTAGAGGAAAGTAAACATTTTACTTTTACCGTCGAAATATTAGGTTTTATCATGCTAATTTTGTATATAAACACCTAAAAAACAAGTACATACATAGTAGAAGATTAGGAATTGACATGAGCATGAAAAAAGAGGCTGATAGATTTTCAGCCTCTTTTTAATGGAATGGCAACATCAATCCGCCCCACTCCTCTTACTCTCATTCTTCTCGTAATTGACTTTGATCAATCATTTGGTTTTTCCCAGACTTTTTAGCTAAATAGAGACACTCATCGGCGATGTTAAATAATAACTTTAACGACTTTTGATCAGCATTTTTGTCCCAATAAGAAATTCCACAAGAAATCGTTACTCTAGGACTGGTCTCAAAGGCAACACTCTTTACAATACGTTCGGCTATTTTTTTACCCGTTTTCATATCCACTTTTGGCAAATAAATCGCAAGTTCTTCGCCGCCCCATCTTGCAGCTATATCATTGTCACGGATACTCTTTTTAATTACATTTGCTACTTGAATAATAATATCGTCTCCAACTTGGTGACCATACGTATCATTAATCATTTTAAAATTATCAATATCAATTAAGATAAAGGAGCCGTAAGCATCAATAAACATCGACTCTTGAATTTTTTGATCCAGATAATTCCTTGAAAATAACCTTGTTAAATGATCTGTAATAACAAGTCGTTCAAGCTCTTCATGTAATATAGAATTCGTAAACGCTAACGTCGAATGATGAATAAGTGATTGTAATAGCTTAAAGTTCTCAAACGTGAAGTGGTAAGGGTGTTTATGAAGAACCACAACCATCCCTTTCAACTCCCCGCTTTGAACCATAGGAACAGCTAATAACGATTGATAAGGATCAATATCGTATATTCCATCTGCTTTTGCATCACCAACAAACAACGATTCTTTTTCTTTTTTTATTTTTTTACTTAAAGTTGCCAGTTGAATTTGCGCTTTTTCAGTAAAGTAAAATCCAGTACTTCCTTCAAGTACATGTAACTCTCCATTACTAGCAAACATAATATAACCGACTTCATTTGCACTGAAAGAACGAAGGATTTGATCTGTCATAAATCGAATCGTATCGGATAATTTCAAATTAGAATTCAGTTGATGTGACGTTTGGTTAATTAATTGGAGGTCGTTTATTAAATTTTGTGATTGCTGGTACAATTCAGCATTTTCTAATGCATTACCACCGATATCAGCTAAAGTTTCAATAAATTCTATTTCATGCTTAGGAAATGTTAAAGTATTCGTCGTTTCGATTTCCATTACTCCGTATATCCCTTGTTTTCCACGTAACGGCGCGTATAGTCTTGAAGATTGATCTTTCCCTCTATCTTCTATTTCAATTTTCCCAGTAAGAAATGCCGATTCAGCAACCCCAGAAGAATCCATTCCATAATAAAACTGCTGAACAGGTAAATCTTCATTGACTTTCCAATCTCTTGATAGTAGCAGTTTCACTGTAAAAGAAGAGTACATTTCCTCCATTGCATTAATCATCTCACCTAAGACTTCACCTACATCCATTGAAGAGTGAAACTTTTTAGTAACTTGAAGTAATAGGGATTTTCTCTTTTGTTCAATGATTGTTCTTTCATTCAGATAGGCTTGAAGCAACAGCGGTTTTACTTCGTTAACGAAGGAATGAATTTGCTTTAGTTCTACTTTCTCTATTTCATTTTTTAATAAAACAACGATTGCCGTTGTGACTTCACCTTCATGATAAACCGGGGCAATAACGGCCGATGCATATTCTAATTGATAACTCAACCATTCTTTTTCTACTAACTCGTCTTTATTATATGTCTGCCAATCACTTTGAATTGCTTGTTCATACAAATAACATTGGAACGGAGTTTCATGAACTACTGCCGAAGAGTAAATCAAGCTTAAAAGCTGATCATCTACTTTTTCAAAGAGAAGGACCTCTTGTATAGAACGGTCAAAAGTATTTTTTACTAATTCCAGTAACAATCTTCCGATAACAGTTAATTTAATTACATATTTTTCCTCTTTTAATAATGAGTGCAAGCTGTTTGTAGCTTCATTTAAACTCTTACTGACTAACTCATTTTGATATATCAAGATTTGACTAGACAGATATAAAGAGTAGCGAAAACCTTCAAGAAAACTCTTTATTGACACACCTTTTTCTATGTCATTCGTTGTCGCGATTAAACCAAGAAAACCAGTCCAGACTGGTTCCTGTAATTCAATGTTGATAACATCTACATAACATCCATTAGTTTCATACGGGAAATCTTTTTCTAGCATACTATCTTTTAGCTTGTACAATACTTCGATCATATTTGTTTTCAATCCACCAACTTCTCTGATCGTGATTAATTTACCGTCTTGATCAGCTAAAAATAAGACAGCTGACTGAAAACACTTTTCAATCGAGATGCTGTCTGTGACTGAGATCCGTAGAAGTTTTGAGACATCTATTGAATTAACTCTACCGTGAATAAGTTGATTCATGTTTAGCACCACCGTTACATACTTTTGACAGCATCTTAGATAATATATAATTAGGTATTTTAACCTATTAATGTTGATTATTTTCCCATTTATTATGCTTCTTTATTTCATTATACCTGAATTATTATTCTTTTACTATATATTAAGGCCCTAATAAATGTTAATATTAATGAACTTTTCGTAGACAGAAATAAGACCTATTCTTGACATCATAATAGTAAAATTATATAATAGTATTTGTGTGAAATAAGGCAGCCAAGGTAAACTTGATTTGGACCCTCACATTTTGTTCCTCAATTCAGTGGCTGGTATATGTATTGAGGTGTATCGCGTAACTTCAAGCTGTCGAAGCGAAGATACATGAAAGCAAAATGACCATATCAGGAGATTGCCAAAACTGTTGTTGTTTTGCTCAAAACAAAATAACAAAGGAGGAGTCATTCATGGCTCGTTATACAGGTCCATCTTGGAAATTATCTCGTCGTTTAGGTATCTCTTTAAGCGGTACTGGTAAAGAATTAGAAAAACGCCCTTACGCACCAGGACAACACGGTCCTAACCAACGTAAGAAATTCTCAGAATATGGTTTACAATTACAAGAAAAGCAAAAGCTTCGTCATATGTACGGAGTAAATGAGCGTCAATTCCGTCGTATTTTCGATGATGCTGGTAAAATGCCTGGTATCCATGGTGAAAACTTCATGACTTTACTTGAAACTCGCCTTGATAACTTAGTTTACCGCATGGGTCTTGCTCGTACTCGTCGTGGAGCACGCCAACTTGTAAACCACGGTCATATCATGGTTGATGGAGCACGTGTAGACATTCCTTCATTCCGCGTAAAACCTGGTCAATCGATCTCTCTTCGTGAGAAATCTCAAAACTTATCAGCAGTTAAAGAAGCTGTAGAAGTGAACAACTTTGTTCCTGGATACATTTCTTTCGACGCTGAGAAGTTAGAAGGAACTTTCACTCGCTTACCAGAGCGTTCTGAGCTTCCTGCTGAAATCACAGAAGCACTTATCGTAGAGTTCTATTCTCGTTAAGTTAAACGAAAAAGAACGATTGGAAAATTCCAATCGTTCTTTTTCGTTTAACAAGCCCTTCTCCATTATAAAAATAAGAATAATAATAAAGGCTTAGAGACAGTTTCTCTAAGCCTTTTTCAGTTACATTAATATTGAATTAAGTAGTACTTTTTCTTACCACGGCGAATGATTGTGAATTGGTCTTCAATTCGATCTTCCACTTGCAACTGGCGTTGGACGTCAGTATTTCTTTCTCCATTAATATATATAGCACCATTTTGAATATCTTCACGCGCCTGACGTTTAGATGAAGAAACGTTCGCTGCAACAAGTACGTCGACTAAAACCATGTTTTCGTCTTCACAAGTGTACGATGGTACATCTTTAAAACCTTGTTTAATTTCACTTGCAGTTAAATTTTTAATTTCTCCACTAAACAGAGCATCTGAAATACGAATCGCTTGCTGTAATGCTTCTTCACCGTGTACTAAGCGAGTCAGTTCTTCTGCAAGTCTCCGTTGTGCAATTCGTAAATGTGCTTCTGTTTCGACCGCTTTTTCTAATTCTTCAATTTCGCTGTGAGATAAGAACGTAAAGAATTTGATAAATTTAATAACATCACGGTCATCTGTATTAATTAAAAATTGGTAGAACTCATATGGTGTTGTTTTTTCTGCATCTAACCAGATCGCTCCACCTTCAGTTTTACCAAATTTGGTCCCATCGGCTTTCGTTACAAGCGGTATCGTAAAACCAAAAGCTTTCTCTTGGTCACCTAACGTTTTTCGAATCAACTCTAAGCCTGCTGTAATATTTCCCCATTGATCACTTCCACCAATTTGCAGTTTACAGTTCTCGTTTTCGTATAGCTTAAGGAAATCGTATGACTGTAAAATCATATAACTGAATTCTGTAAATGAGATCCCTGATGAAATACGCGATTCAACAGAATCTTTCGCTAACATATAATTGATACCGAAATTTTTCCCAACATCTCTCAAAAATGTAATCACATCAAGTTTGCCAATCCAGTCATAGTTATTAACTAATTTGGCACCAGATTCACCTTCAAAATCAAGAAAACGGGATAACTGTCCTTTTATACGATCAGAAAATTGTTCAACGATATTCTGTTCATTTAAGGTTCTCTCTGCTTTTTTTCCACTTGGGTCGCCAATTAGCCCTGTCGCCCCGCCTACAAGTGCTAACGGTTTGTGGCCTGCTAATTGAAATCTACGTAACGTAAGAATTGTAAGCAAATGACCAATGTGTAAACTATCTGCAGTTGGGTCAAAACCACAGTATAACGTCAATTGTTCTTCAGTAAGTTGCTTAGATAGTCCTTCTTCATCTGTCACTTGATTGACAAGACCTCGAAATTGTAAATCTTGTAATAAATCCATCTTTTCCACTCCTAATTATAGTTTATAATAAAATGAAACTTCCATCAGTGAGGGGTTTTCCTCTTCCCCACTGATGGTTCGTTGAGGCCCACTCGATGTGGGTCACACAGACGTTACCACAGGATGTGGCAACGTCTGTGTTCATTTAGTTGTTACGGGACAAAAAAAGTCCCTCAAAAAGGGACGAGAATTCTCGCGGTACCACCCTTCTTGAAGAACATTAATCTTCCACTTACCATGATAACGGAATCACTCCGTCTATTATGTAAAAACATAACAGATTGCTCCAAGCTTGTAATTCATAGTTACTCTTTGTACCGACTTCCACCACCCGTCGGCTCTCTATAACAGGGAGAGACTATTACTTAAAACTTTTCAATGCAATAATAAATACTATTTTAATCTTTTTAACATAATTATTTTCTAATGTCAATCTTTGACTTTACTTTCTAACATAAAACCATACTAATGACAATTTCAAATATGGTATAATATTTGTTGAAGTTTAGGAGGTTCTTAACATGAGAAATCTATTAAATACTTTATCAACAAAGTGTGAGCACTTCGTTCACTTTTTAAGACGTAGAAAAATATTAAGCAAGGTTGATATTACATACCAAGTGGTCTGGAATTTATTTTTAGTATTTATCGTCTTCGGAGTTATTTCGTTATTCTTTGTAGGTGGTGCAGGTGCTGGATTTTTTGCCTCACTTGTAAAAGATGAGCAACTAAGAAGTTATGAAGACATGAAAAAAGATATTTATAACTATGAAGAAGTGAGTGAGATCTTCTTTGCTAATGATGTAATGTTGGGTGAACTACCTACTGAGCTAGAAAGAAGGGAAGTTTCTTTAGAAGAAATATCTCCTTATCTAGTTCATGCAATTATCGCAACAGAAGATGAATATTTTTATGAACATGAAGGTATCGTTCCAAAAGCCATCATGCGTGCGACGTTTCAAGAATTTACGAACTCATCCGTTCAAACGGGTGGAAGTACTTTAACTCAACAGTTAGTGAAAAACCAAATATTGACGAGTGAAGTTTCTTTTGATCGTAAAGCACGTGAAATTGTACTCGCTATGAGATTAGAACACTTCTTTGAAAAAGATGAAATACTTGAAGCATATTTAAATATTGTTCCTTTTGGCAGAAATGCAAACGGACGAAATATCGCAGGTGTTCAAGCAGCTGCACAAGGGATATTCGGTGTTGATGCAAAAGATTTAAGCATCCCTCAATCTGCATTCATAGCTGGTTTACCACAAAGTCCATTTGGATATACGCCTTTTTATCGGAGTGAAGGGAAAGTTCATGTAAAAGAAAATTTAGATCCTGGAATTAACCGTATGAAAACCGTTCTTAGACGAATGTATGAGGGTGGCTATATTAGTGAGGAAGAATATATGGAAGCCCTTGACTTTGATATTCGTGCGAATTTAACAGATCCTGTTGAAACGATGCGAGAAAAATATCCTTACCTTGCAAGTGAAGTCGAGAACAGGGCAAGTGATATTTTAGCAAGACAATATATAGCTGAAAAAGACATAAACCTTGAAGAACTAGAACGTGATGAACGACTTCAAGTGTATAATTCTCATCTTGCGCAGGCGCGACACGATTTACGACAAAATGGATATCGTATTCATACAACGGTTCATAAAGAGATTTATGATGCGATGAATGAGGCGATCAAAGATGAGCGTTATTTTGGACCTCTTAGCTCAAAAGGGGAACCAGAAGAAGTCGGTTCGATGTTAATCGAGAACCGAACTGGTGCAATCCTTGGTTTTGTCGGTGGCCGAGACTTTGAACGCGAACAAACGAACCATGCAACTCAAGCCTATCGCCCTAATGGTTCTACAATGAAACCACTTCTTGCTTATGGACCTGCAATGGAAATTGGAGCGATACAACCTGGACAGATTATTCCTGATGTTACAACACATTATAAAAGCAATCCTACCCAAGAAGTAAGAAACTTTAATCATCGCCATCGCGGTTTAATTACTGTCAGGGAAGCACTTAAAACATCGCAAAATACTACTGCGGTTCGAAGTTTTTGGATGGCACCACATGAAATGAGTCGTGATACGCTCTTAAAAATGGGCATCGGTTTAAATGATGGAGAACCATACGAATCAGCTGCACTCGGGGCCGTTGATATTACTGTTGAACAGAATACAAATGCTTATGCAACTTTTGCAAATGGTGGTAATTATATTCAATCTTATATGATTGATAGGATTGAAACTAAAGATGGTGAACTAATTTTTGAGCATGAATTTGAAGAAGTAGAAATATACTCACCGCAAACAGCTTATTTAATGGTCGACATGATGCGTGATGTTCTTCGTGGCGGAACGGCTAGTTCCTTACCTGGACGATTAAAGTTCAGAGCTGATTGGGCAGGTAAAACAGGTACAACGCAAGAATTTCGTGATGCTTGGTTTGTAGCAACGAATCCAAATGTAACGATGAGCGTTTGGATTGGTTATGATCAGCCAGAATCTATTAAATCAGCTGGCGGCTTAAGTTACAGCCAACGTACCCAACAAATATGGGCAAACATTGCGAACGCTGCCTATGGTGTAGCTCCTGAAGTGATGTCGCCAGGTCATAATTTCCAAGTGCCTGATGGTATCGTATCAAGAGCAGTTTGTGGTATTTCTGGGTTACTCCCATCCGATTTATGTAAAGAAGCTGGGTTAGTGAAAACCGACCTTTTTAATGCTAAGTTTGTACCTTCAAAAGTAGATGATAGTCTACAATCAGTAAGATATGTACTTATCGATGATAAGCCATTTCTTGCGTTAGAAAATACCCCTAAAGAATTTACGAAAACTGGGGTTATGGTGAAAGAAGAGTTTTTAGGTACTCTAGGTGACTCATTGCCGTCATCTTGGAATAATGTTGTTCCTGAACGAAAAGCTCAGGAAAACGGAAAACAACCAGATCCTGTAAACAATACTAATCTAAGTGGCTCTACATTAAGCTGGGCAAAACATAAAGAAAATGATATTGTCGGCTATCGAATCTACCGTGCACCAAATGGAAGTGATCAATTTGAACTCGTTGCAAGCGTAACAGGTAGTGCTACAACTTCTCATAATGTAAAATCTGGTTCTTACGGTTATTATGTGACAGCCGTTGATGTTTCTGGTCAAGAATCTCCTGTATCTAAAATAGTCAAGGGAAATAATTGGAGTCCAGAACCACCTAATGAAAAAGAACCAAAAGAAGAAAATGACAAGAAAAAAGATGAGGAGAAAAAACCAAAACCATCAGAAAATGGTGACGAAAGAAAACCTTCGACACCAGAACAACCCTCCAACTCAAACGAGAACGATGAATAATACTATGACAAGGGGCTACTTTACTGTAGCCTCTTTCTTTTCCGTTTATTTTAGTCAAAAAGAAGAGGCCAATCATAGTTGGCCTCTTCTTTGCTATTAGTCTTCCATTGTTGATAAGTCACCTGTAGGTAAGTCTAACTCCCACGCTTTTAGAACACGGCGCATAATTTTACCACTGCGCGTCTTTGGAAGTTTTTCACGAAACTCGATTTCGCGAGGTGCAGCATGTGCTGCAAGACCTTTTTTAACAAAATTACGAATTTCTTCGATTAATTCATCTGAAGGTTCGTTTCCTTCTCGCAAAGCGATAAAGGCTTTAATAATCTCACCACGAACAGGATCTGGTTTACCGATAACACCAGCCTCAGCAACTGCTGGATGTTCAATTAATTTACTTTCTACTTCAAACGGTCCAACACGCTCACCAGCTGTCATAATAACATCATCGATTCGTCCTTGGAACCAGAAGTACCCTTCTTCATCCATATATGCCGAATCTCCTGATATATACCAGCCATCAATTTCAAAGTAGCTATTATACTTTTCTTCATTATTCCAAATCGTTCTCATCATTGATGGCCAGCCTTTAGCAATTGCTAAATTCCCCATTCGATTTGGAGGTAATTCATTACCTTGGTCATCAATAATAGCTGCTTTAACACCTGGAATTGGTTTTCCCATGGAGCCTGGCTTAATATCCATACATGGATAGTTACAAATAAGCTGAGCGCCCGTTTCAGTCATCCACCATGTGTCATGAATCCGTAGGTCAAATACTTTTGCACCCCATCGAACAACCTCAGGATTTAACGGTTCTCCTACCGATAAAATATGACGGATCTTAGATAAATCATATTGTTTTACAAGTTCGTCCCCAGCACTCATTAGCATTCGGAATGCTGTTGGTGCACTGTACCAAACCGTTACTTGATAACGCTGCAATGTTTCGTACCAATCTTGCGGGCTAAAACGGCCACCACGAACCACATTCGTTACCCCACAAAGCCAAGGACCGAAAATTCCGTAAGATGTTCCTGTTACCCATCCAGGATCAGCCGTACACCAATAAACATCATCATCTTTTAAATCAAGTACCCATCTTGCCGTTTGATAATGTTGGACCATTGCGTTATGGACGTGTAGTACCCCTTTTGGTTTCCCAGTTGAACCAGATGTATAGTGAAGAATGAGTCCATCTTCTCGATCTACCCATGTAACCTCTAAATCAGTACTTGCTTCTTGCATTAATTTATTAAAGTCCTTTATCGGACCTTCTTCATTTACATTTTCACCAATAATTAATACGGTTTCTAAGTTAGGAAGATCTCCAACAGGAACACGTTCAAGAAGATCTGGTGTAGTAATTAAAACTTTTGCTGCACTATCTTCTAAACGATCACGTACTGCACCCTCCATAAATGCTTCAAACAATGGGCCAACGATCGCACCTCGCTTAATCGCACCTAGTACCGAAAAATAAAGTTCTGGAGAACGCGGCATAAAGATAAATACTCGGTCGCCTTTATTAACACCAACACTTTTTAATACATTACCAGCGCGATTAGACATTTGCATCATCTGTTCAAATGTATATTTTTCATCTCGCTTTGCATCACTGTAATAAAGCGCTACTTTGTCCTTTTTATCTGATAAAGCGTGCCGATCGATAGCTTCATAAGCCATATTTACTTTACCTGTATTACTCCATGAAAACTCCTTTTCAACTGTATTCCAATCAAAATTAGTAGCAGTTTCATTATAATTTTTTAGGTTGTGGTTCCCTTTTGTTGCTGGAAGCGCTTGCACGTTCATTTACATCTTCCTCTCTATATGTATTTCCCTACTTACTATCATAATTATATTATAGTTCGAATTTTTCTTCAATTAATAATTGGATTTTTTGGAATTTTAATAGTTCCCTTACTAGAGTTAATAGTGTAAACATTTTGTGTCAATTAAAACGTCTCACGACTTTGCAAAATGATTCATGTATAATAGTGATGAAGTAAACCGAAATATTTATTTCTAAGTTTTTTAAAAGGTGGTTACCACATTGAACCATATAAAAACGTATTATCGAAATGAATTGCCATATGAAGATCGGACTATTATTATTGAAGGTCCTATCACAGGATCTGAACTGGAGAAATTAGATTATCATCCTGGATTAACAGCATTCAGGCCTCCTGAACAACAAAAGAAAGCACTGATAGGAATTGCTGAGTTACCTGAAGGAAGAATTAATATTGCCCGTGATGGAAATCAAATTATTGGCTATGTAACTTTTGTTTATCCAGATCCTTTAGAGCGTTGGTCTGAAGGAAACATGGAAGATTTAATTGAGTTAGGTGCAATTGAAGTCGCTTCTGAATACCGTGGCATTCAAATAGGGAAAAATCTGCTTCGACTATCGGTAATGGATGATGCCATGGAAGACTATATTATCATTACGACAGAATATTACTGGCATTGGGACTTAAAAGGCAGTGGATTATCGGTTTGGGACTACCGTAAAATGATGGAAAAAATGATGAATGCTGGCGGACTCGTATGGTACGCCACGGATGACCCCGAAATTAGCTCACATCCTGCTAACTGCCTCATGGTTCGTATCGGCAGTCGGGTAAGTACCGACTCTATTGAGAAATTCGATCACTTACGCTTTAAAAACCGTTTTATGTATTAATCTTAATTCAATGTAAAAATTTATTCTGCAAAGGTCACCAAAGTATGGAAAGGGTGCTAAATAAATGATTGTTGAAGAAATTATGAGTACAAACATTACAACTTTAAAAGTAACACAAACCATCCAAGAAGCAATTGAAGTCATGAGCAAAAATCGTATCCGTCATATTCCAGTTGTCGATGATGACATGCACATTTTAGGTATTGTTACGGATCGCGATATTCGAGATGCTAGTCCTTCGATTTTTCATTCGGATGAACATAAAGAGGATTTTTTAAAGCCTGTAACAGAAATAATGAAAGTAGATGTCATCACTGCTCATCGACTTGATTTTGTTGCTGAAGTTTCTTCCATTTTTTATGAGTATAATATCGGATGTTTGCCAATTACTGAAGATGAAAAGCTGATTGGTATGATAACAGAAACCGATATTCTTCATACGTTAGTAGAATTAATGGGTGCTCATCAACCTAGTTCACAAATTGATGTACAAGTGGAAAATATTACGGGTAAATTAGCGGATATCGCAGCTATATTCAAAAATCGCAAAGTAAACATTACAAGTGTACTCGTTCATCCTAGTAAAGAAAATTCGAATTTCAAAATATTAACGTTTCGTGTACAAACGATGGATCCGAGGGGGATTATTGAAGCAATCGAAAAAGAAGGCTATAAAGTATTGTGGCCGAACTTGCCAGGTATTGATCTATGAGTAAAGATGTAGCCTTTATTTATTCTGAAGACCAACTCTCCTATAAATTTAGTAAAGATCATCCCTTCAATCACTTAAGATTAAACCTTGTACACGATTTACTAAAAAAATTAAATGCAATAAGTGACGATCAAATTGTAAAGCCAAGAATGGCAACCGATGAAGAGATTGCTTTAATTCATGACAAATCTTTTATCGATGCAGTAAAAGCTGCTGGTAAAGGTGAATTAAGCATCGGTATTGCGAATAACTACGGTCTAGGAACAGAAGATACGCCAATGTTTGAAAACATGCACGAAGCAGCCGCTCTTCTTGTTGGAGGAACATTAACTGCAGTTGATCTGGTGATGGAAAATAAAGTTGAGCATGCAGTCAACCTTGGTGGAGGCCTTCATCACGGCTTTCGTGGTAAAGCCTCAGGCTTTTGTATTTACAATGACAGCTCGATAGCTATTGAATATATGAAAAAAAAGTATGGAGCAAGAGTATTATACATTGACACTGACGCTCATCATGGCGATGGAGTTCAATGGGCATTTTATGATGACCATGATGTTTGTACTTTCTCTATTCACGAAACGGGTCGTTACTTATTCCCAGGGACTGGACATGTTAATGAAAAAGGACAAGGAGAAGGTTATGGATATTCTATTAATATCCCACTCGATGCTTTTACAGAAGACGAATCATTCATTTCAGCCTATGAAACTGCCTTTCGTGAAATCATAGAGTTTTTTAAACCAGACGTTATCCTTACACAAAATGGGGCCGATTCGCACTATTTTGATCCCCTTACTCATTTATGTTCGACGATAGAAACGTATCGCTTTATTCCAAAGCTTGCTCACGACTTAGCACATGAATATTGTAACGGACGTTGGATTGCTGTAGGAGGCGGTGGCTATGATATTTGGAGAGTTGTTCCAAGAGCATGGTCGATGATTTGGTTGGAAATGACGAACCAACTTCACTTAGCGAAAGGCCCCTTACCTCAAGCGTGGTTAGATGAATGGCAAGCTAAGGCTCCCGTTTCATTAATTCCAACGTGGGAAGATCCGAGTGACCTTTATCCAGCAATTCCTAGGAAGCCTGAAATCGTCGAAAAAAACCTGAAAACAGTTGAAAAAGCACTCTACCACATTCGCAGAGAAATGAAAACGCAATCATAATACTAAAAACATACCATTTAGAGACGGAAAGCACTTAGGTTTCCGTCTTCTCTTTACCCTCTCGACTGATAGTTAGATGCCGCTGACCTCTTATTTCCTTTACTCCATATGCTCTAGCATCGCTTTTACAATAAAATTCGACTGCTTTGCTGCCACATGAACAAATTCGTTAAAACTCATTTTAGCTTCACCATTAGCCTTATCTGAAATCGAACGAATGATAACATACGGTATATCATTTAACATCGCCGCTTGTGCAACCGCTGATCCTTCCATTTCCACACAAGCTCCCGAGAACGTTTCATAAAGTTCATGGACAAGTTCTTGACTTGCAATAAACTGATCTCCGCTTAAAACTTTTCCTTTAATAACTTGAATATTTAATTGCTCAGACGCTTTTGTTGCCAACTCAATCAGTGCTGTATTAGCTGGGAAATCAGATGTATGTTCAAACATTGGTATCTCACCGCGCTTAAATCCTAAAGGACTCGCATCAATATCATGTTGCAGCGCACTCGTCGATATAACGATGTCGCCAATGTCTAGACGTGGATTTAGTGCTCCAGCCACTCCAGTAAAGATGATCTTTTCCACTTGAAAATGATCAATTAAAATTTGTGTTGTTAAAGCAGCATTTACTTTTCCAACTCCTGATTTACACAAAACGATTTGGTGATTTTCCATCGTTCCAGCATAAAAAGTGATTTTTGCTACTTTCGTTTCCTTCTCAATGTCCATTTCTTCTTTCATCAGTTCAATTTCTTCTTTCATTGCGCCAATAATACCAATAACCATCTCAATATCCTCCAAATTGTTTGTAAACATACGATTTTTTTTACTAAGCTTTAACTCAATATGCTTATTATATATACTAAACCTTAAATTATCATCTAAGGTCATTAAGAGAAAATATTCTATAAGTATCCCCTAGTCAACGTACCCCCACTGAGAACCTTGTGGTTCCTATTTCAGTGGGGGCTTGGGTTTGCTACTCAGGTCTCCTCGTTAAGACGATTTGACGCTCTGAATAGCGAGTGTCATTAAGCACTCCCCAAACACTGTTTTTGGTTGGTACTGGCGACGAACTACCGTTTTCCCACTTGCACCACCCTTCCGAAAAAGAGCAGTTCTTCCTTGCGGAAGAAACCACCACTCAGGTTACTCTGGCGTGCGCTACAAGCCCCGACAAGTCAAGTACACATGGATGGTTGACGCACCCACTAAACTATGCGCTAGGCAATAGTTTTACGTTTTTGTACTTCCAATTTGATTGGAGTTTGGAGTTTTGACTTTTAGATTTTCATCCAATTCTACGACTTCTGATTTACGTAAAATATTCAATGCGCCGTTGATGTCACCGTGGATACATGGTCCAGTTTTATTTTGATACTGACCACGATGTATACGTTTACCACTGAATGAGTAGTTCGTCTTATCGTCCTTCGACCAAACAGGGATAGTGTCTCTATCTAAGAAACTAGCTTTTGATGTATAGCTTTCTTCTTGTTTTTTGAAACGAATGCCTTCTTTCAGGCATTTGTTTTCGATGGAAGAAATCAGTTTATGAAATGGAATTTGAACAAATTGTTGATTGTTCTTTTTGCCCATATTGGACTCTAGTTTCCAACCAGCGTTATAACCAACAACAATGGTTTCGATGTTTAGTTGTTTGACTTTTTTAAACAATAAGCTTACGGCTTGTGGCATACGAATTTTAATCGAACCGAAACGTTTTCTAAATTCAACGTTCATCGGAATTAACCAGTACCCGTCTTTATCTACTTTCGGAATTTGGTAGATTTCGATAATGCGTTTCTCAGTAGTGGAAGAATACTTCGGAAATTGTGGATGACCCGTGAACTTCTCAGGGTTTTTCTTCCACTTTTTCAGCGCCTCAAAAAAGCTCTTCGCCTCTGAAAATAGAGTTCTGCGAATCGCATGAACGGCGTTCGATTGAACACCCCAATAGTTAACATCTGCCTTCATTGCAGCGTCTACTTCTTTTGTGGTCGCCATCTTATTGTGAATTAAGTAATTTTGTTTCAACGTGTACAATCCCACATTACGTAACGCCTTCGAACTGTGAGACATGCGTTGAAGCAGACGAAATTCTTTAGCCGTAAGGCTACCACGTCCAATATTCTATTTCTGAGTGAAACGTTGAATATTTTCGGTTTTCTTTTGTTTACGCAATACTTTAACGGGTTTCTTTTTAGCCACCTATGTTCACCACCTTTCTCTTCAATTCAATAGATTAATCTCATATTAATTATATCATTAAACAAAAGAATAGGCGAACGTTAGTTCTCCTTAAAGTCAGAAAATTTATTTAAAAACAATCAATGAAATTCAACCTAACGGTTGACGGCAATTCATCTCCACCTGATTTGTTGGGCTAACGCCCTTAACACAAATCAGATGGAGTCTTCTTGCCTAAAAGGATAAAGTGAAACCTCATTCAGCGGGAGCTTTAACTCCAGTTATATAGATTCAAAAATAAGGAGACTCAATAGAATAAGTCTCCTTAGAATGTTTCTTCGGTATCATAGGTAGGGTCAGAAATGACAATAACGACACGACGATTTGTTTGTAAATTTTCTACGGTCGTATTCGGTACGACTGGCCGCGTGTCTCCATACCCTGTGGCAATAAAACGATTGGTCTCAAGATCATGATTATCAAGAAGATATCGGATAACACTACTCGCACGAGCACCCGATAACTCCCAGTTCGATGGAAAACGATATGTGGATATCGGTCTTGAATCCGTGTGTCCTTCTACTTTAACCAAATTAGGAATGGCAGTTAATAGCGTTCCAACTTTGTCTAAAAATGGTTGCGCATCTGGAAGTACATCCGCTTCTGCAGTTTCAAATAACGTTCGTTCTTGTAAAACGAGAACAACCCCTCGATCATCACGAGTCGCTGATATTAATTCCGTTAGTTCATTGGTTTCTAGAAATTGTTGAACTTCTTGTAAGAGCTCATCCATATTTATGTCTTGCTCTTCCCCAAACTTTCCTTCATCAAACGGATCACGACGTTGTTCTCCTCTATCCTCACTAGGTGTTTCAAATTCTATTGCTGAAGGTAGAAAATCAAGTATTTGACGTTGTTGAAACGAGTCTGCAATTGCTCGGAATTTTTCAGCATCTACAACAGACATCGAAAATAGTAGAATGAAGAATACTAGAATAAGAGTCATTAAATCCGAAAAAGTGACCATCCATCTTGGAGCACCTTTATTTTCTTGCCGACGTCTACGATTCAACATTTATATCACTCGTCTCTTCATTCACATTTACTTTTTTCCCTTTTGGAATAAAGGCACTTAATTTTTCTTCTAATATTTTCGGATTCTGCCCAGATTGGACTCCAATAACTCCTTCAACAATGATTTGCTTTACAAACACTTCTTGTTCGGTTTTATTTTCTAGTTTTGAAGCAATTGGTAAAAAGACTAAGTTAGCTAAAACCGTTCCATATAAAGTGGTTAAGAGAGCGACAGCCATATTTGGTCCTAATGTTGATGGATCGTTTAAATTTTGTAACATCAGTACAAGCCCAATAAGAGTACCAATCATACCCCATGCAGGTGCATATTCTCCCATCTTTATAATGATAGCTCATCCTTTACGATGTCTTTCTTCCATAGCAACGACTTCGGCCATCATAATATCTTTTATAACATCAGGTTCTACCCCATCAACAGCAAGTAAAACCCCCTTTTTGATAAATGGGTCCTCCACTTCTTCTAATCCAGCTTCTAACGCTAATAATCCTTCGCGTCTTGCTTTTCCCGATAAATCAACAAATGTATCAATTAAACGGTTCAAGTTATGGTCTTCATGACGGAAAGATTCCATAAACACTTTTGGAAGTATTTTAATATCAGCTATCGTGAAGTTAATAATTGTCGCTGCTATCGTACCACCAAACACAATGAGAAATGAGGCAATTTGGATAAAAAATACTACACCCGATGGGCCAGCATTAGAGAATATTGCTAATAATAGTACTGAAATCCCTACAAAGATACCTACAACCGTTAAAAAATCGAACTTTTTCATAACCCTCTCCCTAACTTATGCCACCGCCGCTATATACTAAGTAGAAGTTAAAAAGGAAGGTTATTGTTACCTTCTTTTTAGCTCTCTTTTTGTACAGTAGAATCTCTAAATTCTATCCGATGTGGCAGGACGACAATATGGTCTGGCACTTCTTCTTTATTCATAAATTTTGTTAATAATCGCATGGAAACAGCACCAATATCATACATAGGTTGTACAACCGTCGTTAATGTTGGACGGACCATCGTTGCTAAACGTGTATTGTCAAATCCGACAACTTCAAAATCTTTAGGTACGCTGTATCCTTTATCTTGTGCACCATGTATAACACCTAGAGCCATTTCATCAGTAGAAGCAAATATTGCAGTCGGCTTTTCGTCCATCTCTAAAAAACTTTGCATTGCTTCAATCCCCGAATCGTATGTGTAATCCCCGATTTTAATCATATCTTCATTAAACGTTAATCCTGCTTCCTCAATTGCCTGTCGATACCCTGCATATTTCTGGTAACCATTGACTGGATCTTCAAGAGGACCTGATAGCATTCCTATTTCCTTATGGCCAACAGACAATAAATGGGTAATAGCATCATATACAGCTTGTTGATAATCAATGATAACAGACGGAATCGTTTTCTCCGCATCTAAAGTTGCAGCTAATACTACTGGAACAGGAGAGTTCTTAAATTGCGCAGCATGTTCTTCTGTAATTTGTCCCCCCATAAAAACAATTCCATCCACTTGCTTTTCTAACAACGTATTAATGAGTCGAATTTCTTTTTCTTTGTTTTGATCTGAGTTACATAAGATAATGTTATATTTATACATCGTCGCAATATCTTCAATACCCCGAGCTAACTCTGCAAAGAAAATACTTGATATATCAGGAATAATTACACCGACTGTCGTCGTTTTCTTACTTGCTAACCCTCTTGCAACTGCATTCGGTCTATAACCTAATTGTTCAATGGCCTCCATTACTTTCTTTCGTGTTGCAGGTTTTACATTTGGGTTTCCATTAACAACACGAGAAACGGTTGCCATTGATACTCCTGCTTCTCTTGCTACATCATAAATTGTCGTATTCACGATGATCCTCCTCTATATAAATAATAACCTTTTGTCAAACTGGTTTAATTGTATAGTTATCATACGATACATTAAGGAGGTTCCGCAATCTGTTTACACTAGTTATATCGACAACATTCTAGTTACTTTTGAGCAAATTTTTGAATTTCCAAACTTTATGTAGAAAAGTGTCGATACTGCTCCTTAATATATGTATACTATTCTATATTTAGCAATGTCCTTAACAGATATTTCCTATACCTTATTTTATTCAGCGAAAAAGCCTTCTACGAAACAATGGTAGAAGGCGAATTTCTTTTACATTAAAATTTATACAAGCCAGACTCTCTTAGATTACTTACAAATTCGTTGAATTGTCCGATATCCATTTGTTGAGCCGAGTCAGAAAGAGCTACCGCAGGGTCAGGGTGTACTTCTGCCATGACCGCATCAGCACCAATTGCAAGAGCAGCTTTTGCCGTTGGAAGTAATAAATCTTTACGACCAGTTGAATGAGTTACATCCACTAATACTGGCAAATGAGTCTCTTGTTTCAAAATTGGTACAGCTGAAATATCTAATGTGTTACGAGTTGCTTTTTCGTATGTGCGAATTCCGCGCTCACAAAGCATAATATTCCCATTACCTTTTGAAATAACATACTCAGCTGCATTAATGAACTCTTCAATTGTAGCAGAAAGTCCTCTTTTTAATAGGACTGGTTTATTAACAGACCCCGCTGCTTTTAATAATTCAAAGTTGTGCATATTACGTGCACCAATCTGAATTACATCAATATATTCTAATGCTACTTCTATATCTTCAGGACGAACGATTTCACTAATGACCGCCATATCATATTCATCAGCTACTCGTTTTAAAATTTGTAATCCTTCAAGTCCTAAACCTTGGAAATCATATGGAGATGTACGTGGTTTAAACGCTCCTCCACGTAATAACTTCATTCCTTGTTCTTTCATAGCTTTAGCAACAGCTGCTACTTGCTCATAGCTTTCAACAGCACATGGTCCCATTACTAAACGTTGCTGTCCGTCACCAATTTGCTCTCCTTTAAGATTAATAACTGTATCTTCAGGATGCTTTTTACGAGAAACTAGCAACGCTTTTCGATTATCATCTTCTTGCAGTTCCAAACCTGCTTTGAAAATTTGTTTAAATAAATGTTGTAATGTAGAGGTTTCAAACGGCCCATTGTTATTTTCTGCTATTAAATTAAGCATTTTACGCTCTCGGACAGGATCAAATCGATTGACACCTTGTTTATTTTTCACCTTACCGATTTCTTGAACTAAGCGGGCTCGCTCATTAATTAACTCTAAAAGCTGTAAATTAACCTCATCTAACTTGTCTCTCAATGTCTCTAATTGCTCGTTGCTCATCTCTCCCACTCCTTATTGTTTGTTTCAAAGATTTAAGAAATATGGTACATTTCTAATGATTACGGATTATTATAAACGATATATAACAATATGTCACGTTTTTTTCTTTATTGATTAAACGCTTTTAAGCGTTAAAGGAAAAATTCTTATTTTCACAAAATGATTTATGGTTGATTCAATAGTTTATGAATACTTTTAAGAGGATGTTACATATGAACATAAATAAAGAAACGCCTATTTTTGCCTTAGATATTGGGACCCGATCTGTAGTTGGACTTCTCTTAAAAAAGATCGATAATAAATATGAAGTCATTGATATTATTTCAAAAGAACATTCTGAACGTGCGATGTTAGATGGACAAATTCATAATGTCTTATCCGTTTCTGAATTAGTCATAGAAATAAAGTCATTACTAGAACAAAAACATGGAAAATTAGCAAAAGTTTGTGTTGCTGCCGCAGGTCGTTCATTAAAAACGAAAAGATCTAAAGTTGAAATACAAATATCAGGAAAAAACATAGTCAATCAAGAAGATATTTTGCACTTAGAGTTAAGCGCTGTACAACAAGCACAGTTTTCACTTGCTACCGATTTTCAAGATCAAGAAAGTTTTAATTATTACTGTGTTGGTTATTCCGTTCTCGATTATCGACTAGATGATGAAAAGATTGGGAGTCTTCTCGATCAATCTGGACAAACAGCCAGCGTCGAAGTTATTGCTACATTTTTACCTAAAGTAGTTGTTGAGTCTTTAATTGCTGTCCTACAACGAAGTGAATTAGAGCTTGAAGCTTTAACACTTGAACCGATTGCCGCTATTAATGTTCTCATACCACCATCGATGCGCCGCCTAAATGTAGCACTCGTGGATATCGGCGCAGGAACGTCTGATATAGCCATTACCGATGAAGGAACAGTTACCGCTTATGGAATGGTCCCTTTTGCTGGAGACGAAGTAACCGAAGCGATTAGTGATCAATTCCTACTTGATTTTCCCGATGCTGAACTTATCAAAAGACAATTGTCAGAAAAAGATGAGGTAACTTTAAAAGATATTCTTGGATTTGAAACAACCTACCCAAAAGAGGAAGTGATCCAAGCGGTTGAAGGTACTATTTCAGAATTAGCAAAATCGATTACTTCCCAAATATTGGAGTTAAATGGGAAATCTCCGAAGGCTGTTATGTTAGTAGGTGGTGGTAGTATGACACCACGATTAGCGAACTATGTGGCTCAATCGTTACAACTTCCAGAAAACCGAGTCGCTATACGAGGCATCGATGCCATTAAAACCGTTGCTTCAACGAATGGTAATTCTGGACCTGAGCTGGTCACACCGATTGGCATCGCAATAGCCGCAAAAGAAAATCCTATAGAATATATTAGTATAACGGTTAACGAACGAACGGTTCGTGTATTTGATGTGAAAAAGCTAACCGTCGGTGATGGACTTCTGGCAGCAGGTGTCCATCTATCAAAACTGTATGGAAGACCTGGAAGTGCGATGATGATCTATGTAAATGGTCAACTCGTCACAATTCCTGGACATCACGGTGAACCTCCAACCATCTTAAAAAACGGGAAGAAAACGTCACTTGATGCTCCACTTGAAGCAAAAGACAACCTTTCGACTGAAAAAGGTAAAGACGGTACACCTGCTGTTGCCAAAGTTTCAGATCTAGTTGAAGAAATTCCAACTGTTCATATTACCGTTAATAATCAACTGACTACGGTTTCAGCACTCATACTTAAAAACGGAACGCCGACAAACAGCGGTGATCCGCTTTATGAAAGAGATGAGCTCTCTATTCAACTTCCAAAGACCGTGAAAGATGTTTTAGTCTCTCTTCATAACACAGATGAAATAGCAACACTTACACCGTTTACCGTTTATATAAACGGTAATAAAGTAACGATCCCTCAAGAGAGTCCAGTTTTTTTAAATGGCAAAGAAGCAACATTAACTTCACCTATTAAAAACGGAGACTCGTTGAACATAACAAAGACCAAAAAAGGAAGTACACCGACCTTATCAGATTTGCTCGCAATCTTAAATATACCAACTGAACAATCGATTTCGGTTTTCTTCAATGATGATCCTGTTCGATTGGTGAAACCTTCTGTTGAGATCTTCCGTGGTTCTGAACTTATAGAGAAAGATACTTTATTAACACAAGGTGAAAATTTAAGTTTAGCAACTTCGAATGAAAGTTCTTTTATTTATCAAGATATTTTTCGCTTCGTAGATTTTGACATTTCTCCAAAACCAAATCAACACGTTTTAGTTTTAAAAAACGGTAGTAACGCTTCATTTAGTGAACCGATATACACTGGTGATAAACTTGAAATACGATTCTCTATCTTGAATAACGATAAAACATATTAAGTGTTTCGCGTGTTAATACTGAACTACATCTTATGAAGACAGCAATTTTCCACTTTAAGAGTGGCATAAGTTGCTGTCTTTTCTTCATTGTCTCCTTTAGTATGCTAAACGAAAAAATAGTGCAGTCATAAACACTGCACTATTTTTTAACGTTTTAAATTTTACTCCACTCAGATTCCAAATTAGATACTGTTACATTCCAATGAGAAGTATGCCAAACGACTTGGCCATTTGAAAACAATAATACTTGTGGTGATTCGTGTTTCACTTCAAATTTCTCAGCAATCTCATTAGATAATGGTCGAGCTTCTTGTACGTTTAAATAATAGAATGTTTCTTCAGGATAGCCCTCTGCAAACTGCGTGAATTCGTTATAGGCTGTATGACTAATGGGACAAGTTGTACTATTTTTTAACAAAAATAATTTATTATGCTCATTCAATAATGCTATTAATTCTTCTGTCGTATTTACTTTCTGCATTTGTCTATTGACTCCTTTTATCTTTGATCCGCTGCAGTTACTTTTCTTTTTTCTGTTTCTTCTGTAATCGTATTATTTATATTTTCTACTTCCTGTTGAAGATTTTGTTTAAGGTTATCACTACTTTCTGCAACTTGATCAGCAACATCTGCTACAAAGTCATCGGCAGAATTTTGAGCATCTTCAACATCTGTCTTAATATTTTTCGTAACTTCCTTCACTTTATCCACAACTTGTGTAGATTTTTCTTTCGCTAAAGAAGCCCATTCATTTCCTCTTTCATAGGCTGTATTCGTTAAATTTGTTGTTTTTTCTTTTGCCAATAGTGCTTGTTCATTAATATTACTTCGAAGTTCTTTTCCTGATTTCGGTGCTAATAGAAGTGCTGCTGAGGCACCTACAATCCCACCAATTAATGAACCAATTAAAAAATCTTTCGTATTCATATCTCCCATATCAAATTCCTCCTTTATGAATTAACATCGTTAGGATGTTGTTGCTTTTTTTCTTTCCATTTCGAATATAAATCAATAGCTGCGTTCCCCCATTGAACCGCTTGGGCAACTTGCGCAGACTGCTGTTCAGACTGTCTAGCTACAGTATTTGACACTTTCTTTAAAGAATCATTTACCGTTTGGACAGACTGCCCTAAATCTTTTACCGAGTCAAACATCGTATTCAATGACTGAGATTTTTCGTGAATGTCATCGGCAAGGCGATTCGTCTTCTGCAGCAGAAATTCGGTCTCTTTCGTAACTCCTTGTAATTGCTTTTCTAAACTGCTGACCGTATCAGCTACATTATTTAATGTTTTCGTTGCTGACTTTAAGGTTTGGACTAAATAAAGAACTAAAATGAAAAAGGCTACTGCTACAACTGCTACACTTATGTAAACTATGATCATTGTTTTTTCTCCACCTCCCTACATCATGCTATTTACCCACTTAGAAGCATTTTTAAACGGAGACTTGATAAGAACTTCTACACATAATCTCTATTTCCTTCAAAAAATTAATGTCTGATTGCGTAAACCTGTTACTTTTCAAGCTTAATTTCTGCCTATGGTACAGAGACAAATCAAAATATAAGTACATCGGCGAATTCTTTAAGGCATAGCTACTATAATCTCCTTTAATCGTATACAATAGTAAAAGAAATAGATTACTTAGGAGGAAACAACTTTGAGAGATCCAAGAATTTCGACTTTAGCTAAAAATTTAATCAATTACTCAGTCCGTCTTCAAAAGGGCGAAAAAATTTTAATAGAAAATTTCGGACTTCAAAAAGAATTAGTTAATGCTCTCGTGCAGGAAGTATACGCAGTAGGCGGCCTACCATTTGTTACCTTAAAAGATCATCAAGTCGATCGTGCCCTATTGGTTGGGGCAACTGAAGAACAACAGAATTTAACGGCTCAGTTTGAAGCAAATGTGATGAAAGAAATGGATGCCTATATCGGATTACGTGCAGGTGATAACATATCAGAACTCAGTGACGTTCCTTCTGAGAAAATGGCCTTACATAGTAAAACGGTGGGTACGAAGGTTCACCGTGAAATTCGAGTACCGAAAACAAGATGGTGTGTGTTACGTTATCCTTCATCATCTATGGCACAATTAGCGAATATGAGTACGGAAGCTTTTGAGGACTTTTATTTTGACGTTTGTAACTTAGACTACGGGAAAATGGACAAAGCCATGGATTCTCTAGTAGAGTTAATGAACAAAACTGACAAAGTCCAACTGATAGGACCAGGAACAGACTTAACGTTTTCGATAAAGGATATTCCAGCAATCAAATGTGCTGGACATCTTAACATTCCAGATGGAGAGGTATATTCAGCTCCTGTAAAAAATTCAGTGAACGGAACAATCTCATTTAATACGCCTTCTCCATATCAAAGTTTTACGTTTGAAAACGTTCAGTTTACGTTTAAGGATGGTAAAATCGTTGAAGCTACTTCTAATGACACTGATAGAATCACAAAAATTCTCGATACGGATGAAGGTGCCCGTTATGTTGGAGAGTTTGCCATTGGGGTGAACCCATATATTCAACATCCGATGAAAGACATTCTTTTCGATGAAAAGATTGATGGAAGTTTTCACTTTACGCCTGGTCAGTGTTATGACGATGCATATAATGACAACCATTCCGCAATTCATTGGGATTTAGTTATGATCCAACGTCCTGAGTACGGCGGTGGCGAAATTTACTTTGATGATGTTCTTATTAGAAAAGACGGCCGATTTGTGATCCCTGAATTGGAAGCGTTAAACCCAGAAAATCTAAAATAAGATTACAAGCTATAATGGATCACCATATGAAAAAATTAGAATAGACTTTCTTTAAGGCGTTATAGATTTCTTGTAACGCCTTTTTGAATTGGATAAAATCTTTAAACTACCTCACTTTGGAACGTTTATTATCTTTATGATTACCGCTCATTCTTTTTTCTTTTTTGATTGGGCACTATGAACGCTTCATAGTTACCGTTCTCTTTCTGCTCCTCCTCGTTTGGGCACTATGACAACCTCTTAATTACCGCATTCTATAATTTGCTCTCATTCAAAGACAACATGACCGTGCTCCATGAAAAAAGCAGAAGAAAAGGTAATCCTCGTTCTTCTGCTTTGCAATTTTATTTAATTGTCTCTTCATACGCTTTTTGAAACTTTTGAATATCACCAGCACCCATAAATAATAAGACGCCATTATCGTGCTTTTTCAGAGTTTCAACTTCACCTTCATCAATAACTTCACTATTTGGAATTAATTCCTTTAAGTCATTAATCGATAAGTTCCCTTTATCTTCACGAGCTGAACCGAAAATATCGCATAAATAAACTTTGTCCGCTTCGTTCAGGCTATTTGCGAATTCATTTAAAAAGGCTTTTGTTCTCGTAAATGTGTGGGGTTGAAAAATCGCAACAATTTCTTTTTCTTCGTACTTTTGTCTTGAAGCGTCAATTGTTGCATAAATTTCTGTCGGATGATGAGCGTAATCATCGATCAACACTTGGTCGTTAACAAAAGTCTCGCTAAATCTACGTTTCACTCCTTGAAACGTTGCAAGATGTTCTTTTAGTACATCAGCTGGTACGTTTTCGTAATGACATAAAGCAATAACGGCTAATGCATTAAGTACATTGTGTTTACCATATCCTGGAATTATAAATGTTCCATAAAAATTATTTCTTACAAAAACATCAAACGAAAGACCTGAACTTGTGACTTGAACGTTTCGTCCTTGGAAGTCATTATGTTCTCCTAATCCGTAAAATACAACAGGTACATTCGCATGAATTTCTTGTAAATATTGATCGTCACCGCAAGCAACAATCGCCTTATTCACTTGCATCGCCATTTCTTGAAACGCGGAATAGACATCTTCTACATCCTTAAAATAATCTGGATGGTCAAAATCGATATTCGTCATAATACAGTAGTCAGGAGTATAGTTTAAGAAATGTCTTCGATACTCACATGCTTCAAACACAAAATATTTACTATCTTGTGCTCCTTTTCCCGTACCATCACCAATTAAAAATGAACTTGGATGGGCTTCACCGAGAACGTGAGCTAAAAGCCCTGTCGTTGATGTTTTCCCGTGAGCACCTGTTACAGCGATGCTTGTAAACTTTTTAATAAATTCACCTAAAAACGTAGGATACGGATAAACGTCAAGCCCAATCTCTTTAGCACGCTGTATTTCTACATGATCTTCTTTGTAAGCAGCAGAAGCAATAACAACTTGCCCTTCCTTAATATTATCCGCATTAAATGGTAAAATGGTAATTCCTTTTTCTTCTAATGGTTTTTGTGTAAAAAACACTTTGTCAACATCTGAACCTTGTACAGTATAATTCATGTCGTGCATGACTTGAGCCAATGCACTCATTCCCGATCCTTTAATTCCAATAAAATGGTAAACAGTCATTGACTGAACCTCCAAATATAGATGATTATCTTATCCAGTAAAAAGCGCTCTTACTACTTATGTATGAAAATTCCACCCATTTGGGGAATAAATATTTTCAATTAGGATACGCCATACAAAGATTTATTATAACAGAAACAAAGGATTAGAAAAACTCTCAAATGAATGGAAACATGAAAATAGGTCTAATACCGTATTTTTCACTCACCAGTCATTATATGCCCACCCTTTAAGAAAAGACCTGTCACTCGACAGGTCAGTAGAAAAGCAGAAGTCCCTCGTTCAGCCCCGACAAGCAAATGTTCTGGCAGGTAAAAGTCCGCTTTTTGACTTTTATCTGGCGGGTTATTTGACCTCGAGGGGCTAGGGCCTGAAGCTAGACAAGAAAAGCGGAAGTCCCTCGATCAGCTCCGAAAAACAAATGTTCTGGATGAAACAAAGCTACTCAACTCGCTCTAGACGAGAATTTTCTCTATACCTTCTACCCGCTTTTGCTTCACTTTTTCCATTCAACATTACGTTATCACCGGTAAAGCCAATATTAATTTTCAATAAGCTACTACCGACGCCATAAATATCAACAGGTACACTTAGATCTTCGTATTCCGCAATTCGTTCGGCTGTAAACCCACCTGTAGCAATAATTTTAACATGAGTATACCCTTCATCATCTAATGCCTTTCGAAGAGCAAATAGAAGCTCTGGGTTAGCTCCACGTGGATCAAACGAACCCATGACCTCAGGATTACGACAAAAATACTGATCGACCATCGTACGGGATGTGTCAACACGAACCCCTTTTAATTCTTCCCCAAATTCTCTAGCCACTTTCAATGCGTCTGTCACTACGTCATTATTATAATCAACGAGTGCCATTAATTCATCTTCGGGAAACGTCTCTTTATAAGCATGTGTCGCAGCAACAACATCCCCTTCGAACAACTGAATAAGAGCATGAGGCATCGTACCCATCCCTTTCTTACCCCACCATTCATTCATAGCATGTGTTGCTTGTGCGATTGATCCACCAATAAAAGCGGCATAACCATCACCCGATTGCTGAGTGAAGTGATCATCACGATCACCCATGAAAATGACTGGCTTTTGGTGACCTGATTTTCTCGCTGACTTGACGACATTATAAACATTCGTTGCGACCGATGTTCTGCGTGAAAAAATACCGTCAATAATCCCCTCTAAATACCCAAAATTTTGATATGGACCTGTAATCCTCATTACAGTTTCAAATGGCTTAATTTTATCGCCATCTTTTAAAGAATAAATTTCAAGACTGTCTGGATCTTTTGCAAATGTTTTAATTAATGCAATGACTTCATCTGTTCCACAAAGAATCGCATTCGTTTTTTGAAAAAATTGCATGGTTACTGTGTTATTTGGCTTATGTTTTTCCACAATTTCACGAGTTTTTAAGAAATATACCGCCGAAAACCAGCCTTCTCTTACTCGCTCATCGAATTTAAATGTTTTGTTCGTTAATCTTTTGATTTTTCCTTGCAACTTAAGTGCGATTTCTTTCATGCCTAAATCTCCTTAAATCTATTCCTGTAACTTTCATTTGTAGTTAAACTACCCATGATTGCAGATTCTCATCCGTACAGGGACCGTAGTTACTTTCTTATAATATATAGAACCTTTTGTAAGAAAACAAGATTTACTCTTTTGAAGTAGAAAGAATGTTCTCTTCGAATTCACTAACTGACATAAGGATGTGGCGCGGCTTACTTCCCATGGCTTCAGAGACAATTCCTTTTGCCTCCATCATATCAATCAATCTTGCAGCTCGATTGTATCCAACTCGAAACCGTCTTTGTAAGCTTGAAGCTGAAGCCCCATCTTGTTCAATCACAAAATAACAAGCCTCTTCAAATAATTCATCATCTTGTCCCTCTATATCTTGTCCTTTTGTTAAGTGTTCATTATCAATTAAATATTGAGGTTCTCTTTGTTTTTTCACAAATTCTATGACTCTTTCAATCTCTTCATCTGATACAAATGTACCTTGTACCCGAACTGGTTTTGCTGTGCCGTTTTCATGGAAAAGCATGTCCCCTTTTCCGAGTAATCGTTCTGCCCCATTCATATCGATGATCGTTCGCGAATCAACTTGAGATGAAACGGAAAATGCAATACGAGTTGGTATGTTCGCTTTAAGTAATCCTGTAATGACATCTACTGAAGGACGCTGCGTCGCGAGTAAGAGATGAATGCCACATGCCCGAGCCTTTTGAGCAATTCGACAAATTGCTTCTTCAACATCTTGTGGCGAAACCATCATTAAATCGGCTAACTCATCAATAACAACCACAATATATGGAAGAGCAGGTTTATTTACATCCTCTGAATAAAGATCATTGTATCTACCGAGATCTCGAACTCCTTGTTGTGAAAAAAGCTCATAGCGTCGTTCCATTTCAGCTACAACCCACTTTAATGCAGCAGTCGCTTGTTTTGCATCTGTTATAACAGGCGTCACAAGATGCGGCAATTCATTATATGGAGCTAGCTCAACCATTTTCGGATCAACCAACAATAGCTTTACTTGATCAGGAGTCGCCTTATATAAAAGACTAACTAAAATCGAATTAATACAGACACTTTTTCCAGAACCAGTCGCTCCAGCTACAAGGCCGTGGGGCATCTTTGTTAAATCCGTCACAATCGGCTGACCTGATATGTCTAACCCTAATGCGACCGTTAAAGGTGACCCTTTTTGGAACACGCCTCGACGTAAGATTTCTCGTAAGTATACAGGTGTACTTTTCAAATTCGGTACTTCAATCCCGATAGCATGTTTTCCAGGGATCGGTGCTTCCATCCGAATGTCTTTTGCCGCTAAACAAAGTTTAATATCATCCGTTAGACCCGTAATCTTACTTACTTTAACCCCAGGAGCAGGCTGAATTTCAAATCTCGTCACTGAAGGTCCTTTAGTTACATGAATTACTTTTGCTGATACATTGAAATTTTGTAAAGTTGACTCTAATATTTCTCCCTGTTGATTTAACCACTCGGTATCCTCTTCTTCATAACGTGGTGGTATATTTAACATATTAATGGGAGGAAACTGATAACTTTTAGTTTCTTCCTGTGTTCCTTTTCTTTGTTTCTCTAAGCGATCTTGCGGCAACATGATAACATTATAAGGAATTGTTGTCGAAGATTTACTGACTGAATCCTTTGGTTGTTTTTTACTTGTTACGTTTTGTTCGATTTTAGTCTCTGGTTCTAACTTTTGCGTTTGTTCTTGTGCTGGCTCTTTAATTTCCTCTTCTTTTGTTGCTCGCTCTAATAAAATTTCTATCTTTTCTTGCTCTTTATCTTTTTCTATCGGAGTCGCTTCTAACTGATCCTCCTTAATTTGATTAGTTAACGCCTTTTGACTGCAATTTGGTTCTTCCTCTGTACCTTGCGTTAAATCTGCAAATAATTCCTGTTCTTGCTCCTGTTCAAATGGTGCCTCTAGTTCCAACTCCTGTCTTTCTTCAATACTCGTTTCTCTCAGATCCTCTTGATCTATTATCATTTCTCCAAGATATTCATCCTTTAACATCGAATAATCCTCTAAATGTTCTTCCATTTTCTCATCGTCATCGTATTCATCATTTGCTTTTACAACGTTAGAATGGTGAAACTCTTCTCGTTCGTTTATAAGAGGACTTGCTACAGCTTCACCTACAGGCTCTGTAGTTACCGCTATTTCATCTTCCACATTTGTACTATGGTCTTTTTCATTTCTATTAAACTTGATCATCTCTTTTGCTTCTTCAAGTGCTGTTATTGAGTCTGCAGCATCTAATTTTAGTGACTCATTTACAATTGAGGGCAAAGGTGTTACGTTCTTATTTTCTCGCTGTTTAAAACCATATACTGGAGACGGAATCGATGTTGGTTTAAAGTGATTGTTAGTAAACAACTCGCGTTTCTTTTCATTAGGCCTGTTATATTCTTCTTTTGCCCCTTGGTATGTGGATACAACTCTTTTCTTCTCTTCGTCCTTTCTTCGTTCCACTTTGTGGCGTTCAGTTTCTTCTTTTTTCTGCCCTTTTATTTGCGGGGCATCTTCTATCACGGGAAAGCGAAACTTCCCTTGTTTTGGGTATTGGTGAACAACTCTCAGATCAGATTGTCGATCATCAGCCTCTAATCGTCCATACTGAGATTTTTTTCTTGTTGGTTCCACCGTGTATGTCTCTTCCTTACCCAAAAACCACTCTTGGAGTTTGCGTAACCATTTATGATGTTTGGAAACCACTTTTTCACCTACTTTTTAAAGGTTGTTCATCGGTAAACTTACTGAACACATTTTTATGTAATTACAATATTTTCTTAGTCTATCTATTTTAACGCAAAAACCACTAGAAATCTCTAGTGGTAGTAAAGATATTATATTTTTCATAATTCTACAACCTTGTTAATGCTTTGGCTTTCGCTGCGCAAGAATGAAAGTGGGGTCTAATTCTCCATTTTCATAAATAAACGGTAGTGCTGTAATTGGATTTCGACCTTGGGTAAAAAACTGAAACACCATTTGAGCTAATACGTCATACCCTGTATCATTGATGATATCTGCAAAAATGAGAACATCTTGATGTGGGACAGCCACAGCTAGCGTACCTTTCGCTTGCTGTCTCATCTTTTCTAATAATGACTCATCTAATATACGACTAGCATCATACCCGTCATTCGTATTTAAAAAATAGAACGTGTTTTCAGCAACTTGATCTTCTTTTAAAGGATGAGCTAAAGATCGCACATTAAATAATGCTACTTCTCTTACAGCTTCATGAGTATATTGACTTCGTTCTAACATATCCTCGTCAATAAGCGAATAATAGCTTCCCATATCGACTGAATAAAAGACTCGTGTTTCAGCCGTATGCTCATCAAAGACTAATTTCTTCCCATCTTTCGTTTCTGTCGGAAATGAAGTTCCACGAATGACAGGATAAATTTCTTTATCTTTTCCATCTAAAGAAATATCTCGCTCCATCGCTGTAAGCGTAATTTCTACATAACGGACAGCCTCTTCAATGGCATCATCCTTAACTCTCTCATACTTCGTTAACAGTGGCTTTAATGCTACATTAGCCCCTTTACGGATTTTCTTATTTTCAATCCGAAGGCGATCTTCTTCTTTATCATACTGAATCGTCCACTCTGGTCGTTCTAATCGTTTTTCAAGAGTTTCTCGTAGCATATGAAGGTCCATAAAACGTCCCCCTTACTTATATCATGTATACAGTATAACACGATTTGGTTATTAGCACTTACTTAGCGCATCTGTTAAAAAGTTTTCAATTTCTTCCTGAGTTTTTCGATCTTTACTTACTAACCGATGCACTTCTTGACCATGATGATAAGCGATAAAACTCGGTATTCCAAATACGTTCAGTTCAGCGCAAAGATCAATAAACTGGTCGCGGTTGGCATAGATAAAATCTATTTGCGAGAACTTTGCTTCCACTTCAGGCAAAAACGGTTCGATGACCCTACAATCTGGACACCAGTCCGCAGAAAACATGATGACTGTAGTTCCTGATTGGATTTCACTTTTAAACATTTCCATCGACTGTAGATCTTTCATTGTAATTCCTCCTTATTGTTCAATCTTCATATCTCCAAGTTTAATCAGGTTCTTTTTCCTCAACCACTCCGATATCGCTAAACTAATGATAGCAGGACCTAAAATATGAAGAAATAAAATGATAAAAAATACATTCCAAGAAAATCCCATTGCTGTAAATGTCATAATTTGTCCAACAAAGCCACTGGTCCCCATTCCCGCTCCAGCTGGATTATTTACCATTTGAAACACAACTGTTGCAAATGGAGCAAGTATAATTCCTGCAACAGTTGGTGGAACTAGAATGAGTGGATTTTTCACAATGTTTGGCACTTGCAGCATTGACGTTCCAATTCCTAAAGCCATAAGTCCCGATACTCCATTTTCACGATAACTACTAACTGCAAAACCAACCATTTGAGCTGCGCATCCAACGGTGGCTGCACCAGCCGCTATTCCTTCGAGTTCAAGCATAATCGCAATGGCCGCACTAGATATGGGTGCTGTTAAAGCTAGTCCCATTAAAGTCGCTACTAATATTCCCATTAAAAACGGTTGTTGTTCTGTTGCCCACATGACAATACTACCAAATTGAGTCATTCCTGATTGAATAGCTGGACCGATAAAATTAGCGACAAAAAAACCGACTGCAATTGTAACAAAAGGCGTCACAATAATATCTACCTTCGTTTCTTTAGAAACAAGCTTTCCAATTTCAGTAGAAAGCAAAGCACTAATAAAAGCACCAGCAGGTCCACCAAGCTGAGCCCCAGCTGCGCCACTAACTACAGCAGCAAATAATACAAGGCGCGGCGCTTTTAATCCATATGCAACCGCAACTCCAATAGCTGGTCCCATTAAGCCCATCGCTAAAGCGCCCATATCGGTTAAAAATTCTGAAAAAAGTGCTATCTGCTGAAATCGTGCAAGTTGCTCACCAACGGTTCGAATAATCAGACCGATAATTAAGGAGGAGAATAACCCGAGTGCCATAAAACTCAAAGCAGTGATTACATAGGTTCTCCAAGATAGGTCAATTCCTTTTCTCTTTAGAAATCCCAATATATTTCCTCCTAACGTTTCCTTCTCTTCCAATCGTGATCAAAACTTATTCTTTATACTGCACAGTATGTAAAATTCCTGCCATCATTTCTGTACTTTCTGCTAAGTTAGCTACTGTTGAAATAGTCGTAATCTTCGCTCCACCTATTCCGACAATAACTTTATATTGCCCATCTTCAGCAGGAGTAATGACTAAGTAACCACGTTTATCGCCTTCTTCAACAACTTCTAATACAGTAGCGTTATTTTCAAACTCTTGATCTCTCAAAAGATGAACTTCACTATCCCACGGTTCAAAGGGAATAAAAAACAGTAAAAAGATTTGTTCATTTCTTTCGAGTTGGACATTAAAGTCTATTTCTTCTGTTACTTCCATTCCTCGTGGTAAATAAAGATCTACTTGTTCGCCTGCAAAATTAGCTTCGACGACTTCGCTTGTGGAAAAGCTTTCATAAAATACATTTTTAGCTGCTTCTATTGCATCTTCTTCAGAGATTTGACAACCTGTCATAAAAATGAAAAATGATACTATTATTATAACTGAAAATACTGGCTTCACTCGTAACCGCCCTTTCAAAATTGAATAAATTCTATAATATCATACATTAGAAAGATTTTTTTTGACAAGTCCACCATGATTTCGACAATATACTAGGCATGTTTCCCTACATAAGTGAAACTCCATCAGGAAGGTTTTCCCCGACTGATGGTTAGTTGAGGCCTTAATGCTTATCAACGTTTTCTAAATTGATATTGACCAACTAGTAACCGTACGATGTGCTCAAACATTTCACTTCTACTAACCAAACCATTTGTTAGAACGCCAACCGTGCCACCCTTTTGACGTACATTGCTTTCTTTTGCAAACTGATCAATCACATCACCTAATTCTCTACCTGATCTTACTTGTTGCGCTATTAACTTTGGTAAGACGAGTTTTGCTCCACTGGTAACGATTGTTTCTCCGTTACGGTCCATTAATGCTCCCCAATTACACAACATTAACCCCGCTTTCGTCTCAATCACGCCACCTTCTAATCCAATACCTATAGTAACATTCTCATTGACAAGACAACCTTTCGCACGAGCTAGAGATCCTTCCATTGTTTCCTCGTCGGAAAAAGGCTGTGCGGATACGTCAGAACTAACCTCCATTCCAATAACGCGTTGTGTTTCTCCGATAATAACAGCACGTACTGCATTTATTTTTGCAGGATTTGTTGATCCTACCGCATAAACTTCCATCATCATCACCTCATTTAAAGTTGTATTCTGTTTTAGTTTCAATTCTCATCTTTTGTTTTCAAGTTACTGCCAGTTGTTGCGGGATAAAATACATTTATAAAATCCTTTTCAAGAAAAAAAGGCAGTGCAAAAGATAGCACTACCTCACCGTTATTAGCTATTTTTCAAAATTTGCTCTAGGGCATTATTATCGGTTGTTTTTACTAACTTTGTTAATAATTCTTTTGCTGCTGCATAATCATCAACATGGACGATTGAAGCATGTGTATGGATATAGCGAGAGCAAATACCAACAACAATCGAAGGGACACCGTTATTACTCGTATGAACACGTCCTGCATCCGTTCCACCTTGTGACAGGAAATATTGATAAGGAATATTATTAGTCTCTGCGATATCTAATACAAAATCTCGAACGCCACGGTGTGTAACCATCGTTCGATCATAAATACGAAGAAGCGCTCCTTTTCCCAGTTGTCCGAAGGCATCTTTTCCACCCGTTGCATCGTTAGCAGGACTTGCATCTAAAGCATAAAAAATATCAGGTTGAATCATATTAGCTGCAGTAGCTGCCCCTCGAAGGCCAACTTCTTCTTGAACCGTAGCTCCAGAATAAAGTGTGTTCGGTAGTTGTTCTCCTTGTAATTCTTTTAGAAGTTCAATCGACAAGCCAACGCCATAGCGATTATCCCAAGCTTTAGCTAAAATTTTCTTTTCATTTGCCATTGGCGTAAATGGGCAAATAGGAACGATTTGTTGTCCTGGTTTAATACCAATCTTCAATGCATCTGCTTTATCATCTGCACCGATATCGATATACATCTCTTTAATATTCATCGGTTTATTACGTTGAGCATCTTCTAATAAGTGGGGCGGTGTTGAACCCACAACACCAATGACTGGTCCCTGATCTGTAATGATCTGTACGCGTTGAGCTAGTAGCACTTGGTTCCACCAGCCACCTAATGTTTGAAAACGGATTAGGCCTTTTTCATTGACTGATGTTACCATGAATCCAACTTCATCCATATGTCCAGCAACCATTACTTTGGGTCCGTTCTCGTTTCCTTTTTTTACTCCAAAAATACTTCCTAGTTTATCTTGGATCACTTCGTCAGAATATCTTTCAAGTTCAGAGCGAACAAAACGACGAACTTCATGTTCAAATCCAGGAGCACCAGGTAATTCTGTTAACGTTTTAAAAAGAGCTAATGTTTCATTATTCATGGAATAGACTCCTTTCGAGTTCCGAAAAAATTATGTACACGCTTATTTTACCTAAAGCTCTTCGGTTTTTCCAGTAGAAACGCAGGGCACCAACGAATGAAAATGTCTGCAACACCATTTGGAATTCTTATAAGAATTAAGTATACTCTAAGTAATAACTAAATATGAAGGTGGGATCAAATTGGGAATGAAACGCTTTGCTGTTGGAATAGGTGTTGGATTGGTCGCTGGACTTTTGTTAAGTTCTAAGCTTGGAAAAGAGCTTATTTCACCCGAAAGAGCTTTAAAGCAAGTAAAAGATAAATTATCTCATTCTTTCAATGTGACTGGGTCTTGGATTCATATGGTACCCGAAAGCTGGAACAAAAATCAGTTAGAATACACGGTTTATCGTGGGGGGTTAACGACCTCAACAGAAAATGATGAACATCTACAATACGACTTTATTGTCGACGCTAAAACAGGAACGATCTTAGATGTTACACAATAATTAAATTACGTAGTGGTTCTTGGCACCACACCACACAAAAGAGGCTGCAACCAGCAGCCTCTTAGTTTTTTATTTAACAGTTTTTTTTAATATTCCAAGCATGATCGCGGTTACGATCGCTCCGATTACAATCGCTAAAAGATACATCAATGGATTTCCACTAACAAGAGCGATAACGAAAGCTCCACCGTGAGGAGCAGGTAAGCCAATACCGAACATCATTGTTAACGCACCAGCTACAGCTGATCCTGCAACAACTGACGGGATCACACGTCCTGGGTCTGCCGCTGCAAATGGGATCGCTCCTTCAGTAATAAATGAAGCACCCATAATGTAGTTCGTTTTACCAGCTTCACGTTCTTGTTTTGTAAATTTCTTTTTAAAGAAAGTCGTTGCTAAAGCAATACCTAATGGTGGAACCATACCACCTGCCATTACTGCAGCATGCGGTCCGAAGTTACCTGCATCAATCATCGCAATACCGAACGTAAATGCAGCTTTATTAATCGGTCCTCCCATATCAATAGCCATCATTCCACCAAGAATAATACCTAATAAAATTATATTCGTAGTACCCATACCACCAAGCCAGTTTTCTAAACCTGTATTAAACGCACTTAACGGTCCTACAATCGATAACATAACCATACCAGTAAACAAAATACTTAAAACAGGGTAAAGTAATATCGTTTTAATTCCTTCAAGCGAACGAGGCAAGTTTCTGAGTCCCCACTTAATTAATACAACTAAGTAACCTGCGAGGAAACCTGCAATCAAACCACCTAAGAAACCGCCGCCGCCTGTAGCAGCAATTAAACCACCGACCATACCAGCAGCAAATCCAGGACGATCTGCAATACTCATCGCAATAAACGCAGCTAAGACTGGGATCATTAACCCGAATGCATTTCCGCCACCAATGGTCATTAACATCTCAGCCAGTGGATGATAACTCGGATGGTTTGGATCCGATGCTTCAATCCCAAAAATAAATGATAAAGCAATCAAGATACCTCCACCAATGACGAACGGAAGCATATTCGAAACACCATTCATTAAGTGTTTATAAAAACCACCTTTACTTCCTTTTTCTGATGAACCTTCTTGTTGAGATCCACCTGTAGACTGATAAACAGCAACATTACCAGAAACGGCTTTTTCAATTAATTCTTTTGGTTTGCGGATACCGTCAGTTACTGGTACTTCAATCACTTTCTTTCCTGCAAATCGTACCATTTCCACTTTCGTATCTGCAGCAACAATAATCGCATCTGCTTTAGCAATTTCATCTGTAGTTAAACGATTTTTAACTCCTCCAGAACCATTCGTTTCAACTTTAATTTGCACACCTAGTTCTTTCGCTTTTTCTTTTAGTGCATCTGCTGCCATATACGTATGAGCAATTCCTGTTGGACAACCCGTAACAGCTAAAACAAACTTTTCACTTTTAGTAGGTTCTGCATCTTCTTGGTTGCTTTTCTCTTCATTGCTCTCTTCTTCACTTGCTTCTTTCGCATCAATCGCTTGTAATACTTCTTCTTCTGTACGCGCTTCTAGTATAGCATTACGGAAGTTTGTATCCATTAAATAGGTTGCTAGACGGGACAACGTCTCTAAATGCTCATTGTTCGCCCCTTCACTAGCTGCGATCATAAAGAAAAGGTGACTAGGCTGTCCATCTAATGCTTCATAATCTACGCCGTTTTGTGAGCGTCCGAAAGCAATAGCAGGTGTTTTAACGGCTGCAGTTTTCGCATGTGGAATAGCAATACCTTCGCCAATTCCCGTTGTACTTTGTTCTTCACGAGCAAGGATTGCCTTTTTATAACCCTCTTTATCGTTCAAGCGACCAGCTCGATCTAATTGATCAACTAATTCATCTATAACTTGAGCTTTCGTTGTGCTTTTCAAGTTTAATAGCATTGTATCTTTTTTTAATAGTTGAGATATTCTCATAAGTCTCATCCTCTCTTCTTTGGTGTCAACTCTACTTCTTTTACTAACTTTTCAATAAGCTCTTGCGTACAGAAACCTTTAGAAAATGCCGTTGCACTTCCCGCAGCTATGGCATATTGAAAAGCTTTTAATCTATCATTAGTATCTTCTAAATATGCTAGAAACGTAGCAACAACCGTGTCTCCTGCCCCAACTGAATTGACGACTTCACCTTTTGGAACGCTTCCGTGAACACAATGGTCTTTATTCATAAATAAAGCACCTTTTGCAGCAAACGATACGATGATATTCTCTACTCTTTTATCTAGCAGCTGTTGAGCTAACGGAATAGCTTCATCAATCGTGTTAATTTCCGTAGAAAAGAGCTCGCCTAATTCATGATGATTCGGCTTGATTAAAAACGGGTTTTTTTCGACCGCTTGTACAAATGGCTCTCCACTCGTATCAATGACAATCTTTGCTCCTCGCTGTTCGCCGATTTCCATTAACTGTACGTAAATGTCGCTCGTTAATGTTTTCGGAACACTTCCTGCTAAAACGAGATAATCATTTGCTTGGAGTTCGCTAATAATTTGCTTTAATTGGTTTAACTGATCTTCTGAAACGTTAGGACCCAGTCCGTTGATCTCTGTTTCCTTTTCCGTCTTAAGCTTAATGTTAATGCGCGTGTCTTCCTTGACATGAACGAAACGCGAAGTGATGTCTTCTTGTTTTAAACTTTTTTCAATATAATCTCCTGTAAAGCCGCCAATAAATCCCGTTGCTACAGATCGTTTCCCTAACCTAGAAAGTACTCTTGAAACATTAATGCCCTTCCCACCTGGTTGTTTCATCTCTTCAGCACTGCGGTTTAATTCACCGAGTTGAAAATTTTCTACTTTTACTATGAAGTCTATTGAAGGATTTAATGTCACAGTATAAATCATCGGTCTACCACCTTAATATCTGTCTTCTTCTTATACGCCTTTATCACTTCTTGATCCACCGCTGAACTTGTTATGATTGTAACTTCATCGATGTCTGCAATTTTTGCAAAAGAAATTTCCCCAAACTTCGTATGATCGACAAGTAAAAATGCTTGCTGAGCTCTGCTGAGGGCACATTCTTTTACAAACGCTTCTTGGGTATCAGGGGTTGTAATTCCATATTCAGGATGAATACCATTCGCACCGAGAAACACTTTATCAAAGCGAAATGTTTCGATCCCTTGAATAGCTGCTCTACCAACAAAAGCTTTTGTTGCGGATTTTACAAGCCCTCCAATGACGTGAGTCTCAATACCATGCTCAATTAATGTATTTATATTGTTAATCGCATTCGTAACGACGACAATTTCCTTATCTTTTATGAACGGGATCATTTCGGTTACAGTCGTTCCCGCATCTAGATAAATAGAATCACCTTTATCAATAAATTGTGAAGCAAATTTTGCAATACTCACTTTTTCTTGATTGTTTTTGACTGTTTTTTCAGCTATAGTGGGTTCAATTAATCGTTTCTTAATGAGTGACGCCCCACCATGGACTCTTTTGAGCTTATTCGCTTTCTCTAAATCTGTTAAATCCCTACGAATTGTAGAATCAGAAGCGTTTGTAGCCTCTACAAACTCTTGTAACTTAACGATTTCTTTATCATGTAAAAGAGAAAGAATAAGTTGATGTCGCTCTGCAGTTAGCATTTTGGCACCTACCTCCTAGTTGCTGATATGTTTATTATAAAATGAAACGCTTTCAGAATCAATCACTTTCGATCAACTTCAATTACTTTCGATCAAAAACGTTCACATCTATGTCTTTTTTCAATCGAAGTTCACGTTATCTTTGTTAGATTAACCACTCCTTCATGCCTCTATCAGGTTTGAATTTAATTTAACTCACACAAAAAAGGTATGATGTTAAGGAAAACTTCGCATAATATCATACCTTCTCAAATTAATTTTTCTTATCTTTTAAAAGCTCTTTCACGCTCTTTGACTCATCTTTCGTTTGCGGAACAGACTTTTTATTCACCCATTGCTAAATATCCACATAAATATCTCTGGATTAACATTGTCAATGCACTCGGTACAACTCTTCACCTTACAAATCGATCTAATTTACCCAAAAAAAATACTGTATCCTATAGAAACATTCCATTTCTACAAGATACAGCCTGATATTGCTTATCGATATACTGCTTCACATCTATATATTCGCATGCCCTTTGCTGAGAACTTCTCTTCATACTCTGTCATGATATTTGCAACCATATTACTTTTATGCAAGTCTAAACTTACATTATTAAGAATCATCCCATACTTTGAAAAGCTATGAAGTGAGTACTCAAATAAATCTTGGTTATCGGTTTTAAAATGAATTTCACCATGAGGTTTAAGTAAGGATTCATAAAGTTTTAAAAAGCCCTCATGCGTGAGTCTTCTCTTTTCATGCCTTGCTTTTGGCCACGGATCAGTAAAATTAATAAATACCTGATCTAGTTCTCCTTTTTCAAAATAATCCACTAAGTTCATTACATCCTTATTTAGGAACTTTACATTTGAAATGTTATCATCCCGGACTCGTTCCATCGCCGTTATGATAACACTCGTATATTTTTCCACTCCAATATAATTAATATGAGGATGAGCTTGTCCCATTTTCGTTAAAAACTGACCTTTACCAGTTCCAACTTCAATGTGAATGGGGTTATTGTTACCAAAGATATTGTTCCAATTTCCTTTTTGTTGTTCTGGATTAGCTATCACAATTGTTGGTTCTTTATTTATTTCATCATGTGCCCATGGTTTATTTCGTAAACGCATTATGTCACTGCTACTAAAAACGTATACAACCATATACATTTAGACAATTCCTGCTTCCGCGAACCCGATTTCACCCTACGCTTGAAGTAGTTAACTACTTTCGTAGGTATAGCTCTCCACAGGCGTAAATTCCGAGGTAGCCCCCCGTACATATATACAAACTCTTTAGGTAAGTACTGTATATTCCTTCGCTTGTACCAAATTGAGTGAAGCGTTTTTATCCCGATCTGTCCTATGACCACAGGAACATATAAACACTCGGTCTTTTAAGCGTAAATCTTTCTTGACCTGACCACATTGGCTACATGTCTTACTGGAAGGATAGAATCGCCCCACCTGTCGTAACTCAATCCCATTTTCACGACATTTCGCTTCAAGCCACTTGGTAAACTCGTAAAAGCATTGCTTGGCAATGGCTTTCGATAAGTGTTTGTTTTTCATCATACCTTTGATGTTCAAATACTCAATCGTGATAAAAAATGGCTTGGTTTTGACCACCTGATTAACGACTGATTTGACGTACTCTTGACCAATATTTGCCAGGCGTTGATGAAATCGTTGCACTCGAAGGAGATTTTTCTGTAGGTTGGTACGTTTCGTAGCAGGTTCACCACCTTTCGTTTTTGTCTCTTTTTAAAAAAACTCATACTTTCGAGAAAGAGAACGTTGTTCTCTTCTTAATTTCTTCTCTAGCTTACGAACATGTACGGTCTTGTTGATGTTAGGAAATGTAGCATCGTTACTACAAACGGCAAGCGTCTTGATACCTAAGTCAATGCCAACACCTTCTTGTGTGAGTTGTTCTTCTTTAGTAGAAACTTCTACCTCACAAAGTACGGATACATAATAACGTCCTGCTTTACTTCCTACCTGTTTAATCCACTTAAATCCTTCTTGTTTCGATAAATCATTATTTACATACTTATCGAAGTCCATCCCACTCACATAACCATACTCTTGCTTCCTTGTTTGTACTGTTCGTAATGGTCACCGTTGTAGGCAAGAAAACGGTTGTACAAGAATCGGCACACACCAATCGTTTGATGAATTTTCGTTTGTTGCTCGTCCGTAAGAAGGATTTCGTTTTTAAATGCCTTTTTCATAACGAAACATCCGTTAATGTACTCCTTTTATTTTATAACGTGGTAACTGAAAAATGTTCAACTTTCAATTTTTAATTATATGTTTTTTCCCTACTATTGTATAGTTGCGATTGAAACGTTGCAGAAAAGTTTATCATTTTATTCATAAGGGTATGAGAGTAATACACGTTAGTCCTATTAAAAGGAGTTTATCATTTTATTCATAAGGGTATGAGAGTAATACACGTTAGTCCTATTAAAAGGAGGAAGTAAAGTGAAAAACTATAAACTTGTCGACACAACGCCTATGATTGAGATTTTACAAAGTCAACTCAAAAAAGGAACAAGCTCTTATTCACATTTCGAAAAGTTACAGGAAGAAATTTCTAATGTTATAAAAAAAGAAATTGACCCCAATTTCAAAGGTACCCTTCAAGAAATAAATGTATATTGTAAGACCGCTAAAGAAAGCCATAATATAGGCGAACATATTAACTTACATGACTTAAACATACAACGATGGCTTGAAGAGCTGCATCTCGTCATGACAGGAAGTGAAGCAGTAACGATTGATTATGATCAACGAAAAGGCCGAGAAATTTAACGGATAGATAGTATAACCGTGACGCATTCTAATACTACAATCATTGTAGATATTATGCTGAAAGGAAGTAACCTCTATGCCCATGAACAGTTACGATAAACTCGGTCTCCTTACTGATATTTTAAAAAACCAATCCACAGAGCAATATATGACGAAAGATGAATATGATCAAATTAATCGACTAACCGAGTCTTTAATTGCCGAAAGTCAAAACGATCCTAACTTACTACAAGCACTTCAACACATCCAACAATTAAATGTAAATAACCACCAACCTTTTGAAAATCAAGATGTAAATCAATGGCTTCAACTTCTTGATCAAACATCGCTAACATAATACCGACAAAAACCCTAAAAAAATTCCCCATATTTCCTGGGGAATTTCTCATGATTTGCCATTGTTGGGTGACCTTCTTCTTATATCGACATTACTCATAATGTATTGTCTTTAAGGAGTTCGACAAGATACTTTACCCAACGATCGACTTCATTTTGTTCATTTCTTTGCATATGCCAAAGAATAATAAAAATGGTTTGAGACACAACATACCAATGCATTCGTAATTGCAAATCATTGGATAGCGTAATGCCGTACTGATTGAGCCAACTGTCCCATTGTAGTTCTGGAATATACAAATACAATAACAAACCTAAGTCGAGGGCTGGGTCTGCAACTGTTGCTCCGTCCCAATCAATTAAATATAACTCTCCACTTTCACTTAGTATCCAATTATTATGGTTCACATCGTTATGACATACGACGAATTTAGGGTGGTCCACTTTATCTTTTTTCTTAAATAAATAAATCAAACCATGCTCTAATACCTCATCATATGACTGAAGAGAAGATAATTTCTTTTGCAGATTTTCTATTATGATGTTTGGAGTTAATGGCGAATTACCAATACGTTTGAACATATCTAACAATTCACTTGAACGATGAATTTTCCCTAATAATTGAGCTACATTCGTACCATTCATTTCGTACGATTTCAGTTCTCGCCCATTTACCCATCGCTGTGCAGTAATGACATCCCCACTTTCTAATCGTTTCGTCCAAAGCAATTTTGGAACAATGCCTTCTGCAGATAAAACGGCTAAAAATGGAGACGAATTTCGCTTTAAAAAAAGCTTCTGGTCACCCTGCTGTGCAATATACGCTTCTCCTGTTGCTCCGCCGGCAGGTGTTACATGCCAGTCGTCTCCTAAAAAAATTCCCAACCATTTCACCCTCAATTTTGATTTAATATGTTTTTCCACCATTTTATTATTTACAGTATAACTCAATTTTGTTAGTTAGCCTATGTATAAAGTAAAACTTCACGCAACTATTTCCCCATTCTTCAATCGTGGATAGTTGAGTAATCAGGTCGTTCCTACTAGCCAGGTTCCAATATTGACTTCTTCAATTTCAAAAGGACCGAGTGATGTTTAAAATAATTATACACAATATTAATTATACAGAATCATGAAGCAGAGCCGCTATACTTGACTCTGCTTTACACCTGAAATAATACTTTTGTACTGATTGGAAGAATTTTTATAGATGTTTCTTTTTCAGAATACAATGGTATCAAATCTGCCCTCTCATCGTCAACGATTACAAACCACTCACCTTTATAAGGTAAGTTGAGTTCGATAGTTGACCAACTCCCATTATGAATTACAGCAATCCTATTCCATTCATCTATTCCAGATAAGTTGTCTAACATATACCCGATGACATGAGGCGGTGTATGAAAAGGTTTCATATGTTTTTCCACTTGTTCCATCGAGTTCAACCGAAAAGCGGGATGTTTTTTCCGAATAGAATTTAAGCCTTTAATATATTCGACATTGTCTATAAACTTCGCTTTACGATCCCAATCAAAGGCATTAATCGAATCAGGAGCGTTATAACTATTTTCTACTCCATATTTCGTCCGAAAAAATTCTTGTCCTGCGTGGATAAATGGAATACCTTGAGCAGTTAAAACGATCGATGTTCCTAAACGATGCATTTTATAACGAAATGCTTCTGGGTCTCCACCATTGGAAAGAGTAAGTTTATCCCATAAAGTATGGTTATCATGACATTCTATATAATTTATCGATTGTTGTGGATTAGAAAAAAGTTGATCATGCGGATGAAACATTCCCATCGTCCCTGAAATAACTTCTTTTGTAGATTCGGTTTGTTCGGCGTTCCCATTGATAAACCCTTTATCTAAATGGTTAAAGCTACTCCCTTTCAAGCGGTCCCGAAAACGATCATTAAAGAAGCTTATATTTGGTAGCATTTTAGCTTGTTCGAGCACTGCTCTTTTTTCAGCGGGGTATGCGGTTGGTAAATTCCATCCCTCGCCAAGTAACACAATCGATGGATTGATTTCATATAAACGGTCTGCTATTTTTTTCATCGTTTCCAAATCTAAAATTCCCATTAAATCAAATCTAAATCCATCAACATAGTACTCTTGTGCCCAATACGTAACACAATCTAAAATAAACTTTTGGACCATTTTTCGTTCTGAAGCAATATCATTGCCTACCCCTGTACCATTGGAAATTTGGTCTTTCTCGTCATATCTAAAAAAATAGCCTGGAACAATCTTTTCAAAATCGCTAACTTGCCAAATATATATATGATTGTATACAACATCCAAAATCACTCGAAGTTGATGTTGGTGCAATGTTGAAATTAAATTTTTCACTTCTATGATCCGTGCATAAGGATCTTCTGGATAAATAGAGTAGCTTCCTTCTGGTACAAAGAAATGCGTAGGATCGTATCCCCAGTTGTAGCTATCTTGCTTTTCTTCGTCGATACTCCCAAAATCGTTAATTGGTAATAATTGAACATGTGTTATTCCTAGTTGTTTAATATAATCTAACCCCGTTACTGTTCCATTACTTCCTGTTGTATGTTCTTCAGTCCACCCTATATATTTGCCTTTCTTATCAATTCCACTTGTCCTCGCTATCGTAAAATCTCTTATATGAGCTTCATAAATAATAGTTTCATTTCGTTTATGGAACGGCAATTTTCTTGGCCAATCGACTGGGTTCGTTTTTGACAAATCAATAACCATTCCTTTTAGACCATTAATGGTTAGTGCTTTCGCGTATGGATCGACAGCTTCATTCCATATTCCATTTACACACACTTTATATAAATAAAATAATCCATTTTGGTCACCTGGTAATGATAATTTCCAAACACCCTTTTGTTTTCGAACCATTGGAATTTCTATTCCTTTTTCCTCTTGCCATTCATTAAAAACGATTAATCTTACTTCTGTAGCTGTTGGTGCCCAAACTTTAAAAGTTGTACTTGACTGTGAATAAGTAGCCCCTAAATCATTATCTTCATAGTAAAACAGGTCATCAAACGCATTAGTTCGAACGACGCTACCAACTTCCACTAGTAGACTATCACCAAGTTTAGTATCTAATGTGTATTCTTTGCCAAATTCAACTGGATCTAGTAACTGTAACATATATTGCCTATTCGACTGTTCTTTAACGTTGACGATCGGTATTTCTTTTTTTCCTGTTCGTAATTTAAAAAAATCATGCGATAGTTCAATTGTGGAGGACATGATGACTGTTATTTGATCAACTTCATTTATTATTGCTTTTTCTACACGACAATCCCTCATAAGCATGCCCCCTTACATTCTCTATACTACATTATATTTAAAATGTGGATCATTTGTTAGTTGTTGATTACTAATAATTTAAATTATACGTCTTTTAATATTCAGACACCCATGGTTTTACTCTTTTCTTTTTATATAGAAACGTGGTAACCTTTTACTAAAATGTTTTGAGTAAGGGAGAAAAAAAGAATATGTTGCAAAAAAATTTAGAAAACCGCGCAAAATTATTAATATCATGTCCAGACCGTCCAGGTATTGTTTCCGCTATTTCAAATTTCTTATATAAACAAGGAGCTAATATTGTTCAATCAGATCAGTATACAACCGACCCGGAAGGCGGAATGTTTTATATGCGGATTGAGTTTGATCTAAACGATTTCGATACAGCATTCCCGCGCATTCAGTCCGAGTTTTTACCCATTGCTGAAGACTTCTCTATTGAATGGCGACTTGAAAGTGAAAAGCGCATTAAAAAAATGGCTATTTTTGTCTCAAAAGAAGATCACTGCTTATTAGAATTATTATGGAAGTGGCGGTCAGGAGAATTAATAGTGGATATTCCATTAGTCATTAGTAACCATCCTGATCTAAAAGAAACAGTGGAATTTTACGGTATACCGTATTACCATATTCCAGTTACTAAAGAAACAAAGGCTGAAGCGGAAGAAAAACAAATTCAATTACTGAAGGAATATGATATTGACTTTATCGCACTTGCTAGGTATATGCAAATTTTATCTCCAAGCTTTGTAAGTGAGTTTCCGCAAAAAATTATTAACATCCACCATTCTTTTTTACCTGCTTTTATTGGGGCAAACCCTTATCAAAGAGCTTTTCAACGTGGGGTAAAGCTTATAGGAGCAACGGCACATTACGTAACGGATGATTTAGATGAAGGTCCAATTATTGAACAAGATGTCTTACGTGTAAATCATCAATATACAGCTGATCAGCTTAAAATCGTCGGTCGTAATGCTGAACGATTGACATTGGCAAGAGCGGTTACTTGGCATAAAGAAGATCGCATTATCACTTTCGGTAATAAAACGATTGTATTTTCATAACAAAGATAATTAGGCTGCCAAAGATGTTTGGCAGCCTAATTATATCCTATGTACGAAAAGAATCGAACAACCCTATTCATTCCATTCTTTTATAACAATATTCACTTGTTCAAACTCACCTTTAGACATCGCAGGTTCAATCATGAGTAATGGTCGATGTCTACCCTTTATCTTCGGAATTTCAGTAAGACCTTGTTTCTTTAACCAGAGCTGAACGGCTATTGCTAAGTCTTCTTTAGCTTCTTTATATGTATCTCCATAACCTATACAGCCATCGAGTCCCTTTACTTCAATTGAATATTCTTCATGCCCTTTCCAATTGAATTGCCTTCGTACTAGCCATGAATATTGTTGTAAATCTAATATATTCTGAAACTCTTGATGTCCGTAGTTCATACAAATCCCCTTTTTATACATGTTTTAAGAGACTGACTCCATAACAATTCCCCTCATGAACTTCAATAAGACCAATTTGATCCTTATCATCATGAGGGTTCTTATTAAAATCAGCCTTTTGTATTTCTCCTCATAAGAAGAGATTATATCCATTTTCCAATCTAAATATTCACCCTATATGAACTTGGTGCTCCGTGCACAAAACTTTAATCAATATCTTTAACAATTTGCCGTATATGAGCTGAAATGTGGCAATGGTCTAGCAATATTTTTGCGATTTTTAACTGCTGGCTTTTAATAGGAGATGGATGTCTTCTTTGTCTTTCATGCCACCTCGCAAAGGAGCGCTTATCGATAATCTCGACTTTTAACCCTTGCGCTATATTATCAACAAGACAATCTTTTGCTAACACTGTTTTTTTTATTGGAAATTCACAATTGTTTTCCTGCATTATTTCACTAATAAGGCTAGCCATTCTGTTTAAAGAAACAACTGGACTTAATACTTTTCTTTCACTTTTCCCCACTAATTCGACCCAAAAGCGATCTGATGATGCTTGGAAAATACTATGTTCCTTACCCTCTAACTTTGTTATGCATTGAACCTCACTAGGGGTAATTAAAATAATGTCCATATCGACGGGCGCTTGCTTAATCCAAAACACAGGTGCATACATTAATAAATAATTATCAGGCAGTTGTTGTGTAAAAAAGCGTAACTGTTCGTCATATTTATACTTTGGGTTTAGATACGATTGTTCAAGAATACTTGAACTCGCCCACATCAATTGAGATAGAAATAAGTCATCTAAAAATAACTCCCTTAAATGATTAACATTTCTTGCTTTTAAAGTTAGCTGATCTTTCTCTTCCTCGACTGTTTGGGAAATGGGTATTTCTTCTTGCTTTTTTCGTTTTCCTAATAAACTCCACGATTTAAATTTCTGAACGGCACTCATCCACATATTGAACGTTTTTTCATGTTCATGACTTAATAATTCATCCTGGTCCATGTGAGGACTCATTTCAGTAGCCTTTAATTGTTCCCATTCATTTTTTAAGTAATACCAACGTTCTTTTTTCATCCTTGTATATTGAGTCGGATATCGTTGCATATCCATTTGATATCTAGAAATATAGTCTTCTAATTTAATTAAGTGGGCCAAAATATGAACCTCCACATCGTACTTATATATCTATTATACTTTATTTTAGACGGTTACACTTACTAATATAATAGAAAAACGAGCATCGGGCCTACTATTGAAACAACGATCGCACTTAATGTCATTGCTACTGAACTTGCAGCTCCTTCTTCCTCGCTATTCTCTAAGGCTTTTGCCGTTCCAATGGCGTGAGAAGCACTTCCTGTTCCGATACCTTTTCCGATATAATGGTTAATTTTAAACCATTTAAAAAAGTAAGGGGCTAGAACAACTCCACCAATCCCTGCAACCATAACAAATACCGCAGCCAATGGGGGAGCACCGCCGAGCGTTGCAGCGACTTCCATCGCAACTGGAGTCGTCACCGATTTCGGAATTAGAGAATAAACTACCATCTCTTCAACGCCCATCCATTTGGCTAATTGTAAGCCACTGACAATTCCAATAATGGCACCAACCAACACACCGACAACAATCGACGTAAAGTATTTTTTCAACATTGATAACTGCTTATATAAAGGGTAAGCGAGAGCAACGACGGCAGGACCTAATAACTTCTCAATCCACTCTCCACCCACTTTATACGTATCGTATGGAATATTAAATACTACTAATATACAAATCATGACTATCGTTGCAACGACTAACGGAAGAGTAAATGGATAAGGATATTTTTGATAAAATAGTCTAGCACCAATATAGACGATAATTGTTAAGCCAATAAAAAAGAGCGTCATTAAGATATTCATCATAATTTCTGCTCCTTTCTTGTCGCTAAAAATTGACTAAGTGCTCCAGAACTTACCATGACGATTAAAGTGCTAATTAGCGCAATAACCACAAGAATAAATCCTTTTCCAGAAAAAACATCAATAAAATTTAATACTCCCACTGTGACAGGTAAAAATAATAAAGGCATATGTCTCAATAACATTGAGGTTCCATATTCAATCCAGTTGGGTTTAATCACTTTTGTCGCAAATAAAACAAACAATAATAACATTCCTATAATACTTCCTGGAATAAACAAATCAAATGTTTGCTGAATCAATACTCCGGTCCAGTAAAAAAGATATAAAATTGCAATATGAAGGACTATACGTATAATCGTCAAAGAAAACTACTCCTCTTTTTGCAAGAAAAAAGTACGAATGGGTTCATACATTGGACTTTTCCCTAGATGTGATTGATATAAATGGACTTTATCCACTTTCCATGAACTCTTATTTTCTTGATTAAATAATTCCGTGGCCTGCGGTAGAGAAAAGTTGTCATCTCCCTTCCATCGCCTTGCTAACGTAATATGAGGGCGATATGGACGCTTTTCTATATCTAAATTCAGGGAGAGACACGTATTTGCAATATCTTTTTGTAATTTGAATAGTGATAGCTCATTTTCAACACCAGACCAAAAGATTCTCGGGCGAGAGTTTTCCCCGAATGTATTAAGATTACCTAATGTTAACGAGAAAGAGTGATGTTTTTTTATTAACTCATCTAACTGATCACTTAAATGGTGTAACAGTTTTTTTTCAATATGGCCTAAAAAAACAAGTGTGATGTGTAAATCTTCGGGGTGAACCCATTTTTGAAATGGGAAATGACCAATGTTCCGATCTTTCCATTCCGATAAAAATTTCTGAACTTGTCCTGAAACAGGGACCGCTAGAAAAAAATGAGTTTTCATAAAAAAACATCCTTTCTAAGATAGTTTAACGAATTTCTCATATTTTGTCGTTACAATTTTTGTAAAAATCGACTGAGTCTTTTGAATTTACATATAACCAATATAGAAGATAGGAATTATCTTATTATCTATGATAAAATAAAACAATAATTTATTGTTAACCTAAAATAAGGAAGTGACTATATGCGAGTTGTCAACAATATAGCGGAATTAATCGGTCATACCCCTTTAGTGAAATTAAACAAAATTGCAGATAAAAATGGTGCATCTGTTTATTTAAAGCTTGAATTCTTCAACCCAAGCGGAAGTGTAAAAGACCGTGCCGCTTATCAAATGATCATTCAAGCCGAAAAAGATGGTTTATTAAAACCAGGAGCGACAATCATTGAACCCACAAGTGGCAATACGGGAATAGGTCTCGCAATGAACGCTGCTGCTAGAGGCTATAAAGCCATCTTAACAATGCCTGATACGATGAGTGAAGAGCGTATTAATATTCTTAAAGCATATGGTGCAGAAGTTGTATTAACCGAAGGCGATAAAAAAATGCCTGGTGCGATTGATAAAGCACATGAGTTAGCAAAAGACATTCCAAATAGCTTTGTGCCGATGCAATTCGAAAACCCAGCAAACCCTGATGCACATCGTTATACAACTGCTGTCGAAATTAAAGAAGCACTCGACAGTATCGGAAAGAAATTATCTGCGTTTGTCGCCGCTTCTGGTACGGGCGGTACGATTACAGGGACTGGAGAAGAGCTCAAGAAATTCTATCCGAAAGCTACTGTCCATGTTGTCGAGCCTGCGGGATCCCCTGTTTTATCTGGAGGAAAGCCTGGACCACATAAACTAGTTGGGACAAGTCCTGGATTTATTCCCCCAATCTTAAACGAAAACGTTTATAATGAGATTAAAAAAATTGAAGATGAAGATGCCTATTGGGCATCCATTGAACTTGCTCGTAAAGAAGGCATACTTGTTGGACCTTCTTCTGGAGCTGCTTGCTTTGCCGCTCTTGAAGTAGCGAAAACATTATCACCAGATGATGTCGTTGTTGCCATTGCCTGCGACACAGGTGAACGTTATTTATCAACAGACCTATTTGATTTTGAAAAAAAATAATGAGAAAAGAAGGCTAACTCATATTTCCTTAGACTTAACAATAACTGTTGAGGAAGGCAAATGATGAGTTAGCCCTTTTTAATTGATTGAATTTGCCATATTAATTAAATCCTGTATGGATACTTTATCCTCAATTCTTTTGCTATTCGCTAAAATATACTCCCAATCTCCTTTATGAAAAATCAAGATATTATGGTATCTGTCCCTTAATTGAATTGCTTTCCCGCCATCACCTAATATAAAGGTCTGTGCAATTTGTGCTTTATTATATATTCCTTGCTCTACAGGGATAATAAACATTTTAATTTGCTCTTTTGGTTGGTTTTCATTTACATATTCGATTTCTAATTTGGGTGGATAACTGTACGAATCAATAATTCCAAACGAGTGAGTTATCTCAATAGGTGGCATTTTTATAGGTAGGTTTACTCTCTTTTGGTACAATTGCTCAAATTGTTTCACGGCAGCGCTTTTCGTTTGATAGCCCATAATCTCATATTGCTTTTCAATTGACTGAGACTTCCAATACAACTCATTATAATAGTCCTCAGCATGCGCAAAAACACTACTGCCTCCAAATATAAACAAACTGGAAAAAAGCAAGAAAAACAACTTTTTATGGACCATAAAAAAAACCTCCCTCTGAAATAACGTATGCAGTCATTATTATTCTTTCACAAGCCCACTTTATACAAAGAAAAGCGAAGTCGCCTGGTTAGCACCGACCAGCAAATGTTCTGGCAGGCTAAAGTTCGCTTTTTAACTTTTGTCCTGACAGGTTATTTGTCCTCGAGGAGCTGGCGACTGCAGCTAGACAAAGAAAAGCGAAGTCGCCTGGTTAGCGCCGACCAGCAAATGTTCTGGCAGGCTAAAGTTCGCTTTTTAACTTTTGTCCTGACAGGTTATTTGTCCTCGAGGAGCTGGCGACTGCAGCTAGACAAAGAAAAGCGAAGTCGCCTGGTTAGCGCCGACCAGCAAATGTTCTGGCAGGCTAAAGTTCGCTTTTTAACTTTTGTCCTGACAGGTTATTTGTCCTCGAGGAGCTGGCGACTGCAGCTAGACAAAGAAAAGCGAAGTCGCCTGTTTAGCTCCGACCAGCAAATGTTCTGGCAGGCTAAAGTTCGCTCTTTAACTTTTGTCAACCACCTCAACTCACCAGAAGCTTTAATCTTTTGCAAGCTCGTATATGGCTTGAGCATAAATGGCTGTTGCTTTTAATAAATCGTCGATGAAAATATATTCATCTCTTTGATGCGCGACATCTTCACGCCCTGGAAAGAGTGGTCCAAATGCAACACCCGCTTCTAAAGAACGTGCATAGGTGCCACCACCTATTGAAATAAGCTCCGCTTTCTCGCCGGTTTGCTCTTCATATACTTTTGATAAGATTCGAATAAGAGAATGCTCTTTATTAACATGATGCGGTGGTGAATGATCAAGTATCTTTAATGAAAATCCGTTTTTTTCGGCTACTGAATGAAGATTGTTAATCATTGCCTCACCATTTTTGGTCACAGGATACCGTATATTTAAACCCACACTACCTTCATGCCCTGCTTCATATGAAATAAGTCCACAGTTTACCGTTAAGTCTCCTGTAATCTCATCTGTAAAAGCAATTCCTAAGTGATTTCCTCTAGAGTCGTTTGTTAAATAACTCGTTATAAAATCGATAAACTGTTTTCCTTCATCTTTTTGTAGAATTCCACTCAGAAATTGACTTAAATACAATCCTGCATTAATACCATGCTTCGGTTCCATTCCGTGTGCGGATTTTCCTTTGACTATCAAAGACAATTCATCTGAACTATTCGTCGTTAAGCCGTTTAGGTTATGTTTGTTTAAAAATAATTGAAATTGATTTGCTATCGCCAACTTTTCCTCATTTTTAACTGCGATCGTTGCTTTTGCTTCATCAGGTACCATATTTAGTCTTCTGCCAGATTGAAACCGAACTAAGCTATGCTTCGACTCACCACTGTTTCCACTAGAGCTATAGCGCAACTCAACATCACAAATTCCTTTTTCTGCATAGATAATCGGAAAATCAGCATCCGGGGCAAAGCCAACCGTTGGCATTTCCTCATGCTTGAAATAATGGTCTACACATTGCCATGTGCTTTCTTCATCCGTTCCAATAATCATTCGTACACGCTTGGACAAGGGTAACCCTAAGTCTTTCACGATTTTCATCGCATATAGAGCTGCCATTGTGGGTCCTTTATCATCAATAGCCCCACGAGCAACAACTTTTCCATCTACCAATTCAGCAGCAAAAGGCGGGCTTGTCCACCCTTCTCCTTCGGGTACAACATCAACATGGCACAGAATGCCGACAGATTCTTCTCCTTGACCAAATTCAATGTAACCAGCATAACCCTCCAAATTTTTAACATGAAAGTTACATTCTTCACCTTTTTTTAATAAAAAATTTAAAGCATCTTTAATCGAAGTACCAAACGGCTGTCCAGGTCCTGCACTCGATTCATCCAAAACACTTGGTATCTGTAGGAATTTTCTAGTTTCACAAATAAATTCAGCTTTTCTTTTTTCCACTTCTTTTTTCCAATTAATACTTGACAATTCACCTTCACAGCCTTTCGAATGTCCTAAAATGTAGCACGGTACTTTGCTAAATTGAATGAATTATTGTACAATAAGTAACAAGGTGGGAATTGATGTGAGTTTTAGCCAGTAATGGTTGCGAATGTTAGTCAGATACAGCAAACTTTAAGTATTATAAAAAAGTTTAATGGCAACACAAGCAGCTTTTGCAGTGAACTTAATTGATGAGACTTCACAAATCAACACCAAATAGACATCAGACTCTCACCAACTCTAGGACATAACATTGATATTAAAGGCTAATGTCCTATCACTGCTCATTCGACCAAGCAGCCATAAATGTAATTGGCACGAATGAACATTACCCCCCTTTAATACAATGGTTGTAAGGACGATCATTTATAACAAGGAGTGGTTTTTTGAAAGCTTCAACTGATCGAATGCTGACTCGAATTAAGTCTATTTACCTCTACATTAAACAAAGGGGGACTGTCACGACGAATGAATTGGTTGAAGAGTTTGGAATAACTCAAAGAACGATCCAAAGAGACTTGAACGTCTTAGAGTATAATGATTTAGTACTTAGTCCTAGCCGCGGCAAATGGACCGTAAACAAGAAGAAAACGAAAGTATCTTAAATATGCATGCACTAGAAACAGCCACTTTGGTCATGTGGCTGTTTTTTCTTTATTATAAGTAACCTCTCTCAATATTATTAATCAATAGCGATATTACGACCTTGAGAATTTCGTAATAACTCCACTTCCTCTTCCGTCATTTCACGATATTCTCCCAGCCGTAAACTAGGATCTAAGAGTAGCGGACCAATTGATATTCGTTTTAGTTCCAACACCTTTTTATCGACGGCAAGAAACATCCGCTTGACTTGATGAAATTTCCCTTCCGTAATCGTTAACTCAATGGTTGAAATAGGACCTCCTTCACGAATTACGAGATGTCCTGGCTTCGTTACATATCCATCATCAAGCTCAACTCCTGCCTTAAACTTCTCAACATCTTCTTCAGTCACTTCTCCTTTAACTGTCGCTACGTATGTTTTAGCGACATGCTTTTTCGGCGACATTAATTCATGAGAGAGTTTTCCATCATTTGTTAAAATGAGGAAGCCCTCTGTGTCCTTATCCAACCTTCCCACTGGAAATGGTTCATAGATCGCATGCTCAAACGCTAATAAATCAATAACGGTCTCATGTTGGTTATCTTCTGTTGCTGAAATCACTCCTTTGGGTTTATTCAACATTAAATAGATGTATTCTTTATAATCTACTTGTTCACCATGAACCGTTACCGATTGTTTTTCATGGTCAACGTGAAATTTACCGTCTTTGATTGTTTCTCCATCCACATGAACGACTCCCGTTTTAAGTAATCGTTTCACTTCTTTTCGCGTTCCAAAGCCGACGTTAGCTAGTAGTTTATCTATTCTCATTGTCAGACACCTCATTCTGCTTCTCAATCTCTACTAATAGGTTTCGACCAAACCCTCCTAGTTTTCCATGACAATAACTCTTAATTACTCCTCTTACAGTTACTTCTAAGGAATGGTCAATCCACTTTTCATTTAAACCCTTTTGATATAGTTCTTTTTTTAATGACATTGCTAATTCAAGTGCCGCTTTTGTCGCTAATTGATTGATGAGTATTACATCTTCCTCTTTCCCTTCAAGCACTGTCATCTCTTTTGTAAAAAATGATTGAAGCCAACTTCTTTCTGCAGAGAACTCCCTAGGGACAATTATTAACCCTTTTTGTTCCACAGCCATTTGGTCCGCTTGGCCGATACATTTGCACGGTACGATTGTTCCATACGGAATGGATTGCTGCACTTCATGTTGTAACAGCGCTGTTGCCATATGAAAAAAAATCGTGTCTTTTTGAAAGTATTGACCATATGTAGTAAAAAAATGTTTGTATTCCGATGCAGGTAACGCTAAAAAAACATGAGTTGCGTTAGAAAATTGCGTAGGCTTCGCTAAGTTCACGTTTAACTTTTGATACTCCTCTTTCTTTTTTTCACGTGTATGAAACACATATATTGCTTCTTTGCTATTGATAAATGGTAATAGACCTTTCGTAAGCCGACCAAAACCAACAAATAAAAGCATTCATAGTCCCCCTAACATAACATGATAAGTTCTACTAAAAAAGTGCCCAACACCGATTCATGAGTATAGTGGTACTTAATTAGCTACACTATAGCTCATGAACCTACCAATGGTGTGGACACTTTTTATTAAACTTCTTCGGTTTGAAACATATAATGTCTCGTTCTCATATTCACATTTAATACAATACCAATTGCAATCATATTTGTCATTAACGCACTTCCCCCATAACTAACAAAAGGTAAGGCAAGACCTGTAATTGGCATTAAACCAATCGTCATCGCAATATTTTGAAAGATTTGAAAGACTAATAATCCGACGATCCCTGAAACTAAATACGTTCCAAACAAATTATTACAACTAAACGCAATAACAATCATTCGATAAAACATTAAAAAGTAAATGACAATCAGTATTGTTGCCCCGAGGAAACCAAATTCTTCCCCAATGACTGTGAAAATAAAGTCGGTATGGAGCTCGGGAACACGCGCAGGTTCACTTTGAGTTTGAGCTCCTTGTAGAAACCCGCTTCCATATAGCCTTCCTGCACCGATTCCTTTTAACGCTTCAACCAATTGATAACCGTAACTCCCTGCATTTTCATGCGGAAACAACCAACCATAAATTCGTTCCATCTGATGATTTTTAATAATTTTATTAAATATTTCAAAGTAATTATTGTGTAACCAAACTAAAAAACCAATGCCTCCTATAACACCTGTTACAAGTAAGGTTAACATTTTCCAACCGACCCCAGACATTAAGACCATCGTTGCCATAATACTAGCAATAACAAGTGCTGTTCCTAAGTCAGGTTGTTTTAAAATTAGAAAAAAAGGCGGTAAACCGATAGCAGCTACTTTAGCAACAAGAAAACAATCAGATTTAAACCCTTTTTCCCGCCCATCTTTCGTAATTCGATATAATAAATGAGCAAGTGCAATTACTACGAAAATTTTTACAAATTCCGAAGGTTGAAAAAGAACCCCCCCGAATCCAATCCAACGTTGTGATCCATTTTGAATCACCCCAAAAAAGTCAACGAGCAACAATAATATTAAGCCGATTAAATAAAACGGTATTGAGAAGTTCCGAAATAGATCATAATCAAGTACCATTGCACTAATCATTAAAAAGATACCAACGACAAACCACACTAATTGCCGCTTCACAAAATAAGTCGGGTCACTCGAAAAATATTGACCCGAACCACTATAAATTGCCATTAAACTAATACACATTAATAAAAATAGTAAAAATAACAACGTATAATCAATCTGCTGTAAACTCGATTTACGTTCTTCCATAATTTCCTCCATCTATAAGAAAAGCGCAAGCGCCCGTTCAAGGCGCTGGAGCTAGACATCACTGACAAGTTATATTTTCTAACCGTATAGGAGCTATGCTCCTACACGTTCATCACTTTCTTCTGCGAGCCGTCGTTGTTGTCGATTTTGCCTTGAAATATTCGCTAGAATTGCTATGGATACCATAGAAACGAGTAATGATGATCCCCCATTACTAATAAACGGTAATGGTATTCCCGTAATCGGTAACAAGCCCGATACTGCTCCTACATTAAACACAATTTGAATCCCGATTTGAAAGACAATTCCGAACGCAAGTAAACTTCCAAACGGATTTTTACAACGAATCCCGATCATAACACCTTTAAAAAAGATAAAAGAATAACATATAAAAACAAATGCTACCCCTAATAAACCAAGCTCCTCAGAGATAATTGCTAAAATAAAGTCGGTTTGCGGCTCAGGCAAGTACATTAACTTTTGAACACTTTGACCGAGACCAGCACCTGATAACCCACCGTGAGCAATTGCGATATAAGATTGTAAAATTTGATATCCATCATCCGCAGCATAAGCAAACGGGTCCATAAATGATGTAATCCGTTTCATTCGATACGGAGCTGCCATAACCGCAAGAGCAAATACTGCTGCTCCTGACAAACCTAATAATAATAGGTGCTTAATTTTAGCTCCTGAAAAAAATACAATTAATATAGTTACTAAAAGGATAGAAGTTGCCGTCCCTAAATCGGGTTGTCGAACAATCAATGCTAATACGATTGTCACAACAATTAAAGGCGGCATGATTCCTTTAATAAATTTATCAATGTATGCTTGCTTTTGACTATATACGGAAGCTAGGTAAATGATCATCCCTAATTTTACAAACTCTGACGGTTGGACGGTAAATGGACCTAACCTTAACCAACGCTGCGCACCGTATACTTCGTGCCCAACAAATAAGACCGCGGTAAGTATGACGACAGATCCGAAAATAATGGCTGGGGATAACTTACGATAGACTTGAAACGGGATATGCATGGCGACAAAAAATACAAAAATGCCTATACAAAACCACATTGCTTGACGCTTTATAAAGAAGTAATAATCTCCAAATTCATAAAGAGCCCAAACATAACTTGAGCTAAATACCATGATCAGACCAAATATCGATAGTAAACCAGTTACGACAATGAGTAGCCAATCATTGTCCTTTGTTAATGAATATTTCATTGCCCCTCCCAAGTTTATGTCCTAAGTTAACTTAAAAAGGCATCACTGAATTCTTTTTATGCTTGTACAATTATATCAAACCGTGAAAATAAGAGAAAGAGACTTTTACTGGCACTTCTTGTAGAAAATTAAGAAATAATGAGAAGTAACTGTTTTTTTAGAAAAATAGGCACTTGACTAATCCCATTCGCCCTTATTTTACATAAGCTAAAACTGTAATGTATTAATCCCCAATTAAGGAGAGATTTCATTGAACTATAATTATTATCAACAACAACCGTACATGATGGATGGAAATCAACATCAACAACAGCAACCGAATATGATGGATGCTACTCAACAGCAACAGCCGTTGATGCAAGATGAAAGACAACAACCGCCTTTTTCACCATTCCCTGGGTTTCCAAGTCCTGGACCTGGGCCTGGACCCGGATTCGGACCTGGACCAACACCTCCACGGCCACCACGTGACGTTGAACGCCGCCTAGCGAGACTTGAGCGCACGGTTGAACAACAAACAGAACAACTCAACCGTCTAAACCGTCGTTTACGAAGAGTAGAACGCCAGTTAGGTTTTCCTTATTCCGACGGTTTTTAAAAAAATCATAAGGAATACGAGGAAGGTGCTAGGCTTATTTAAGACCCCTAGCATTTTTCTATTTTCTTCACATCTTAGTGCTACATTTATTTAGAAGTTTATATCTAGTCCATGTAAAGACAAAGAGCAACCCATTACCGAGTTGCTCTTGGCTACATACTTCCATCTAATGCACTTCATTTCTTTTTTTCTTCCATCTTAAAAATGAAAATCGATGACCTAAAATTTGTCCTGCTAAATGAGATCGAACGGTTAAAAATAAATAGACTAACCCACCGACAGCTATAGATGGCACTAACACTATTAACGCGTTCATCCACCCTGTCACTGGAAAGACAAGTTCGATTAAATGCTTCACGACAATGACAACAATAGCCATGATCACAACAAAGATAGAGATCAGCAAGAATCGTTTAAGAATAAAACGGTAATTATAATTGGCAAATTTTCCAATTGCCCACACATTGATCGCTATCGAAATCGCGTAACCTACATACGTGGTTAGCACGCCTCCTAATGCACCCAAAGAAGAAATAGCCCAATAGTTTGATATCAACTTCACAACGAGTGCGATAATCAGACCAAAGACGGCATATCTTTGTTGATTCATGCCTTGCAATATCGCGGCAGTTACAGCAAATAAGGAGAAGAACACCGCAATTGGTGCATAATATCTTAGAATACTTCCGCCGATGACAACATCCTCAAATCCAAATAGTACACCAAAGGCTGGAAATGATAATATCGATAAGCCTACAGCTGCAGGAATCGTTAGAAATAAAATAATTTGATACGTTTGTGTCACTTGATTTCGTAATAATTCTTCATCGCCGTTAATAAACGATTTTGTAATCGTAGGAACAAGCGTAATTGAAAATGCCGTCGCAAGGGCGACAGGAATTAAGATGAGCTTATGCGATGATTGCGAAAATACACCAAAGGCAACTTCTGCATCCGCTTGTGAGATACCTGAGGCCATTAAAGCACGATTAAATGTAAATAAGTCGATTAACTGATATAAAGGAATTGCAAGTCCAACAAAAGATAACGGGAGCGCATATGAAATAAGCTCACGGTACATTTTTTTAAGAGGAATTTGATGGTCAACAGTACTACCTTCCATTTGAACATTTAATAGCGTTCGTCTCTTAAACCAATAAACAAGAAGGACACCGAGCCCACCAAGTGCTCCAACAAAAGCACCAAAAGTTGCAAAACCTACCGCAGTACCGATATTACCTTGATAAACACCTACAATTAAAAAAGTTAAACTTAAGATAAATATAATTCGCACAATTTGCTCAACAACCTGTGAAACAGCCGTTGGCCCCATCGATTGAAACCCTTGGAAATATCCACGGATTACAGACATAATCGGAACAATGATCAATGCGGTACTTACCATGCGGATTGTAAATATCATATCGTCCATTGAACTCCCTTGTAGTTCACTTGGATCTCTAATAATCCATGTAGAAATAACGGGAGCCATAAAAAACATCACTAAAAACGCAATAAACCCCGTAATAGACATGACGATAATACCCGATCGAAACAACCTTCGACCTGTATAATAGTCACCGAGCGCGTTATATTTAGCCACAAACTTAGAAACCGCTAACGGAACCCCCATTGTTGCCAGACTTAGTATGACAGTATACGGCAAATATCCATAGGCATATAACGCTAGTCCTTGTTGTCCAACAATGGCGCTAAAAGGAAATATATATATTAAACCGAGAATTTTCGAAATAAATGTCGCGGCCGTTAAAATCATCGTACCACGAAGAAGTTTAGAGTCTGACATATGGTCCTCCTGAATGTTTTACAACGAACACAACATATACAGTCTACAGTATTTTACCAAAGTATCAAGTTAACTTTTTATCAATTTTATGAAGTAATTTCTTTTTCTTGGACCATCGAACTCATAAAAGTAAATACCTTTTACAAAATGTTCTACCTCATCTGTAATTTCTAGCATTTCATCACGTAATTTTGTATGTAATGTTCATTTTGTTAGCATAAAAACGACTCCTTTCTATTCTTATACATTGTACTAATCTATTTTTTCACGATCAATTTTTATTTACTTTCACTTTTTTATATAAGGCTCATTCCTAAAAGATTGTTGCTCTTTGCTTTTCGACCGTAAGCCAAGCGATGCTTGGTTCTTCACGCACAATGTGAAGGTTTTGAAAATAAAATACCCTTAATAAAATGAAACTTCTATCAGTGAGAGTATTACTGCCAGTTGTTGCGGGATAAACTGCCTATTTTATTATTTCCAATTAATAACTAATGCACTTCTAATCCCTAGTGTATATTTTCATGTAAAAGTGAAAGAATTACCAACAAAACCTTTCCTCATGATAAAATCAAACGATAAAGTGATACTTCCATAAGTGAGGGGTTTTCCTCTCCCCCCACTGATGATTAGTTGAACCAATCGGGCACTTACTGGCAGTTTATCCCCACTTATCCTTCTTTAATTCCTCGAAGTCTCGAAGTGGGGGGATTACTGCCAGTTGTTGCGGGATAAAAAGTAAATATGCTTAATGAAAGGTGTTACAACATATGTATGATGTTATTGTAATCGGTGGAGGTCCCTCTGGCCTTATGGCTTCAATAGCAGCTGCTAGCCAAGGAGCTGCTGTACTATTAATAGATAAAGGAGACCAACTTGGAAGAAAATTAGGAATTTCGGGTGGTGGGCGATGTAATGTTACAAATCGCATGGCTCTTGATGAATTAATTGCGCATATACCTGGCAACGGAAGATTTATGCATAGCCCTTTTTCTATATTTAATAATGAAAACATAATTCAATTTTTTGAGGACTTAGGGATCCGATTAAAAGAAGAAGATCGTGGGAGAATGTTTCCCGTCAGTGACAAAGCTTCAACCGTTGTCCGAACACTTATCGACAAAGTGAAAGAACTAGGCGTAACGATTAAAACTCATTCTCCTGTAAAGGATGTTCGTTACGACGATGATAAAGTTCTTGGCGTAATATTAGAAACTGGCGAGTTGATCAATAGCCATGCCGTTGTTATTGCCACAGGAGGAAAAAGCGTACCCCATACTGGTTCAACAGGTGACGGATATCCTTGGGCAAGAAAGGCGGGGCACACCATTACCGATCTTTACCCAACAGAAGTGCCTATTACCTCAGACGAATCCTTTATCCAAAATAAAACTCTTCAAGGTCTTTCATTAAGAGATGTTGAACTATCTGTTATCAATGCTAAAGGAAAAATAATAATCAGCCATGAAGGAGATATGATTTTTACTCACTTTGGGATTTCTGGTCCCATCGTATTAAGATGTAGTCAATTTGTCATCAAAGAATTAAAGAAACAAAAGAAGCACCCGAATACAGTGACCATGAGTATTGACCTCTTTCCGCGGCAATCTAGTGAGAACATTTTTCAAGAGCTAGGTCAATTAACAAATCAAGAACCAAAAAAAGCAGTAAAAAATGTTTTAAAAGGGTACATACCTGACCGAATATTAAACTTTATTTTAGAAAAAGTCGCAATTGATCCTGGGGGCAGCTGTGCCAACCTTGGAAATGAACCCCTTCGCAAAATGGCCCAATTGATCAAATCATTTCAATTTGAGGTGAATGGTACTTTGCCGATTGAAAAGGCTTTTGTAACAGGTGGAGGTGTTTCTGTAAAAGAAATTCATCCTAAAACAATGGAATCTAAAAAGAAGCAAGGATTGTATTTTTGTGGAGAAGTGTTAGATATCCACGGATACACTGGTGGTTATAATATTACCGTCGCATTTTCAACAGGTTATACCGCAGGTTTTTCTGCAGCTAATAAGAAAACCATAAGTTAACCACAACTTTATACACACCCTGTGGATAAAAACACCCACAAGTTGTGAGTAATTTATGTTCCTTTTTTTGACGGTATAATAGTATTTTTATTACACACTTCATAATTTGTGGATAAATCATTTAGTTTTCCACACTGTTACTCACAAAAAATGATAAATTACGACAAAAACAGGCAAAAGCAATATAAGAAAAACGGAAGAGGAATCCACCTCATTCCGTCCTCTTTTGAATTCAGAAAACTCTTTCTTAAAAACCTTTCTAACTAGTGTTTGCGGTAAAGCCTGAACTTTTCGGGGGCAGTGGGTACGTTATTTTACGAACTATCCTATTAAAAAATAAAAAATGAGGCTGAAAAAATCTTCAGCCCCATTACATCTTAAATTGAGAAACCACCGAGCTTAGTTTCTAAATATTCATGAATTCCTTCTTTGCCACCTTCACGACCAAGGCCGCTTTCTTTCATCCCACCAAATGGTGCTGCTGCTGCCGTTGGATTAATATCATTAATTCCGATAATTCCGAACTTCAACTTTTCAAACATCTTCATCGCACGGTTCAGGTCTTTTGTATACACGTAAGCTGCTAAACCATACTGTGTATCATTAGCCATTTGTAATACTTCTTCTTCCGTCTCAAATGGAATAATTGGAGCAACTGGACCAAATGTTTCTTCGTAATAGATGGTCATCGACTGATCCACATTCGTTAAAACGGTAGGAGCATAAAATGTACCTTTATGAAGTGGTTCACTGTTTAATCGCTCGCCACCAATCGCAACTTTAGCTCCTTTACTCGTCGCATCCGTTACTTGATTATGAACTTTTTCTAGTGCTTGAGAATCAACAAGTGGACCAATATTAACGCCTTCTTCTAAACCAACGCCAGCTTTCATTTTACGAACACGTTCGACAAATGTTTCTGTAAATTTTTCTATATTACTTTTGTGGACAAAAATACGATTTGGACTAATACATGCCTGCCCTGTATTTAAAAATTTTACTAGCGATGCACCTTTAGCGGCATGAACAGGGTCCGCATCATCAAAGACGATAAACGGAGCATGGCCACCGAGTTCCATTGACACTCGCTTCACTTGTTTTCCAGCTTGTTCCGCAATGTATTTTCCAACTTCTGTAGATCCTGTAAAGGTAATCTTCTTAACCGCTTTATTTGTTAAAAAGACTTCGCCAACCTCTTCTGGTTGTTCGGTTGTTACAAGATTGACAACACCCGCTGGAATACCTGCTTCTTCAAATACCTTAAACATTTCGATTGCACAAAGCGGTGTTTGTTCAGCAGGTTTTAATACGACCGTGCATCCTGCGGCAATTGCTGGGGCAATTTTTCTCGTAATCATCGAGATTGGATAATTCCAAGGGGTAATTGCACAAACCACACCAACAGGTTGGTACAAGACCATAAAGCGTTGATCTTTCCTTGGTGAAGGTAAAATTTCACCATTTACTCGTTTCGCCTCTTCTGCATACAATAACAGAAAATCAGCACCGTACTGTACTTCATTTCTAGCTGCTTTCAAAGGCTTTCCTTGCTCCTTTGTCATCATAACAGCTAACTGTTCTTTCTTTTCCATCATGATTTCATACGCTTTATATAAATATTTCGATCGCTCATATGCAGTTAAAGAAGACCAGCTGTCAAACGCATCTTCGGCGGCTGTAATTGCGTTCATTGCATCAATAGCCGTACCATCAGCGATCGTACCGAGTACTTCACCTGTAGCTGGGTTTATTGAAGAAAAGGAGTTACCGCTTTCTGTTTGCTGCCATTTTCCATTAATATACAACACAATAATCGCTCCTAAAGAGTTATTTGACGTTTACTGTTTTCTTGATTTGTTCGTAAAAAGCTTGAACATGATTAGCGAAAAGCTTCGGCTGTTCTAATTGGACATAATGTCCAGAACCAGCGATTAGTTCTGTACTTATGCTCTCGTTTATACTAGTAATTTCAGCTTGAGCATTTGGTGGAAGAAGTCGATCCTCGTCCCCATAAATAGCTAGAATAGGAACAGACAATTGGGCAATCGTTGCTTTTCCATTCTTATATAAATCACAAGCTTTAAAATCGTTAAGCGCAACAGATACAGGGGTCTTGTCTAGATCTGCTTTTTCTTGTTCCATTAATTCTTCATCAACGCTTTTGCCATAGGATGCTAAAAATAAAAACTCAGGGAAAATACCATTTTCTAATTGACTAATAATTTTTGGATGAACTGGGACTTCATAGTTGGACGCAGCAAGAACGAGACCTTTAACATGTTGGTTTCTAGCAGCTAGCTCTATCCCGATCATTCCTCCCATTGAATGTCCGACAACGATTACATCTTCTTTCAAAGCTTCAGATAATCGCTGTGCATATTCTTCAACTGTCTCAGCAATTACATCACCATTAGATCCGTGCCCTGGTAGATCAATACTTTCAAAAGGAACACCTTGTAGAAGTTCATCCATTTCCCGCCATTTGTTGCTTGATCCACCAGCACCGTGAATAAATAAAATTTTCATTTATTTTCCTCCTAACAAGTTTCTCGCAACGACTAGACGTTGAATTTGGTTTGTACCTTCATAGATTTGGGTAATCTTAGCATCCCTCATCATTCGTTCTACATTATACTCTTGTACGTAACCATAACCACCTAATAATTGAACCGCATCGGTTGTTACTTTCATCGCAACATCAGATGCGAACATTTTCGCCATTGATGAAGCTTGTGTTAACTCGGGATTTTTCCCTGTCGCAGATAAGTCGTTTACTTTTGCAGCTGCACGATACACGAGTCCACGGGCCGCTTCCACTTGTGTTGCCATGTCAGCTAACATGAATTGAACACCTTGGAACGAACCGATCGGCTTTCCAAATTGTTCCCTTTCTTGAACATACTCTAATGCAGCGTCAAGAGCACCTTGAGCAATACCAAGCGCTTGTGCAGCAACAGTTGGTCGTGACTTATCAAATGTTTTCATCGCGATGAGCCAGCCTTCTCCTTCTTCTCCAATACGGTTTTCAGCTGGAACACGACAATTTTCAAAGAAAAGTTGCGCCGTTGGTGATCCTTTAATTCCCATTTTCTTCTCGAGCTTTCCGACCTCAAATCCAGGTGTATCTTTTTCAACAACAAAAGCAGTTATTCCGTTTTCGGTTTTGGCAAATACAGTATAAAGGTCGGCGGCACCACCATTACTAATAAACATTTTCTGCCCATCAATAATATAGTCATTACCGTCTTTAACCGCTCGGGTTTTTAAGCTTTTTACATCTGATCCAGCATTCGGCTCAGTTAAAGCATACGCAATAACCTTCTTTCCAGAGGCAACATCTGGAAGGTAACGTTGCTTTAATTCATGACTACCACCGATCATAATTGGCAGTGCCCCAAGCTCCTGTACGGTAACGACTTGTGAAGAAGACGCACAAACTCGTGCAACTTCTTCGACAATCGTACAAAAACTTAGTAAGTCTAATCCTGCCCCACCATATTCTTCAGGCATGTTTGCGCCAATATAACCATATTCAGAAAAAAGCTTAAGAATATCCCAAGGATACTCTCCTTGTTCATCAATTTCGATCGCGCGCGGTTTTATTTTTTCTTGGGCTAATCTATGAATCTCTTGTTTTATTTGTAGATGTTCTTCTGAAAGTTCGAAATAACTCATTTTTCCTTCCCCCTATGAAGATCACTTTTTAATATTCGTAAAAACCTCTTCCAGTCTTTCTTCCATAATGTCCAGCTCTTACTAATTTTCTTAGTAAAGGTGCTGCACGATATTTTGAGTCTTGTGTTTCTTCATAGAGTGAATCTTGAACAAATAATAATGTATCTAATCCAACTAAATCAGCTAATGCTAACGGTCCAATTGGGTGATTTGCTCCTAACTTCATACCTGTATCGATGTCTTCTGCACTCGCAATTCCTTCTTGTAAAACAAAGATCGCTTCATTAATCATCGGTACTAAAATACGGTTCACCGCAAACAGTGGTGCTTCTTTAACGTCAATCCCTTCTTTACCAAGAGATTCTACTAAAGCTTGAGCTTTTTCGTACGTCGCTTCTGAAGTATCAATTCCACGAATTAACTCTACAAGTTTCATAACTGGGACTGGATTGAAGAAATGGAAGCCCATCACTCGACTAGGGTCTTTAACAACACTTGCCATCTCTGTAATACTTAATCCAGATGTATTACTTACAATTAATGCTTCCCCATTAACAACTGCATCGATTTTTTTAAATACTTCTTTCTTTAATTCCATATTCTCACTAACAGCTTCAATAACGCAATCAACCGACGCTAGATCTTGATAATCTGTTGATGTTGATAGTCTACTTTGTAACTCTTCTACTTGTCCGTTTGTTAACTTTCCTTTTTCTACAGCTTTGTTCCAATTCTTATGAATCTGCTTAAGACCTTTTTCGAAAAACTCTTCTTTCACTTCAACTGCAGTCACTTGATAACCTGCTTCAACACATACTTGCGCAATTCCCGAACCCATTAATCCGAAACCAATAATACCAATGTTTTTCATATCTCTTTTCCTCCTAATTTATGAATCTTTCTTAATGTTTTTGTTTTTGTACCTTCCAAAACTAGTAATTCAATTTAATACAGTCTTATTTTCTAGTAAACTTCGGCTCTCTCTTTTCAAAGAAAGCTGCCACACCTTCGTTCATATCTTCTGTTTCAGCAATTGAACCAAAATATGTAGCTTCCGTATTTAATCCTTCTTCTAACATTTGATTTAATCCTTCATTGACAGCTTTTTTCGCTGCTCTTACAGCAAGCGGTCCTCTTTGCGCAATTTTTTCTGCCCATTTTTGCGCTGCTTCTAGAGCTGAACCTTCTGTAACTTCTTCCACAATTCCTACATTCAATGCTTCTTCAGCTGAAAGAAATTCCCCTGAGAAAATGAGCTGTTTTGCCTTTCCGCTACCGATGAGGCGTGGCAAACGTTGCGTCCCACCATATCCAGGAATAACCCCTAGTTTTACTTCTGGTAAACCAAATTGAGAACGTTTCGTAGCTATGCGGAAGTCACATGCAAGTGCAAGCTCTAACCCACCACCAAGTGCAAAACCATCAACTGCCGCAATTACAGGTTGGTCTAAGTCTTCAATTTGTTGGAAAATTTGTTGACCCTTTTTCACTAACTCTATACCTGTTTCTTTTGTCAAATTCGGGAAATCCTTAATATCTGCACCAGCAACGAATGCTTTATTGCCTGCGCCAGTAATAATAACAACGTTTACATCTTCACTAATATTATTAACGATTTCTGCAAGCTCCTCTAGTACTTGCGTTTCAAGTGCATTCACTGGAGGTGAGTCAATTGTGATTAATCCAATTTGATTTTCTACTTCATATTTTACCTTTGCCATAGTAATACCCTCCTAATTATATAAACATATTTCTTCTGATATTTTAATTGCAAAAATCATGCCAAAATTCTGTACCTGAAATAACTAGCTTCTTCCACTTTCACCTCCTCACATATGTTTCCTCAAGAAACAGCAGTAGTTCCCTAAAGAAACACATGTTTCTCAAGGAAACACTTATTTTGTATTTGTAGAAGTAACTTCTTGCTGCTTAAAACAAGCTTGAGTATAATGAACTAAAATTAGAACATTTCGTTAAATGAAAAAAAATTCACTCTTTTTAACGTAGATGCAAGGAAGGGAGATGGAAATAATGATCGTTTATGCACTGAGTGGTCCAAGCGGAACGGGCAAAAGTACTAGCGCACTTTCTTTCGCTTATGAAAAGAACATCCCTGCGATCATTGATGATGGATTATTAATCCTTTATGGTCGAAAAATAGCAGGTACTTCAGCGAAGTTTGAAAAAAATTATATTACAGCTGTCAAAAGAGCAACGTTTTACTTTGAAGACCACAAACAAGAAGTCCAAGAAGCGATTAAAATCTACAATATCCCGAAAATACTCATTTTAGGAACATCACCGAAAATGGTCAGAAGAATTTGCTCGACTTTAGAACTTGGTGAAATTGAGCACATTTACGATATTAATGAAGTCCGAACCTCACGAGAAATTAAAATGGCATTATACGTCCGGTTAACACAAGGAAGACACGTCATTCCTGTTCCACACATTCAAGTAGAACAAAGTTTTTTCAAACGACTCATCAAACAAGGAATGAAAATCTTCTCACAAAAAGAAGAAATAATTGGTGAAACGACCGTCGTTTATCCAGATTTTGACTCCAACTCCATTCACATCTCAAAAAAAGTGTTACTCTCTATCGCTTCTTATGAAAGCGAAAGTATTGCTGAAATTAAGCAATGTCACCAAGTGAATGTTCAAATGACAGCTCTCCCTAGTGTTGAAGTATCGCTTAGTCTTCACCACCCTGTTCAACGGCCGATTCGAGACATAGGCGAAGACATTCAACATAGTATACAACAAGCTTTTCATAACTTTTTACACCTCGAACTTCACTCGATACATGTCCATTTTATCAAATAGGCGACACCGAAGGTACTAATTTACCTCGGTGTCTTTTCTTTACATCCTTCTTTTAAATTTCGGTGGACGTTTCTCTACAAAAGAAGCAACCCCTTCAGGAAAATCGTGTGAGTCCACAAACGGTGTTTCTTCTGACCATAACTCTTCAACACTATTAACACAATTTGCAACTGATCGTTTAATTGCTTTTAACGAGGCAGGTGATTGAGATGCCACAAGTTTCCCCATTCGAATAGCATACCGATCAAGACGTTCTTCTTGAATTAAGTAGTTGATCATCCCTAACTTTTTACATTCCTCAGCATCATATAAACGACCTGTAAATACTAAATCTTTCGTTCGACTCGGTCCTATTAAACTAACAAGTCGTTGTGCAAACTTATTGTTTAACGTAATGCCCAAGCGGCCAACAGGAATACCCATTTTCGTATGATTGGAACCGATGCGAATATCACAAGCTAGCGCTAGTTCTAATCCTGCACCCATCGCTGGACCATTTATCACACCGATAGTCGGTAACGGTAACCGCTCGAATGTAGATATCGCTCTTTCCATAAGGAGAAAGGATGCTTCTGCTTCTTCAACAGACATTTGGTGAAACTCTTTAATGTCTGATCCTGCAGTAAACTGTTCCCCTGCTCCCCTTAAAATAACTACTTTATTTTTCGGGTTATCTAATATTTTGGCTCCAATTTCGGATAGCTGTGTCCACATATTGGAAGTTAGCGCATTTTTGGAACGTGGCCGGCTTAAGCTTATAATCGCTAGACCCGCGGTTTCCTGATACGTAATTTTTGCATCCCCATCTTCCATTCTCTGAATTTGAACTTTCATATATAAAGCCTCCCTGTCCTTTAATTGAAATCTATCTATCGTTATCTATGCAAATAACGTGCCAATATCAAAAGAAGGGTAATGTTTTATCCTGGTTTTGTTTTAAGGGGTTACATCAGATTATATTTTTTTAGTTTGGCATAAAATGCTTTTCTACTAATCCCCAATGTTCTAATAGCATCTGAACGATTTTTACTTGCTTTGATTACTTGTTGTATCAGGCTTCTTTCTGTTTTTTCTAGTACTTCATTCAGGTGATAACTTGTATTTTTTAATTCGACACGTTCTCTGTGCATTACTTGTGTATCTACCATTTTACTTTGTGTTCCTTCTCTTATGTAATCTGGTATATCTTCAAGTTCAAAATGAGAGCGTGAACAAATTGCTACCATATGTTCCAACACATTAAATAATTCTCTTACATTCCCAGGCCAATGATAACCTTTCATGACTTCGATAATTTCATCATCTACTGTTACGTGTTTACCATACTTGGATTTAAGTTCACGCAGCAAATTTTCAATTAAAAAAGGAATATCATCTTTTCTATCCCGCAATGAGGGAATTGTAATGGGAACGACGTTAATTCTATAATACAAATCTTCTCGAAAGGTGCCCTTTTTTATAGCTTCATTTAAATTACGATTCGTTGCAGATATAATCCGCACATCCAAAGGAATTGATTTCGTCCCACCAACCTTATGATAAGACCTTTCTTGTATTACTCTTAATAATTTCGCTTGTACATTTAATGACATTTCACCAATTTCATCTAGAAATAATGTACCGCCTTCCGCTAACTCAATTAAACCTTTTTTTCCACCTTTTCTAGATCCAGTAAATGAACCTTCCTCAAATCCAAACAACTCACTTTCAAAGAGAGCGTCTGGGATTGAAGCAATATTGATCGGGATAAACGGCTTATCATGCCTTGTACTCGCTTCATGAATTGCTTTTGCAAATACTTCTTTTCCTACACCACTTTCACCATACAACATAATCGTAACATCAGTAGCCGCAACCTTTTTAGCAAGGGACACTGCGGTTTTCATTTTATATACGTTACTATGCAACAAAGAAAAGTTCTTTTGGTCCAATTGTTTTCGTAGTTCAGAAGAATACATCTTATATCGATTTAGTTCTTCCTGTAAGTTTGTGACTTCACTAATATCCCTCATAATAGTAACAACACCTGTCATCTTTCCACCTTCTATTAGAGGAGTAATATTAGCACACACATCTTTTTTTAATGAATGAACATAACTACAATCATTAATGAGTGGTTCTCCACTTTTTAATACTTCAATGATCCGAGAGTTTTCTTCAATTTTGTGTAAGTTTCTCCCCACAATCTTTTCTTTAGGGACATTAAATTGTTCCGTATATGCTTTGTTTACATAAGCAACCGTATAGTCCGTTAGAACAACAATTACTGCATCATGAAGAGAGTCTAGTATCGATAACAAATAGTGATCTAACTTCATCCGCATTCTCCCCATTCCTTAAAATTAAGTTGCCTTTTGCTCTACTGGTGAAATGTATTGACTATATATTTCTTTAGCTCGATCTGTTAATAAAGCACTAAAAACGAAGTTAATATATATATCGGCTATTTCGTCAATTGTGAGTGGCTTTTTGGCTTGATACCATTTGTACGTCCAGTTTACTTGTCCAAAAATCATAAAACCTGTAATTTTTAATGGGAGATCGGATCGAAAGACTTTTGCTTTTACACCTTCTATGAGTACGGTATTATACATTTTTTCATACTGGTTTCTTTTTTCTCTAATTTTTTCTTCATATTCACCAACTAGATAGTGACTTTCTTGATACATAATCGTAACTTCTAAATTATATTTATCAAAGGCTCTTACGAAAGAAAGAATTAGCCCTCGTAATTGCTCAACAGGGTTTTCATAGTTTTCAATTGCCTTTTGGCCTTCTGCGATAACGTGAGACATAATCTGATCATTAATAAAGTAGAGTAGCTCATCTTTTGATTTAAAGTGATGATAAAAACCACCATTTGAAATTTTCGCTTGTTCCACAATATTTCTTACAGATACTTGATAAAATCCTTGTTTTCTAAACAATTTCAATGCCGCTTTAATAATTCTTGCCTTCGCATTATTTTCCAACCAGATTCCTCCTTAATTGGAGTTAATTCATGAAGCATTAAACCTATAAGGGTGTATTGAGGCACCTTAATATAATCAAGGTGCCTCATTAACAACTATAACATTTTCTTTCTACTATTTAACAATCATTACCGGCACGGTAGAAATTTGTGCGACTTTATGACTCACACTTCCTAACATCATCTCTTTAAAACTTCCAAGACCACGACTTCCAATAATGATTAAATCATAGTTTTCTTTTTCCGCATACTCACAAATGGTTGCTGCAGGGTCACCTTCTAAAATATAAAACTCAGAAGTCCCACCATTTTCTTGAACTTCTTTCTTCGCTCGTTGAATAATTTGTTCGCCTTCTTCTTTCTTCATTTCTTTCATTTTCTTTCGATAATCATATTGAGATGCTGAGAAATCACCAATGATAATCGGGGTAGGACTTCCATCCTGTACGATGTGTACAACAGTTAATTGCCCTGTTACGTCGTTTACAAGTTCTACTGCTCTTTTAACCGCTTTGTAACTATGTTTTGATCCATCAATGGCAACCACTACTTTTTTAAATCCCATCAGTACCCCCTCCTCATTATACGGCTTCGATAATTACTGATATCCCTTGTCCTCCACCAATACAAAGTGATGCTAGACCATACTTTTTATTCTGAAGTTTTAATTCTTGCGCTAATGAATAAACAATTCTTGCTCCACTTGCACCAACGGGATGTCCTAGTGCAATTGCTCCACCATTTACGTTTACCTTTTGGCGATCTAATCCTAATTCTTTTTCAACGGCCAAATATTGAGCCGCAAATGCTTCATTCAATTCAATTAAATCGATATCCTCGATCGATAATCCAGCTTTTTGTAAAGCTATTTTACTAGCTGGAACTGGGCCTATTCCCATATACGCAGGATCAACTCCAGCGATTCCCCAAGATACGATCTTTGCTAATGGCTTAATATTATTTTCTTTCACAAAAGACTCGCTAGCAAGAGTCACAGCAGCAGCACCATCATTAATTCCGCTTGCATTTCCAGCCGTTACAGTACCGTCTTTTTTAAATGCAGGTTTTAAGTTTGATAATTTATCCGCCGTTGTATCTGCCTTAATATGTTCATCCTTATCGATGACGATATCTCCCTTACGTCCTTTTAAAACGACAGGAACAATTTCTTTTTCAAATCGTCCATTTTCACGTGCGGCAGCAGCTAACTGATGTGAACGAGTAGAGAATTCATCTTGCTCTTCACGACTAATATTATATTTTTCTGCTAAATTTTCTGCCGTTACACCCATTCCACAACCTGCGTTATGGTCCGTTAATGTTTCCCAAAGCATGTCATCAATTTGCGGTGCTCCTAATTTACTTCCGAAACGTGTATCTCTTAGGACATGTGGGGATTGACTCATATTCTCCGCGCCACCAACTAACGCTGTTTTTCCGTCCCCAAGCATGATTTGTTGCGCTCCAGACACTAGCGCTTGAAGTCCCGAACCACATAAACGATTGAGGGTTAATGCTGGAGCTTCATGTGGAACGCCAGACTTTAAACCAATATATCTTGCTAAGTACGATGACGATTTGTTCGTATGAATTACGTTTCCAAAATACACATGATCAATTTGCTCTGGTTTCATTTGACTTCGTTTGATCGCTTCTTGGCTTGCTGCTACCCCTAAATCAATATCCGAAATCCCTTTAAAAGCGCCTCCAAAACTACCAAATGCCGTTCTTGCTCCTTCAATAATATAAACTGTTTCCATCATTAATCACCTTTTCTCATTAGATTTTTTATGCTGATTTTTCTTCAGTTTCTTCTGTTTCTGTTTGTTTTGGCTCTCTACCAATTAATATGAAGTATAAGATAATACCAGCTCCTATACCCCATGCTGGACCTTGAACAGCAGTTAAAAGTCCAACCGCTAGTACTAAACCTCTTGAAACGTTGTTACTAACCATTGACATCGCAACGTAAGCACAAGCAAAACCTGTTAAAAGTAGAGTAAGAGATAATGCTACTGGTAGTAGTGGGATCATGATACCAATAATTGGTGTAAAGAAAGCTAATGGTAATGACAACCAATACCAGTTTACTGGTCCTGAATAAATCGTGTCTAATGCTTTTTTACTCTTTTTATAACGTTCAAGAATATAAACTTGGATACCAGTCCACATTGGCCCATGTAATGGGATCATTGCACCACCTGTAAATAATTGTCCAAGGTTACGGATAACTAGCGCATAGTGTGTACGTGTGTGGTTAACATCGATCTTCTCATCAGGCCTAGATTTTGAAGCATCTTTTAATAATGTATCTGCTACAAGGAGATCACCGAAGACGAGAATATAAACCATAATCGCAATCGGAATTGCTGCCACAATCATCGACCACGAAGGTAATCCTACCCCCCAAGGTGACGTTGCTGCTAATAACTCACCAAATTGCGGAACAAAAATGCCCCATTCGATATTGAATGTTAACTCTCCAGAAATGATACCTGCGATACTCGCAGCAATAAATCCCATCAATATTGCATTTGCCGAAATGATTACTTTCATTTTTGTGTTGGGTAGCTTATTAAACGGAATAGAGAACATTATTATTAAAACAACAATCCACGATGTAATTAAAGTTACTGGTAAAGTTTGAACACGATTCAACTCGGACTGAAATGCTGCTATTGCAGCCCCCATGATGATACCTGCCTTTAGTGTCGTAGGTATGCTCCTGTTAAACCTCTCTCCCAAACCAGTTAGACCAAAGAACAAGAATAAAGTGACGACAACTAAGGTGACTGCTATCATCGCCTGCGCTGCTTCAGCCCCAGGGGTAAATCCTCCTAAGAACACTAAGATTAACGGTAAGGCTGGGGTAATCCAACCCGCAGCATATGCATCACCGAATAAGAAGGATTGCGTCCATACCCAGAAAAGTTGGATCGCTACAATCGACCATGCTACTTCAAAAGGAATATCAAAATATTGCATCATTAGAGGGACAAGTGCTCCCCCTGTCGCTAAAGATAATAAACCACCCTGAATAACTTCAGGCCATGTTACTGGCACATGTACACCAGGTAACCTCAAAGTAAACGGACCCCATTTTACCCCTGGTTGTATACCACCGTATTCGCGTTTTTTCGCCATGTTAAACCTCCTTTATGTAATTAAAACGCTTCCAATTTAATAAAGACATAGAGTAAAACTTCTGTTGATTTAGTTGTTACTGAGGCCTACACGATGTAGTTCACACAGACGTTACCACAGGACGTGGCAACGTCTGTGTTCCTTCGTCCCCCACTTACCCTTCTTTGATTCCTCGAAGTCTTGAAGTGAGGCGATTACTGCCAGTTGATGTAGGGTAAAATTTTCAGTAAACGATTTCAAATAAGAATGAGGGGAAGTAAATTCCCATAAACTTTTGTTGACTGACGTGTGTAATTTTGCAATAAATACTTCTAATCTAGAATTCTTAAAAAAGTTCTCTTTTAAACTCTTTACTAACTTGATTGATTAAGAGACAATCATTCTATCTTGAAGTTGACTACGCAACTCGCGTTTTAAGAACTTCCCTACAGTAGTTTTCGGAATTTCATCAATAAATAGAACTTTATCAGGAAGCCACCATTTTGCAAATTTAGGTGTTAAAAATTGAATGATATCTTCTTCTGTTACTTTGCCTTCGAACTCTGGCTTTAATACGACACATGCTACAGGTCGCTCCACCCACTTCTCACTTGGTACAGCTACAACTGCCGCTTCAAATACTCCTTCGTGTGCCATTAATGCATTTTCTAAGTCGACCGATGAAATCCATTCTCCACCGCTCTTAATTAGGTCTTTTGTGCGATCAACAAGTTTGAGAGTTCCTTCTTCATCAATGGTTGCAATATCGCCAGTATGAAGCCAGCCATCTTTAAATGTATCTATACTTCTTTCATCTTTATAATAGCTATCCGCGATCCAATTCCCTCTTAATAGAAGTTCTCCCATGTCTTGTCCATTCCACTTGACTGGTCCATTTTCATTCACAACTTTCATATCGACTCCTGGGACAAATAACCCTTGTTTAGAGCGTATTTCAAGTTTTTCATCGTTGCTAAGTGTTTGTTGATAACTTTTCAAACGAGAGATCGCTACGATTGGCGTTGTTTCTGTCATACCATATGCATGAATAAACGGTATACCATACTCTTCTTCATACTTTTGTATCATCGACATCGGTGCCGCAGATCCCCCACAAACAACAGCTCTTAAGCTACTCATATCACGTTTCTCTTTTTCTAGTATATTTAGAACACCAAGCCAAATTGTTGGTACACCTGCTGTAATTGTAACCCGTTCTTTCTCAATAAGATCTGTGATAACTTCAGGGGTAAAATTCGGCCCTGGTAACACTTGCTGTGTTCCAAACCATGTAGCCGCATACGGTAATCCCCATGCGTTAACATGGAACATTGGAACGATCGGCATACAAACATCATTTTCAGATATTGCCATTGTGTCTGCATTGCCAAGCATCATACTATGTAAAGTTAATGACCGGTGACTATAAATGACTCCTTTTGGATTTCCTGTTGTTGCGGAAGTATAGCACATACCTGCTGGAGCATTTTCGTCAATATCTTTTCTAAATTGAAAATCCTTGTCACCTTGCGCGATAAGTTCTTCATACGAATAGAGAGGTTCTAAAGTCGTTTCTGGAAGCTCTTCTTTATCCGTCATTAACACAAAGGCTTCAACTGTCTTTAACTCATCCTTAACACTTTCTATAATCGGCAATAAATCCTCATCAATAATTAAAATTCGATCGTTTGCATGATTAATAATATATGAGATATGTTCTTCAGATAGCCGAATATTCACCATATGCAGAACTGCACCTATACTCGGAACTGCAAAATAGGTTTCAAGGTGGCGATGTTGATTCCAAGCAAACGTCGCAACTTTATCACCCTCTTTAACCCCTAATCTTTCAAGTGAACTTGCCAGCCTCCGAGTTCGTTCACCAATTTCTTTATAACTTAATCGATGAATTTTTGATAACGTCCTTGATACTACACCCTTCTTAGGAAAAACTTTCTCCGCTCTCTCTAGCATTGAACTTATTGTTAGCGGTACATTCATCATATTAATCGCCCTCCCCTTCAGTACATTTCAGAAGACCGATTGCTCGGTCGGTTAATATGAATTTTATGAAAACTCTTACAAAATGTCAACAAAAACGACACAATTAGACAAAATATTTTTATTTTTCTATCTAATTTAACTTGAAAATTCACGCTAGTACACCATTCTCTATCTTGTTAACTTTAATGTCACACTATTTTATTTGAATAATGAATTCTTTCACATTAAGCACTAGAACTAAAGTTATTCACATGTTGTGGATAATTAAACTCACAAAGTGTGAACAAAAAATAAGTATTATTACTAGACTTTTTTTCCTTTTTTCTATATATGTGGATAAATAACCTTATTATCCACAGACTTATACACATTACTAACATTCATCAACAAGTTTAAACTTGTTGATGAATGTTAGTATAATAAAATGAAAATGAGTGAGACATTATTGAACAATAACGTCTCACTCATTACGTAGCTATACCATTTTAATTTGCAACGATATTAACAAGCTTTCCAGGAACAGCAATTACTTTTCTAATGGTTTTCCCATTTGTCGCTTCTTTTACTTTTTCATCTGATTGCGCTAGTTCTTCCATTTGCTCTTTACTTGCCTCTTTTGGAATGACTAACTTCGCTTTAACTTTTCCATTTACTTGAACAACGATTTCAATCTCATCTTCAACTAAATATTTTTCGTCGTATGTAGGCCAAGCCTCATACGCAAGTGTTTCCTGATGCCCAAGTTTATGCCATAGTTCTTCAGCTAAATGAGGAGCTACAGGAGCAATTAATTTCACGAAGCCTTCCATTAAAGACTTAGGAAGTTGTTCTTGCTTATATGCTTCATTAATGAAGACCATTAACTGAGAAATTCCGACATTAAAGCGTAACCCTTCAAAATCTTCGCTTACTTTTTTCACGGTTTGATGGTACGTACGCGTTAATCCTTCAGAACCCGCTTCATCCGTAATCATTGAGTTTAGTTCACCGCTTGCTTCATCAATGAACAAACGATAAATACGATCTAAGAAGCGACGCGCCCCATCCAAACCATTCTCTGACCATGCAATTGAAGCATCAAGTGGTCCCATAAACATCTCATACAAACGAAGAGTATCAGCGCCATGACTGTCAATAATATCGTCTGGGTTCACGACATTCCCTTTCGATTTACTCATTTTTTCATTATTTTCACCAAGAATCATCCCTTGGTTAAATAGCTTTTGGAACGGTTCTTTCGTTGGAACGACACCGATATCGTATAAAACTTTATGCCAGAATCGTGCATATAACAAGTGAAGGACTGCATGCTCTGCTCCGCCGATGTAAATATCAACTGGCAGCCAATGTTTAATCTTTTCTGGGTCAGCAAGCTTTTCACTATTTTTCGGATCAATATAACGTAAGTAGTACCAGCAGCTACCCGCCCATTGCGGCATTGTATTCGTTTCGCGTCGTCCTTTTTTCCCAGTATCTGGACAAACGACTTCTAACCAGTCTGTTGCGTTAGCAAGAGGTGATTCTCCTGTTCCAGACGGTTTAATTTCATCCATTTCAGGAAGAATTAACGGCAACTCTTGTTCAGCTACAGGCGTCATCGTTCCATCTTCCCAATGAATAATTGGAATAGGTTCACCCCAATAGCGTTGGCGACTAAACAACCAATCACGAAGACGATACGTAATTTTTTTCGTACCTTTACTTTCGACTTCAAGCCACTCAAGCATTTTCGCAATCGCATCTTCTTTATTTAAACCATCGAGAAAACCTGAGTTCACATGATGACCGTCACCTGTGTAGGCCTCTTCCTCAATGTTTCCACCAGCAACTACTTCTTTAATTTCAAGATTAAACTCTTTAGCAAACTCATAGTCTCTTTCGTCATGCGCAGGAACAGCCATGATCGCCCCTGTACCATAACTTACTAGTACATAATCAGCAATCCAAATCGGAATCTTCTCGCCATTCACTGGGTTGATGGCATACGCCCCAGTAAATACCCCTGTTTTTTCTTTCGATAACTCAGTACGCTCGAGATCACTTTTCGTTGCAACTTTTTTCTTATACGTTTCAATCGCTTCTTTTTGTTCATCTGTTGTGATTTGATCAATGAGTTTATGTTCTGGAGCTAACACCATATACGTTGCCCCAAATAACGTATCAGGGCGAGTCGTAAACACCGTAATCGCCTCATCAAAACCATCAATCATGAAGCTGACTTCTGCACCTTCTGATTTGCCGATCCAATTACGCTGCATATCTTTAATACTTTCAGGCCAGTCAAGCTCCTCTAAGTCCTCCAATAAGCGGTCCGCATATTTTGTAATTCTTAATACCCATTGCTTCATTGGACGTCGTTCTACAGGATGCCCACCACGTTCACTTTTTCCATCGATCACTTCTTCATTTGCTAATACAGTGCCTAATGCAGGACACCAGTTTACTGCAACTTCATCAACATAAGCTAAACCTTTATTATATAATTGGATGAAAATCCACTGTGTCCACTTATAATAATCAGGATCCGTCGTATCAACTTCACGATCCCAATCATATGAAAAACCAAGCGCTTTAATTTGTCTACGGAAGTTATCAATATTTTGTTGTGTGAAATCTCTCGGGTGTTTTCCCGTATCTAATGCATATTGTTCAGCTGGAAGACCAAAAGCATCCCAACCCATTGGATGAAGAACATTGTAGCCTTGCATCCGTTTCATCCTTGATAAAATATCCGTTGCCGTATATCCTTCAGGATGCCCAACGTGCAGACCTGCTCCTGAAGGGTAAGGAAACATATCTAAAGCATAAAATTTCTTTTTTTCTAACTCATCTACCGTTTTAAATGTTTTATTCTCTTCCCAATATTGTTGCCACTTCTTCTCGATTGCTTGATGTTGAAAAGACATTCTTTTTCCTCCTATTGATGGTTTATTAATATGTAATGGTTTAGTTCAATTTATTTTATAGACCAGTTTCGCTAAATCCACTGATCCTCCAGTCTATGACGCCATCAGCATCAACATATTCTTGAGTGTTTTGATAGACAAAGGCAACTGGAGAGCTGAAAAAAGTTAAACATCAGCTGTAAACTACCATATGACTCAATAAAAAAACCTCCCACCCCTAGCGTTATCGTTAGGGACGAGAGGTTGTTCACAATTGTAAAAATTCCCGCGGTACCACCCAAATTAGCATAAACAACAGATTTATACTCACTTTAGTAACCTTAACGCGGTATACGGCAGCAGCTACTAATCGTTCACTTCTGCAACTTTAAGGCGAGTTCGTGGGTATCATCGATTGACTTTCACCAACCGTCAATTCTCTAATTACGAGATACTTCACTACTATTCCTCTTCATCGTTATTAGCATGTGTAAAATTGTGAGAAAAATGATTAAAGTTATATTTGCTATTGTATGAACTTGTCGATTTTCTGTCAAGACCATTATTACCAATTTCCACTAAAAAAATACTATTTTTTTCAACTTAAGGTTGAAACGTTTGGTTGGTTGCATGTTCTTGAACTGATTTTGGTTGTTTCAACACACGGTCATACAAAGCTGTCGAAACGAAGGCCACAAAGAAAAGGATCATAATTGCATAGAATAACGTAACCATGCCAAAAGCTTCAGCAATTAGTCCGCCAATAAAAGGACCAACCATTCTTCCACCCGTAGCAACGCTATTCACAACCCCTTGATAAAATCCAGCCTTCCCTTCAGGAGCGAGCTTATGTGCAATTGTAGGGATCGCTGGCCAGATAAACATTTCACCAATCGTTAAAATGACCATTGCAGCAATGAACATCGAAAAAACTTGTGCCTGCGACAGCACAAAGAACGAAAATATAAATATAACTAATCCCGTATAGATTTGCGACTTTAACGTATGCACCCATTTACGAACAATAAAAGCAATTATCGGCTGACACAACACAATCATCGCGCCATTAATCGTCCACAGCACACTATATTGAGTTAGTGAAATTCCTAACTGTTGCGTATACACAGAAATATTCGACTGCCATTGAACATATGCGACCCAACAAATAAAATATCCTATAAGAACAATAAGTAATGCGATAAATGGTCGACTAAGCGAAAAATGCCTTTTTTGTTCAAATACATTTGAAGTAGCTTGTGATATTGATTTTTCCGCTTCGATTTTTCGAAATCCAATGACTGCCAGCAAAAGGAATAAACAATAAACGATTCCATTTGAAATAAAAATATAGTCCATTTTAATAGAAGCAACTACTCCAGCAAGCGCTGTCCCTAAAGCGACTCCTACATTTTGTGCAACATACATCGCGTTAAACGCTTTTCTACCACCTTCTGGCCATGCAGTACCTGCCATCGCATAAAGAGCAGGAAACGTCATCCCTGCCCCAAACCCAATGCCAACTAGAAGGGCGACATACCACAGAAATGTATGATTATAAGCAAGCACAAATGCACTGATGATTGTAATCGCAATCCCGTATATGATCGTTTTATAACCACCAATTCGGTCAAATAAGGCTCCTCCAATTAGATTTCCAATCACTCCTGCCCCAGCATTCATCATTAGAACGATGCCTGCAACCGATAAAGATTGACCTAACTCTTGATGTAAATAAATCGTATTTAAAGGCCAGATGAATGATGCACCTGTTACATTGATAACCATACCAATAACAAGCAACCAAATTGCTTTAGGCATACATAATTCTCCTCTTATTTCGTCTCTCTAAAAAAATAGTAAAAGAAGACACTAGAATTAGCAATGCTTTTTCATTACCATCTTGAAGCGTTCGAGTTTCTTTTCCGTTTATGATAGTATTAATAGGTAAACTTACAACCAATAAAGGTGATTAATATATGGAAATAAAACAACCTGAAACTGTTCCATTACGCTATGGAGATAAGCGATATCATTCTTGGAATTTTCATTTAAGACAACAGTTCGGTGAGAAAGTATTTAAAGTTCCCCTTGATGCTGGCTTTGACTGCCCCAACCGTGATGGCCAAGTCGCAAGTGGTGGCTGCACATTTTGTAGTGAGCGCGGATCTGGTGATTTTGCGGGAGACCGGAAAGACGATTTAGTCACACAGTTTCATACGATCAAAGATCGGATGCATCGAAAGTGGAAGAGTGGTAAATATATTGGGTATTTTCAAGCGTATAGTAATACGTACGCACCCGTGAATGAGCTTCGTGAAATGTATGAAGTGATCTTAAAACAAGAAGGGGTTGTCGGGCTTTCAATCGCAACACGTCCTGATTGCTTACCTGATGACGTAGTGGAATACTTAGCTGAATTAAACGAGCGTACGTATCTGTGGGTTGAGCTTGGTTTACAAACCGTACATGAACGAACCGCCCTTCTCATCAATCGCGCTCATGACTATCAATGTTATGTGGATGGGGTAAATAAGCTAAGAAAACACGGAATCCGAGTCTGTTCGCACATAATTAACGGACTCCCATTAGAGACAACTGAAATGATGAAACAAACGGTCGAAGAAGTAACGAAGTTAGACATCCAAGGAATTAAAATCCACCTTCTTCACCTCATGAAGAAAACTCCGATGGTGAAACAGTATGAAAAAGGACTTGTTCAATTTATGGACTTTAATGAATACGTAAACCTTGTTGTGGATCAACTTGAGATGCTTCCTCCTCATGTGGTCATTCATCGTTTAACAGGCGACGGACCAGCAGATATGGTCATCGGTCCCATGTGGAGCTTAAAAAAATGGGATGTGCTCAATGCCATCGAAGCAGAACTTAACCGTCGCGACACATGGCAAGGAAAGTTTTACCGAAAGGAAGTTGGAATGGAATGAAACTAGATGGTATTCTTCCTTATACTCGTATTCTATTAGAAAAAGCTATCAACAGCGGGGATATTGCGATTGATTGCACAGCAGGAAACGGACATGATACATCCTTTTTAGCTAATCGAGTGGGTGAAAATGGCCACGTCTACTCTTTTGACATCCAAAAAACAGCCATCGAAAAAACAACCAAGAGAATTCGTGAACAAGAGCTACTCAATCGAGTAACGTTGTTCCATAAAAGTCACGATCAATTAACAAAATGCATCCCTGCACACCATCAAGGAATGATTAAAGGAGCCATTTTTAATTTAGGCTATTTACCTGGTGGCGATAAAGAAATTGTAACAACACCTCATTCAACATTATCCGCAATTGAACAACTTATCGAAATGTTGGACGTAGGAGGTATTATTGTTCTTGTGATCTATCACGGACATGATCAAGGGAAGTTCGAAAAAGAAGCTGTTGTAAGATATGCTGAACAGTTGAATCAAGAGAAAACCCATGTGCTTAAATACGAATTTATTAATCAAAAAAATAATCCCCCTTTTATTGTGGCCATAGAAAAAAGATAATTTTAACTATTCTGAAGTTAATTTTCTTGACAAGATGACATAGGTTCCTTAAAACTATAGTAAACATAGAAAAATAACATACGCTAATTAAAGACCATCTAAATCAATTGGTGGGGGGAGAAACTATGACAATATTACAGACAATTCTTAATTACAACGACACGTTTGTAAAAGAAAAAAAGTACGAAGAATATCAGACGACGAAATTCCCAAATAAAAAGTTAGTCATTTTATCTTGTATGGATACTCGCTTGACTGAACTACTTCCTCGTGCGATGAATTTAAAAAACGGTGACGCAAAAATCATTAAAAATGCAGGTGCTGTCATTAGTCACCCGTTTGGTAGTATTATGAGAAGTATCATTGTCGCTTTGTACGAACTGCAAGCTCAAGAAGTGTGTATCGTTGGTCACCACGGCTGTGGAATGGCTGGCCTAAAATCGTCTAGCATTTTATCCAAAGCTGAAGACCGTGGGGTTTCAATGGAAAAAGTAGAAACTGTCTCTTTTGCAGGAGTCAATATCAATGATTGGCTCAACGGTTTTTCGAAAGTAGAAGAAAGTGTCATGCATGGTGTTCAAATGGTAAAAAAGCATCCTCTTTTACCACCTAATACACCCGTACACGGATTAGTTATCTGTCCCGAAACAGGAAAGTTAGATATTGTCGTGAACGGCTATGAATCTACTATACATGTTTAAAAACCGTACGATAACTGGGAAAATTATAGGATTTAGTGGGTTTTTGATTTTTTTAGTAGGCATGTTTTTCTTAATTGGAGCAATCGAAGGACCATTACCGAATACATTATTAATTGTTGGCGTAATAGGTATCTTATCCTCTAATTTTTTCAGAATTAAAAAGGGAGAGTAAGGGATAATCCTTTACTCTCCTTTTCTCGTTTACTCCAACACGAAGATGAGGTGTTCTTTTCGAAGCATTCTTTTTAATAGTAGGTCGTGCTCAGCTCTACTTTCGTCGATAGACCCAGCTATTAATGTAAAAGAAAAACGTTGATAATCCACCGAAGCGAATAAACTTTTTTGCTGTTTCTTTGACTTTCTTTTGCCCTTGGACTTTCTCATCTGCTAAATAAATCGCTACTAAACCTTTATTAATTAAATAATGAAAATTTCGATTCGGAAGTTGATCAATACTATGTTCGGCTTTTTTTACAAAATGCCGAAAACGATCTATCATCTCTTCTTCACTTTGATAATAAAAACAAAAGTTCAAATCTCCTCCAACTCGATCTTCTTCCTGGTCGATAAAGTAGTCTAGTAATATATGTAAGCCTTGCACGTATGGAAAATATCCATTTTTTACACGTTTGACGGTTACTTCCGTTAAAGTTTCATCGGTTGCATAGGCAGCTAAACAAAAAATACCTAAAGTCGACCCTGCACAAGCTGAAAACTCATACCAAGTCATTTCAGGTAGATTTTCCCGATGATTCTCAAACCATTCTTCAAGTAAGCGTACTCGGTCTTCTTCTTTTACGTGTTTAAACACTTGGAGATCACAATAAAACTGACATAGTTCACGCATGGAAAGTTGTACCTTTTGAAAGGACGGCAAAGTAGTTAATACAGCTTGACATGTGTTGACTAAACTATTTAAATATCCCCCATCATCCTGCTCGTCTCGAAAGCGATAATAGTTTACTGGTTCAGCTCCCGGGGTTAATGCATGAAGCATCGCCTCATGTAGCGCCCGAAAATCTTCTGGATCTAGAGAAGTACTGCGATCACACAAATTATCTAAATAATCGCTAATTGTTTGGTATGCAACGATAAATTTTATAATGTTAGCCGCTTCATTTCCTGCTAGTAGTCCATAAATTCCTCCACCTTCACAGTGAAATGTCTTCGTCTTTATACTCATTAACGCTTGTTTTCTTAATTCAGGGTCAGGGATTGCCTCAGCTTTCATTTGCCAAAAATCTAAAAATTGGTGAACCGTCGGAATTACCTTCCGATAAATACTATACATTAACGTCCAAGGTTGACTAGGTACTTTCAAAAGTAAACCACCTCACCCTTCTATTATTCAATAGTAGTACCTTATCACAAACTAAATTTTTATCCAAACTTGCTTGTTAAAGTTCATCATACGAATCAAAAAGCACACCATTTATCGCCGAAAATGAATAGTTATTCTTTATTCTTTAATAGTTTAAAATTTCCTAAAATAAAAAACTTCACCTTATGTTAGATGAAGTTCGACAAATGTTTTGGCATAACGAAATACATCGTCTCGTTCAGGTTCATTAAAGAGTTCATGGAAGAGTCCATCCCACTCCTTGAACCATTTTTCACTCGTTTGTAACTGATCAAACCAAAACTTAGCCGCTTCACTATTCACGATGCGGTCATCACCTGCTTGAAGTAGAAGAAGTGGAACATTTGGAAAATCACTCACGTTTCTTTTAGCCAGGGTCATTGCCTTCAAGATTTCTTGATACCACCGTAACGATACTTTCGTTACTCGGAGTTCATCTATTAAATAAGCTTCTCTTATTTCTTCATTTCTGGTAACAAGATGGGTTTTTAAACCAGATGGAGCGGTGACGCTAGGTAATAGTCTGTGTAATGCTTTCGATGCCATCGTCTTATATTTAGGTGGTTCTTCTGCTAATTTCAATAAAGGTGATGATAAAATGACTCCATGTATTTCCATCCTTTTCTCCATTAACGTACGAATGGAAATGAGTCCACCCATACTATGCCCTATTAAATAAACAGGTAAACCATACAATGCAGCTTCTTTATACCACTCATAGACTGTTTCAATATATTGATTAAATGAATCAATATGTCCACGCTTTCCTCTTGTTTTACCTTGACCAGGTAAATCACCCATGACAATATGAAATCCAGCTTGTTGCCACTGTTTTCTTAACCAACCATATCTTCCGTGATGTTCTCCAGCTCCGTGAATGATAACAATAACGCCCTTTGGCTGTTGGCTACATTCCCATTTCCACATAATAATCCCCTTTCTATCTATTTTTTTCCCCTAATATTTGCTAAACTAAACGTAGTAAATTAGGCAATGATGTTGCTTCTTATATTTATGTCAGAATCTAAAGACATTGTCATCTAAATTGATTTATCCGTTTTTTCACCTTGAAAGGAGCTGTTCACTTTTGATTTATCCTTATAATAACAAAACACCTGATATAGCAGAGTCAGCATTTATTGCAGATTTTGTTACAATTACAGGAGATGTACAAATTGGAGAAAAGACAAGCATTTGGTTTAACACCGTTATACGTGGAGATGTAGCCCCTACTATTATAGGAGATCGTGTGAATGTCCAAGATAATTCCGTCCTTCACCAAAGTCCAAATAATCCACTTATCCTTGAAGATGACGTCACAGTAGGTCACCAAGTAATATTACATAGTTGTATTCTTCGTAAAAACGCCCTTATTGGAATGGGGTCCATCGTGCTTGATGGTGCAGAAGTTGGTGAAGGAGCTTTTATTGGTGCAGGTAGTCTTGTCCCACAAGGAAAAGTTATTCCACCAAACAGTCTTGCTTTTGGGCGCCCTGCAAAAGTTGTTCGTGAATTAACAGAAGAAGACCGTAAAGATATGGCACGAATTCGCAGAGAATACGTGGAAAAAGGACAATACTATAAAAGTTTACAATCCAAATAACGTGAGATGCTTTAGCCAAACCACATAACTGTATGAGTCGTATATATTTTATTAGCTAAGAGCTTAAAGGATTTAATAGCCATCATTATTGAGTAAGACCCGCATGATCCCATGCGGGTCACTCTTATATTTATTTTTCTGATATTAAAGCTACTATTTTATTATTCTCCAGCAGCAAGCGTATTCAGCATCGCCCAAAATCTTGGTTCTGCTCCTTCAGCTGCTTCCTTTCCAGGTACAAACATTGTAAATGAGAATAATTTAAATCACTAACTGTTAGATGAGCGACTCCCTTTTCCATTTCTCCTTCAACTTCACATTCTAATTCCTTCATTTCTGGTATGAAGACCATTTCTTCATCATCATCAGGAACCTCTGAATTCACAGCTGGTGTTTCGACTACTTCACCATTATCAGGCGTATCGATTGGTTCTTCTTCTCCTGTACCATCATTTATTTGTTCCACATGCTGCTAAGCTACCGATAAGTACAGCCGATATTAATATTACTTTTACTTTTTTCATGATAATTCCCCCCAAACAAAAATAACATTAATTAGCAGATAGACCTATTAGGAAATCCCCTGATAATGCGAGGGCGAAACCACCATATCTAAAACCCCTGAAATAAAACATGAAAATTTTGTAGAAAATCTTTTAGCTCCATTTACAAAACTTAAAAAAACTTAAAAATTCCTTCATATTTATATAACACTACATGGTTACAATTTGGTTAACAACTCTCAAAAGTGCCATTGGCAACTTCCTTGAAAAGAGGTTTTCGTATGGAAAGATCAAAACAATGGTTTTATCAGACTGATTGTAGCTTGTTTTATTTGATTAACGAGAAAAGCCAGTCCAAAATTTCATTTTTAGTCATGTCGTACCTTACTCACTTAGGCGGAGCCACTTTTACAGTCGGTATAACAATTCTTCTTTGTTTGCTCCTGTCTGGTCCAATGAAAGGATTAGCTTTAGCAGCTGCCTTAGCTTTAACGTTCAGTCACATTCTCGTTGTCATTTTTAAGAAAGGATATCGTCGAAAACGACCTTATCTTGTGTTGCCAAACACTTACGTTGTTGATAACCGATTTAAAGATCATTCCTTTCCTTCGGGCCATACAACAGCAATTTTCTCAGTTGCCACACCGTTTATTCTTTTCAACCCCTGGCTTTCTTTTCTATTGTTACCTATCGCTTTGTTAGTAGGGGTATCTAGAATTTTTCTCGGGCTTCACTATCCTTCAGATGTCATCGTTGGTGCTATTCTGGGCTTCAGTAGTGCCCTTCTATCTACGGTTGTATTTAGCTATTGGTTTATCGAATTAGGAATGGCGTAGGAGGTTCCATATGAAAATCGCGTTATTTACCGATACATTTGCTCCTCAAGTAAATGGTGTAGCTCGCACCCTACAACGACTTGTTCATCATTTTGAACACCGTAAAGTCCCTTATCAGCTATTTGTTCCTGAAACAATACAGCAAACTGATGTATACTCCCATCATATTCACTCGTTTTTCAGTTTGCCTTTTTTCCTATATCCTGAATGTCGCATGGCTCTTCCTAATCCGTTTACTATTCGACAACAGATCGATGCTTTTAAACCTGACCTCATTCATATTACTACTCCATTTAATATCGGACTCAGTGGCCTTCACTATGGGAAAAAGCTAAACATTCCAATGGTTGGTTCTTACCACACCCACTTTGATCATTATTTAAAATATTATAAACTTACCTTTATGTCCGAAGGGCTATGGAAGTTTATGAAATGGTTTTATTCACACTTTAATATGACCTTTGTTCCTTCAAAAGAAACGAAAGCTCATTTAGTAAGACGTGGATTTACAAATATCGACTTATGGACTCGAGGAGTCGATTGTTTTCAATTTAGTCCAAAGCATAAAGATACGAGCTTATATGAACGATTTAATATTAAAAAGAAATATGTACTGCTTTTTGTTGGCAGAATGGCGCCCGAAAAAGACTTAGAGACGTTGCAGGCAGTCATGGAGCAACTCCCAGAAAGAATAAAAAATGAAGTCCATTGGATTTATGTAGGAGATGGACCACTTCTACAAGAATACAAAGAGAACTTCACACAAAACATTACATTTACAGGCTATCTAGCTGGTTCTGAACTAGCTTCAATTTATGCTCTAGCTGACCTATTTGTTTTCCCTTCAACAACAGAAACCTTTGGGAATGTCGTCTTAGAAGCACTAGCTTCTGGAACGCCAGCAATTGTAGCTAATGCCGGTGGCGTTACTGAGATTGTTACTCATGAACAAACTGGAATTATCTGCGAAGCAAAAAGTCCCACATCTTTCATTTCAGCGATTGAAAGGCTACTATCTGATGAAATTCTTCGCTTACAAATGGGGTATGAAGCGAGGAAGTACGCTCGGTCTCAATCATGGGAAACGATATTTGACAACTTACTTTTACAATATGAAAAAGCATATAGTATGTCTCATTCCGATATGAAACTGGTTTCTTCCCATCATTAAAAGTTAGAAAAGACATCCATTACCACCAAAAATGATGAAAGTCGATGTCTTTTCTGTACTTGTTCCTTTAGCAAAAAAACTTCTTTAAAATGCAAAAAAGGAGTAGGGTCTCCCACTCCTTTTTAGCTTATTATTTTGAAGCTTCTGTTCGTAACAGTTCTGCTTTGTCCGTTTGCTCCCAAGGTAAATCAATATCATTTCGTCCAAAATGTCCATAAGCAGCTGTTTGCTTATAAATTGGACGACGTAGATTTAACATATTAATAATGCCTGCTGGACGAAGGTCAAAGTGCTTTCTTACAAGACTCACTAACACTTCCTCTGATACTTTTCCTGTACCAAAAGTATCAACAGCAATAGATACAGGTTGTGCTACACCAATCGCATAAGCTAGCTGTACTTCACAACGATCTGCTAAACCAGCAGCTACGATGTTTTTCGCTACATAACGAGCCGCATACGCTCCAGAACGGTCCACTTTTGTTGGATCTTTTCCTGAGAATGCTCCACCACCGTGACGAGCATAACCGCCGTACGTATCAACGATAATTTTTCTTCCTGTTAATCCAGCGTCCCCTTGAGGTCCACCGATCACGAAGCGACCTGTAGGGTTAATAAAGTATTTTGTTTCCTCATCAATTAAATGAGCTGGAACCACTGGTTTGATTACATACTCTTTAATATTTCGTTGAATTTGCTCTAATGTTACTTCAGGATGATGTTGAGTAGAAATAACGATTGTATCAATACGGGCTGGCTTTCCATTTTCATCGTATTCTACCGTAACTTGCGTTTTTCCATCTGGACGTAAATATGGAAGAACTTCATCTTTACGAACTTCGGTTAAACGACGTGACAATTTATGTGCTAACGAAATTGGAAGTGGCATTAATTCAACCGTTTCATTATCAGCATAACCAAACATTAACCCTTGGTCTCCTGCACCAATTGCTTCAATTTCTTGGTCCGTCATCTGACCTTCACGCGCCTCAAGTGCTTGATTAACCCCTTGAGCAATATCAGCAGATTGCTCATCAATGGAAGTAAGAACGGCACACGTCTCTGAATCAAACCCATACTTCGCACGAGTATAACCAATATTTTTAATTGTTTCACGAACGATCTTCGGGATATCAACGTATGTACTTGTCGTAATTTCTCCAGCTACTAATACTAAACCCGTATTGACTGAAGTTTCACAAGCTACACGAGCATTCGCATCATTTTTTAAAATGGCGTCTAAAATCGCATCAGAAATTTGGTCACAGATTTTATCAGGATGCCCTTCTGTCACCGACTCAGAGGTGAATAGGCGACGACTTTTCTTTTCTACCATTAAACAGTATCCTCCTTTTTCACATTTTAGAGGAAATTCTATTCCTTCTACGGGTAGTCTTCCCTTAAAATGTGTTAAATATTGATACGGCACTCATTCCCTCACCCTAGTGAGTATAAATTTAAGACATATATAGTCATAAAAACCCCTTTCCTCATGAGGAAAAGGGTTAGACATATCACCTTTAACCTCTTATCTTTCAAAGCATAAGCTTTGCAGGTTAGCACCTTTTCACCTTTTTTAATGGTGTTGGTTGCTGGGTTTCTTCGGGCCTGTCCCTCCACCGACTCGGGATAAGAGTATCCGTTCGCGTCATATCATAACTTACAAAGTAATCGTTGTCAACTATTGCCTGTTGACAGTAGAAAGTCTCAATTAGTAAAACACATTTATCCTTAACAATAGCAAAATTAGATGATTATTCATTTTAAGTACAAAGAAAAGCGAAGTCGCCTGTTTAGCTCCGACCAGCAAATGTTCTGGCAGGCTAAAGTTCGCTCTTTAACTTTTGTCCTGATAGGTTATTTGTCCTCGAGGAGCTGGCGACTGCAGCTAGACAAAAAAAGTCCTCTTTACTAGGACCATTAAGATGCGATATTCCAATATTTTATTTTGCCATGCCGTGATCAACTCTTTTATAGAAGCATTGGCCTCTAAGTTAGAGCGAGAACCTTGTTTTAATACGGTGTATTTTGGTTCTGATTTCGCTTTCGTTCTTCTTCTTCTCTAACTTCTTCCCGAAGCTGCATGCGTAATAACTCATTTTGGTTATCTCGTGGTTTCACCTGACTATAAACCCCGCTCGCCGTTAAACCGATGATTAACGCAACTAATAATTCATTTCCCCATTCTTTAGGAATAAACCATAATACACACGCGACACCAATCGCTAATAACGCTCGATACTTCTTATCAATATTAAAGGCATTTCCGACAACAGTTACTAATGCAGCAACAACAGCTGAAACGGTCGCGAGGTCCAACATTGAAATACTGTCCACCGCAAACCCCTCCTTCCTACTTTATGCTATGCAAATAACTAAAAATGGGTACTGAACAGATTTACCTTATTATTTGGCTTTCTACATGTTGATTTTGGCACATCGCGCGAAAGTTTGGACACCCGAATGAAATATAAGCTATCCAGTATTAACATTGAACATTATCAAAACCTATGAATTTTAAGTATTCTAAAGTCCGTAATAAGAAACCTATTTAATAGGAAAAAAGGCAACACCAATGTATAAACATCCTTTTAATAGCACGTTATTAATTTAGACACATAATTTTTCAACTTATTTGCACACAAATTGAAATAATAGTATAGACTATTTAATAAAATGTGTTATACTAATTTCAACATAAAAAATTAATTATTAATCCTTACAAACATAGTGGATAAAATATAAAAAAGAGAGGGTTTTGTGACCAATGAGTACAATTAGCTTCGCTACTGAATTAGAGCATATTTTACAAGGAGAAAATGTTCATTTAGACCTTCCTGTTTCTAAATTAGTCGAAAGGTCACTAATGAGAAATGAAGGGGTACTAACTTCTGCAGGAGCATTAAGTGTTGCTACTGGTAAATATACTGGACGCTCACCTAAAGATAAATTTATCGTAAAAGAAGAATCTGTAAAAGATAAAATCGACTGGGGTTCTGTTAACCAACCGATCGAAAAAGAGGTTTTCACTAAATTATACAACAAAGTAATGAATTACTTAAAAGAAAAAGAAGAATTATTTGTTTTTCGTGGTTTTGCAGGTGCAGATAAAAGCTACCGTCTTCCAATTCAAGTTATTAATGAATACGCTTGGCATAACCTTTTCGCAAAACAATTATTTATTCGCCCTACTCAAGAAGAATTACAAACTCACGATTCAGAATTCACTGTAATCTCTGCGCCAAACTTTAAAGCAGATCCTGAAATTGACGGAACTCGTTCTGAAACGTTTATTATCGTTTCATTCGAAGAGAGAGTTGTTTTAATTGGTGGTACTGAATATGCTGGCGAAATGAAGAAATCGGTCTTCTCAATCATGAATTACTTGTTACCAGAACAAGATGTGCTTTCTATGCACTGTTCAGCGAATGCTGGTAAAGAAGGCGACGTTGCTTTATTCTTCGGACTTTCTGGCACAGGAAAAACAACGTTATCTGCGGATCCTAACCGTCATTTAATTGGTGATGATGAGCACGGCTGGTCTAACAACGGTGTATTTAATGTTGAAGGCGGCTGCTATGCTAAGTGTGTAAACTTATCTTATGAAAAAGAGCCACAAATTTGGGATGCAATTCGTTTCGGAGCTGTTTTAGAAAATGTAGTACTCGATGACAAAACTGGAAATCCAGACTATGATGATACATCATTAACGGAAAATACACGTGTCGCTTATCCTTTAGAGTCTATTCCTAATACATTAATGCCGAGCATTGCTGGACACCCTAATACTATCATTTTCTTAACTGCTGATGCGTTTGGTGTATTACCTCCAATCAGTAAATTAACAAAAGAACAAGCAATGTACCATTTCTTATCAGGTTACACTAGTAAACTAGCAGGAACTGAGCGTGGAGTAACAGAGCCTGAAGCAACGTTCTCAACTTGTTTCGGCGCACCATTCCTTCCACTACCAGCACATCGTTATGCGGAAATGCTTGGTGAAAAAATTTCTCAGCATGATGCACAAGTTTACCTTGTAAACACGGGTTGGTCTGCAGGTCCTTACGGTGTAGGTAAACGTATGAACCTAGCTTACACTCGTGCTATGATCCAAGCTGCACTTCAAGGGGAGTTAAACTCAGCGGAATTCTCTGTTGACCCGATTTTCGGTTTAAATGTACCTGTTCATTGCCCTGGAGTACCAGATGAAGTGCTTCAGCCTAAGTTAACTTGGGAAAATGGTGAAGAATACGACCAAAAGGCACAAGAACTTGCGAGCAAATTCAAAGAAAACTTCGAGAAATTCAATAACGTTTCTAATGAAATTAAAAGTGCTGGTCCACTAGTATAAGGTGGAATACAAAAAGGAGTCTGACATTTGTCAGGCTCCTTTTATTTATTCTCGCTGACAGGTGGTTGTCTCTTCATCCACTCCGTTAACTTCACGACTATATTTCGATTGTACGGTTCTGGAAAATAGTGATTAAACTCTTCATAATACCAGGTCTCTACTATTTTCCCCTTTCTTTTCAGGTTAGCTTCAAGTTGATACCCATGTTCAATTGACACATGCTCGTCCTGTTTCCCGTGTATGATTAAAACTGGACTTTGGATATGTTCACTTTCATTAAGAGGAGTTCTCCAATGATACCGATCGGGAAATTTAGTTGGAGTCCCTATGACCCGCTTCATCATGCGACGTAAATCCACTCGCTCTTCATATGTAAGTTCCATATTAGAAACACCATTCCAACATACAACAGATCTAACTTTCCGAACAGCAATTGCGGTTAACAATGCCATCACACCTCCACGAGAAAACCCAAACAAATGGATGTCATTTTTCTTTACGAGTGGATGACGGTGTAATACCCAAAACGCATTAAACGCATCATTTCGGTCATGCCCCGCAAAATCCTCTTGTCCTTCTCCGCCTTTATTCCCACGGTAAAACGGTGCAAAAACAATAAACCCTTCTGCTGAAAATTGAATTACTCTTGCTATCCGTGGCATACCAACATTTTTAATACCGCCTCTTAAATATAAAAAACCAGGCAGTTTCTCATCTGTTTCTGGTTCAGCTAAATATCCTTTGACTTTTAAACCGTCACTTATATAAGTCGCAAAATAAAGTCTTATCCTAGGATGAGGGGAAGGTAAACGTTCCTTTTTTATCAGGTCACCATCTTTCATTCTTACTTTCCCTCCTCTCAGGGACTATCGTATTGTGATTGACTTCGACAAAATGTAAGTTTTTTTTAGTCCAACTACATTTATTCATCCATATGCCCTGCTACAGTCGGCCATTTTTCAATTATATGTTCTAATGATCGTTCGACCACTTGGTCCTTCATAATAAAACTAAAGCGCCGATCCTCTTTTATATTTTTAGGGAAATTACTCATTAAAACGGGCCCTTCTGTTTCTAAATAATCCTGTTTCTCTATCATTTGATCAACAATGCCGAAATAAATACCTTTTACAAATTCTCCCTCAGGGTCATTAACCTTATATTGCCCTACGAAGTGTAGCTCTTTTAATGTTGCACCTGCTTCTTCATACAGCTCACGCTTTGCCGCATTTTCCACTGTTTCCCCCAGCTCCACCTTACCACCTGGAAATTCAATTCCACGCAAAGGGTGCTTGATAAATAACCACTGATTTTCAAAGTAAGATATGACTAAAACATGTTTCGGACGTAAAGTAAACGAATTAGTTTCGAAACTTAATTCGACGAGATACCCTCTTTCATCTTTAAAAGTGATCGTCTTCCCCATTGCATTCTCCCCAACCCGAATGATTTTTATCTACTCATCTTCTGACGGATTAATTGCGACAAAAGCCGTAATTAAAGCGCCGATGCATACAAGTGTATTTGTAAAAAATAATAAGAAATGAGATGCCTTCATAAGGACAGCAAAGATAGGTGGCCCTAAGGCGACCCCAACAAATCGCATACTACTATAGATCGATGTAATTGTCCCTCTTTGTGCCTTCTCGATTCCTTCAGTAACTAGCGCGTCTAAACTTGGTAATGCGATCCCAATACCGATCCCACTGGCAAACAATGCTGTTAAAAGAACATAAATATCTTTTGAAAACGAAATTGAAAAAACAGAAACGGTTAGCAAAGCAATACCAACAACTGTCATCCACTTCATTTTGATCTTTTCCTCACCTATTCCTTTACCAGTTATATAGGAAGAAAGACACAAAGCAGCTAATGGGATCGCTAATATAATCCCTTTTTTTACACCATCAATTCCATGTTGTTCCTCTAACATTGTTGATAAATAAAAGAGAACACCGAAGATAACAAACATACAAATACAGCCTATTAAAAAGATCGCATATAACCAGCGACCTTCATTTTTAAATATTCTCTTTATAGAATGCAGAAAGTCTTTAAATGAAAGAGGTTTTTCAGTCTTTTTTGGTGTTTCCACAAGAAACACCATTAATAAAATTGAAATAAAACAAAACACTGGAAAAGCAAAAAAAGGCATAAACCAAACCCAACTAGCTAAAAGTGCCCCTAAGATTGGACTTAGTACTTTTCCAAATGTATTCGATGTTTCAATTACTCCTAAACCTTCACTTACTTCACTTTCCTGCCGAAAGATGTCACCGACTAACGGCATTACAATCGGTGAAGCACCAGCTGCACCTAAGCCTTGAAGTAAACGACCAAAAATAATGACTGTATAAGGACTTTCGATTTGCCAAGAAGCAAACCCTGAAATTAAGCCCCCTACCCCTGCAATAATTAAACTTGGGATAATGACTTTCTTACGACCAAAACGATCAGACAAATAACCTGCAATTGGAATACAAATAATTGCGATAACCGAGTACACTGTAATAATCATACTTACCTGGAGCGCTGATATGTTTAATTCCTTCTCAATAGCAGGTAATACTGGAATTAACATCGAATTTCCAAGTGTCATAACTAAAGGGATGGAGGCTATGGAGACTAAATCCCATGTCTTTTTTTCTTCCATCACAATTCCCCCCAAAGTCCAATCAATAGTTGTAGTATAAATCATCGCCGTTTTTCTATACGTTGGATTATCTGGGAGGTGTTTTCCAATTATATTTTATTTTTGTCGTTTTCTTCCGTGTTCGTGGTCTTATTAAAGACTAAACCTTGATCCGCCTCTACTTGCTTGTATACATTTTCTACTACTTTTTGCACATTTTCTCCACGACGTGCTTTTCTTATTTTAAACTCTTGAAGTAAATCTTTACCCGTTAGCCCTTCATCAATGATACTTTCCAAAATGACATCAATAATATCATCTTTTCTAATCACCATTAAACCATCGAGTAGTATGCTTACTTTATCTGACAGATGAGTAATCTTACGAATTTTTGTTACCATCGTTGCTGGATAATTATTTTCACTAGTTATGACAGCTTCAATTATCAATTTTCCATTTTCTTTGTCACATTTTTCAAAAATCCCAACCTTATCAGTGTTAATAACGGCGTCAATCAGCCACTTCTTCTCATGGTCTTCCATATCTATAATAAGACCATCTTGTATAGGTATTTCGATTTGGCTGACCCCCTTTTCATGGGGTTGCAACACTTGAAGTGAAAATAATCGATAGGTTTTCACCACATCCACCTCCATCATTCTTCGATTTCCTACCTATCATTAAAACATATATTTCATTGCGATGCCGGTTTCAGCCCGATTGGTTTATTTATGAACTTTATTCATTTCAAAAATGCCCAAGTCCTTCTATATGGAACGTAAAAGAGACTGACTCCATAGGAAAGCGTCAGTCTCGACATTAATAATTATTAAGAACTTTTTAACGTACCGTATTTTTTTTCGAGTTGACGCTCTTTTACCCATGCGATAAATTCGAGCTCTTTCTTCGTCAATTTTCTGCCTAGTTTCATACTACATTCAGCAATTAACTCATTGTACAACTTATCAAAGGCCATAAATGATGACTCCTTTGTATTAGATTTCATTTTATCACCATATTGTAATATTAGACATCTTTTATAGGAATACCTGCTTTTTTCTGATTTTTTTAAATATTATTTTGAAACAGTTAAAAGCAAGAGGTTAAGTTAGTACATCATAGGCTTTTTTCAATCGGTTCAAACCCTCCAATACGGTTTCCCTCGAACAAGCTAAGTTCATGCGTTCGAATGGTTCTCCTTCTTTACCGAAAACGATTCCGTTGCTCAATGCAACTTTTGCCTGTTCGGTCAGCCATTGCTTCCGCTCTGAAGATGTCATTCCTAAATCTGTGCAATCCAACCATAAAAGATATGTACCTTCAGGGTGTACCACTTTAATCTTTGGCATATGCTCCTCGATAAATGATTGGACGAACCTCACATTATCTTCTACATAGGAAATCAATTCGTCTAGCCATTTTTCACCTTCGTTATAGGCTGCTTCCATCGCAACTGTGCCAACAGAATTGAACATATTCATAAATTCTTGACTTAAATGTTTTTGAAATTCCCGTCTCAATGTTGAATTAAAGATAACAGCGTAAGACGTTTGTAGTCCAGCTAGATTAAAGGTTTTACTAGGAGCCATACATGTGATTGTACGATTTCTCATTTCTTCTGATATTGAAGCAGTTGGCAAGTGCTTCAATCCATTAAAAACAATATCACAATGAATTTCATCGGACACTATTAATAAATCGTGTTCGATACAGATTTGAGCTAACTCATGTAATTCTTGCTCTGTCCACACTCTACCTACAGGATTATGAGGACTACATAATATTAGTATTTTCGTCTGCTTATCGATGACTGATTTCAAGTGCTCTAAATCCATTTTATATCTATCCCCATCGTAAACAAGGGGATTTTCGACTAACTTTCGGTCATGGTTTGTAACCACTTTAAAGAAAGGGTAATAAACAGGTGGTTGAATAATGACTTTTTCACCAGGTTCCGTAAAAAGTTTAATGATTTGTGATAATGTAGGTACAACTCCTGATGTATACACTAGATGTTTGGGTTCTACATCCCAGTCAAACCTTCTTTTCAACCACGATTGGACAGCCTTATCGACTGAACTTGAGCGGACAGGATAGCCGTAAATTCCTCTACTTACTTCCTGTTGAACCGCTTCGATGACTTCGGATGGTGCTGGAAAGTCCATATCAGCTACCCACATCGGCCATAAATTTTCACCGTTATACAACTGATCTACTCCATCCCATTTCATTGAATTTGTTCCTCTTCGATTGACCTTCTGATCAAAGCGTGAAGTCATATCAATACCCCCTTTTTTAAAATAAATAAATCATTCGTCAACGTACCCCCACTAAGAACCTTGTGGTTCCTATTTCAGTGGGGGCTTGGGTTTGCTATTCAGGTCTCTTCGTTAAGACGATTTGGCGCTCTGAATAGTAAGTGCTGTTACACACTCCCCAAACACTGTTTTTGGTCGGTACTGGCGACGAACTATCGTTTTCCCACTTGCACACCACCCTTCCGAAAAAGAGCAGTTCTTCCTTGCGGAAGAAACCACCACTCAGATTACTCTGGCGTGCGCTACAAGCCCCGACAAGTCGAGTACACATGGATGGTTGACGCACCCACTAAACTATGCGCGAAGCAACAGTTTTACGTTTTTGTACTTCCGATTTGATTGGAGTTTTTACTTTGAGTTTTTCATCAACTCTACGACTTCTGATTTACGCAAAATATTCAATACGCCGTTGATGTCACCGTGGATACATGGTCTAGTTTTACTTTGATACAGACCACAATGTATACGTTTACCACTGATGAGTAGTTCGTCTTATCGTCCTTCGACCAAACAGGGATAGTGTCTCTATCTAAGAAACTAGCTTTTGATGTTTAGCTTTCTTCTTGTTTTTTGAAACGAATGCCTTCTTTCAGGCATTTGTTTTCGATGGCAGAAATCAGTTTATGAAATGGAACTTGAACAAATTGTTGATTGTTCTTTTTGCCCATATCGGACTCTTGTTTCCAACCAGCCTTATAACCAGCAAGTCAATAGATTAATTTAATATTGATTATATCATTAAACAAAATAATAGGCGAACATTAGTTCTCTTAAAGGGTTAGAAAAATTATTTAAAAACAATCAATGAAATTCAACCTATCAGCTGACGGCAATTCATCTCCACCTGAATTGTTGGGCTAACGCCCTTAACACAAATCAGATGGAGTCTTCTTGCCTAAAAAGATAAAACACAAAAAATATATGGAAAACCTATCCTATAGAAGGTTAAAATAAGGTAGGATAGCCTCCTAAAAAAAATACAGGATTTATATCTATCGCCCTATGAAAATGGAGGGATCTTTTTGTTACCTGATTTGTATTCAGCAATTAGTGCTTTTTTTCTTAATTTCACTATTATTTTACTAGCTATTTCCTTATTCCAAGCTTTTTACATTGATAAGATCCATCACGTTTATGAAAAAAGAAATATGATCATTCTAAGTATTATTTCTTCAACCACTTCCGTTCTCTGTATGACTTTTCCAGTATCTGATTTTATTCATGGATATATATTTGATTTACGCTTTGTTCCTTTTTTACTTGCCTCTATTTACGGTGGTCCTATTCCAGCTACTGCTACAACGGTCAGCATGATTTCATACCGTTACTTTTTGGGAGGCGAAGGTTTTTTTATAACACTCATCGTCCAGACGATTATTTTTTTAGGCTTTCTTTTTATTTATCGCAAAATAAAGAAATACACTTATCGTTTGATCTTAAATTTATCAATAATTTTTACATTTTGCCTTGGTTTCTTAATATTTACTGTAGGAATCGTTGTTTTTACTGCTTTCCAAACCGAGTTCGTTATCCTCACTTATGCGAAATTTGTTATTATTCAAATCGTCATTCATTTAATCGTTTTTTTCATCACCATTAAATTAATCGATGGACTATTATATAGAGTCCGTAAACGAAATTATTTAAGGCAAACAGACCGACTCCAAGCAGTAACCGATTTAACGGCATCGGTTGCCCATGAGATTAGAAACCCTTTAACATCTGCAAAAGGCTTTCTCCAATTACTTATCAGGGAGAAAGGCTTAACAACTAAAGAAAAGCAGTACGCTGAATTAGTAGATCGTGAAATTCTATTAGTTGAAAAGATCGTTGATGAGTACATTGAAATAGCACATCCAAGTAAAGTCCATCTTTCAGCAACCCAACTAGATGATCTTTTAAACCAAGTTTGCAACGAACTATCTACTAACTGTAAATTAAATAACGTAAGCATAAACGTTTCGATTAAGAAAAATGGTGAATTGCTTACAGATGTAGAAAAACTTAAACAAACGCTACGTAATATTATAATTAACGGTATTGAAGCCATGCCAAATGGTGGGACTATTTCGATTATCGCCAAAATATCAAAAAAATATGTAACAATTGAAGTGAGTGACGAAGGCATTGGCATGTCTGAGCTCGAATTAGATCGTATCGGTACACCATTTTATTCTTTAAAAGAAAAAGGAACTGGTCTAGGGCTCATGCTTCGTTTCCAACTTATGGCATTATTAGGTGGCCGTATCGAGGTCTCAAGTATGAAAGGATCGGGATCGACATTCACTGTATACCTACCGAAACAAACGAAACACCCATCTTTCTCTCAAAGTAATTTAGCTCAAAAATTAACAGAAGGACAGAATTAAATTAACTCTGTCCTTCTTGTTGTGCTACGTATTCGTATGAAACATTTCCACCTTTATCTGCGCTTCCTATAAAGGCTTCTCGATCGCTTTGTTGAACCCATTGAGCACGAAAAACCATAAAGTTTTCTTTAGAAACTACAACCTTTTGCTGAGCCCCACTTCTAAGCTGTTCAAATAACTCATTAGCTTGCTGTTCATTCATTAAACTATCACCCTAACACTTTCTGCCTTTATACTTATCATACCTCATGTATTTAAAAATTAAAAAGAGATTTCTTTTATAAAGTAAAACTTCCATCAATTAAGTTTTTCCTCTACCCCACTGATGGTTAATTAAGGCCCACACGATGCGGGTATTTAGTCTGTGTTCATTTAGTTGTTACTGCCAGTTGTTGCGGGATAAAGGGTTCGTCATTGTATCGTAAAAGTCATTAATAAACATTTGATAGTTTAGTTCCAACCCTATTCTGTGCAACACAGTTGTTGGTTCTGCTACCCATCCTGGACGAAAATCAGCTACACTTTGACCTCTTGTTTCATTTAGAATTTCAACAGTTACCGTACGTGTAACATACTGTAATAAGTCGTTATTGACTAGGGCACTCAAAGTAACGACATCATGCAGTGGAGCTCCAGTAATACCTGGAACTAACTCTCGATAAGCATCTGCGTAAAATTCAAAGATAGGCTCGATTAAAGGTGTAAAGGGATTATAAGAAAATCGAGTAATCATTCCAATTATTTCGGATGTGATAATTGACTGATTGGTAACGTTTAAAGGAACGACCGTAACATTTCTTGCTTTGGCTAACACTAAATTTGCTGCGATTGGATCACCATGGAAATTTGCTTCAGCTACTGGGGTAACATTACCTGGTACTAAAAAAGCTCCCCCCATAATAAAGAATTCTTCGACGTTTTTCATCTTTTCTTCACCAAGAATAAAAGCGATAGCTAACGAAGTCGCTCTTCCTACTTCAACAATAGTAAGAGCTCCTTGATGTTCATCAATAATTTCAAAAACTCGATCAAAGTTTAATAATTCACCAACAAGCGTCTCTGGTGGACTGATCGGACCTAATCCTTCTGGACCATGAATTTCAGGATAATAAACGGTAATCTCTCCAGAAAGAGGACCTTTAGCTCCACCGATCAATGGAATGTCCTCTCTTCCTGCTAGTTGAAGTAAGTATGCCGCATTGTTCGTCGCTTGTTCTTGTTTGACATTTCCATAACTTGAAACAATCCCTACTACCTCTATCCTTGGATTCAGCAAGGCATACATAATCGCTAATGAATCATCCACACCTGGATCGCAAAAAAGGAGAATTTTCTTCAAGTTAAACTCCTCCCATCAACTCTCAGTACTATCATACATATTCAAGTCGGATCAAAATTAAACTAAGGAGATTTAATTTGAGGTTAAAATAGATAAATCCACTGAAAAATCCATTTTTTTCTATTTACAATCTCTTTACTCCTAGTGTACTATTTAACTAATACACTAGAAGTAAGAAATACGAGGTGAATATTATGAACCAACAACCTGTACTTTCCGTACAACAAATATCAAAAGTCACTAGTGTTGCATAAAACTGCATTCTATAAGTTAGAATATTCTGTATTTTGCACTTCGTGGCAAATGAGCTAAAAAGACAACACCAAGCGAAAGGTGGTACTGTCCATTTGGTAAAATTATACATTTAGTTCTTAAGTGACGGTCAGCTAGTAAAGTTCTTACGGAATTCCTTTGGGACTAATATAACTGAACCATACATGGACTGGACGCCATAAAGTTCTCTTCAACCATCGAGTGATCTGTAAAAGTGTTTGCTTACTTTTGGTTTCAAGTTGATAAGTACATTAAGGCAGTACGTAATAAGCCCTAAAAATAGTTGATTGTGAACTGCTTCTTCACTATAGCCGAAAAAAGTTTTGATTTTTACATGTTGTTTTAACCACTTGAAAAAGAGCTCAATTGCCCATCTTGAACGGTATAGATCTCCAATTTCTTCAGCTGTTAAATCGAAGCGATTGGTAATCAAGCGTAGTAATTGTCCTTTTGAATCAACGGTTTCAATAATACGAAACATATTTTCACATCGCTTTTGTGTTGTGCCGATATAGGCCATTTTGTCTGAAGTTACTGGGCTACCTTCTGGAATGTTAAACGTTTCAACCTCTCGAATAACTGCGTTTTTCTTTAGTCTGGATAGGAAAAAGATACCATCATCTGTATAACGATCAAATCGTTCATAATCAACATACCCGCGGTCAAACACGTACATGGCGTCTTTATCATCAACGAGTATTTCAAGTTGGTTTCGGTCGTGTTCCGAAGCATCTGTGATAATGGCTTTTTCTGGGTATTCCAATTCCTGATCCACGTAAACTAACCTAAGGTGAAGTTTCACGCCAGCTTTAGTCTTTCGAAATTTGGCCCACTGACAACGAGTAAGATTGAGTGGCATCGTACTAGAGTCAATGATTTTAATCGGTCGGATGGCTTTTCGTTTCTCTGTCTTGAGGTGAATCAAACGTACAAGTTCAAGAAAGATAGTTGATAAAAACTCAGGGTCTATCGCTCTATTCTTACGAGAAAGCTGAGAGACACTGATTGATTTAAATCCAAGTTCTTTCTGTAACTTCTCATCAGCCAGTGCTGTATTAAGATCATGGAGACTTTCCATTTGATTTAAGTGAGCATAAAGAAAAAGCTTAGTAAAAGAGAGTGTTTTTAGCTTCTTTGTGTACTTATCAAGTTGATACTTTTCAAATTGTTCATCAAAAAGTTTTATATTTATGGGCGCAACCCATTTACCAAATGAAGATAATTGTGTATTCTTGTCCATAGCTGATATCCTTTACTTTTGGATTTGGACAGGAACCACCTGTACTTCCATTGTAAAGGATTTTTTTGTATCCAAATCAATAAATAATTGAAGATTTATAGTATTTTAAATATTCTGTTTCTTTTAATGCAACACTAGTGATCAAAAGTAATAAAAAAGAAAAAGATAATCGACGATGTTTCTTTTGATGTATATCCTGGAGAAGTATTTGGTTTTTTAGGACCTAATGGGGCGGGAAAAACGACGACCATCCGAATGATTGTCGGTCTGATCTCTATTACAGCTGGCGATATTTACATCAAAGGAAGTCATATTACAAAAAATTTTGAACAAGCCATTTCCCATACTGGGGCTATCGTTGAAAATCCTGAAATGTATAGTTACTTAAGTGGTATTGGAAATTTGCGCCAATATGCTCGAATGGTGGACGGAGTTAGCGAAGAGAGAATTAGTGAAGTCGTTGAATTAGTCGGTTTAAAAGACCGAATTAAAGAAAAGGTCAAAACTTATTCTCTCGGGATGCGTCAAAGACTAGGGATTGCACAAGCACTTCTTCACTCGCCGTCCCTTCTAATCTTAGATGAACCAACGAATGGACTCGATCCAGCTGGAATCAGAGAAATCAGGGATTATTTACGACGCTTAGCTCATGAAGATGGATTAGCCATTCTCGTTTCCAGTCATTTACTTTCGGAGATGGAACTGATGTGTGATCGAATTGGAATTATTCAAAACGGAAAAATGATCGACATAAAAACGATTAGTGACTTTGTGAACGACGATGCACAAGTGTACCATTTTCATGCTATGCCAGTAGAGAAAGCTATAAATGTAATAAAAACAAAATTTCCGCAGCTCGAAAGTAAAATAGATAACGAAACGGTTCACGTTATCGCTGCCCATGAAGACATACCGTCTGTTACTCGTGAACTTGTTCATAATGACATCGAAATTTATTTAATCGAAAGAAAAGCGACAACTTTAGAAGAAAAATTCTTGCAAGTGACTGGAGGCAAGACCATATGAACAAAATATTGAGAATGATTCATAATGAAAATATTAAAATATATTCTCGTACTAGTACGTGGGTTATGATGGGGTTATTACTTGTAATGATTTTAGGGGTCGGAATGGTAACGAAGTTTTTAATGCCTATGGAAGAAACGACAGACTGGAGAAGTGCAACAACTGCTGAGAACGAGCACTTCAACCAGCTTTTAAACGATCCAACGGTGTCCGAAAACCAGAAGCAATACTTCCATGAAGTAATGACTATGAATGAATACCGATTAGTAAATGATATTGCTCCCATCTATGAACAATCGGTTTGGGGCTTTACGCAAAATAGTGCTGCACTCGTTAGTATCATTACCTTATTTACAATTGTTATCGCTGCCTCATCTGTGCTGGAGAATTTTCTTCAGGGACTATCAAACTTTTACTCATTCGACCTGTCCATCGGTTGAAAATATTACGGTCCAAATACGTTTCGGCGTTTTGTTATACATTATTTTTTCTTTTGACTTTATTCATTGTGTCCTTTATTTTAGGTGGCTTATTCTTTGGATTTTCTGACTTAAGTTCAGTTCAACTTTCTTACCACGATGGGACCATCAAAGAAACTCCGCTGTTCTTACACATTCTTTTTATTTACGCATTAAACAGTGTAGAATTATTGATGATGGTGACATTTGCCTTTATGATTGCAAGTGTTTTCCGGAACCAATCGTTAGCGGTTGGATTATCAATATTTTTAATGTTCACTGGCACACAGCTCGTTTTCGCTTTAAGTCAGTACGATTGGATAAAATATATTTTATTTGCTCATACACATTTACAACAATACTTTACGGGGCAACCATTGATTGAAGGTATGACACTCGGATTTTCTATTATGATGCTTGTCATTTATTTTATTAGCTTTCATGCAATTTCATCGTATCTGTTTATAAAAAGAGATGTAAATGCTTAATTTACTTAAGGGAGTTGGGTTATGTCTCAAGATTTTGACAATACAAAACCAATCTATTATCAACTTATGCATCGTTTTTTTCATAAAATTTGTAGCGGCCACATCCGAGCAGGAGAAAAGCTTCCTTCGGTGAGGGAAACCGCAGTCGAAGCAGGTGTCAATCCAAATACTGTTCAAAGGACTTATATGGAGATGGAACGAATGGGTGTAGTTGAATCCAAGCGTGGTCAAGGCACATTTGTAGTGAATGACGCTCAAGTCATTGAACAGCTGAGACAACAACTAGCTGAAGAACAAATGAACACATTTATCGAAGAAATGGAAAGTATCGGCTTTACTCCACGTGAAATTTTAGAAAAACTACAAACAAAAATTACTGAGAAAGGAGAATAGCTAAGTTGAGTACACCTATCCTTACTATTGAAAATGTAATGAAACAGTACGGAACGAAAAAAGCACTAGACAACCTTACCCTCTCTGTTGATCACCCTGGAATTATAGGCTTAATCGGCGCAAACGGAAGTGGTAAATCAACGCTATTAAAACTTATTGCTGGACTTCTAAAACCTACAACTGGAACCGTCCACCTGTTAGGAGAAACGGTTTCAAGGCAAACAACCAAACAGTGTGCCTATTTATCTGAGGACGATGATTTATTTCCATTTTATACGGTTAAAGAAACGATCCTTTTTTATGAAAAAGTGTTTCCTGACTTTGAAAGATCTAAATCTGAAGCGATCTTATCCGATATTCATGTAGAGCAAAACCAAAAAGTAGGTCATCTATCAAAGGGTAATCGGGCCCGTGTAAAAATTGCCCTTTCGCTCGGGCGAAATGTTCCTTGTTTACTGTTAGATGAGCCTCTTTCAGGACTTGATCCCATTGTAAGAGAAGATATTATTAAAGCATTTGCAAAATATGCAGACCTTGAGAAACAACTGATTATTTTATCGACCCATGAAGTGGAAGAGATTGAACCTCTATTAGATAAAGTTTTGTTCATTAAAAATGGCTCGATCGTTTACTTTAACGATGTGGAGCAACTCCGTGAAGAACGCCAACAAAGCGTGATTGATTTTATGAGGGAGGTGTTAAAGTGAGCTGGTTTGCCCTATATCAGAAAGATTTACGAGCCAATCAAACGCGATTACTCGTCAATATTAGCCTATTAATCATTTTTTACCTTTCTTTGTTCTTTATTATGTTCCGTTATAATAGTGAGCTCGCTTTAATGAGCATTGTACCACTCTTAATGCTTCATATCATCTATATGTTTATTGGGATGTTTGACTCCTTATCAAAAGAATGGCGTCATCATCATGTGAACCTTTGGCTAACAATTCCACAGAGTGGTTGGTCCCTTATTACCGCTAAATTTTCAGCCGTAGCTACTCACTTTCTTATTTCACTAGCGGCTTCATTTCTTGGTTTTTATCTACTCATTTACGTTTTTCAAAGTGATATACATGAAATATTCTTCATGATTTTATCGATTTTTCATACATTTTGGTATGTTCCCATTCTCATGTTAATTCTTGCCTCACTTCAACTAGGGGCTTTTGCGACCGTCTTATACCTTATCTCCAAAACAGTATATAAAGGAGGCTGGCTCCTTGCCATTGCCATTGGTTTAGGCACTCATTATGTATGGAACTTATTTAAAAGTACTAGTATTTACCGCTTGATAACGGAGTGGGGAGTACTCATTACCCCTGCAGACATCCAACTAGCACTCGACCAACTGTTGCTAGCCCAAGCTGAAGCAGATGTTTCACTAGATATGGAGGGGGCATTCTACCTTGGGTATCTCGTTTCAGATATGGTTGTCATTTTTGTACTATTACTAATTGCAGGTTGGTTAATAGACCGATTTGTGCAGTTGTATAAATGACATGAAAATATATCGCAATATGATAAAACACTAGGAATGTCAAATCCCTAGTGTTTTGGCTATATTCGTTTTTTCCTCTTTTAATTATCATGAAACGGACAGATATTCCTTTATCTTTATAATACATCTTAATCCCTGTCAATACCCATGCTTAATAAGAATGAACTGTAAACAAAACACTAGTAAAAACCCTCAAAACCTTATAATTACGTTTAATTAACGTTTATTTAACTTTTTTATCAAAAGAGCGATGTTCCTAGAACACCCCTCCCCCATTACATCACTTTAAATTTAACGAGCCCTTCTAACGTGCTGTCTTGGGTTAAATCTTGTAATTGTACCGCTTCTTCGCTCAATGGTGTGGACAGGACCCGAAACTCATAAAGTCCTTCTTCTAAACCAACTTCGGTAAATGAATTGACGTGCATATCATTAGATGCCTGTTTTTCCCCTTGTTCAACTCTTACCTTCCTTAGTAATTTTTGTTTGCCGTCACCAGAAATGAGGAGCAAATGTAAATCACGTTCAATTTTATCTAATGCTGAAATAAACATTACAAGACTAAAAGTAACCCCGTTTTCTCCCTTTTTAAAATGGTTATGTATCCCATTAAGTGATCCAGTATTTTTATCAGCCTCGTGACAAAGAACGAGGTTAATATTTAATTTACTCATCATTACACCTCTTCAATTCTTAGAATATCCTTTAAATATACACAACATTAGCATAGTTTTGAAGCGCTTAATGCAAATGTTAGAAAATACAGTTGATTACCAAGAATACTTAGTTGAATGAGTTTTGTCTACTTCTAAAGCAGAACCTAAACTATAAAAAAGCTATCTCAATAGAGCTTGTCCGACTCTAATGAAATAGCCACTATGAATTATTCGTTATCAAAATCCTCCATTTCCTTAAACCCTTCTTCAGCTTTACCTAAGTCAGTGTTATTTCGCGTTTCCTCAATTTGTCCATCAATCGTACCTTCTACATAAGCGTCACTTACTTGTTCATGAACAAAAGCGAGTCCTTTTTCCGTTTCGTTGGTACTTTTGTAATCTGATGGTTGGTATGAATTTTCTGCCACTTCTTTACTTTGCTGTAACGATGCTTGCTCATTGTTTTTATCCATTACAAAGCCCTCCCTTCGTTATTTATAGTTTGCCATTAGTGAAAAATAATATTTATTACCCACTCGAAAGTAAAAAAAGAAGATAACCTAATGTAAAAGTGTCTGTGTTTCTCGTCGAATACGATAAACACAGACACTTATGAGTTATCTTCTTCTGGTTGCTATTGATTAATAACCGTAGCCAGTATATGAAGCTCCTATGATAATAAGAAGGATAAATAATACGACTAATAACGCAAATCCGCCTGTGTGTCCGTAACCAGACATTGAGATCACTCCTTTAGGTATTTTTAAAGCCTACAACCATACTGTATGCTCATCAATTCAATCTGTTTGGGCTTCAGCAAAGAAAATAAAAAAATTCTCTCAATCGATGTTGAAAATTCCAGTGCCTTCTTTTACTAATTCCATAGCGTGAAACTGCCAGTTGTTGCGGAATAAAAAATTAACCTTCTTAAAGTTTTAAAAAGAATGAACGAATGCCTACTAAGTGAATATGATATGGGTGAAAACATTAAGGAGGCTATTAAATAATGCAACATACTCATATGAACGGCCATATGGCACAACAACCAACTGGACATATGTATAATGGAACAGGACACATGGTACAACCAACAGGGCAGACCCCAGTTACGGCTGGACATCAAGACCATAACAAATATATGCATGATTCTTGCATGAACCTTCACCTTCACTTTGTACAACTACAAACGGTAGACGGACAAACGCATGATGGCATTATTGAACAAGTCGATCATGAGGGAGTTACAATGCTTCTACCAATGGGAGATATGGAAGATTATCCACAAGATCATTCACGCCAATTCGGTGTAGGTGTTGCTGGTTTAGGTGGTGGATTTGGCCCTGGTTATGGATATGGTCCTGGTTATGGCTACGGACCTGGTTACGGATACGGTCATGGCTTCGGCTACCCTAGACGTTTCCGCAGATTTAGACGTCGCCGCTTCCCATTCTTCGGTTTAAGTAGTTTATTATTTCCATTTTTCTACTAAGAAAGAAGACCATATAATCAAACAAAAAAGGTTACAGCTATTTAGCTGTAACCTCTTATTCATCCTTACTTTTTGCTTTTCTTCGTATTTTTAGGTTGTTGACTTTCAGCTTGAATTTCAGGTTGTATAGGGGGACCAAATAAAATCAGATCCCACGGATCATACATTTCTGTCTCTTGCTTCGGTACGTTCGCATCCGTTCCTTTTTGTTTTTTCTTCTCTTCCACCATTTACCCTCCTCAAAGATTAATCAGTCTCATCATATTCTCAACTGAGTAAATGGTTTGGGCTTTTATTTTTTTATTTGGTGACTAAGCAGGGTAATGTAGGGAAACTCAAAAGGCGATTTACTATAATAACACTAGCAAACAAGATGGCAAGTAACGGTTTTCCAGAAACGTACAATCCAACTACTGCTATTCCGAAAATACCTAACTCGAGCAACATTCGGTAACCACCATTTAGAGGAAATGGGGCCTTAGGAGAGCCGAAGATACCCCAAATGACCATGACTATTAAAGTGAAACTTACCGATAATGTTATTTTAGAAAAAAATCCACTGCCCATTTTCCAACCAAGAAAGGCAATAACGCAAAGGGCACAAATCTCTAATAAAAATCGGGCTCCTAAGTTTACAATTTGTAGAGTATACATGGCTTCACCTCTTATTTTCATCTTCCTCCATATCCAATCCTCTAATAAACGAATCAATAATAAAGTTTAAACTTACATCCACGTCTAACGGAAGGCCAAATCCACCTTGTTGTTCTATTGCTGAAAAGCCATGAAGTATGCTTCGTAGCCCACGAACGGCATGAAGAGCTTCATCTTTTTTTAAAGGATAAACAGAAAGGGCATCGACAACGAGATCAACGATTTTACTTCCTGCCAATTGAACATCTGGATCATTCATGTCAGGTGCTTGAAACGTTGCTTCGTACAACCCAGGGTGTAAGCGAACAAAATGAACATAGGCCAAAGCCAGGGTACGAACAGCGAGATCGCCCTTATCATGAGTATCTGCTTCAACAAGACTTTGGTACAGTTTCTTTAATCCATGAATAGCAAGTTCCTTCTTTAATTCGTCTAATCCTTCGATATGGTTATAAAGAGATGGTGGACGGATATTTAGCTGTTTAGCTAAAGAAGATAATGTGACCGAATCAACACCATTATTATCCGCCATTTCTACGGCTGTTTTTATGATCGTTTCTGTATCTAATCCTACTCTAGGTGACATGCTTTTTACTACTACTAAAAACGTATACAACCATATACATTAAGACAATTCCTGCTTTTGCGAACCCGATTTCACCCTACTGTTGGAGTAGTTAGCTACTTTCGTTGGTATAGCTCTCCACAGGCGTAAATTCCGAGGTAGCCCCCCGTACATATATACAAACTCTTTAGGTGAGTATTGTATATTCCTTCGCTTGTACCAAATTGAGTGAAGCGTTTTTATCCCGATCTGTCCTATGACCACAGGAACATGTAAACACTCGGTCTTTTAAGCGTAAATCTTTCTTGACCTGACCACATTGGCTACATGTCTTACTGGAAGGATAGAACCGACCCACTTGTCGTAACTCAATCCCATTTTCACGACATTTCGCTTCAAGCCACTTGGTAAACTCGTAAAAGCATTGCTTGGCAATGGCTTTCGATAAGTGTTTGTTTTTCATCATACCTTTGATGTTCAAGTACTCAATCGTGATAAAAGATAGCTTGGTTTTGACCACCTGATTAACGACTGATTTGACGTACTCTTGACGAATCTTTGCCAGGCGTTGATGAAATCGTTGCACTCGAAGGAGATTTTTCTGTAGGTTGGTACGTTTCGTAGCAGGTTCACCACCTTTCGTTTTTGTCTCTTTGTAAAAAAACTCATACTTTCGAGAAAGAGAACGTTGTTCTCTTCTTAATTTCTTCTCTAGCTTACGAACATGTACGGTCTTGTTGATGTTAGGAAATGTAGCATCGTTACTACAAACGGCAAACGTCTTGATACCTAAGTCAATGCCAACACCTTCTTGTGTGAGTTGTTCTTCTTTAGTAGAAACTTCTACCTCACAAAGTACCGATACATAATAACGTCCTGCTTTACTTCCTACCTGTTTAATCCACTTAAATCCTTCTTGTTTCGATAAATCATTATTTACATACTTATCGAAGTCCATCCCACTCACATAACCATACTCTAACTTCCCTTGTTTGTACTGCTCGTAATGGTCACGGTTGTAGGCAAGAAAACGGTTGTACAAGAATCGGCACACACCAATCGTTTGATGAATTTTCGTTTGTTGCTCGTCCGTAAGACGGATTTCGGTTTTAAATGCCTTTTTCATAACGAATCATCCTCTTTAATTTTTTTCTTATATTTACGAAGTCCGTAAATACGGCAAGAAAAGACATGAATGATCGCTATTAAATCTTGAATCAATTCCTCTTGTGGAGATAACTCTTCTTGATTAACGAAAATATTTCAGCACCAAACTTTTTAGCCAGTGTTTGAAACCAATCAAATCCAAAACGTTGATTACAGTTTATTACTCCTTTCCTCGGCTCGTTCTGATTCAACGAGTGCACGTTTCATTTCTTCTACTGGATTCCTTATCATTTCACCATGACCTACAGCTAGTAATGAAGATTGATATTCCAATAGTTTTTGTGCACTTTGAAGCGCAGCTTGTTTATTCCATGTGGCTAATGAAGGAAATGGAAAGCTTAACTTGAGCTGATTCACTACGGTTACACCTGTTCGTGTTTGATAAGCATCTCCAGCTATAAGTGCATGATCCCTTGTATCGAGGAACGCCATATGACCTGGCGTATGACCTGGTGTCGAAATAGCAAGAAGAGAACCAATTTGGTCTCCTTCTGAAACGAGGATATTGGCACGTGTTTTTAATTTTTTCGGGACCCCTCCTCGAATTGGTGTTTGTGGTTCGTGTTGATCGAGACTCTTATCTCCTGCCATTAAGCGGATTTCTCGTTTTGAAATATAGATCGGCACATGAGGGAGTTGTTGTGTCAATGAATCTAAGGCACCTACATGATCATCGTGAGCGTGTGTCAACACGATACGCGCTATGGGCTTCCCTAGATTTTGAGCAGCTTTGAGAATAGCCTTGTCACTATAAGGCAATGCCGCATCCACTAAGGTCAGACCATCGTCTTCTTCTACAAAATAACAATTTACAGGAAAAAAATGCGGCATAAACGACAATTGATAAATCGATCCTTCTCGTTTTATTCTCAATTTCATCTCTCCTCACATAAAACTAATACCATTAGTTTTCATTATAACTAATGGTATTAGTTTTACAAGAACTTTTTTCCAATTCCAAAAAAATAAGCACTCCAACTTATGGAGTACCTTAAAAAACTGTTATTCAGGGATAACAATTGGTGTATCAGGATCATTTCCCCACTCGGCCCATGACCCTTCGTAGACTTGAAGGTGTTCAAACCCTAAGAGCCGTAACGTAAAGTAGGTGTGCGATGAGCGAAGCGCTGATTGACAATAAATAATTATCTTCTTATCCTCGGTAACACCGACTTCCTTAAACTGATTTTCAAGTTGTTCTAGCGATTTAAAATAAGGTACTTCCGTTTGTTCCAATGCTTTCTTCCATTCGAGGTTTACAGCGGTAGGTATATGGCCGCCTCTTTTCGCTCGTCGATCTTCGCCTCTATATTCTTCAGGAGAGCGAACATCGAGAAGAACATAATTTTCTTTTCCAATCGCTTCTTTAACAAACGTTTTATCGACTAATAAATTTTTAGTTGGACGAGCTTTAAAGTTGCCCTTCTTGTTTTCAACCCGTTCTTGAGATAAAGATTTCTCATGTTCTTTCCATGCCTTCAATCCACCATCTAACAGTCGTACATCTCTGTGTCCATAGTATTCTAATGCAAAAAATAACCGTGCCGCATGCGGGCTACTTCCATCGTCATAAATAACGACTGTTTGATCGTCACGTACGCCAAGCTTCTTCATGTCTTTTTCAAATGGTCTTTGGGAAAGAAGATATTCTGCAATTGGATGATCGCGATCGATAAGTTTTGTATACGGATAATGGACAGCATTTGGAATATGACCTTCTTCATAGCCCTCTTTTCGCGTATCAATTATCTTTACGACATTTTTATTTTTATCTAGCCATTCCGTATTCACTAAAATGCCTTCTGCCATGTGCAATTCACTTACTTTTTCATTCGCACTTGTTAATTGCGTCCCTATTCCAGTAAAGTAAGCTACTAGAATAAAACAGCTAACAACTAATATTCGAAAGTACTTTTTCAACATAGTCCCTCCAGCTCATATATTCTCGAGTTATTATGCTCAAAAATGTAAAAATCAGCCAAGGTTTGTTCAATAAAGCTAATTAGACTGAGCTTTAGATACTTTCTAACGGAGATGTTATAAGCTTAAAACGACAACACACCCCAATTGTTAGATATGTCTAACAATTGGGGTGCGGTTCAATATAGGTCCTTTTTGCATTTCCGATGTTTTAGCCGCCTCTTTGGTGAGGTGGATTCGGTTGATTACTATTTTTATTTTGTTGTTGCCCTGGTGGACTAGGACGGTCTTCACGTTTTTGTTGGCCTGGTGGAGTTTGGGGACGATTGTTTTCTTTCTTCTCTTTACCTTGATTGGCTGGAGTCTGATTGCTTTTCCCACGATCCGCAGGCGGCTTGCCTTGATTTCCTGGTTGGTTACCGCGATTTTCCTTACCTTGATTTTGTTTTTGTTGTGGTTCTTTTTTTACAGGTGGTTCTTTTTTCTTGTTTTCTTTTTCTTGCTGTCGTTCTTCTATCTTTTTCGACCCTCGGTTTGATGATTGCGACTCTTCTTCGGCGCGCTCTTTTTTCGGTTGTTTTTCCATTCTTTTTAATTCTGAAATCGTTTTTCCTTTAATTTCCTTCTCGCTTTGGACGATGCCCTGCTTTTCTAACTGCTTATACTCTTTATAATAATTGACAGAAAGATTCGATTGTTTCGCTTCATCGTAAACTTCGACTTCATCTAATGTTACCGAAACAGGCACAACCGCTTGATTTTTATTTAGTGACGAGTCAATCACATCCTTTAAATCGACAACCAAATCATCTGAAGCCTCTTGTAATGGGATGACTGAGGTGACAACGATCGGCTCTACATGCTTTTCGATATATCCTGCTTCTACTGTCTTTTCAATGATCTCATCAATCACCGTATACAAGCTCTCCTCCCAGTGAAGTGATTCCACTATTTTAATGCCTTCATCATTTAATCCTTCGGCACGCATAACATGTAAATCCCGATCCGTAGCGATTTCAATACTAGGATTAATATCAAGTGAAATGATATACACTTCTTCATGCTCTTCAGTAAAAGGGAATATAAAAGAAGTGACGAGTATAATAAATAACGCAGCCGCAATCGAAGCAAATCTGAAAATAGGGATCTTTCTTCGCTGTTTTTCTTTCTTTTCAATATGGGTAAACGGTTGCCCAATGAGTGGTACCTCTCCGGCCTGGCGTGAAATATTTTTAAACCTGCCGTCATTGGTTAACAAAACGATATGTTCGTCTGTTACTTTTACAACAGTTCCTGTGATCGTCTCCATCTTTATTCCCCCCCTTTTTCTGAAGTGCCTTTTATATATTCGGATAAGTGAACCCATTGACGATTAAGATTAAGTAAAATGAGTGCAATCAAGTATTTTCGGTGACGCTCAAGTGTTTTTCGTTTATATCCTGCTTTTTTAGAAAACGGACCAACTGGCAGTTGCTTTTTTTGAAGCAGACGTTCGACCAATTCTTCATCGTTTGTAAAAGTAGCTGCTATTTCAAACAAGGATAATCTTGTGTCTTCATGTTTAGGTGAATAATCCTCAAGCTCTTCAAATGAAATATTAAATTCATTTAATTTTCGATCTAACTCTAGGATCTCCTCTACTAAGTCATATGATTGCGTCATTTCTTCATACTGTTCCATCGCTTGATCAATTTCATAATTCATTGTAATCTCTTCGTTATCATTTATAGTTAATGACAGATGAGTTTCTTTTTGTTCTTTTCGATAAAAATCAATTAAGTCTCTTTTAATAAGTAAGTAAACATAATTCTTAAAAGAACGTCCTCCTTCTGAAGAAAACGTATCAATCGCTCGATTAAAAGCGATTAACGCTATACTCGACTCTTCATCGCTCCACGTCATGAACTTCTTACAGAAGTGTCCTGTGACGTTAATAATGTATGGTTTGTAATGAAGAATTAATTGCTCCCGTGCAATTTCATTCCCCGTCTTTGCTTGAGCAATGACTGCTTCTAATTTGAAATTCTCCATTATCCTTACACCTACTCCATGTAACCGTTGCTTTGTATGTCGATAAGCATACGCTAAAATCGCCAATGGGTAAAGCGTCATAGAAAAAGACTGACTCCACCTTGTCTTCTCCTCTCATTTGGAGGTATCAGACATGATTCATGCGAGTCAGCCAATCTCCCTTATCTATTATGGTCTTCCTGGATTACCGTTTCCATTGCCATTGCCATTGCCTTTTCCATTTCCGTTTCCTGGCCCTTTTTGTTGAGCCTTTTCTTTGGCTTCCTGACCACGACTTTTTCCTTGTTCTTTTGCTTCATGACCACGTTTTTGACCTTGTTCCGCTTTTTGTTTTGCTTTTTCTCTTGCTTGTTCCGCACGTTCTTGACCCTTTTGAGCAATTTCATTTTTTTCTTTTTGCTCTTTTGCCTCTTTTTTAGCTGCTTCAGTTACTTCTTCTTCGGCAACTTCATCAACAAGCTCTTCTTCACTTGTTTTTCTATTTTCTTTTTCTACTTTTCGCTGTTCTTTTCGCTCTTTTGCTCTTTGGCGGTTTGCATCAGCTTTTTTCTGATTTTCTAGTGCTTTTGCAACTCCTGCTTTTGCTTGATCTGGGAGATCTTCACGTTCTAATAAAGCTAGTAAGTTCACCCCACGCATGGACGTTTTTTCAGTAACTTCTTCTGCGATGTCACTTAATAATTCTTCCTCTATATCGAGACCCTCTTCTTGAATGATTTCTCCTGTTACCTGTTGCTCGTTCTCAATTAACTGATTAATGTATTCTAAATCCTGATTATATTTTTCAAATAGAATTGCAGCTTGTTCGAATTGTCCTTGTTGGAGAAGTTGATCTAGTTGTATATTCGTATTCGCTACAAACTCAATTAATAATGTTAATCTCTCTTTCTCGCTATCTGTTAGGTTAACTAACGTAGATTGAAAGACATCAACAAACCCTAATAACTCAAAGTCAGCTTCTCCTATACTATTATCTTCTTCAATAAAATTATCTTTCTCATTGTATACCGTTAAATCACTCGTACTTATGACTTCTTCTACTATTACAGTTTCTTCTGCGTGTACGGCTCCTGCGATTAAAAAGGATCCTGCGATAAGACTACAAACTACCTTTTTCATCAAAACTCTCCCTTTCTCTAAAAACCTAGTTGTAAAGTTTAATATTTTCTTTAAATTGTTCCATTTCTTCATAGTAGCTTTCAAAATCTTCAGATGGTGACATAAACGTAAGAATTAACGTCTTTCCATGATCATGCTCTATGAACAAATCTGAGCGAATGCTTTCTTTTTGATTCGTCTGTATTGAATAGTACGTATCCGTTTCATTTAGGACGGTAATTAAACCATCATTAAGCTGAAGTTCTTGTTTGATTTGTTCCATTGTTTTTTCACTAGGAACGATGGATACGATTGCTTTTAATGTTTCATATTGAAACGTTGCATTTAAGTTTTCTGTATACACTTCTTGTTCTAGTGTCCAATCACTTGTTTCATAGATTTTTATTCCGACATCTATATTTTCAAAAAGGAGTTGTTCACTTTTTTCGTCTGTTTGTTCTGAAATCGTTGACGAAGCTGAAGAACACCCCGTTAATATCATGATTCCAGCCAATAAACAAAACAATGTTTTTTTCCTTTTAATCATGAGGCACCTCATTACTATGTACATATTTTCTTACGAAAGCTGCTTTCCTATAGCTATACGGCAGAACCTCTAATTTTGAGGGGGTCAGAAAAGATTTTTTCTTCCATTTAGGAGATCACTAAAGATTTGCTAGACTTAGTGAAATGACTCAAGGGTCGCAAGAAGGCGTTAGTATATTAAGACATTAAGTGAAATTTCCATCAGTGAGGGTTTTCCCCTTCCTTCACTTTTCCTTCTATTAGTTCTCGAAGTCTTGAAGTGGGGGTATTATTGCCAGTTTATGCAGGAAAAAAATCCTAAAATTTTAGCATCGAAAAAAGATAAAGATAGTATTGCCGATATCTCTATCTCCATCCAAGTGTATTTTATCTCCACTTTCTGTTAAAATATTGATAGCTGTTAGGAGGTTGAGTATATGTTTGACGCATTTCTTTTTGGCATTGCAATTTGTTTTGGCTGGATCATATTTGATTTTGTAAAGCATAAGAAGTTTTCTAAAGAAAATATATTAAGTGCATTTATGGTTGGGATTATCGGTGGTGGTACTTGGTATCTCATTGAGTTGATTTTTTAGTTGAAATTTAGCGTAAGACTAGCTATAATATTTTTATCCACTTTACGGGGCATTAGCTCAGCTGGGAGAGCGCTACGCTGGCAGCGTAGAGGTCAGGGGTTCGAGCCCCCTATGCTCCACCATACATAAACGTTGATACAACAGGGTGTCTTCACTTCGAAGGAACCCTGTTTTTCTGTTGTCTTTGGTCGTGGTCACCATATGGTCACAGGGAAGTATTTGTAAGGAAATTGTTATTCAACTATCAATCATAATGTATAAGCATCATCGTTTCTTTTATGTGTAGTAGACTCATACTGTGCAATTATTATATTCATTTTTAGGTGACTTTGTGAAATAATGAACTTAACTAACCAAGCAGTAGTATTCAATTGATATATATACATAATTTCTAGATATTAGTAAAGAATATCTATTACAGAGGTGAGGTTTTATTAAGAAGGAGTTAAGTTGCTATGTTCTATGCAACAATTATTGTGGGAGTTCTTTTACTAGTTAATTGGTTTATACCCAAACATTTAAAACGTCGAGATATGGTTATCATTTGGATTAGTCTGTCTTACCTTGAAATCGTCGTTGATTTTTATCTTGGGTATGTCTTGGAACTATATAAATTTGCTGGTGAGCCTGTTGTAAGTCCAGAAGCGTTTACGACGAAATTATTTATGTCCCCTTTATTTACGATTCCTTTCCTAAATTTTATGCCAAAAAGTTTTTCTCGTTTTATTCCCTATTGGCTACTTTGGGCGGCTTTTTCTACCTTTTTTGAATGGACAACAGTATATTTCGGATATTTAACCTATACGGGCTGGAAACTGTGGTATTCAGCTATATTTTATGTCCTTATTTTTCCGTTAGTCAGGAGGTTCTACTATTACATCAAACATTAGAAAATACAAATGCTTGTATTTTTTTGGAGGGACTACCGTGGAGTTTTTAAGATATATCACAATAACTATTACTTTTATAACAATATTTGTAGCATGGCGTTTTAGCGATTGGAGGAATTGGAGGAATTACTACTCGACCATACTTTTTACAATTGCCTTGAACTTGGCTGTTACGCTCCTAACATATAATAATTCATTGTGGTATTTCCATGAGACATTATTTCTTCCTAATCATGTGCTTACTGATTTATGGATGAAGTTTGTCTATTTCCCTGCGTTGATTTTAATTTACCTCTCACATTACCCTTTCAAGAAACGTTTAATTAAGCAGGCAGGTTATATATTAATATGGACATTATTGTGGGGAGTAGTAGAAGGATTCTATGTGCTTGTGGAATTAACTACCCACCATAATGGTTGGAACATGTGGTGGTCAGCACTCATTTGGGTTCTTATGTTCGTTTTTATACGACTTCATCTTACTAGACCGCAGTTAACATGGTTTCTATGTTTTATAATTACTGTTTTTATGATTGGACTCTTCAATATTCCAATTACTGAATTGAAGTAAAGTAAGTTGATTTTCTTCAGTTTTTTTAAAATAATGGCTTTTGCGCTATTTAAGGTAACGAGGTAATATGGTTGCAACAAATACAAATTAAGTGTGATAAATAAACATTTCAGTATTACGCAAACGGGAATCGTTTGATCAGGAAGAAGCTACTGATGTCAGCTGCTTTTCACTTTGCTATCGGAGCATTGCTCAATAACCAAAACATGAAATTCATATTAATTAGTAAAACTAACATTGTATGTTAAGGCGATATATTTACATCATTTAAATTACTGTATTCTTTATTGAGATTGTTTAAGAGATCAAGATTAAATCACAATACTTGGAGAATTTTGTTTATGGTTACAATAGGACCTGAATTATTCATAGAAAATCATTAATTGGCCATTAATGCCTATCTAATAAGTTTTTTGTTAAATAGTTTTTCACTTGAAAAATGAAAAAAGAACCCATTTCTGATAAGGTTAAAATGCGACTAATAACCACCAGAAAGTATAATGGCTACTTTACCGCAATTAACACTAGATTTCAATCGTTAAATTAAATTATCTAATGACGGAGGAGAACTCTCGTCCGATACTGGCGAATTCCTTTTTAGAGAATTCGATGAAAAGGTAGGTTTTTCTTCTACATTGGCACAGTTTTTAAACCTGAAAGACAACAGACGTTACTACGTTCATTCGAATGAAAACTTACTTCGTCAAAAGATTTATCAAATCATTGCGGGTTATACCGAAGATGATGCAGCGGATCAATTGACGAAAGATCCTGTATTTACTCGAATCATCGGTACTGATGCGCTAGCTTCGCAGCCTGCCTATCTCG